>JAHJPX010000013.1 GCA_018819515.1 Gammaproteobacteria bacterium
AGATGGTGATGCCGGGCGACAATATTCAGATGACGGTGAAGCTGATCGCCCCGATCGCGATGGAAGAGGGGCTGCGCTTCGCCATCCGTGAAGGCGGTCGTACCGTCGGCGCCGGTGTCGTCGCAAAAATCATCGAGTAAAGGATTGCATTATGCTGGAAAGCACGACATAATAATCGGCTTTCCTCGTCAGTTATCGGGCGCCCCGGGGCGCCACTGCTCTTTAAGGGTTTGTTATGCAGAACCAGAAGATTCGCATTCGTCTTAAGGCGTTCGACTACAAATTGATTGATCAGTCATCCCTTGAGATCGTTGATACGGCAAAGCGTACTGGTGCCGTAGTGCGAGGGCCGGTTCCGTTGCCGACTCGCATAGAGCGCTTCGATGTCTTGCGTTCGCCGCATGTCAACAAAACATCTCGGGATCAGTTTGAGATTCGCACCCACCTTCGTTTGATGGACATCATTGATCCAACCGATAAGACTGTCGATGCGTTGATGAAGCTAGATCTGCCGGCGGGGGTGGATGTCGAGATTAAGTTGAAGTAAGGGCCCTTGATCTGTAGTCCCTGGACGTAATGCAGAAGAGGGTGGCTGTAGTTTAGGTAGTTGGTTTTAGCGCCTGGCCAATCGCAGCCGGGGTTAGGAGAAAATATGAGTCTCGGCCTTGTTGGACGCAAGGTTGGCATGACGCGTGTGTTTACCGACGACGGTTCTTCCGTGCCGGTGACCGTTCTGGATGTTTCAAACAACCGCGTCGCGCAGATCAAGTTGCCTGAGAGTGATGGCTATGCGGCTGTCCAGGTAATGTTTGGCAGTCGTCGCCCGCGTCGTGTAGTGAAACCCCTGGCTGGACACCTTGCCAAAGCTGGAGTTGAAGCCGGAGAGGTCTTGAGGGAGTTTCCGGTTGATCAGGATGAGCTTGCAAGCTGCAAGCTGGGCGATGTGATTTCAGTCACCATCTTTCGGGTTGGGCAAAAAGTCGACATTTCCGGTACGACAGTTGGAAAGGGCTTTTCGGGTTCGATCAAACGACATCATTTTTCGTCAAATCGTGCGTCACATGGTAACTCGGTGTCGCACAATTCGCCTGGTTCGATCGGCATGGCGCAGGATCCTGGTCGTGTTTTCCCGGGCAAGCGCATGGCTGGGCAACTTGGCAATGTTGCCCGCACAACGCAAAACTTGGAAGTTGTCCGCGTAGATGAGACTCGACAGTTGCTCCTGATAAAGGGGGCTGTGCCTGGTGCCAAAGGTGGCGATGTCGTGATTCGGCCAGCGGTTCGGGTTAAGTGAGGGGCAGATCGTGGAACTGAAACTTATCAACGATCAAGGGCTGCAAGCGGCTACGGTATCTGCATCCGACACACTATTCGGACGCGACTACAACGAGGCTCTCGTACATCAATTAGTCGTGGCCTATCAGGCGAACGGCCGGGCGGGAAACCGAGCGCAACTTACCCGCGCCGAGGTCCACCATAGTACGAAGAAGCCATTTCGGCAAAAAGGTACTGGCCGCGCGCGCGCTGGGATGACTTCATCGCCATTGTGGCGCGGAGGCGGTCGTATTTTTCCGAATTCTCCGGAAGAGAACTTCTCGCAGAAGGTTAACCGAAAGATGTACCGAGCCGGTATTGCCTCGATCCTGTCGCAGCTTGCACGCGAAGATCGCTTGGCGGTGGTCGAGAATTTTTCGGTTGACGCTCCCAAAACAAAATTGGTCGCCAGCAAATTGAAGGATATGGGCTTTGGCTCCGTGTTGCTGATTACCGATACAGTTGATGAAAATCTGCTGCTGGCGTCTCGCAATCTTCCGAACGTTTTGGTGCTTGAAGCCCAGCAAGCGGATCCGGTGTCGCTGGTTCGCTTCCCTAGGGTATTGATGACCAGGGGCGCGATTGCCAAAATGGAGGAGATGTTGGCATGAGTGCACCAAAATTCAACGAAGAGCGCCTGATGCAGGTGCTACTTGCTCCGCAGATATCTGAAAAGGCTACTTACATAGCCGAGAAACATGAGCAGGTCATCTTTATCGTCGCTTCGGATGCGACAAAGCTTGAGGTTAAGGCTGCCGTTGAACTATTGTTCAAGGTTGAGGTGGAATCCGTTCAAGTGGCTAACGTTAAAGGCAAGGCCAAACGCTATGGTCGCGCCATGGGCCGCCGTAGCGATATGCGCAAGGCGTATGTTTGCTTGAAGCCGGGCCAAGAAATCAACTTCGCCGAAGGGGGAGTCGCGTAAATGGCACTCGTCAAAGTCAAGCCGACCTCTGCTGGCCGCCGTTCGCTTGTAAAGGTCGTAAATCCCAATCTGCATAAAGGTAGGCCCATTGATGCGCTTATCGAAAAGAAGACCAGCAAAGCAGGGCGGAATAGTGGCGGACGTATAACGGTTCGCCATCAAGGTGGTGGCCATAAGCAGCACTATCGCCTCATAGACTTCAAGCGGAACAAGGATGGTGTCTCGGCCAAGGTTGAGCGTCTTGAGTACGACCCAAACCGCTCGGCGAATATCGCACTTCTGCTCTATGCGGACGGTGAGCGTCGCTACATCGTTGCTGCCAAGGGAATGGCAGTCGGTCAGGAGGTTGTTTCCGGTGTTGAGGCGCCAATCAAAAGCGGAAATGCCTTGCCGATTCGCAATATTCCGGTCGGAACAACCATCCATTGCATTGAGCTGCGCCCGGGCAAGGGTGCTCAGCTGGCTCGTTCGGCTGGCACGTCGGTTCAACTGCTTGCACGCGAAGGTAACTACGCCCAGGTACGCTTGCGTTCGGGTGAGATTCGCCGCATTCACATTGATTGCCGTGCGACCATCGGCGAGGTGGGCAACGAAGAGAACAATCTGCGGAAGCTCGGCAAGGCCGGCGCTCAGCGCTGGCGCGGAGTTCGTCCTACGGTGCGTGGCGTAGCCATGAACCCAATCGACCATCCGCATGGAGGTGGTGAGGGTCGCACCGGAGAAGGCCGCGTTCCTGTCAGTCCTTGGGGGCAACCGTCCAAAGGGTACCGCACTCGTAGCAATAAGCGCACGGACAACATGATTGTCCAGCGCCGCAACAAGCGATAAGAGGAAATCATGGCTCGTTCGATCAAGAAAGGCCCGTTTGTCGATGATCATCTGATCAAGAAGGTAGATGCGGCGCGCGCCTCAAACGATAAGCGCCCAATCAAGACTTGGTCGCGTCGTTCAACCGTTCTGCCAGATTTTGTGGGGCTGACGATCGCAGTACACAACGGAAAACAGCATATTCCGGTTTACGTTTCAGAGAACATGGTCGGCCACAAACTTGGTGAATTTGCCCTTACACGCACCTTCAAGGGCCATACGGCCGGCAAGAAGGCGGCGGTGAAGAGGTAGGGGATGACAATGGAAACCAACGCAATTCTCCGCGGTGTGCGCTTATCGGCCCAGAAGGGTCGATTGGTTGCCGATCTAGTCCGCGGCAAATCTGTTGATCAGGCATTGAGCCTCTTGGCCTTCAGTCCCAAGAAAGGGGCCGGGATTCTCAAAAAGGTGCTCGAGTCAGCGATTGCCAATGCTGAACATAACAATGGTGCGGATATCGACACGTTAAAAGTCAAGACCATATATGTTGAGAAGGGAGCGGTCCTAAAGCGCTTTACGGCTCGAGCTAAAGGACGAGGCAATCGAATCAGCAAGCCTACCTGCCACATCTTTCTGACCGTCGGCGATTAAGGAGCACTCATGGGACAAAAGATACATCCGACCGGTTTCAGGCTTTCGGTAACGCGTGATTGGACGTCGCGTTGGTACGCGACCACGAAGCTCTTTCCGCAAATGCTCAAGGAAGACATCGAAGTTCGTGACTTCCTCAAAAAGAAACTTGCTCACGCCTCGGTGGGGCGAGTGGTCATTGAGCGTCCGGCAAAGAATGCCCGTGTTACCGTCTATAGTGCGCGCCCTGGGGTGGTTATTGGCAAGAAGGGCGAGGACATCGAGCATCTGAAGGGCGATCTCCAGCGACGCTTGGGTGTTCCCGTTCACGTAAATATTGAGGAGATTCGGAAGCCAGAAACCGATGCGCAGCTAATCGCAGACTCTATCGCTCAGCAGCTCGAAAAACGCATCATGTTTCGCCGCGCCATGAAGCGCGCTATGCAGAACGCCATGCGCTTGGGCGCGCAAGGCATCAAGATTATGAGCGCTGGCCGTCTCAACGGCGCCGAAATCGCACGCACCGAGTGGTATCGCGAAGGTCGGGTGCCGCTGCACACGCTGCGGGCCGATATCGATTATGGTACCGCCGAAGCCAAGACTACCTACGGCATCATCGGTATCAAGGTTTGGGTGTTTAAGGGTGAGATGGCGGCCAAGAACGGTCAGCCGGCTCAGGCTCCGGAGATTCCCGCCGAAGAACCCGTACGCCGTCCTCGTCGGGGTGCCGGGCCGGTCCACGGCGAAGGCGAGGGGGCAGCCAAGCCAGTCGCCAAGCGAGCCGGTACGCGCAAGCCGGCTGCAGCGGCCAAAGCGGTTGGTCAGGAGGAAGCCAAGCCGGAATCAGCAGCGCCAGCGACAGAGCCGGCCAAGCCTGCCGTTAAGCGCGTGCGCAAGACCGTGGCTAAGCCGGATGCTGGCACGGAAGGCAAGGAGTAACCAATCATGCTGCAACCAGCACGCAGAAAGTATCGCAAGGAACAGAAGGGCCGCAACACCGGCATCGCTACGCGCGGCGCGAAGGTCAGCTTCGGCGAGTACGGCCTCAAAGCCGTTGGCCGCGGTCGGCTGACAGCCCGGCAGATCGAAGCCGCCCGTCGTGCCATGACCCGCCATATCAAGCGCGGCGGCCGTATCTGGATCCGGATTTTCCCGGACAAGCCAATTTCCCGGAAGCCGGCCGAGGTTCGTATGGGTAACGGCAAGGGCTCGCCAGAATACTGGGTCGCCGAGATTCAGCCGGGCAAGGTTCTCTATGAGATGGATGGTGTCGACGAGACGCTGGCACGCGAGGCGTTTCGTCTTGCCGCGGCCAAGCTGCCCATCGAGACCACTTTCGTTACCCGTCATCTGGGGTAGGACATGAACGTAAACGAACTTAGGCAGAAGAGCGAAGCCGAGTTGACCAAGGAACTGCTGGATCTTCGCAAGGCCCAGTTCTCGCTGCGCATGCAACTGGCTACCCAGCAGCTCAATAACAGCAGCCAACTCGGCAAGGTGCGCAAGGATATTGCGCGCGTCAAGACCATTCAGCGTCAAAAAGCGGGTGCCAAATGACCGAAGCCAGCGAAACCCAGAAAGTCCGCCGCACCCTGCAAGGGCGCGTCATCAGCGACAAGATGGCCAAGACCGTCACCGTCTTGGTTGAGCGTCGTGTCAAGCATCCGGTGATCGGCAAAATCATGATCCGCTCGAAAAAGTACCACGTACACGTCGACGGCATTGATGCGGCCTCAGGGGATCTGGTGTTGATCGAAGAGTGCGCGCCGATTTCGCGGACCAAGTCCTGGCGCGTCACTCAGGTCATGGAGAAGTCCCGCGGCATCTGATGTGAATCAAGAATCTGTTGACAGGTGGGCGGCGGGCCAATAAAATCTTTCCTCTTAGCTGGCGGCTATGTTTGCGAAAGCGCACCAGCCCGGCAATTCCAACCCGAACGGGTTCCAAGACTGACCGTGAGCTTCCGCCTGCGGGTTAAGTTGGAGATGAGTAATGATCCAAATGCAATCCATGCTCGACGTCGCCGACAATACTGGCGCGCGCGCAGTCATGTGTATCAAGGTATTGGGCGGTTCCAAGCGGCGTTATGCCAGTATTGGCGACGTCATCAAGGTCAGCGTCAAGGATGCTGCGCCTCGGGGGCGCGTCAAGAAGGGTGAGATATATAACGCGGTCGTGGTGCGCACTGCCAAGGGCGTACGCCGTCCGGATGGTTCCCTTGTTCGCTTTGACGGCAATGCGGCGGTATTGCTCAACAACAAGTTGGAGCCGATCGGCACTCGCATCTTCGGTCCGGTTACGCGCGAATTGCGCACAGAGAGATTTATGAAGATCGTTTCCTTGGCCCCAGAGGTTCTGTAAAGGATCAATAATGAACAAGATTCGCAGGGGTGACGATGTGGTGGTGATCGCGGGCAAGGACAAGGGGAAGCGTGGCACAGTGCTTCGCTGGCTGGGCGATCAACTCGTGGTCGAGGGGATAAATCGTGTCAAGAAACACACGAAACCAAACCCCATGAAGGGCCAACCGGGTGGCATCGTCGAGAAGGAAATGCCAATTCAGATTTCGAACATTGCACTGTTCAATCCGGGAACTCAAAAGGCCGATCGCGTCGGCTTCAAGACTCTTGATGATGGGCGCAAGGTGCGGGTGTTCAAGTCGAACAGCGAAGTCGTGGATGCATGAGGACTGATTGATCATGGCGCGCTTGCAACAGTATTACAAAGAAACCGTGGTTTCGCATCTAAGGGACACATTCGGCTACAAGTCGACCATGGAAGTCCCGAGGATCACAAAGATCACTCTCAATATGGGAGTTGGAGAGGCTGTTGGGGACAAGAAGATTCTGGAAAATGCGATCGGCGACATGACCAAGATCGCCGGCCAGAAGCCGGTCGTCACCAAGGCCAGGAAGGCGATTGCCGGATTCAAAATCCGCGAAGGCTATCCAATCGGCTGCATGGTGACCCTGCGGGGCACTCGCATGTTCGAGTTCCTCGATCGCTTCGTTACTGTTGCCATGCCACGCATCCGCGACTTTCGTGGCGTCGGCGGCAAGGGTTTCGATGGCCGTGGTAATTACAACATCGGCGTGCGGGAACAGATTATCTTCCCGGAAATAGAGTACGACAAGATCGACGCGCTGCGTGGCATGAACATCAGCATTACCACGACTGCGAAGACGGATGCAGAAGCCAAGGCGCTTCTCGCCGCTTTCAAATTCCCCTTCAAGAACTGAGGGAAACATGGCGAAACTTGCACTGAAGAACCGCGAAGCGAAGCGTGCCAACATGGTGGCGAAGTATGCCGCCAAGCGGGCCGAGCTCTTCGCCATCATCAATGACGTCAAGCTGTCCGAGGATGACCGCATGGCTGCCCGCCTCAAGTTGCAACAGTTGCCGCGCAATTCCTCGCCATCCCGGCAGCGCGCCCGTTGCGCCCTGACCGGTCGCCCACGCGGTGTATTCCGCAAGTTCGGCCTGTGCCGCAACAAGCTCCGTGAAATTGCCATGCGCGGCGAGGTGCCGGGCATGACCAAGGCAAGCTGGTAAGGAGATCGACGAGAATGAGTATGACCGATCCCATCGCCGATATGTTGACGCGCATTCGCAATGCGCAAATGGCCGAAAAGGTGGCTGTTACGATGCCATCATCCAAGTTGAAGGTAGCGATCGCCAAGGTTCTCAAGGACGAGGGCTACATTGACGATTTTGCTGTTCGGGACCAAGGTGGCAGGAGCGAACTTGACGTTGCCCTGAAGTACTACGCTGGCCGACCGGTCATTGAGCGTATTGAGCGCGTTTCCAGGCCGGGTCTTCGCGTCTATCGCGGCAAGGATGCTTTGCCGAAGGTAATGAACGGACTCGGGATTGCGATAGTCTCTACTCCGCGTGGCGTTATGACTGATCGGGGTGCTCGTGCTGCCAATACCGGCGGCGAAGTACTCTGCATCGTGGCGTAAGGAGAACATAAGCAATGTCTCGTATCGCCAAATATCCGGTCGAAATTCCTAGCGGTGTCGAAGTGACGCTTTCCGGCGTGGACGTTAGCGTCAAGGGTCCGCTGGGCACCTTGAAGCAGGCCTTGTTGCCCTCCGTGTCCATAGAGAAGGATCAGGGTCGTTTGCAGATTCGCGCAACTGGTGCTGCCGACAACGCGGACGCGATGTCTGGCACTATGCGCGCGCTAGTCGCAAACATGGTCACCGGAGTCTCGAAGGGATTTGAAAAGAAATTGACTTTGGTTGGCGTTGGCTACAAGGCTCAGGCTCAGGGCGCCAAGTTAAATCTCAATCTCGGCTTTTCTCATCCGATTGCCCATGAAATGCCGAATGGCATCAAGGTCGAGACGCCAACCCAGACCGAAGTTGTGATTAAGGGAATTGACAAGCAACTGGTCGGACAAGTCGCTGCTGAGATTCGTGCTTATCGGTCGCCAGAGCCTTACAAGGGCAAAGGAGTGCGGTATGCCGACGAGGTGGTTGTCATCAAGGAAACGAAGAAGAAGTAAGGGCGCCTAGATCATGGAAAAGAAGCAAGCTCGTTTACGCAGGGCGCGCAAATCCCGCGCCAAGATTGCGGAGCTAAGGATGGCCCGTTTGGCCGTTTTTCGCTCCAATTGCCACATTTATGCCCAGATTTTTTCCGGTTGTGGCACGCAAGTGCTTGTTGCCGCATCCACCGTAGAGGCGGATTTGCGAAAGCAGATCGCCAATGGCGGAAGCGTGGAGGCAGCTAAGGCAATTGGCAAGCTGATTGCCGATCGTGCCAAAGCGAAAGGCGTCGAGCTGGTCGCATTCGACCGGTCCGGATTCAAGTATCACGGCCGCGTCAAGGCGTTGGCTGACGCTGCCCGCGAAGGCGGCCTCAAGTTCTAAGCGGTCAATAAGGCGAGACGAACATGGCAAAACCGCAAGGTAAGAGACAGCAACACCCCAGCGAAGAGCGTGATGACGGCTTGCGCGAGAAGATGGTTTCCATAAATCGCGTTACCAAGGTCGTCAAAGGGGGGCGCATCCTAGGCTTCGCCGCGCTGACGGTGGTTGGCGATGGTGAAGGCACCGTCGGCATGGGCAAGGGTAAGTCACGCGAAGTGCCCGTTGCTGTCAAGAAGGCGATGGACGAAGCCCGGCGCAGAATGACGAAAGTTAAGCTGAACAAAGGCACGTTGCATCATTCAGTTACAGGCAAGCATGGCGCCACCGTCGTCCTGATGTCCCCTGCCCCCAATGGGACGGGCGTGATTGCGGGTGGACCGATGCGGGCAGTGTTCGAGGTAATGGGCATTACCGACGTGGTTGCCAAGTGCCTCGGTTCGACCAATCCATACAATGTCGTTCGCGCGACGCTCAACGGTTTGTATGCCATGAACACGCCGGCGGAGATAGCCGCGAAGCGTGGCAAGAGTGTTCAGGAGATCGTGGGGTAAGCCATGGCCGAGAAGAAGATCAAGGTAACTCTGGTTAAAAGCGTCATTGGCACGAAGCAAGACCATCGGGCGACGGTGTGCGGACTTGGCTTGCGCAAGCTTAACAGCAGCGCCGAGCTGGTCGACACGCCGGCGGTGCGCGGCATGATCCAGAAGGTCGCTTATTTGGTGAAATGCGAGGGCTGAGCAATATGGAACTCAATAACCTGAAACCCGGTCACGGCGCCAAGCAGGCTCGAAAGCGTGTCGGCCGTGGGATTGGCAGCGGGCTCGGCAAGACTGCGGGACGTGGTCACAAAGGCCAAAAGTCCCGAGCTGGTGGTTTTCACAAGGTAGGCTTCGAGGGCGGACAGATGCCGTTGCAGCGTCGCTTGCCCAAGCGTGGTTTCGTTTCCCTGACGGCTGGCCGGAACGTCGAAGTCCGCCTTTCCGATCTTGAGAAGATTCCCATGGACGAAGTGGATCTCTTGGTCTTGAAGCAAACGGGCATCGTTCCCTCGAGCGCACTTTCGGCAAAGGTTATTTTGTCCGGCAAGTTGACTCGGAAGGTGAGCCTGAAAGGTGTCGGTGCAACCAAGGGAGCCAAAGCCGCCATTGAGGCTGCGGGTGGCTCGGTGGCTGATATTGCCGCCGCATCAGTCTGACCTTCGGATCTGAGAGCAAATCTGTGGCCATTCCTGCGGTAGCCAGCACATTAGGTAAGACCGGCAAGTTCGGTGACCTCTGGCGCCGGCTGTGGTTCTTGCTTGGGGCCCTGCTGGTGTTTCGGATCGGCGCGCACATTCCGGTTCCCGGCATTGATCCGCATCGATTGGCGGAACTGTTTCAGGGGCAGCAGGGCGGCATCCTCGGTATCTTCAACCTGTTTTCCGGCGGCGCGCTATCCCGTTTTACGATATTCGCGCTGGGGATCATGCCTTACATTTCGTCCTCGATCATCATGCAGTTGATGACGATCGCCGTTCCGTCTCTTGAGCAGTTGAAGAAAGAGGGCGAGGCAGGACGGCGCAAGATTACGCAGTACACGCGATATGGAACCGTCGGCCTGGCGCTCTTTCAGGGCTTTGGGATTGCGATTGCCCTTGAATCCCAGGCCGGGCTGGTTCTGGATCCGGGCTTGATCTTCCGCCTGACAACCGTTACTACCTTGGTTACCGGTACCATGTTCCTTATGTGGCTTGGGGAGCAGATCACCGAGCGCGGTCTGGGGAACGGCATTTCCATCATCATATTTGCCGGTATCGCGGCGGGGCTCCCGAACGCAATTGGTGGCTTGGGGGAACTGGTACGTACTGGTGCCATGCATCCGGTGACGGCACTCTTCATTATTGCTCTGGTCTTTCTCGTAACCGGCTTTGTGGTTTTCGTCGAGCGGGGACAGCGCAAGATATTGGTGAACTACGCCAAGCGCCAGGTCGGAAACAAGATCTACGGTGGACAGAGCTCGCATCTGCCATTGAAACTCAATATGTCCGGGGTAATCCCGCCGATTTTTGCGTCGTCGATTATCCTGTTTCCTGCCACCGCAGGGGGGTGGTTTGGAGCGTCAGAGGGAATGACCTGGCTTAAGGATATCGCCGCGACACTGTCGCCAGGCCAGCCGATTTATGTGATGCTCTACGCAGCCGCGATCATCTTTTTCTGCTTCTTCTATACGGCGCTGGTCTTCAATTCCAAGGAGACAGCGGACAATCTGAAGAAGAGCGGCGCGTTCGTTCCGGGGATTCGTCCGGGTGAGCAGACCAGCCGGTACATCGACAAGATTCTCATGAGGCTGACGTTGATCGGTGCGATCTACGTCACGCTTGTTTGTTTGCTTCCGGAATTCTTGATCCTGAAGTGGAACGTCCCGTTTTACTTCGGTGGGACGTCGCTGCTAATTATTGTCGTGGTGACGATGGACTTCATGTCGCAGGTTCAGGCTTACGTGATGTCGCACCAGTACGAAAGTCTTCTGAAGAAGGCGAATTTCAAGGGTGCGGGGCTGCCCGTGCGTTGAATGCATGGTGAAGGAAGATGTCATTGAGATGCAGGGGGAGGTTGAGGAGAACCTCCCCAACGCGACATTTAGGGTGAAATTGGAGAACGGCCACGTAGTCCTTGGGCATATCTCCGGCAAGATGCGTATGCACTACATCCGCATTCTGCCTGGCGACAAGGTTACTGTTCAGCTTACTCCCTACGATCTGACGAGAGGCCGAATTGTGTTTCGCGCCAAGTAACAACGGAAGGACGGTTTTCGGAGAAATATTATGAAAGTTACCACTTCAGTGAAGCGTATGTGCCGCAAATGCAAGGTCATCCGCCGCAAGGGCGTCGTGCGCATCATTTGTACCGATCCGCGCCACAAGCAGCGTCAGGGTTGATAGAAAACCAAAGCGAGAATATAATTGTCGGTTTCCCATTTGCCGATATTTGTTTCCAAGTTTCAGCGATAGATAGGTAAGCACATGGCCCGCATCGCAGGCGTCAACATCCCGAATCACCAACACGTCGAGATCGCTCTGACCGCGATCTACGGTATTGGTCGTACGCGCGCGCAGAAGATTTGTGATGCTGCCGGCGTAAAGCGCTCAGTGAAGATCAAGGATCTCACTGACGCCGACATGGACCGCCTGCGCGAACAGGTGGGTAAGTTTAGCGTCGAGGGTGACCTTCGTCGCGAGGTAACGATGAGCATCAAGCGCCTGATGGATCTGGGCTGCTATCGTGGTGTGCGTCACCGTCGCGGTCTCCCGGTTCGCGGTCAGCGTACCCGTACAAACGCCCGGACCCGTAAAGGTCCGCGCAAGGCAGTCGCCGCCGGCAAGAGGTAGTCCTAGGGATCCGATATGGCCAAGACACAGACGAAAGTCCGCAAGAAAATTAAGAAAAACGTTGCCGAGGGTATTGCTCACGTGCACGCGTCTTTCAACAACACCATCATCACCATCACCGATCGCCAAGGCAATGCACTTTCGTGGGCAACGTCCGGTGGTGCCGGCTTCAAAGGTTCGCGCAAGTCCACGCCATTCGCTGCCCAGGTTGCAGCCGAAGCGGCGGGTAAGGCGGCGCAGGAATGCGGTGTCAAGAATCTGGAAGTTCGCATCAAAGGACCTGGCCCCGGCCGCGAGTCGGCTGTTCGCGCCCTGAACGCCTTGGGAATGAAGATCACGAGCATTACCGACATTACGCCGGTACCCCATAACGGCTGCCGTCCGCCGAAGCGCCGCCGCATCTAAGTTATCAAAGGAGTCAGACAGTGGCCCGCAATCTCGACGCCAAGTGCAGACAATGCCGCCGTGAGGGAGACAAGCTTTTCCTCAAAGGCGAAAAGTGCTTCACCGACAAGTGCTCGATTGAGCGCCGTTCCTACGCGCCCGGTCAGCACGGGCAGAAATCCGGTCAGCGCCTTTCAGGTTATGGACAACAACTGCGTGAAAAGCAGAAACTCCGCCGCATCTACGGTGTGCTGGAGCGACAGTTTCGCAAGACGTTTGCCGAAGCCGAACGAAGGAAGGGGCAGGCGGGTGAGAATCTTCTTCAGCTCCTCGAATCGCGTCTGGACTCTGTTGCGTTTCGCATGGGCTTCGGAGCGTCGCGTGCAGAATCGCGCCAACTTGTACGTCACAACGGCGTATTGGTTAACGGCAAGCGTGTAAATATTCCGTCCTACGTCGTTCGGCCGGGGGACGTTGTTCAACTGACCGACGCCGCTCGTGGCCAATTGCGTACCAAAGCAGCTTTGGAAGCCGCCGATTCACGCGGCTTCCCTGAATGGCTGGAAGTTAACGCCAAGGAAGGTCGTGGTGTTTTCAAGGCCTTGCCCGTGCGAGACGAACTGCCGTCGTCGCTGAATGAAGGTTTGGTAGTCGAACTGTATTCGCGCTAACCCCTAGTCCGGCGTCTGGGGCGCAATCCCAGGCGCTATTGCCCAAAAGGAATGCAGATGCAAAGCAACTCGCTTCTGAAGCCGCGGATTATTGATGTACAGACGCTTTCCCCGGTTCACGCTCGAGTCGTAATGGAACCCTTCGAGCGGGGCTACGGCCATACGCTCGGCAACGCCTTGCGCCGTATTCTCCTGTCCTCCATGCCAGGCGTGGCGCCGACCGAGGTTTCGATCGACGGAGTGCTGCACGAGTACTCGACGCTCGACGGTGTCCGTGAGGACGTCGTGGACATCCTGCTGAACATGAAGGGCGTCGTATTGAAGATGCATAACCGTAATGAGGCCACCCTGCATCTGTCTAAGGATGGGGAAGGTATCGTTACGGCACGAGATATCGAAACCACGCATGATGTCGAGATCATCAATCCCGATCACATCATTGCCCATATCGCGCCTGGTGGTCGCCTCGATATGCAGATTCGCGTCGAAACCGGCCGTGGTTACGTCCCGGCGAATGTTCGTCCAGTAGATAAGGAAAGCAAGGGTATCGGCCGCATATTGATAGACGCCTCGTTCAGTCCGGTTCGGCGTGTCAGCTATCAGGTCGAATCAGCTCGCGTAGAACAGCGTACCGACCTCGACAAGCTGGTGATCGATATCGAGACCAATGGTGCGGTCGACCCGGAAGAGTCGATTCGGTACGCCGCGCGAATTCTTATGGAGCAGTTGTCGGTTTTTGCCGACCTTGAAGGGACGCCGGTTTCGGTCGAGGTTCCGACGGCGGCAGCAGTGGATCCGATTCTGCTGCGTCCGGTCGACGATCTCGAACTGACCGTTCGCTCTGCAAATTGCCTGAAGGCCGAGAATATCTATTACATCGGCGACCTGATCCAGCGCACCGAGACCGAATTGCTGAAGACACCCAATCTCGGCCGCAAGTCGCTCAACGAGATCAAGGAAGTACTAGCTTCGAGGGGACTGACCTTGGGCATGAAGCTGGAAAACTGGCCACCCGCCGGTCTCGACAAACTGGGCTGATAACGACCCATCCGATCATCAAGTAAGTACATAAAAATTAACCGGCCGCTAGCCAAGCTTTTAGCGGCGGCCGAAAAAGAAGGAATTCACTATGCGCCACGGTAACGGCTACAGAAAACTGAATCGCACCTCGTCACATCGCGCGGCGATGTTCCGCAACATGGCGGTTTCGCTGCTGCGTCACGAGGCCATCAAGACTACGCTGCCGAAGGCAAAGGAACTGCGTCGTGTCGTCGAGCCCCTGATCAACCTCGGCAAGACCCCCAGCCTGGCCAACCGCCGCCTGGCGTTTGATCGCCTGCGCGACCGTGAGATCGTCGGCAAGATCTTCGACGAATTCGGTCCGCGCTATGCGAGCCGCAATGGCGGCTATCTGCGCATCCTGAAAATGGGCTTCCGCATCGGCGACAATGCGCCAATGGCGTTCGTCGAACTTATGGATCGTCCCGAGCCGTCCGACGTGGACAACGCACCGACCGCAGACTGAATCCTTCTGGAAGCATCAGGGGAAGCCGGCCTAGCGCCGGCTTTTTCGTTTCAGTTGGCGTATCGCCACGACTGACTTTTGGACTGAATCGCGTGCGCCGCGACCCCGTTCCACCTAGCGTCGGTCCTGGCCCGATATCTCCTCAACTTCGCGTTGCTGCAACGCCCACATTTGGGCATAGGTGCCGCCCGATTCGATCAACTGTCGATGGCTGCCGCGCTCAACGATACGGCCTGCGTCGAGCACCAGAATTTCGTCGGCGTTCATTACCGTCGACAAGCGATGGGCGATGACCAAGGTGGTTCGGCCAATTGCGGCCTGCTCGAGTTCGGCTTGAATGGCCTTTTCCGTCTTCGAGTCCAGCGCCGACGTAGCCTCGTCGAAAATGAGAATGGGCGGATTCTTGAGCAGTGCGCGTGCGATCGCAACGCGCTGCTTTTCGCCGCCCGAAAGTTTAAGCCCTCTTTCGCCTACCCGCGTGTCGTACTTGTCGGGCAGCCGCTCGACGAACTCGTGCAAGTGGGCTGCTTTGGCCGCCGCGACGACCTCGTCCGCAGAAGCGCCTGGTCGGCCATACTGGATGTTGTAGAGCAGCGTGTCATTGAACAGCACTGTGTCCTGCGGAACGATGCCGATTGCCGCACGCACGCTGCTCTGGGTCAGGTCTCGGATGTCCATGCCGTTGATGCGGATGGCGCCGCTCCCGACGTCGTAGAAACGGTAGAGCAGACGGGCCAGCGTGCTCTTGCCGGAACCGCTGTGTCCGACCACAGCGACCGTACGGCCGGCCGGAATCATGAAATCGACGTCGAACAGGATCTGCCGCTTGGGCTCGTAGGAGAAGCCGACACGATCGAACGCCACCATGCACTGGCCTGGAGGCAATGGGCGGGCATCCGGCTTGTCGCGCACCTCGCGGTTCTGAGAGAGCAGGGTGAACATGCGCTCGATGTCGGTGAGTGACTGCCGAATCTCCCGATACAGCACGCCAAGATGATTCAACGGCATGTAAAGCTGTATCAGAAAAGCATTGACCAGGACAATGTCGCCGACGGTCATTGCGCCGGAAACAACGCCCATTGTTGCCCGCCACATCATCGCCGTGACGCCGGCGGCGATGATCAGTGCCTGACCGAGGTTGAGGTAGGACAGGGTGATTTGCGTCTTGATCTGGGCGGCTTCCCAGCGTCGCATCTGCACGTCGTAGCGTTCCAGTTCCCAGCGTTCGTTGTTGAAGTACTTCACCGTCTCGTAGTTGATCAGGCTGTCGATTGCCAAGGAACTGGCAACCGAATCCAGCTCGTTGGCCTCGCGCCGGATACGGGTACGGAAATTGGTGACAATGACAGTGAAACCAATGTAGATGACGAGCGTCGTCACCGTGATAATCGCGAAAGCACGCTCGTAGCGCGCTATCAGGATGCCCATGACCAAGGCGATTTCGACGAGGGTCGGAAGGATCGAGTAGATCGTGTAACTGATGAGGCTGCCGACCGAGCGCGTGCCACGCTCAATGTCGCGAGTCAGCCCCCCGGTCTGCCGCTCCAAATGGAAGCGCAGCGACAATGCATGAAGGTGCTCGAAGACCTTGAGGGCAATCGTTCTCTGCGCCCGCTGGGTCACCTTGGCAAAAATGATCTCCCGAAGTTCGGTGAATAGTGCCGTCGAGAAGCGCAGGACGCCGTAGGCGCCCAGCAGTCCGATCGGCACCAGCAGCAAGGCCTGCTCGCGAGGCACCGTGAGCGTGTCGATGATGCCCTTAAAGACGAGTGGCACCCAGACATTGGCAACCTTGGCCAAAATCAGGCAGACAAGCGCAAAGACAACGCGCCACTTCCATTCCCACAGATAAGGCCAAAGCGTACGCAGCGTCTGCCAATCGCGGCGTTCAGTGGGTTCCGGCGCGGGTAGCGCCGCTGCTCGATTGAGTCCTCTCATGGCCACGATTTTAACTGCTGTGGTTGACAGGCGACCCACAAGCCTGCAAGGTTTCAATCCACGCTTATCGATGAAAAGGAAAGGGTTTTTGACATGACGGAAGAGGTGGCAAATCTACCGGAGCAGCCGCCGGTTCTGAGGGTCATGCCCATGCCGGCGGACGTCAACGCCGCAGGCGACATTTTCGGCGGGTGGGTGATGGCCCAGGTGGACATTGCGGGCGCCGTCGCCGCGATGCGTCGTGCGCGGGGACGGGTGGCAACCGTTGCGGTCAACTCCTTTCAATTCCGCCAGTCCATTTCGGTCGGCGATGTCGTTTCTTTCTATGCCGAAATTCTCCGGGTCGGACAGACGTCCATTACCGTAGACGTTTCGGTATATGCGGAGCGCAACCCGGTGTCGCCGGTCATCGTGAAGGTGACCGAGGCAATACTGACCTACGTTGCGTTGAACGCCGACGGAAGCAAACGGAAAGTACCAGTGATCGCGGTATGATCATGCGTCGGACTGGGAGCGGATCCTGACGTGAGCAAGCTCATTCTGTTTCTTCTTGTGGCGGTCATAGTGTATGTATGGCTGAAAAGGTCGCGCTCGACGGCAAGACCTAGCCATTCCAGTGACGCCACCAAGGCGGAAACGATGGTCAGCTGCGCCTATTGCGGTCTGCATGTGCCCAAGGGCGAGTGCGTGTCGTCGGGCGACCGTTGCTACTGTGGCGAGGAACATCGCCGCCTCGATTCTCGTGAGCAGCGTGACTGATTTGATGGACACGTCGGCCACCATGTCCGATCCGGCCGACAGTTATTGGCGCTCCCTTCAGTATTTCTGCGTATACCGGTTGGTCGCGGCAGCCGTATTCCTGATCGCCTTCCTGATGACCAAAGGGACGAGCAGTCTTGCCTCTCAGGATCCGGAGTTGTTCCTGCTGGTGGATTCGGCCTACCTGGCGGCCGCTATAGTGTTCTTGCTTACGCTACGGCGCGGCGCGGGAGCGTTCGACCTTCATCTGTCGGCTCAGGTTGTCTGTGACGTCGTATTCCTGTCATTGCTGATGTACGCCAGCGGCGGTGCCAAAAGCGGCATCGCGTTCATGCTGGTCGTTGTCGTCGCGGGGGCGGCGCTTGTGGGCCAAGGGCGGCAGACGCTCTTTTTCGCCGCGTTGGCGACCCTGGGGGTGTTGATAGAGCAGACAGCGCGGTTCCTCAAGTTCGACGCTGCCGCAGACGACTTTGTTCGTACGGGAATCACCTGTATCGGGTTCTTCGGCATTGCGCTGATAGCCCGCTTTCTCGCCCGTCGCGTCGTCGCCAACGAGAATCTGGCGCGTCAACGCGGTATCGCGCTTGCCGGTCAAGTCAGGATCAATCGCCAAGTCATCCAGGACATGGACGACGGCGTATTGGTCGTCGATCCGACCGGCGGAGTCCAGCTGCACAATCCGCAAGCGGAATTGCTGCTGTCGGTCAGCCAGCCGTCCGGGGGACAACTCGATCAATTCTGGCCCGATCTTGCGACGCGTCTTCAACGGCATCGGGATGAAAGCGAGTCCACCGACATTCTCCGCGCTCCCAACGGCCGGTCTTTGCTAGTCCGGTTACTACCCTCCGGGGAAGGGGGCAATACCTTGATCTATCTTCAGGATCTCGGCCAGCTTCAAGCGCGCGCCCAGCAGATCAAGTTGGCGGCGCTCGGCCGGCTTACCGCCAATATTGCCCACGAAATCCGCAATCCACTTTCAGCGATTGCCAACGCAGGCGAATTGTTGGTCGACGAACAACGTGCCGACACTCGCGCCCGTCTGATTCGGATCATCGGCGACAATAGCCGCCGGCTGAATTTGCTGGTGGGGGAAGTGCTTGAATTGGGCAAACGCGATCGGGTTCAGCGCGAGAGCATAAATTTGGCGACTTTCCTCGGCCAATTCATGGAGGAGTATGCCCTGCACGATGCGAGTTCAGCAGGCAGAGTCGGAGTCTCCGTCGGCGACGAAGTGATATGTTTCGATCGTGCGCACTTGTACCGTATTCTGGAAAATCTTGTTACCAACGCACTACGCTACGCCAGTAGCGTGGAAGAGGCCGTCAAGATCAGTGTCACGTCGCGTGAGCACGACCGCGTCGAATTGCATATCATTGATGATGGGCCAGGTATTGCAGATGCGGATCGTAGCAAGGTATTCGAACCATTTTTTACAACCCGCGGCAGCGGCATTGGCCTGGGGCTCTACATCGCCCGGGAACTGAGCGATGCCAATGGTGCCCACCTCGACCTGATCGATGATGGTCAAGGGGCTCATTTCCGCGTTACTGCAAGGGGAGGACCATGTCCGCCAAACCCGATCGCCGGAATCGAAGTGATCTGAGGCGAGTGCTCGTCGTCGACGATGAGGCTGACATCCGGGAATTGCTCGACATGACACTGGCGCGTATGGGGCTTGCCGCCGATTGTGCCGCTACAGTCACGGAAGCCGAGAAACTGCTGGCAGCAAATACCTACAGTCTGTGCTTGACCGACATGCGCCTGCCGGATGGCGAAGGCCTGTCGTTGGTTCGCTTTATCGCCGAGCACATTCCCGAACTGCCGATTGCTGTCATTACCGCCCACGGCAGCATGGAGAATGCGGTGCTCGCACTGAAGTCGGGTGCTTTCGACTATCTGTCGAAGCCCGTATCGCTGGACCAACTCAGGGCACTGGTGAAGTCGGCTATCGATCTACCGATGCGGGAGGATGTCAAGCGCACGGGGGGGGCGGAGTTGGTCGGCGAAGCCGCTGCCATGACAACCGTGCGCGCCTTGCTCGAGCGGGTCGCGCGCAGCCAAGCGCCCGTATATGTCGTTGGCGAGTCCGGCAGCGGGAAGGAACTGGCGGCTCGGCTGGTACATCAGTTGGGGTCACGCTCGGCGGCCCAGTTTGTACCGGTAAATTGCGGCGCGATACCCGAGAATCTGATGGAGAGCGAATTTTTCGGTTACCGGAAAGGCGCGTTTACAGGAGCCGAAGCAGATCGGGACGGCTTCTTTCAGGCGGCCAACGGGGGCACCCTGTTTCTTGACGAAGTTGCCGACCTCCCGCTGCACATGCAGGTCAAACTGTTGCGGGTCGTGCAGGAGAAGCGGGTACGCAAGGTCGGCGCAACGGCGGAAGAGCCGGTCGATGTGCGTATCATCAGTGCGACACATCAGGACCTCAAGGAGATGGTTGCTCAAGGCCGCTTCCGACAGGATCTGTTTTATCGACTCAACGTCATCGAAGTGCGCATGCCGCCGCTGCGGGAGTGCCGCGAAGACATTCCGCTCCTCGCGGACAGGATTCTCGAACGTCTGGCAAGGACTGCCGGCCGGCCGGTGCCGAGCTTGACGCCCGCCGCGCTCGATGCCTTGAAAGAGTATCCGTTTCCAGGCAATGTTCGAGAACTGGAGAACGTGCTCGAACGAACCCTTGCGCTGCTGGTCGGCGACTATATCGACGTGACGGACCTGAACTTGTCCCCGGGAACGACGGAACCGGATCAACCGACCGTCGGCGAAGGATTGCCGCTGCAGGAACGCCTCGATCAGGCAGAGAAGCTGGCGATACAGGACGCTCTCGACAAGACGCACTTCAATCGGACTGCGGCCGCTCGCTTGCTTGGGGTGACCTTCCGTTCGTTGCGTTACCGGATGGAGCGGCTCGGTCTGAAGGACTGAGTCTCCGATGAGATCGTTCGGTCCGCGTTTATCAAAGGACGGATGGCTGCCGGGCGCAAAGGCCATTCCGTCGCCGAATCACGACCAGCGTCCGAGTGGAGAATCGATCCGCTTGCTGGTAATCCACGCGATCAGTCTTCCTCCGGGGGAGTTCGGGGGGGGCGGCGTGGAGCGCTTGTTCACCAACAACCTGGAGGCGGATGCACATCCGTACTACCGGGAGATACACTCGCAAAGAGTATCGGCGCACTTCTTCATTCGTCGCGATGGCACTGTGCTTCAGTTTGTGCCGACAACGCATCGAGCCTGGCACGCGGGCGTATCGACCTGGCGCGATCGGGAGCGCTGCAACGATTTTTCGCTTGGCATAGAGCTGGAAGGTTGTGACGATCGGTCGTTCACGAATATCCAGTACGTTCGTTTGGCCAGGCTGATTCGTGTCTTGCGGCACGCCTACGCCATCGAAGACATCGTTGGCCATTCGAATATCGCGCCAGGAAGAAAGACCGACCCCGGACCATGCTTCGACTGGACGCGGCTGCGGAAGCTGTTGCGTCGTTGAGTTGCATCGCCGCGACAACATCGCTACGAAAGCCGGTTGACATCGAAAAAATCTTGCAATATGAATTCGCCCTACTACAATTAGTCGCAATACGTAGTTGACACACTATATCTAGTAGGTCGCTACCCGGATGCTCATGCGAGCGTCCATATGTGGAGGGAGACGCTTGATACAGGTTGCTGCGAATGCAAAGTCCGATCATGTTCCAAACAGAACGTGGCATTCGTTTTTCAGCTTTGGCGACTTCATCTTTCTCCCCGATTTTTCCGCAATTGCACAGATATCCCGCCACCGTTTGCGAAGACGGGAAGATGCAGCATCGCCAGTGGCGATGCTTCGCGCGCGTTGCGCACGGGCTGGCTATGCGTGATGAAATTGCTGCGAACATGATCCACGGATTGCGTCAAAGCTCATTGATGGATGGAAAAACATAAGGAATTCGTCGCTTCAGTTGCTATGGAGCGTTGAATAATCCGTGCTAGCCCAGACGGGTTGAAGTGTGTATGTGATGTTTCTTTCCTGTTACTTTGTGAAGGAGGTTCAACATGGCTGTTGCAAAGAAAGCCAAAAAGCCCGCGGCTAAGAAACCTGCCGCCAAGAAAGCTGCGGCGAAGAAGCCGGCAGTGAAGAAGGTTGCTGCCAAGAAGCCGGCAGTGAAAAAGGCTGCTGCCAAGAAGCCGGCAGTGAAAAAGGCTGCTGCCAAGAAGCCGGCAGTGAAAAAGGCTGCTGCCAAGAAGCCGGCAGTGAAGAAGGCTGCTGCCAAGAAGCCGGCAGCGAAGAAGGCTGCTGCCAAGAAGCCGGCAGCGAAGAAGGCTGCTGCCAAGAAGCCGGCAGCGAAGAAGGCTGTCGCCAAGAAGCCGGTTGCCCGGAAGCCAGCTGCCAAGAAGCCGGCAGTGAAGAAGGCCGCCGCGAAGAAGCCAGCTGCCAAGAAGCCGGCAGCGAAGAAGGCCGTTGCGAAGAAGCCAGCTGCCAAGAAGCCGGCTGCGAAGAAGCCAGCTGCAAAGAAGCCCGCCGCGAAAAAGGCTGCTGCCAAGCCTGCCCCGGCCGCGGCTCCTGCCTCGGCTGCTCCCTCGACCGCTGCGGCGCCTGGCCTGAAGTCCTCGCTGAACCCTGCGGCCGCTTGGCCGTTCCCGACGGGCTCGCGTCCGTCCTGATTGGCGAGTTGGGAGTTCCCAAAAGGGCGACGGCAGCTTTTTGGTTGTCGTCGCCCGATTTTGCGGATATTCCTGCAGGCTCGGCGGCTGCGTGTTGTAGCCGCCGTTTTTCCTTTTGCGTTCCCGTGCGTCAGCCGTTCGCGGTGCGCAGGTAGTTCCGCATTCTCGCCAGCCCTTCCTCTATACGCACACTGGCAATCGTGTACGCGAATCGCATGTGACGTGCCGGCGAACTGACGCCGAAATCCAGCCCCGGTGTGGCTGCAACTCCAGCCTCGGCAAGCAGCGCATCTGCCAGCGTGTAGCTGTCGTCGGCATGGCGGGACGAGTCCGCATAGACGTAGAACGCGCCGAGCGGTTCGGTTGCCACCGTAAACCCCAGCTCCCGCAAGCCGGGAAGCAGAACGTCCCGTCGCTGACGGAATTCCTCCCGTCGTGCTTCGAGGATCTCGATCGTATCGTCACCGAATGCCGCCATTGCGGCGTACTGTGCCGGGGCCGACGGCGATATGAACAGGTTCTGCGCCAGCTTCTCAATGTCTCGAACGTAGGTACGCGGCGCAACCAGCCAGCCCAGTCGCCAGCCGGTCATGCCGAAATACTTGGAAAAGCTGTTGATGACGAAGATGTCGTCGCCAATGCTTAGCGCCGTTTCGGCGTCGAAGCCATAGGTAAGGCCGTGATAGATCTCGTCGACCAGCATCGTGCCGCCACGTTGCACGACCGCTTGGTGAAGCGCCCTGAGTTGCGTCAGTTCGATGATCGTGCCAGTCGGATTCGACGGTGTCGCGACCAATAGTGCCCGGGTCTGCCCGGTCCAATGAGCGGCAACGTGCTCGGCAGTGGGCTGAAAGGCCGTCGTGGCGTCGAGCGGGATCGGTACCGGTAGTCCCTCCATCGCCCGCACGAAGTTCCGGTTGCAGGGGTAACCCGGATCGGCCATCAGCACGCTGTCTCCCGGATCGATCAGTACGCTCAGCGCCAGCAGCAACGCCCCCGAGGCGCCCGCGGTAACAATGATGCGCTCGGGTTCCACGTCCATCCGGTAACGATCCTGGTAGTAGCGGGCGATTGCTTCGCGCAACTGCGGGAGTCCAAGTGCGTGGGTGTAGTGAACGTGGCCAGTGGCGATGAAGCGCTGCGCGGCCTCGACAATCGACTGCGGCGTCGGGAAATCGGGTTCGCCGACCTCCATGTGGATGATGTCGCGGCCGCGGGCCTCGAGTGCATGCGCCTTCGCCATCAGCTCCATGACATGGAAGGGTTCGATGTCCTCCATGCGCCGGGCGATCGTCCCCGGTTGGCGTATCACCATGGCTGACTTTTCGTCAATCGACCAGCCCCAGTTCGAACAAGTCGCGCTTTAGCGCCAACTGCTTCGGCAGGCGCTCGCCCAACTGCTCGAACCACTCGCGGTGTGCGGCCAGTTCGCTACGCCACGCTTCGGCGTCGACGCGGGTCAGTGCATCGAATTCCTGTTTGGTGACGGCCAGGCCCGTCCAATCGACGTCCTCGAAGCGCGGCATCCAGCCAAGCACCGTTTCCCTCGCCGGTGCCCTTTCCTTGACGCGATCGACGATCCACTTCAGTACGCGCATATTCTCGCCAAAGCCCGGCCACATGAACCTGCCGCTTTCGTCCGTGCGGAACCAGTTAACGCAGAAGATCTTCGGCACATGCTCGACGACATGGCCAATCCTGAGCCAGTGATTGAAGTAGTCGCCCATGTGATAGCCGCAGAACGGCAGCATGGCGAACGGATCGCGCCGCACCACCCCCTGCTTGCCGAACGCCGCAGCAGTGGTTTCGGAGCCAAGCGTCGCCGCCATATAGACGCCGAAGTTCCAGTTGAAGGCTTCGTACACGAGCGGCACGGTCGTCGCGCGGCGGCCGCCGAAGATGAAAGCCGAAATCGGTACGCCCGATGGATGCTCCCAGGCAGAATCGATGGACGGGCACTGCGACGCCGGCGCGGTGAAGCGGGCATTCGGGTGGGCAGCCTTGCGACCAGCCTCGCCGTCGGCCGGCGTCCAGTCCTTGCCCTGCCAGTCGATGCAGTGTGCGGGCGGCTCCTTGGTCATGCCTTCCCACCAGACGTCGCCGTCATCGGTCAGCGCGACGTTGGTGTAGATGACGTTCTCCTTCAGCGTCGCCATCGCGTTGAAGTTGGTTTTTTCCGAAGTGCCCGGTGCGACGCCGAAATAGCCTGCTTCCGGATTGATGGCGTAAAAATGACCGTCCGGGCCGGGCTTGATCCAGGCAATATCATCGCCAACTGTGGTGATCTTCCAGCCGTCGAAATTCCCGGGCGGGATCAGCATCGCGAAATTGGTCTTGCCGCAGGCCGAGGGGAATGCCGCAGCCACATAGGTTTTCTCGCCTTCCGGCGACTCAACGCCAAGAATCAGCATGTGCTCGGCGAGCCAACCCTCGTCGCGCGCCATGGTCGAGGCAATGCGCAGCGCCAGACACTTCTTGCCCAGCAGCGCGTTGCCGCCATAGCCAGAACCGTACGACCAGATTTCGCGTGTCTCCGGAAAATGCACGATGTACTTGGTTGTCGGATTGCACGGCCACTTGACGTCGGCCTGTCCGGGCTCCAGCGGCGCGCCGACGGAATGGAGGCAGGGAATGAAAGCGCCATCTGTGCCAAGGACGTTGTATACCGCTTTGCCCATGCGGGTCATGATGCGCATGTTGGTTGCAACATACGGGGAATCGGTGATCTCGACACCGATTTGCGAAATCGGCGAGCCGAGCGGGCCCATGCTGAACGGGATCACGTACATCGTGCGGCCGCGCATCGAGCCCTGAAACAGGTCGGTCAGCGTTGCTTTCATCTTGGCCGGCGCTTCCCAGTTGTTCGTCGGGCCGGCGTCTTCCTGCCGTTCCGAGCAGATAAAAGTCCGGTCCTCGACCCGGGCGACATCGGAAGGATCGGAGCAGGCCAGATAGGAGTTGGGGCGTTTTGCCGGATTAAGTTTGACAAATGTTCCGGCTAGGACCATCTGCGCGCAAAGCCGATCGTATTCCTCCTGCGATCCGTCGCACCAGACGATTTCGTCGGGTTTGGTCAACGCGGCAACTTCGATGATCCAGGTCTTCAGCTTCGTGTTCTTGACATAGTCGGGGGCGATCGAGCCCATAATAGTTTTGCTCATATTTTCTCGTTCCGTAAGCGGGAATTACGGTCTGGTGGGGTGGGCAACAAATTGTGCCACAATCATCGTAGCGAACAAGGATGCCGGTCCATGGACGAAAGAACACGCGCTGCCGCCCTCGAGTATCACCTTCACCCACGACCGGGCAAGATTGCGGTTACGCCCACCAAGGCGCTGACCAACCAGACCGACCTGTCGCTCGCCTATTCGCCCGGCGTCGCGGCCGCCTGTGACGAGATCGTCGCGGATCCCGTCAACGCCTACAAATACACTTCACGCGGCAATCTGGTTGCCGTCGTCAGCAACGGTACCGCCGTACTTGGTCTGGGCGACATCGGGCCACTGGCGGGGAAGCCGGTCATGGAAGGCAAGGGCGTGCTGTTCAAGAAATTCGCCGGCATCGACGTCTTCGACATCGAGATCGACGAAAAGGATCCCGACAAACTGGTCGACATCATCGCGGCGCTGGAGCCCACTTTCGGCGGTATCAACCTCGAAGACATCAAGGCACCCGAGTGCTTCTACGTCGAGGCCAAGCTGCGCGAACGGATGAAGATACCGGTTTTCCACGATGACCAGCATGGCACTGCCATCATTACCGCGGCTGCGGTGCTCAACGGGATGCGCGTCGTCGGCAAGGACATTGGCAAGGTCAAACTGGTCTGCTCAGGCGCTGGCGCGGCAGCAGTCGCCTGCCTGGATTTGCTCGTCAGCGTTGGTCTTGAGCGAAAGAACGTCTTCGTCTGCGATTCGAAAGGCGTGATCCACACCGGCAGGGACAAACTGGACCCATCGAAGGCGCGCTACGCCCAAGCGACAGACGCGCGCACCCTTGGAGACGCCATGCCCGGCGCCGATATCTTCCTCGGCTTGTCCACCGGCGGTGTGCTGAAGCCGGAAATGGTCAAGACCATGGCGCCCAATCCGCTTATTCTTGCCATGGCCAATCCCGATCCGGAAATATTGCCCGAGGATGCCAAGGCAGTCCGGCCCGACGTCATCATCGGTACCGGACGGTCGGACTATCCGAACCAGGTCAATAACGTGCTGTGTTTCCCGTTCATGTTCCGCGGCGCACTCGACGTCGGCGCGACGACCATCAACGAAGCCATGAAGATCGCCGCCGTGCGTGCGATTGCCGAATTGGCGCACGCCGAGCAATCGGAAGTCGTAACCGCGGCCTACGGCAAGGAGGAAATGGCCTTCGGGCCCGAATATCTGATCCCCAAACCGTTCGATCCGCGCCTTATCGTCACGGTCGCGCCAGCCGTCGCGCAGGCGGCCATGGAGTCGGGCGTGGCGACACGCCCCATCGCCGACATGACGGCCTATCGCCAGCAGTTGAACGAATTCGTCTATCACACCGGGCTCCTGATGCGTCCCGTGTTTGCCGCCGCCAAGAACGCCCCGGCGCGCATCGTCTTTAGCGAAGGCGAAGACGACCGGACACTGCGCGCGGTGCAGACAGTGCTTGACGAGGGCCTAGCCAAGCCGATCGTGATCGCTCGACCGTCAGTGATCGAGGCGCGCATCGCCAAACATGGCTTGCACATAAAGCCCGGTGTCGACTTCGAACTGGTGAATCCCGATTCCGATCCCCGCCACCGGGAGCTTTGGCAAGACTACTACGAACTGACCTGCCGCAAGGGCGTCAGCGTGGAATACGCCAAGCGGGAAACCCGTCGGCGCACGACTTTGATCGGGGCCATGCTGGTGCGCCGCGGCTATGCGGACGGCATGATCTGTGGTACCTTCGGACGTCACGCCCTGCACTTGAAGTACGTCGCCGAGGTCATCGGTCGCAAACCCGGCGTCGACAGCTTTCACGCCATGAACATGCTGTTGCTGCCGCACCGGACGCTGTTCATAGGCGATACCTATGTGAACTATGACCCCACCGCCGAGCAAATTGCCGAAATGACGGTCCTTGCCGCGGAGGAAGTGAGCCGTTTCGGACTCGTTCCCAAGATCGCCTTGTTGTCGCATTCCAGCTTCGGAAACGAAGATACGCCAACGGCGGCAAAGATGCGCAAAGCGCTGGAACTCATTTCCATCCGGGCGCCTCATTTGGAAGTCGAGGGAGAAATGCACGGCGATGCGGCTTTGTCGGAAGACATTCGCCTGCAGGTATTTCCGCCATCGCGCCTCAAGGGCATTGCAAATCTGCTGGTGATGCCGACGCTGGACGCCGCCAACATCGCCTTCAATCTGTTGAAGACTGCTGCGGGCGACGGAGTGACCGTCGGCCCCATGCTGCTGGGCGCCGCAAAGCCCGTGCATATCCTGACGCCGACGGCGACCGTGCGGCGAATCGTCAACGTCACTGCGCTACTGTCGGTGGAAGTCGCGCAGCAACAGCAGGCGCGGCAGTAGACATGCTGACGGCGGACACCCGGGCAGCATTGGTCGTCTCGGGCGGTGGTGCGCGTGCTGCCTACGAAGTCGGTGTCCTGAAAGCAGTGAAGGATTTGATGCCTCGCCACGGCCACAGTCCGTTCTCGATCTATTGCGGTATTTCGGGCGGCGCGATCAATGCCGTCGGCCTTGCAGCAGCGACGGAGGACTTTCGGGCTGGCGTCGAAGGGCTGGAGTCCTTCTGGTCGGGATTGCATGCTGGCGACGTCTATCGCGCCGACCCGTGGGGCGTTGCAATGTCTGGCGGTCGCTGGCTGATGGCCTTGACCGCTGGCTGGCTGTTCGGCACCGGTCCCCGCGCCCTGCTCGACAACACGCCCTTGAGGCGCCTGCTGTCCGCTCAGCTGGACTTTTCGCGACTGGAAGGGGCCATTGCCAATCAGTCACTGCGCGCGTTGAGTCTCAGTTGTTCAGGGTACGCCTCGGGCCAGTGCGTCAGCTTTTTTCAGGGGCGCGCCGATCTTGAACCCTGGCACCGTCCGCAACGCGCCGGAGCCCACGTGGCTCTCGGTGTCGATCATGTCATGGCTTCGATGGCGGTGCCCTTCCTGTTTCCAGCAGAGCGGCTGCACCGTGAGTATTTCGGGGATGGCGCAATGCGTGAACTGGCGCCGCTGTCCCCGGCCGTTCGCCTGGGGGCGGACCGCATGCTGGTCATCGGCACTGGCCGCATGGCTGATCTAGCTTCCGAGCGCTGGCGCAGCGGCGGCCGGCCGACTTTGGCGGAGACCGCCGGCCAAGTGTTGGCGGGAATCTTCGTCGACCGGGTTTCCGCCGACATCGAGCGCATGCAGCAGGTCAATCGCCTTGTTGCCCGGATTCCGCCGGAGGTTCGACAACGGGAAGGTCTTCCGTGGCGACCTGTCGAACTGATGGTCATCCAGCCGTCCGAGCGGCTCGATGCGGTCGCGGCCAACATGGCCGAGGAGTTGCCTTGGGCGGTGCGTCTCCTGTTGCGCGGCATGGGCGTGCGCAAGGGCGCCGGTGGTGCTTTCGTCAGCTATCTCCTGTTCGAAGCCGCCTATACGCGTCGACTGATCGAGCTGGGTTACCGTGATGCCATGGCCCGGCGCGGAGAGTTGAGCGTCTTTCTCGACCTCGATAGAACCTGAGCTTTCTCGTCTATCCCTATTAATTTATTGGGTCTATTGCCGTAGCAGATTCTTGAAAGCACGATCTTGCGTGCTACACTTTCGGCATATAGACCCGGAGAGCAGAATGGGAAAGGCGCTGAATTTGCTGGTTGCTGCCAACTTGGCCTTTGGCTTGATGTCAGGTGGTGCGCGGGCAGAGCCGGAAGAGATGGCGGCGGCTACGCCGCAAATTATTGATTCAGAACAAAAAACTCAAGCAAGAGCTGAAGCCGCCAAAAAGCATCACGTTTCGCCGCGTCGGCTACTTGCCGACCACGATAATCCCCTGTTGCGCTCCGCGGCGGCTCTGGTGATGGACCAGACGACCGGCGAGGTGTTGTACGAAAAGAACGCGAATGCCCAATTGCCCATCGCCTCCATTACCAAGCTGATGACGGCGATGGTTGTGCTGGATGCCAAGCTGGATCTGCAGGAGGAACTGACCATCGGCCGCGACGAAGTGCGCGCCACCCGGGGATCCCGCTCGCGTCTGCGGATAGGTACGCGGCTGACGCGCGAGGAGCTGCTCCGACTAGCCTTGATGGCGTCCGAGAATCGCGCGGCGGCGGCGTTGTCGCGCTACTATCCTGGCGGTCGGGAAGCGTTCGTCAATGCCATGAATCAAAAGGCGCAGAGTCTGGACCTTGCCGAAACGCATTTCGAAGACCCGACCGGTTTGAAAGCCGCCAATGTTTCCAGCGCTCGTGATCTGACCCGGTTGGTGGCGGCCGCGCACGGCTACCCGCCGATCCGGGAATTTTCGACCGCGGCGCGATATCAAGTGATGGTCGCCGGACGGTCACGGACCTTCCATAACACCAATCGACTGGTGAAGAGCGACAAATGGGAAATAGGTCTCTCCAAGACCGGCTATATCAGCCAGGCGGGGAAATGCCTGGTCATGCAGGCATTGCTCAACAACCGGCCGACGATCATCGTCTTGCTTGACTCATGGGGCAAGCTGACCCGAATCGGCGACGCAAACCGGATTCGGCGATGGGTGGAAAGCGCGGCGCTGCCGCAGTTTCCGAGCGAGAGCTGATTCCTAGTTCTGCTTGCTGATGTTGTGGCCGATCGCGGCCGAAACGGCCTCGGCAGTGGCGCGCAGCAGTTGCGCCCAATCCGGGTTGTAGCGTTCCGCCGGCGCGGATACCGATAGTCCCGCTACCAGCTCTCCCGTGTCGTCCCGCACTGGCGCTGCGACGCAGCGCAATCCCTGCTCGATTTCCTCGTTGTCGTAGGCGACGCCATGGCGGCGGACCCGATCGATTTCCCGTTCCAGCGCGGATAGCGTGGTGATTGACGCCGGGGTCAGACCGTTCAGGCCGGTGCGCCGCGCGTACTCACCCAGTTCGCTCCTCGAAAATTCCGCCAGATAGAGCTTGCCGGCGGCGGTGACATGCAGGGGCGCGCGTGCGCCGACCAGGTGCACGACGCGTATCGAGGAACGGCCGCTTGACGTGCGTTCGACATAGACTATTTCGTCGCCCTGGCGAACGCCGAGATTGACGCTTTCGCCAATCTTCTCATGTAGCGCCTGCATCTGCGGCATGGCCGAGTCGCGGATGTTGATGCGCGACTTGACGACGTTGCCCAGTTCGAGGAGCCGGATGCCGAGGCGGTAGGTGCCGGGATCGGCGCGCTCGACGAAGCCCGACGATGTCATCGCCGCCAGAATGCGGTGCGCGGTCGACGGATGGAGCCCCGTTTCGAGCGCGAGTTGTTTCAAGCCCACCGGGTCGTGATAATAGGAAAGCACGTCGAGCAGCTTCATCATGCGCTCGATGACCTGGATCGGGTGCTTCGTTTCCGCAGCTTGCGCGGGCGCGTGGGTGCGTGAGCGTGGCATGAATCAAGTATGCCACAATGTGAAATACCAATGCTGTCTGCGGAAAGGATTTTGATGCGCGTCGCCTTGTTCGTGACTTGCCTGGTTGACATGATGCGTCCGCGCATCGGTTTTGCGGTCATTCGTCTGCTCGAGGCCGCCGGCTGCGAAGTCGTGGTTCCGGAATCGCAAACCTGTTGCGGGCAGCCGGCCTTCAACAGCGGCGATCTCGCGTCGGCGGCGCTGCTGGCGAAGAAGGTGATTGCCGAATTCGAAGGCTACGACTATGTAGTTGCGCCTTCCGGCTCCTGTGCCGACCAGATCCGCAACGAGTATCCCGGCCTGCTGGCCGATGACCCCGAGTGGCATCGCCGTGCCGTGGCGTTTTGCCCGCGCGTCCATGAACTGACCGACTTTCTGGCGAATGTAGCCAAAGTGGGCAAGGTCCCCGGCGATTTCGCCGGCAGCATCACGTACCACGATTCCTGCGCCGGACTGCGCAACCTCGGCATCAAGGACCAGCCGCGCCACCTGCTGGCGAAACTGCCCGGCGTCGAGTTGCGTGAAATGCCCGGCGCCGAGGAATGCTGCGGCTTCGGCGGTACCTTCTCGGTCAAGTTCGGCGAAATCTCCGCTGCCATCGCCGAGCGGAAATGCGCCAGCGCCGGCACGACGGGCGCCGATGCCATCGTCGGCGGCGACCTCGGCTGCCTGCTCAACATCGAAGGCAAGCTGCGGCGCATGGGCGACGAACGTACGAAAGTCCTGCACATCGCCGAGGTTCTGGCGGGAGGGACGTGATGCAGATCCGCTCCATGTTCTTCAAGGCCAATGCCGCTGCGGCACTCGCCAATCCTGTCCTGCAGGGGAACATGCGCACGTCGAAAGGCAAATTCGTCGACAAGCGGCGTACCGCCATCGCTGACTTTTCGGCCGAGGGCGGAGACTTCGAGGCCCTGCGCGATGCCGCGGCCGAACTGCGCGACCGCGTCCTGAAGGACCTCGATCTATGGCTGGAGAAGTTCGAGGCGGCGGCGACGGCGAGTGGCGCCACGGTGTTGTGGGCGAAAGACGGCGACGAAATCTGTCGCCATGTCGTCGACATTGCGCGTCGTCACAGTGTCAGGAAAGCCGTCAAGTCGAAGTCCATGCTTTCCGAGGAAGCCGGACTCAATCAGGCGCTCGAAGCCTCGGGCATCAAGCCGGTCGAGACCGACCTGGGCGAGTACATCCTGCAGATCAACAACAACGAGCCGCCTTCGCACATCATCGCGCCGGTCGTACATAAAAGCCTCGACGAGGTCGCCGACCTCTTCGAGAAGACGCACAGGACGCCGCGCAAGACCGAGATCCCCGAACTGACGCGCGAGGCGCGCGAAGTGTTGCGCAGCCACTTTCTCGATGCCGACATGGGCATTTCGGGCGGCAACTTTCTGGTCGCCGAAACCGGCTCGGTGGCGCTGGTCACCAACGAGGGCAACGGCCGCATGGTCACCACACTGCCGCGCGTCCATGTCGTCGTCACCGGCATCGAGAAGGTCGTCCCGACGATGGAAGACCTGTCGCTGCTGCTGCGCCTGCTGATTCGCTCGGCAACCGGCCAGCACATCTCCAACTATGTGTCGCTGCTCACGGGCGTCAAGCGGCCCGACGAGCACGACGGCCCCGAGCATCTCTACTTCATCCTGGTCGACAACGGTCGCGCCGATCTTGTCGCCTCCGAGTTCCAGGACATGCTGCGCTGCATCCGCTGCGGTGCCTGCATGAACCACTGTCCCGTCTATCAGACCATCGGCGGCCATGCCTACGGTTGGGTCTATCCCGGGCCGATGGGATCGGTGCTGACACCGCTCTACCAGGGATTGAACAAGGCGATCGACTTGCCGCAAGCGGCGACACTGTGCAACCAGTGCGGCGTCGTTTGTCCGGTCAAGATTCCGTTGCCCGAACTGCTGCGCAAGTTGCGCGAGAAACAGGTCGAAAAGAACCTGCGGCCGTGGTTTGAGCGCATCGCGCTCAAGGGCTGGGCGTGGGTGGCCAGCAAGCCGAAGCTCTATGCGCTCGGCACCTGGTTCGGCGTGCGCTATCTCAACTGGCTGGCCGGCGCCGACGATCGCATTCGCGTTCTCGGCGTGGCACCCGAGTGGACGCTGGGCCGCGACTTCCCGGCACCCGAAGGCAAGACCTTCCGTGAGCTGTACGCGGCCAGGAAACGCTAATGGAACACATCGTCTTTCTGGAGAAGAACTCGATCCGCGCTACAGTGCGCCAGCCGTCCTTTCCGCACACATGGACCGAGTACGAGAAGACCGCGCCCCAAGAAGTCCTCGATCGGCTCAAGGACGCCACTATCGTCATCACCAACAAAGTGAGACTCACCGGCGAACTGCTGGCACGTCTGCCGAAGCTGCGCCTGATCGCCGAGGCGGCGACGGGCACAGACAACATCGATCTCGCCTGGTGCCGCGAGCACAAGCTGCCCGTCACCAACATCCGCGGTTACGCTGTCGATACCGTGCCCGAGCACGTCTTCATGTTGTTGCTGGCGTTGCGCCGACAACTGCCCGCCTACCGTGCCGACGTGGCAGCGGGCAAGTGGCAGCGTTCGCCGATGTTCTGCTTTTTCGACCACCCGATTCGCGACCTGCGTGGCAGCACGCTCGGCATCTTCGGCCGTGGTTCCCTCGGCCGGGGCGTGGCGCGGCTGGCGGAGGCCTTCGACATGCGCGTGCTCTGGGGCGAACGCAAAGGTGTTGCCGCGGTCCGCGAGGGTTATGTTTCATTCGAAACGCTGCTCGCCGAGGCCGACGCGATATCGCTGCATTGCCCGCTTGACGACCGGACACGCGGCATGTTCGGCGAAACCGAGCTGCGCGCGATGAAGCGCGACGCGGTGCTCATCAACACCGCGCGTGGCGGGCTGGTCGACGAGACGGCCCTGTTGCGCGCGCTGCGGGAAGGCTGGATCGCCGGCGCCGGTTTTGACGTGCTGTCGAAAGAACCGCCGGCCGACGGCAATCCCTTGCTCGATGTCGAACTGCCGAACCTGATCGTCACGCCGCACGTCGCCTGGTCGTCCGATACCGCCATGCAGTCGCTGGCCGACCAGTTGATAGACAACATGGAAGCCTTCATCGGGGGCGAAGAAAGGAATCGGGTCGCATGACTTCCCGGGAAGACATCCTCACTCGGGTGAGAGAGAAAGTCGGCCGCAACGTTGACGATACTGCATTGGCGCGCGGCGACATGGAAGCTTGGCTGAATACCCGTCGCCAGGGACCGCGGCCGCCTGCCGCCGGGGATCTGCTTGCTCGCTTCAGGGAAAAATCAGAGGCACTTTCGACCAGTATCGATATCGTCGCCGAATGGTCGACGGTGCCGTCTGCCGTTGCGCGATATCTGGCCGAACGGAGTCTGGCGAAGACGGCTGTCGGTTGGCCGCTGCTCACGGGACACGACTGGGCCGCAGCCGGCATCGCCTTCGAGGGCCGTGGTGCGCGCGATGCCGATCGGATCGGCATCACCGGCGCCTTCTGCGCCATCGCCGAAACCGGCACGCTGGTGCTGCTTTCCGGCCACGATACGCCGGCGTCGGTCAGCCTCCTTCCGGAGACGCATGTTGCGGTGGTTGCAGCTTCCCGTATAGTCATGGGCATGGAAGAGGCGTGGAATCTGTTGCGGGCGAAAGGCGGCGCCCTGCCGCGGGCGGTCAACTTCGTCTCCGGCCCGTCGCGCACGGGCGACATCGAGCAGACCATCGTGCTCGGCGCCCACGGCCCGTATCAAGTCCACGTAATCGTCGTTACCGGCGCCTGACGGGCGTCGATCTCCGCAGAGCCGACCTATGGATCAATTGCTCGATCGCTTTTTGCAATGGTTGCCGCAGAACTTCGATGCGCCGGCGCGCGTCCTGCTGATTCTGGTACTGGCGGTGATAGCCCAGCGCGCGATCCGCAGGATACTTCCCCGTATACGCGAGACACTCGCCGGGCGGCAGGAAAATCGCGAAGACAGCCAGCGCATTCGCACGCTCTCGCGGGTCGTCCGCTACGTCCTCATGGTGACGATCTGGGTGGTGACCGGCCTGCTGGTTCTGAGCGAGTTTGGTGTGTCGGTGGCGCCGATACTGGGCGCGGCAGGAGTCGTGGGCATTGCGGTCGGCTTTGGTGCACAAAGCCTGGTCAAGGATTATTTCAATGGCTTCTTTCTGCTGCTGGAAAACCAGATTCGCATCGGTGACGTTGTCGAGGCCGGCGGCAAGGCTGGTCTGGTCGAGGAACTGACCTTGCGCTATCTTCGGTTGCGCGACTATTCCGGCAACGTCCACTACGTCCCCAACGGCCAGATTTCTGTGGTATCCAACATGAGCCTCGGGTACGCCTATGCCGTGATCGACGCCGGCGTCGCCTATGGCGAGGACATCGATCACGTGATCGATGTGATGCGCGCGGTCGGCAGTGAAATGCGCGCTGACGAGGCTCTCGCCGAGCGGATTCTCGACGAGATGGAAGTTGCCGGCGTCGACAACTGGGCGGATTCCGCGGTCGTCATCCGCTGTCGGTTCCGCGTCGCGCCACTCGAACAATGGACGGTCCGTCGCGAATACCTGCGGCGATTGAAATACGCGTTCGATGAGGCGGGAATCGAAATTCCGTTCCCCCACGTAAAAGTGATTCGCGACGATGCCGGCGATCGTTGACATCCTTCCGCCAAGCGTCGCGCAGGCGTATCGCCACGGCTGACCTTTCGGCCTATTCGTCGCCTGCGCTCTCGATGGCTTTCACGGCCACGGACCGGAAACGGCCGATCACGACGATGGCTGCCGACGCCAGCACGACGAGCATCACCGTTCCATCCAGATAGTCGGGTACCGGCAGAACTTCCTTGGCGCTGACGTAGAGCAATATGGTGATCAGTCCGCGCGGCGCCAGCCACGTCAGCGCCGACGCGAACTCGACGCGGGCCAGGCGCAGCATCCAGGCGCGGCTGCCGTACACGACGGCCAGGATCAGCACCGCCGCCAGCCAGGCCTGCGGCGATGCCAGGTCGGACACCTGCGTCCAGTAGCCGAGCAGGATGAAAAAGAAGCCGCGGACCGCGAACGTCAGTTCCAGTACCAGCATCTTGAATTGCTGCAGCGTGGTTTCGTAGGTCTCGTCGAGCCAGTGGTTGAACGGCCGGAAGCGGATGATCAGGTAGGGATTGTTGAGGGCAAGCCCGAACAGCAGCACCATGATCAGCGGCGAGAGGTGCATCAGCTTGCCGGCGGCGTAGAGGCCGAACAAGCCGGCGAGCAGCGGGATGAAACGGATATGGCCGTCGATGCGCATGAGAATCATCGCTAGGCCGACCGCGCACAACGCCGCGAGCAGCAGCGACAGCACGCCGCCGCCGATCAGGCCCATCAGCACGCCGCCCACCGAGCCGTTCGAATTGATCAGCGAAAAGAAGAGCAGGACGCCGAGGATGTCGGAAATGGAGCTTTCATAGACGACGAATTCGCGCGCCTTGGCCGGCAGGAAGCCGCTGCTCGGAATCGCCACGGCGCTGCTGATGACGGCAAACGGCACCGCGAGCGTCAGCGCCTCGAATGGCGGCAACGGCAGCGCCAGCCAGGCGACCGCGGCAAAGGCCCCGACGCAGACGGCGAATCCGGCCACGGCGGCGACGATCGCCGTGGCCGTGGCGCGCAGGCGGTTCATTCGCAGTTCGATGTCGAGCGCGCCTTCGAGAACGATCAACACGAGGCCGAGCGCGCCAATGAAGTTAACTGCGCGGTCCAGCCCGCGCAGTTCTACACCGACGGTTGCGAGTATCGGTTTGCCTGCCAGACCGATCAGGATCAGCACGATCACCGATGGAAAACCGGTCGCGCGGCCAAGCCGCTCGACGCCGAAGGCGAGCAGCAGAATGGCGGAAACGGTGAGAATGACTTGATCGATCATGCTTGTGCAACCGAAGTTACGCGAATGGTGGTGGTATTCGCAGAGCCGCCGGAGTGTACCGCGAACCTGACATCGCGGCCCGGGAAGAGGATCGAAGATACGGATTTGCCGGCTATCACCAATGCCATATTGACGCGGCCTCGGGCACCCATTAGAGTGCGCCGCATGCCCATCGTCATAATGACGATGTCAAGTCAGGCTCCGGGAAAGCACCGAAACGGCGACAAAGCGATCGTTGTACGCGAGTGCGATGCAGCGAGTCGTCCGAACGCCTGATCCCCAGCTCTGCCAGAGAGGCAGCACAAGGCCGCCCTGCAGCGGCCGTTTTTTTGTGCATGACACACCGATTGGCGTGGGCGCCTGGCTTGATCGCGACAGGCGGGTGCCGGAAAAGTGTCGTCCTGCGGGCATCCGGCCAGTCCGGTTTCACAATTCCTGACCGCCGATTTCCGTTGGTGCTTTGTCAGCCGTCGCGATACGCCAGATATTGAAGAGCCGAGCGGCGTGTCGCCACGGCTGACTTTCTTCGTCAGCGCCGCCGCAGCCACTTCTCGATGCCGACCGTGGCCATGGCGGCGAAGCCGCAGAGGACGATGGGCAGCCAGTCGTAGAGGCTGATGGCGGCGGTGCCGAACAGCAGATGGAACGGCGGCAGGTAGGTGAACATGAGTTGCAGTAGCAGCATGCTGCCGGCGCCGACCCACACCCACGGGTTCGAGAACCAGCCGAGCCGCCAGAACGGCTGGGTCAGCGAGCGGCAGTTGAAGAGGTAGAAGATCTCCATCATCACGAACACATTGACGGCGATGGTGCGCGCTTCGGCGAGGTCGCGGCCCTGCCGGACCGCGACTTCGTAGAGGCCGAAGGAGCCGGCCAGCATCAGGATGCCGACCAGCACGATGCGCGAGACCAGCGCCCGGTCCAGCACCGGCGTGGCCGGCGGGCGCGGCGGGCGGTGCATGATGCCGGCCTCGCGCGGCTCGAAGGCGAGCGGCAGGCCGAGCAGCACGGCAGTGGTCATGTTGATCCAGAGGATCTGCAGCGGCGTGATCGGCAGCGTGACGCCGAGCAGGATGGCGGCCAGGATCACCAGCCCTTCGCCGAAGTTGGTCGGCAGCGTCCAGGTGATGAACTTGACCAGGTTGTCGTAGATGCCGCGGCCTTCCTCGACGGCCGCCTCGATGGTGGCGAAGTTGTCGTCGGTGAGCACCATGTCGGCCGCTTCCTTGGCGACCTCGGTACCGCCCAGTCCCATGGCGATGCCGATGTCGGCCTGCTTCAGCGCCGGCGCATCGTTCACGCCGTCGCCGGTCATGGCCACCACTTCGCCGTTGGCTTGCAGCGCGCCGACCAGCCGCAGCTTCTGTTCCGGTTCGACGCGGGCGAACACGTCGACCGCGCGCACGGCTTCGCGCAGGCCGGCCTCGTCGAGTTCGGCCAGTTCGCGGCCGGTGAGGGCGCGGGCGTCGGCGGCGCAGATGCCGATCTGGCGGGCGATGGCCAGCGCGGTGCGGCCGTGGTCGCCGGTGATCATCTTCACCCGGATGCCGGCGGTGTGGCAGGCGCGCACCGCGCCGATGGCGCGCGACCGCGGCGGATCGACCATGCCGACCATGCCGACGAAAGTGAGCCCGGTGCCGATGTCGGCCTCGCCGAGGCTTTCGCCCATGTGCGCCTTGCGCGCCAGCGCCAGCACGCGCAGGCCGCCGGCGGCCATCGCCGCGGCGCGTTCCGCAATGCTCTCCGCGTCGAGCGGCCAGTGACGGCCGTGGGTGTCGAGCATGTCGGCGCAGGCCGGCAGGATGCGCTCGACGGCGCCCTTGACGTAGATGACGTTCTGTTCGCCGCCGGCGTCGTGCAGCGTCGCCATGGCCTGGCGACTGGAGTCGAATGGCAGTTCATCGAGGCGCGGGAACAGTTCGCGCAGTGTCGTCTCGTCGAGCTTGCCCTTGCGCGCCGCGACCAGCAGCGCGCCTTCGGTCGGATCGCCGGCCATTTGCCAGTGGCCTTCCTCGCGGCGGAGCGCCGCGTCGTTGCAGAGCACGCCGGCCACCAGCACTTCCTTGAGCGACCAGCCGATGGTCGCCGGCTGGCCGGCCAGTTCGACACCGCCATGATCGTCGCCGGAGACGTTGTAGTGCGCGTTGCCGGCCCATATCTCGCGTACCGTCATCTGGTTCTTGGTCAAGGTACCGGTCTTGTCGGAGCAGATTACCGTCGTGCTGCCCAGCGCCTCGACGGCCGGCAGGCGGCGGATGATGGCGCGCCGCTTGGCCATGCGGCCGACGCCGATCGCCAGCGTGATGGTCAGCGCCGCCGGCAGGCCTTCGGGAATCGCCGCCACCGCCAGCGCCACGGCCGCCATGAACATGTCGAAGGCCGCTTTGCCGCGCCACAGGCCGACCACGAAGGTGAGCGCCGCGAGAACGAGGATTGCCACCAGCAACTGCCGCGAGAAGGCGGCCATCTTGCGCGTCAGGGGCGTCTCCAGTTGCGGCGCTTCGGCGATCAGGCGCGCGATGCGCCCGGTTTCAGTCGCCTCGCCGGTCGCGACGACGATGCCGCGGCCGTGGCCGGTGACGATATGGGTGCCGGCATAGGCCATGTTGCGCCGGTCGGCGAGCCGGGTGTCGGCGTCGAGCGTGGCCGGATGCTTGGCGACCGGCAGCGATTCGCCGGTCAGCGCCGCCTCGGCGGTGCGCAGTTCGCGGCCATGCATGAGGCGCAGGTCGGCGGGCACCTTGTCGCCGGCGGCGAGATGGATGATGTCGCCCGGCACCACATGCTCGGCGTCGATGCGGCGGGTCTGGCCGCCGCGCAGAACGGTCGCTTCGGTGCTGAGCGCCCGGGCCAGCGCCGCCAGTGCCGATTCCGCCCGACCTTCCTGGATGAAGCCGACGATGGCATTGATGACCACCACGCCGAGGATGACCCCGGTATCCACCCACTCGCCGAGCAGCGCGGTGACGGTGCCGGAAGCGATCAGCACCAGCACCAGCGGCTGGATCAACTGGTCGAGCAGGCGACGGGCGGCGTGCCGCGGCGGCTGACTTTTCGGGCGATTCGGGCCGTGGCGGGCCAGCCGGGCCGCCGCCTCGTCGTCCGTGAGGCCGATCGTGGCATCGACGGCGTGATGGGCAGTGACCTCGTCATGCCCGAGGGCGTGCCAGGCGTGAGTCATGAGCGCGGCTTCTGTCGTCGTTCCGGCATTACGTCGTTCAGCAACGAAGCGTGACGCTCGGCGCGCGCCGTCCGCACATGCGCCATGGCCCGCTCGACGGGAATGCCGAGCTGGGTCAGGGTCTCGGTCGCGATCATCAGGCTGCCTTCGACGACTTCCGGAACGATTTCGGTGGCGCCTGCGGCCTTGAGCTGACGGACGTGGGTGTCGTCCGGGGTGCGAACGATCACCGGCACGTCGGGTCGCTGGCTGCGTACCAGGCGCAGCACCCGTTCGGCCGACGGAATGTCGGGGTAGGCGATCACGACTGCCCGCGCCCGTGCCAGGCCGGCCGCCTGAATGACTTCCAGCCGGTCGGCGCTGCCGAATACCACGCGCCCGCCGGGCGGACGGGCGCCGCGAATCTGAGCCGGGTCGAGGTCGAGGGCGAGAAAGGGAATCTCCTCCCGTGCCAGGAACTCGCCGACGCGCCGGCCGGTGCGACCGAATCCGCAAATGATGACGTGCTGGTCGAGATCGAAGCCGGCCACCGCGACCTCATGAATCGCCATCGCCTTGTGCGACCAGTCGCCACGTGCCATCTGGCCGGAGATGCGGGCGACGCGCTCGATCAGGAAAGGCGCAATGAACATCGATACCAGCATGGCGGAAAGCAGGACCTGAAAGACGTCGTCGCCGATCAGCTCGAGGTTGTACGCCATGCCGGTCAGTACCAGGCCGAACTCGCCGGCCTGGGCAAGCTGCGCCGCGGTGCGCAGGGCAATGTCGACCGGATTGCGCGCCGCGAACGCGACCGCCAGGACCGCAATGCCCTTGCCTCCGACCAGCAGCAGCACGGCCAGGATCAGCCCATCCAGATGGGTGGCGACGTAGCCGAGGTCGAGCATCATGCCGATGGTGACGAAGAACAGGCCGAGCAGGATGTCGCGGAAAGGACGGATGTCGGCCTGCACCTGATGGCGGTACATGGTTTCCGAAATCAGCATGCCGCCGACGAAGGCGCCGAGCGCCAGCGACAGCCCGGCGGCGCCCGTGGCGTAGGCCAGGCCGATCACGACCCAGAGCGTTGCCAGCACGAACAGCTCTTCCGAGCGGCGTGCGGCGACGACGTCGTAGATGCGTCGCATCAGGTTCTGGCCGGCCCAGACGAGCAGGGCCAGCACGGCGACGACCTGCAGCAACGCCAGCGACATCGCGCGCACCATGTCTTCCGCGGGGTTGGCCAGCGCCGGCAGCAGGATCAGGCACGGCACCACGGCCAGATCCTGGAACAGCAGCACACCCATGGTCTGGCGGCCGGAGCGCGAGTGCAGTTCGAAACGCTCGGAGAGCAGTTTGGCGACGATGGCGGTCGATGACATTGCCACCGCCAGCCCGACCGCGAGGCCGGCGCGCCAGCCTTGATCGTAGCCGTACCAGGTGACCAGCATGGTGCCGACGGCGGTGAGGGCCATCTGCGCGCTGCCAAAGCCGAACACCAGCGTGCGCATGGTCTTGAGACGCTGCAGGCTGAATTCGAGCCCGATCGAGAACATCAGGAAGACGACTCCGAATTCCGCGAAGCCCGACACCTGTTCGTTGTTGGCGAGAACCGCGGCGCCGTGCGGGCCGAGGGCGATGCCGACTGCCAGATAGGCGAGGATGGCGGGCAGCCGGAAACGGTGAGCGAGCGCGATCGCCGCGACGGCGGCTGTCAGCAGTAGCAGCAGGACGAGCAGGTTGTCATGCATGGAGCGCGAATTGTCCTACGTCTCGCACTCCTTGTCTCGATCAGAAAGCCTGATCCCAGCGCATCGACAGCCGGATCGCGGAATTGATCAGGCCGACCATGCTGTAGGTTTGCACGAAGTTGCCCCAAAGTTCGCCGCTCTCGGGATCGATGTGTTCGGCCAACAACCCGTGGCGATTGCGGCTGGCGAGCAGTTTCTCGAAGAGGGCGCGCGCCTCGTCGCGGCGGCCGATCGCCGCCAGCGCGTTGATGTACCAGAAGGTGCAGACCAAAAATGCGTTCTGCGGCTCGCCGAAATCGTCCTCCTCCACATACCGGAAAATGTAGTCGCCGTGCAGCAGGTCCTGCTCGACGGCGGCGACGGTGGTGACAAAGTGCGGGTCGGCGGCGTCGAGAAAACCAAGCTCGGCCAGCAGCAGCAGGCTGGCGTCCATGGCGTCGCCGTCGAAGGTGGAGACGAAGGCATTGCGCGAGGTGTTCCAGGCCCGCGCCAGAATGACTCGATGCATGCGATCGGCGTGGCCGCGCCAGTAGTCGACCCGGTCGTCCAGCCCCAGATGTGCGGCGATGCGTGCCAGGCGGTCGCAACCGGCCCAGCACATCACTGAGGAAAAGGTATGGACGCGGGCACTGCCACGCAGTTCCCAGATTCCGGCATCGGGCTGGTCGAAGTTGTGCGCCGCCAGTTCGCCCAGCGGTTCCAGGCGGCGGAACAGCCCTTCGTCGCCGCGCCGCGTCAGGCGCTGATCGAAAAAGATGTGCGTGGCGGCCAGGATGGCCGAACCGTAAACATCGTGCTGGACCTGCTTGTAGGCCTGGTTGCCGATGCGCACCGGCCCCATTCCCCGGTAGCCGGGCAGGGCGGGCTCGATGCGCTCTTCGAGGTCGGCCCGTCCGTCGATGCGATATACCGGCTGCAGCGGCTTGCCGTTCGCATCGGCGGCGATGTTGATGATGTAGGAAAGGTAACGCTCCATGCTGCGTGTCGCGCCGACGCGGTTCAGCGCGTTGACGACGAAGTAGCCGTCGCGCAGCCAGCAGAAGCGATAGTCCCAGTTGCGGCCGCTGCCGGCCGCTTCGGGCAGTGAAGTGGTCATGGCGGCGACGATGGCACCGGTATCGTCGTAGGCGTTGAGCTTCAGCGTGATGGCGGCGCGGATGACCGCCGCCTGCCATTCGTAGGGAATGCCGAGGAAGCGTACCCACTCGCGCCAGTACTGGGTCGTTTCGTCGAGAAAGCGGCGGCCGACCTCCTCGGCGCCCTGTGGCACTGTTTCGTCCGGGCCGAGGATCAACGTTACCGAGTCCTCGAGGAAGAATGGGGTTTCCCCAAGCACCGCGGTGATCGAGGCATTGGTGGTGAGCCTCAGTGTCAGGTCCGGCATCACGTAGCGGATATGGTGGCTGCCCCAGGTAATGTCCGGATGGCCGGTGCCGTAGCCGAACACGGGGCGGACGCGCAAAGTCAGCCGTGGCGATCCGCCGAGCCGCTTCAGTCGGCGCACCAGCGTCATCGGCCGGAACATGCGGCCATATTGGCCGAAGCGCGGCGCGAAGTCGGTGATTTCGATGCAGCCGCCGTGCTGGTCGTGCAAGCGGGTTACGAGGATGGCGGTGTTTTCGAGATAGTTCTGCTCGGCCCGCGCGAAATCGGCGATCTCGACGGAGAAGATGCCGAGCTGGTCGTCCTCGCGCAGCAGCGAACAAAAGGTCGGGTCGCCGTCGAAGCGCGGGAAGCAGCTCCAGACGATATTGCCGCGCGGGTCAATCAGCGCGCCGATCGTGCAGTTGCCGATCAGGGCCAGGTCGGCGATCGCGGTCATCGGTCAGCCCTCCATCGCGCCGGCCAGCCAGTTGCGGACGGCAGCGACATCCGGTAGTCGATAGGTCGCGCAGGAGTCGCCTTCACCCACCTTGACCGAGATGCCGCCGAGGCGGTTGATGGCGGCGAAGCCGTGCTCGTCGTTGAGATCGTCGCCGATGAATACCGGCGTGCGTCCCTTGAACGGCGCCTCGGAGAGATATTCCTCGATGGCGGTGCCCTTGTCGAAGTTGGCCGGCTTGGCCTCGGCGACGCATTTGCCCTTTTGCATGACGAGGGCGCCGTCGGATTCGGCGATCAGTCTGGCCATCAGTTCATTCACCAGCCCCTCCAGCTCCGGTTCCTGGCGGTAGTGCAGGGCCAGCGTCAGGCCCTTGTCTTCCAGCAACAGGCCGGGGTGGCGCTCCAGCAGCGGCGTCAGCGCGTCGCGGATGCGCTCCTTGGCCTCCGGCGGCGTCGCGTGCAACCAAAGCCGGCCGGCCGCGTCGCGCCGCTCCAGCCCGTGCTGGCCGGCGCGCGGCAGGCGCGGCGTGGCGATGCGCCGGTCGAGGTCGGAAATGGCACGGCCGCTGATCAGGGCGACCGCACCGCTGGCGCGATGGAGCCGTTCCAGCAGTTGCAGCAACGCCTGGTCAACCTTGATGGCGTTCGGATTTTCGGCGATGTCGAGCAGTGTGCCGTCGACATCGAGGAAGTAGGCCCACAGAGCGCTGGGGGGCGGCGGGGTGTTTTCGAATTCTTCCTGTGTGTTTTCCATATCGGGCCCCCAGAGGTTTACGCGCCTACAACCGGCTTGTCCAGCAGACGGCCGCGCCTGCGCATCATCGCCGCGTCGAGCAGCATGCGGCCAACCCAGCGATAGACATTGAACTCGCTGACCAGGCCGCGCATCAGGCGCATGCGATCGCGCTGCTCGGATTCCGGCATGGTCAGCGCCAGATGCAGCGCCGCGCCGCTTTGGTCCGCGTCGTAAGGATTGACCATCAGCGCTTCCGGCAATTCCCGCGCTGCCCCGGTGAACTGCGACAGGATCAGCACGCCGCGCTCGTCGTCGCGCGCGGCGACGAACTCCTTGGCGACCAGATTCATGCCATCGTGCAGGCTGCTGACGAAGCATAGTTCGGACGCCCGGTAGTACTCGTAAACCTGGCGCGGCTCGTGGTGTTCGACCTTGAGGATGATCGGCGGCGGCACGCCGCGGCCGAACTTCTCATTGATGCGCATGGCCAGCGCGCGCACCTGGGCTTCGTGGTTCTGGTATTCGTCGATGCCGGTGCGCGTTGGCGCGCCGATCTGGATAAAGGTGAAACGGCCGATCCACTCGGGCTTCAGTTCCAGCAGGCGCTCGACCGCCCGGAAGCGTTCCATGATGCCCTTGGTGTAGTCGAGCCGGTCGACGCCGATCCCGATCAGTTGGGTCGCCGGCAGCCCGTTGTTTCTGCGGATTTCCGCTCGGCATTGCTCGACCGGCTTGCCGGTCATTTCCTCGCTGGGCGGCCAGGCGATGGAAATCGGGTAGCGACGGACGGCGGTAAGCTTGCCGCCTAGCGAGACGGTGAAGGACTCGCGATCGACCCGCGCTTCCAGCAGACGGTCGACCGTGTCCACGAAATTGTTGCAGTGGAACTGGGTATGAAAGCCGAGAATGCTGCTGCCGAGCAGGCCGGTGATGATCTCTTCGCGCCATGGACAGATGGCGAACGATTCGGGGTTCGGCCAGGGGATGTGCCAGAAGGTGATGATCGTCGCGTCGGGCAGGCGCTCGCGGATCATGCGCGGCAGCAGCGCGAAGTGGTAGTCCTGCACCAGCACGATCGGGTTGCCGGTGCGCGACTCGGATACCACTGCCTTGGCGAATTTCTCGTTTACCGCGACATACTGGGCCCAGTCGGCGGAGCGGAAGGTCGGTCGCACGTGGGCGATGTGGCAGAGCGGCCACAGCCCCTCGTTGGAGAAGCCATAGTAGTAGCCGCTTTCCTCTTCAGGCGTCAGCCAGACGCGGCGTACTTCGTAGCTGGGATTGCCCGGCGGCACGGCGATGTGATCGCGCTGGTCGACGGTATTGCGGTCGGCCGAGCCGCTGCCGTGGGCGATCCAGGTGCCCGAGCAGGCGCGCATGATCGGTTCTATCGCCGTGACCATGCCGCTGGCAGGACGCTGGACTTCGATGGCGTCGCCGCGCTGCTGGTGGATGTAGGGCTCGCGATTGGAAACGACGATGATATCGTCGCCGCGCAGTTCGCCGTGAAGGATGGCGCGCAGGCTTTCGGGCGACCAGGTGATCTGGCTGGCGTCGCGGGAGCGGCTGCCGCTTTCCATCTCCTGGATCAGCCGTTGCAGGTCGCGGGCGATTGGTCGAAACTCTGGCACGCTGACGGTCCGCGCTGCCGGATCGCGAAGCAGGCCCTCGCCACGCAACAGCGACTGGATGCCGGCGACCCAGCCACGCCAGGAAAGCTGGGCGATGATGACCGTGACCAGCGAAACTACCGCCGCCAGCGCCATGAAGAAGTAGAAGACGTAGGTGGTGGTCTCCTCACTGCGTCGTTCGACGAAACTCATGTCGTGGATCAGGACCAGCCAGCCGGCTGCTTCGTCATCCTTGCCGAGTTGTTTGACCGCCACGTGTAGCGGGCCGCGCGGGCTGGCCAGCAGCGGTCTTTGGTCGCCCATGAATTGATTGAGGTTGTTGCAGCCGATCTGCGGCGGCAACGCGCGGGTCGCCAATGGCCGCGACTCAGGTGTCGCGCAGTAACCGATCGCGTAAAGCCGCTGATCCTGGGCGACGCGCGAGAAGTAGGCCGCAATCTTGCTCTTCGAATCGGTCTCGATGTGTTCCATCATCGGTTCGCGCATGGCGTTGGTCAGCAGTTCGGCGCGGATATCCATGTCGTGCGTAAACCAGCGCAGCGTGAGCTGGTCGACAAGCGGCGCGACTCCCCAGGCTATAGCGGCCAGGACCAGCATCAGTGGCAGGACGAAGCGCAGTGAGAGTCTCATGACGGATGAAGGGCTTGAGAACCAACATCTTAACAGTGGCTACCATGCCGCGACAGACCCGGCGCGACCGGGTGGGGGGCAAAAGTCAGCTGTGGTGGGACGCCGCGCGCCGTTCAGCGCGGCTGGATCGGGTGCGCGGTGGTAACGAAGAACAGCGTATGACCACTGCGGATGTCGCTGTGCAGTGCTTCGACCCGCGGTGGGTTGATTGGCCGCTCGGCACTCCATTCGACGATGATGTTGCCGCCGGCCGCCTTGGCCGCTTCGGTGCGGGGCAGGAACAGATCGTGGCTGCCGAGCGGCGGGATGCGCAGCGGCCGGCGCAGGAGGTTGCGCACCAGCTTGCCATCGGCATCGTGGAAGCGGGCGCTGCCGACTTCGAGGGCCACGCCAGGATCGGTGTTGCGGATGCTGACTTGCGCGGACAGCAGCACTTCGGACGGCTTGCCATTCGCGACATCGCCGTAAAGAAGGCGCGACTGGATGGGCAGATAAAGCGCCTGCCAGGCAAATAGCGGGGATCCGCCCGGACTGGCGTAGGAGGCCGCAATTCCGGCGGCCGGGTACAAGGTGGTCGGTGTCGGCGCCGGCGGCAAGCGGGGAGCGGACGTTTCCTGGGCGTTAGCCGCGAGGACGCAGGTCGCCAGAAGCGCGCTGGTCCAAAGGCGGGCGATCATCCGACGGGCGACCTGGGCCTGGCAACGCATGGCTAACCTCACTTGACGTAGGTGACGGGCAGTGGCGAAAGGCGCAGAACGTCGTGCGCGACCGATCCGGTGACTGCCTCCTCGAGGAAGGACTCGCCCTTGTTGCCCATTATGATTTGTTCGCAGGCGTTTTCCTGCGCGCAGGCGACGATGGACTCCGCCACTTTGCCGAGCAACACGGCGGTCTCGTAGGGCACGTGGGCGCGGTCGAGCATTTCGCGCGCCGAAACGAGCGCATCGCCGCCGCGCGTTTCCTGCATGGCCTCGATCTCGGCCGGGCGAAGATGGCTCTTCAACTCCCAGGAGTCGACGGGCGGCTGAACGTTGATCAGTACGATCTGTCCGTTTTGGCAGCTGTTGTAAAGGCGGATGACGTATTCGACGGCGCGCAGCGACGCCTCGGAGCCGTCGATAGGAAGCAGGGTCTTTAGCATTGAGCTTTCCAGTTCAGATTGAGAAAAGCATTATCCCATGTCTTGTTGACCGCAAGGCCGACGCCGGTGTCACTGCCGATGGTAAACTCCGGCGACTTTTCTTGAAAACAATTCCCATGCGGCCCCAATCCCTGATCCAGATTCTCCTGTTGCTGGCGACGCCGGCGTTTGCGTTCGCCGCCGACGGCCCCGCGGTGGCCGGTATTCCGGTCGACTTCATCCTGTTCGCGCTGACCCTGCTGGGCGTCGCCCTGTTCCACCATTACGTCCTGCAAGTGGCGCTCACCGGACTGGCGACCATCGCCACTTACAAGATTCTGTTCACCGGCTTCAAGACCGGTGACGGCATCGCCGGCTTCGCCGCCCACATGGGCCACGAGTGGGTGCTGCTGGTGAACCTGCTCTGCCTGCTGGTCGGTTTCGCCCTGCTGGCGCGGCATTTCGAGGATTCCGGCGTGCCGGAAGTGCTGCCGAAGTTGCTGCCCGAAGGCTGGTTGGGCCCGTTTGCGCTGCTGGTGATCATTTTCGTGCTGTCGGGCTTTCTGGACAACATCGCCGCCGCGCTGATCGGCGGCACCGTGGCGGCCAGCGTCTTCAAGCGCAAGGTGCATATCGGCTACCTCGCCGCCATTGTCGCGGCTTCCAACGCCGGCGGCGCGGGCTCGGTGGTCGGCGACACCACGACCACCATGATGTGGATCGACGGCGTCTCGCCGCTCGACGTGCTGCCCGCCTACCTGCCGGCGGCGATCGCCACGCTCGTTTTCGGCGTTCCGGCGGCGCTGCTGCAACACAAGCACATGGCCATCACGCGCGACTTCCACGCCCAGCACAGCATCGATTGGGCGCGCGTCGGCATCGTCCTGTTCATCCTGGTTTCGGCGATCACCACCAATGTCACGGTCAACCTCAACTATCCGGAACTGGCCGACCACTTCCCCTTCCTCGGCGTCGCGGTCTGGGTGGCGCTGCTGCTCGCCATCCCGCTGCGCAAGCCCGAGTGGAGCCTGATGCCCGGCGCCGTCAAGGGCTCGGTCTTCCTGCTGGCCCTGGTCACCTGCGCCTCGATGATGCCGGTCGAGAAGCTGCCGCCGGCTTCCTGGCCATCGGCGCTGACGCTCGGCTTCGTCTCTTCCGTGTTCGACAACATCCCGCTCACCGCGCTGGCCCTGAAGCAGGGTGGTTTCGACTGGGGCTTCCTCGCCTACGCGGTGGGCTTCGGCGGCTCCATGCTCTGGTTCGGCTCCTCGGCCGGCGTCGCCGTGTCCAACCTGTTTCCCGAGGCCAAGTCGGTCGGCCAGTGGCTGCGCCACGGCTGGTTCATTCCGGTCGGCTATGTGGTCGGCTTCTTCGCGCTGCTGCTGATCCTCGGCTGGAACCCGCACGAGCCGCACAAGAAAGTCAGCCCTGGCGGTACGCCGCCTGCGGTCGTCCAGCAGCCGGCGGCGCCCGCCGCCGGGGGCGAAGCCGTCTATCGCTGAGTCTTCCCTCCGGAAATTGCCTGATCCGGCGCTTGCGTCAGCAGCGCTTCGACCGCCGGATGGCGGATGCGCCGCTCGGCAGTGATGGCATAGAACTGCTCCCGCACTTCGGCAAGGTTGCCGACCGGCAGCGCGCCGTATTCTGCCGCGATGTCGGCCGCCAGGATCGCGGGCGCCGGGAACAGCCCCAGCCCGCCACGGCCGAAGGTCATCAGCAGTGCGCTGTCCTCGAATTCGCCGATCACCCGAGGTCGCAGACTCCGCGCAGAAAACCACTGGTCTAGTCGCCCGCGCAGCGCGTTGTCGCGCGTCGGCAGCAGGAGCGGCGCGCCGTCGAGGCTGAATGGAAATTGCCGGCGATGGTGTTTTGCCAGAGCCGGGGCGCCGAACAACGTGATTTCGCAGTCACCGAGCGGATGGCTGTAGACGCGCAGGTTGCCACTGGTAGCAGCCGGCCGGTCGGTCAGTACCACATCGAGGCGGTGCAGTGCCAGATCGGCGACCAGGTCCTGGAAATCGCCTTCCTCGCAGACCAGTCGCAACGGACCAGCCGTTACCAGCGCGTCGGACAGCAGTCGATAGGCAATAAGCTTGGGCAGGGCGTCGGAAATGCCTACCGTCAACCGCAACGGCTGCTTTTCCGAAGCGTCCTCGATGGCTTGTCGTAACTGCTCGCCGAGCTGGAAGATCTGGTTGGCGTGATCGAGGGCGATGCGACCCGCTTCTGTCGGTACCAGCCGGCGGCCTTGTGGCGAGAGCAGGGTGGCGCCAAGCGAACGCTCCAATAGCCCGATTTGCGCGCTGACCGTCTGCACGGCGACCCCCAGTCGTTCTGCTGCCCGCGTGAAGCTTCCTTCCTGGGTCGTGACCCAGAAGTAGTGCAGGTGGCGATAATTCAGAGGGATGGCCATGGTTCGTATTTTACGAATATACGGTCACTTTATATTCGCTTTTATGTGCAAAGCTAGGCGCGTAACATCCGCTGCCATGAAATCCTGGTATTCCCATTTCATCGGCACCGGCGTGTTCTGCGTCGTCGCAGTCGCGCTGGGTTACTACGTCGGCGGTTTGCCGGCGGTCGCTACCGTGCTTTTCCTGAGTGTGCTGGAAACTTCGCTTTCCTTCGACAATGCCGTCGTCAATGCCGGCATCCTGGCCAACTGGGATGAAAAGTGGCGCCGACGCTTCCTGACCTGGGGCATTTTCATCGCCGTGTTCGGCATGCGCCTGGTCTTTCCGGTGGCCATCGTCGCGATCGCGGCAGGCATCGGGCCGTTCCAGGCCATCGATTTGGCCATCAACGACGGTGACGAATACAGCCGTGTGCTGGGCGCGGCGCACCACCAGATTGCCGCCTTCGGCGGCGCCTTTCTGATGATGGTCTTCCTGCGCTTTTTCGTGGCCCGCCACAAGACCGAGCATTGGCTGGAAGTGCTGGAGCGGCCGCTGTCGCGGCTGGGCAAGCTGGAATCGATCGAGGCGGCGCTGAGCCTGATGGTCGTGATGGCTGCGTCCTGGATAATCGCCGATCCGGTGCGTCAGGGCGAGTTCGTCGTCGCCGGCGTCTGGGGCGTGGTGGTGTTCATCATCGTCAAGGGCCTGGCCGCGCTGCTCGGCGGCGACGACGAGACGGCGCATACCCATGTGGTCAAGCAGGGCGTGGCCGGCTTTCTCTATCTCGAAGTGCTCGACGCCAGTTTCTCGTTCGACGGCGTGGTCGGCGCCTTCGCCTTGACCCACGACCTGATCGTCATCGCCCTCGGCCTTGGCGTCGGCGCCATGTTCGTGCGCAGCTTCACGCTGCTGCTGGTCGAGCGCGGCACGCTGGAGACCTATCGCTACCTCGAGCACGGCGCCTTCTGGGCGGTCGGCGCCCTAGCGGCGATCATGCTCGGCGGAGTTGAATTTCACATTCCCGAGGCCATAACCGGTCTATTGGGGGCGGCGCTCATCGTCTGGGCGCTCGGTAGTTCGGTACGCGCAAACCGGCGTACAGTTTCCTGATGCAACGAAGGAGAAACCCACGATGAAGCGCATTTTCCTCCTGATCGCCACCAACGTCGCCGTCATGGTGGTGCTGTCGATCGTCGCCAGCCTGCTCGGCGTCGATCGCTACCTTACGCAGAACGGCCTCAACCTCGGCGCGTTGCTGGCAATGTCCGCCATCTTCGGCTTCGGCGGCGCCTTCATTTCTTTGTTCATATCGAAGTGGATGGCCAAGCGCAGCACCGGCGCCCAGGTCATCACCACGCCGCGCAACAGTACCGAGTACTGGCTGATGGAAACCGTTGCCCGCCAGGCCAAGGCCGCCGGGCTGGCCATGCCGGAGGTCGCTATTTACGAAGGCGAACCGAACGCGTTCGCCACCGGCGCCACGAAGAACAACTCGCTGGTCGCCGTCTCCACCGGCCTGCTGCAAAGCATGAGCAAGGACGAGGTCGAGGCGGTGCTGGCGCACGAGGTCAGCCACATCGCCAACGGCGACATGGTGACGCTGACTCTGATCCAGGGCGTGGTGAACACCTTCGTCTTCTTCCTGTCGCGCGTGGTCGGCTCCATCGTCGACGGCGCGATGCGGCGCGGTAGCGATTCTTCCGGTCCGGGGATTGGCTACATGGTGACCGTGATGGTCTGCCAGGTTGTATTCGGCATGCTTGCCAGCATCATCGTCGCATGGTTCTCGCGTCAGCGTGAGTTCCGTGCCGACGCCGGTGCCGCGAAACTCGAAGGGGGTCCGGGCAAGATGATCTCGGCGCTGCAGCGCCTCGGCGGCATGCATCCCGAGCCGCTGCCGAAAAGCATGGCCAGTATGGGCATCGCCGGCGGAATCGGCAGCCTGTTCGCCACCCATCCGAGCATGGAAGATCGTATCGCCGCGCTGAAAAGTCAGCCGTGACGGTACGCCGAACATGAAGCTGCTTTCGGAACTCTTCGACGCCAACCGCCGCTGGGCGGAGGAGAGCGTCGAAGCCGATCCCGGTTTCTTCGCGCGCCTGAAGGCCATCCAGACGCCGCAGTATTTCTGGATCGGCTGTTCCGACAGCCGCGTGCCGGCCAACCAGATCACCGGCCTCGCGCCGGGCGAAGTGTTCGTCCATCGCAACGTCGGCAATGTCGTCGTGCATACCGATCTCAACTGCCTGTCGGTGCTGCAATACGCCGTCGATGTGCTGGGCATTCGCCACGTCATGGTGGTCGGCCACTACGACTGCGGCGGCATCAAGGCCGCGCTGGCCGGCAAGTCGCTGGGCCTGATCGACAACTGGCTGCGCCACATCCAGGACGTCGCCGAACGCCACGCCGGCATCCTTGACGCACTGCCGGATGCCGACGCCGTACAACGCTGCCTCTCCGAACTCAACGTCATCGAGCAGGTCCGCAACGTCGCCCGCACGACCCTCGTCGGCGATGCTTGGCGGCGCGACCAGAAACTTGCGTTGCACGGCTGGATCTACGACCTCGGCGATGGCAACCTGCGCGACCTCGATGTGTCGATGACCGGCGAGGCGCCGCCCGACGAAATCGTTGCTACCGCGCTGGACGGCCTGCGGCGTCGCTACGGCGTAGACTGAACGTCATGAGACGCCTTCCCTCGTTCCTGGCGCTGGCATTGTTCGCTTTCCCGGCATGGGCGGCCGGGTCGGGGGTGGTCGGCGAAAACCTGCTCTGGCTGGCGCTGATCCTGATGAGCGCGCGCCTGTTCGCGCCGCTGGCGCAGCGGGTCGGCTTCCCCGCCGTGCTCGGCGAACTGCTGCTCGGCGTGCTGCTCGGCAACCTGGCGCTGTTCGGCTTTCACTACTTCGACCAGATCCCTCGTGATCCCATCATCGCCTTCATGGCCGAGTTGGGCGTCATCGTGCTGTTGCTGCAAATCGGCCTCGAAACGCGTCTGGCCGATCTGGTCAGGGTCGGCGGCCGGGCTACGCTGGTCGGCAGCGTCGGCATCGCCGTGCCTTTCCTGCTTGGCGCTTTCGTGGTCGGGCCGTGGCTGTTGCCGGGGCTGGACCGGAACACCTATCTCTTCCTTGGCGCGACGCTGGCGGCCACCTCGGTCGGCATCACCGGCCGCGTTTTCCGCGACCTTGGCAAGCTTGGCACGCCCGCCGCGCAAATCGTCCTCGGCGCGGCGGTGATCGACGACGTGCTCGGCCTCGTCATCCTTGCCGTGGTGTCCAGCCTCGTCCAGGTGGGCGAAGTCAGCGTCGGCGAGGTGGCCAGAATCATCGCCGAGGCCGTGCTCTTCCTCGGCGGCAGCATCTGGCTCGGCCGCAAGATCGCGCCGCATTCCAGCCGCTGGCTGGCGCAACTCGACGCTGGCCCCTCGATGCTGTTCGCGCAGGTGCTGGCCACCGGCCTGTTCCTCGCCTGGCTGGCTCACGTCATGGGCCTCGCCCCGATCATCGGCGCCTTTGCCGCGGGCCTGCTGTTCGAGCCGTTGTTCCTCAAGGACTTCGAGACGCCGCGCATCGTCCGGGAGATCGAGCCACTGGTGCAGGATTCCCGTGGCCTGATGGACCGTCTGCGGCCGATCCTGACAAAACACACCGGCCACCAGCACGAGCACATGATCGAGCCCATCGGTTACTTCTTCGTGCCCGTGTTCTTCGTCCTCACCGGCATGCAAGTGGATTTGCAAACGCTCGCCGATCCGACCGTCGTCGCGATTGCGCTCGGCGTCACCGCGGCCGCCATCCTCGGCAAGCTCGCCGCCGGCATCTTCGCCGGCGACGCAGGCAAATGGGTAGTTGGCTGGGGCATGGTCCCGCGCGGCGAAGTCGGCCTCATCTTCGCCATGGTTGGCAAGCAGCTCGGCGTCATGTCGGAAACGATGTTCTCCGTCGTCGTCATCATGGTCATCCTGACCACGCTGATTACGCCGCCGGTGCTCACCTGGCTGCTGAGGCGCAAGGACTAGGGCGGACGTGATCGCGGGCGCGCTCTGGTTCCTGCTCGGCCTCGGCGCGCTGATCGCGGGTGCCGAACTGATGGTGCGCGGCGCCTCCCGGCTGGCCTTGCTGTTCGGCATTTCGCCGCTGGTGGTCGGCCTCACCGTCGTCTCCTTCGGCACCAGCGCGCCCGAACTCGCGGTCTCCGTGCAGTCCGCCTGGGCGGGGCAGGTGGACATCGCAATCGGCAACGTCGTCGGCAGCAACATCTTCAACGTGCTGGTCATCCTCGGCCTGTCGGCGCTGGTGGTGCCGCTGGTCGTGCATCAGCAACTCATCCGCCAGGAAGTACCGATCATGATCGGCGTCTCGCTGCTGCTCTGGGGGCTGGCTGCCGATGGCGGCATCGGTCGCGGCGAAGGGCTGCTTTTCGTCGGTCTGCTGATCGGCTATACGGTGTTGTTGATCTGGCAAAGCCGCCGCGCGGCGGCCGAGGAAAAGTCCGAATACGACGAAGCCTTCGGTGACGGTCAGCCCGGCTGGCGCAACCACTGGGCGTTGCAACTGCTGCTGATCGTCGTCGGGCTGGTCCTGCTGGTGCTCGGCGCCCGCTGGCTGGTCGAAGCGGCTGTCGGTTTCGCCCGCTACCTCGGCGTCAGCGAACTCGTCATCGGTCTCACCATCGTCGCGGCCGGCACCTCGCTGCCCGAAGTCGCCACCTCGGTGATGGCTGCCCTGCGCGGCGAGCGCGACATCGCCGTCGGCAACGCCGTCGGCAGCAATATCTTCAACATCCTCTGCGTGCTCGGCATCTCCGCCATCGTCGCACCGGCGGAGCTGACGGTCGCACCGCAGATTCTGGGGTCCGATTTGCCCATCATGGTTGGTGTTGCGCTGATCTGCCTGCCGGTGTTCTTCATTGGCGGCGTCATCTCGCGTGGCGAAGGGGCGTTGCTGCTCGGGCTCTACATCGCTTACACCGCCTACCTGATCCTGCAAGCCGTCGGCCATCCGGCGTTGGTCGCCTACGCCGAGATCATGGGCGTCGTCGTCCTGCCCGTCGTCGCTGTCGTCCTCGTCGTGCTCGCCTGGCGCTACTGGCGAGTCTCGGCCGCCCGGTAGGAAAAGTCAGCCGTGGCGATACGCCACTCAGCAAGCAGTAAGCATCGAGGCGATACACTGCGGCGATGGAATTCACTCCCGAACAGAAACGCCGCCGCGCATTGATGCTTTCTGTGGTCGTGGCGGCCTACGTGCTGTCGTTTTTCCAGCGCTTCGCGCCAGCCGGCATCGCGCAGGATCTGGCCGCGGCTTTTCAGACCACGGCAGCGTCTCTGGGCGCGCTGGCGGCGACTTATTTTTGGGTCTACATGGTCATGCAGGTGCCCACCGGGGTGCTTGCCGACACGCTGGGGCCGCGTCGGGTGCTGTTTCTCGGCGGCATGGTCGCGGGCGGCGGTAGCCTGCTGTTCGGCATGGCCGAAACGCTCGATGGTGCGCTGGTCGGCCGGACGCTGATCGGGCTGGGCGTGTCGGTGGTGTTCATCTCGATGCTGAAGATTATCGCTGTGTGGTTCGAGGAGCGGCGCTTCGCAACCATGGTGGGGCTGGCGATGCTCGGCGGCAATCTCGGCTCGGTGCTGGCCGGCGCGCCGTTGTCCTGGCTGGCGCAGGAGGCGGGCTGGCGCAGTGTCTTTGTCGGCGTCGGTCTGGTGTCGTTCGCGCTGGGCGCGCTCTGCTGGTTGCTGGTGCGTGATCGCGTTGGCGCCGGTACGGCCGACCACGGGCCGAAGGTCGACCGTACCGCGGTGTTGACCGGCCTGCTCGGCGTGGTGCGCAATCGCCACACCTGGCCGGCGGCCGCCGTCAATTTCGGGCTGGGCGGTAGCTTCTTCGCCTTCGGCGGCCTGTGGGCGACGCCCTACCTGATGCAGGTGCACGGCATGAGCCGCGCCGTCGCCACCTCGCACCTGTCGCTCTACTTCGCCGGCTTTGCGCTCGGCTGCCTGTTCATCGGTGGCCTGTCGGACCGGCTCGGCCGGCGCAAGCCGGTGGTGCTGGTTTCAGCGCACGTCTATGGCTTGATCTGGCTCGTATGGCTGACCGGCATGTTGCTGCCGCTTGCCTTAAGCTACGCGCTGTTTGCGCTGATGGGCGTCGCCACGGCGAGCTTTACGCTGACCTGGGCCTGCGCCAAGGAAGTCAATCCACCGCATCTGTCGGGCATGTCGACTTCGGTCACGAACATGGGCGGCTTTCTCGGCGGCGCGCTGCTACAGCCGCTGGTGGGGTGGATGATGGATCTCTCATGGAATGGCACGATGGCCGATGGCGTACGGCTCTACTCGCCGGAGGATTTCAGGTACGGGCTGCTGCTGATCGCGGCCGCGGTCTGGTTCGGCGCCGTCGCGGCCTGGCGTATCCGCGAGACGCATTGCCGGAACATCTACAAGGAGATTGCATCGTGAAGGGAATCATTCTGTTTGGCCACGGCTCGCGTACCGCCGAATACGTCAGGCCGTTCGAGCGCATCCGCGACGCGATGGCGGTCCAGCAGCCGGACGCGGTGGTGGAGTTGGGCTTTCTGGAACTGACCCGGCCCAGCCTGGACGAGTCGATCGAGTGCCTGGTCGGGCGGGGCATCAACGAAATTGCCGTCGTGCCTGTATTCATCGGTCCGGGTCGCCACGTCCTGAAAGACCTGCCGCAACTGGCGGCGAATGCCATGGAGCGCCATCCGGCCTTGAAAATTTCGCTGGCCGCGCCGGTCGGCGAAGCTCAGGAAGTCATTGACGCAATGGCAAAATTCGCGTTAAGTACCTAGTTCCGGCATAAATGTCGTGAATCGGTGGACTTGAATTTATTGTATATCAGCATATACTAATATTCAATGAAGACCACGACGACCTTTCCATTCCCGACGGCCCCGACATTTCTCCGGGCCGTTGCCATTCTGGCCGCCGCGTTTCTGACGACGGCCCACGCCCAAACCCCGGGCACGGTGACCTTGCAACTGCGCGAGGTTGAACTCACGTATCCCGCCGAAGCAGTGGTGGAGGCCGTCAAGCAGGCCACCATCGCCGCCCAGGTTCAGGGGCGCGTGGTGGAAGTGCGCGCCGATGCCGGACAGCGGGTAAAGAAGGGCGAACTGCTGATGCGCATCGATGCGCGCGAGTTCGCCGAGAATGCGGCTGCTGCGCAGGCGCAATACGTCCAAGCCAAGGCCAACTACGAACGCATGAAGAATCTCTACGCGCAAAAGTTCGTCAGCAGCGCCGCGCTCGACAAGGCCGAGGCCGACTACAAGGCCGCCGAAGCTGCGGCCGGCGCCAGCGGCGCGAGCTTTTCACACACCAACATCACGGCGCCCATGTCCGGCATTGTCGCGCAGCGCCTTACCGAGCTTGGCGAGATGGCCGCGCCGGGCAAGCCGCTGATTACGGTCTACGACCCCAAGGGTCTGCGCGTCATCGTCAACATTCCCCAGTACAAGCTTGCCGAAATCAGGAAGGGCCTCAAGGCGAGGCTGGAGTTCCCGGAAACGGGCCAGTGGATCGACGCCGTCCGTGTCGAGATCCTGCCGACCGCCGATGCGCGCAGCCATACGGTGACGGCGCGGCTGTATTTGCCCGACAATGTGCCGGGCGTAATTCCTGGCATGGCGGCGCGGGCCCACTTCGTGGTCGGCAGTGGCAAGAAGCTGACCGTGCCGCCGGCGGCTGTGTTGCGGCGGGGCGAGGTGACGGCGGTCTACGTGATCGACGCGCAGAATCAGCCGCGCCTGCGCCAGATCCGCCTGGGCGAAATCCTGGGCAACGGCGAAATCGAAATCCTGGCCGGCCTTTCCGGCGGCGAGCGCGTGAGCCTCGATCCGATCAGGACGGGGATCGAACTCAAGCGGCAGCCTGCGGCCCAATAGGAGAACTCGTCCATGGGTATCTCCGGGCGCATCGCCGAGTACTTCCTGCGCAATTCCCTGACGCCGCTGATCGCGCTCATCGCGCTGCTGCTGGGCATTTTCGCGACCATGATTACGCCGCGCGAAGAAGAGCCGCAGATCAACGTCACCATGGCCAATGTCTTCGTGCCTTTCCCCGGCGCCTCGGCGAAGGACGTCGAATCGCTGGTGGCACGGCCAGCCGAGCAGGTGCTGTCGCGCATTGCCGGCATCGAACACGTCTACTCGGTGTCGCGTCCGGGCATGGCGGTCATCACCGTGCAGTACGTCGTCGGCGAAGATCCGATCCAGGCGCTGGTGCGCCTCTACGACACCATCAATTCGCACAAGGACTGGATTTCGCCCAATCTCGGTGTCGGCGATCCGATCATCAAGCCGACCGGCATCGACGACGTGCCCATCGTCAGTCTGACATTGTGGAGCAGGGACCCCGCCGTTTCCGCTTTCCAGTTGCAGCAGGTCTCGCGAGCCATTGAAATCGACCTCAAGCGCATCGTTGGAACGCGAGACGTGACCACCATCGGCGGACCGAACCACGTCGTGCGCGTCGCCATGAACGCCGACCGAATGAACGCCTACGGCATCACAGCGCAGGACCTGCGTGCGGCGCTGCAGGTTTCCAACGCCTCGCAGCCTGCCGGCAGCATGGTGTCGGGCAACAAGGAACTGCTGGTGCAGACCGGCACCTACATCGAGACCGCGGCCGACGTAAAACGTCTGGTGGTTGGCGTATACGACAAGAGGCCGGTATTCATGGCCGACGTGGCCGAGATCATCGATGGCGCCGACCAGCCCAGTCGCTACGTCTGGCACGGCATGAAGGACGGCGAGTATCCGGCTGTTACGCTTTCCATTTCGAAGAAGCCGGGCGTCAATGCGGCCGATGTTGCCGACTCTGTCATACATCGCGCCGAAAGCCTCAAGGGCACGGTGATTCCCGAAGGCGTGGAATTCACCGTCACCCGCAACTATGGTGAAACGGCGACCGAAAAGGCGCAGAAACTGATCGGAAAACTGATCTTCGCGACGGCCTTCGTCGTGCTGCTGGTTCTGTTCGCGCTCGGCAAGCGCGAGGCGGTGATCGTCGGCGCGGCGGTGACGCTGACGCTCGCGGCGACGCTGTTCGCATCCTGGGCTTGGGGGTTCACGCTCAACCGCGTGTCGCTGTTCGCCTTGATCTTCTCCATCGGCATCCTGGTTGACGACGCCATCGTGGTTGTGGAAAACATCCACCGCTGGAGCCAGCTCGAACCCGATAAACCGCTTTGGCAGATCATCCCCCACGCGGTGGACGAAGTCGGCGGTCCGACCATCCTGGCGACTTTTACCGTGATTGCCGCCCTGCTGCCGATGGCGTTCGTCACCGGCCTGATGGGGCCGTACATGAGCCCGATTCCGATCAACGCTTCGATGGGCATGTTCATCTCGCTGGCCATCGCCTTCGTGGTCACGCCCTGGCTGGCGCTGAAGCTGATGAAGCCGATGCATCACGGCCACGGCGAAGACAAGCTGCAAGGCAAGCTGGATCGCCTGTTCCGCAAAGTGCTGCCGCGCTTCCTCGATGAGCGTACCGGCAAGGCGATGCGGCGCAAACTGTGGATCGGCGTCGTGATCGCCATTCTCGCCTCGGTATCGCTGGGCATGTTCAAGCTGGTGGTGCTGAAGATGCTGCCCTTCGACAACAAGAGCGAATTTCAGATCATCCTCGACATGCCGGTCGGCACGCCGGTCGAAGAGACGGCGAGCGTGCTGCACGAGATTTCGGCGGAGATCGCAAAGGTGCCCGAGATCCAGAACTATCAGGCCTATGCCGGCACCGCCAGCCCGATCAACTTCAATGGACTCGTCCGGCAGTATTACCTGCGAGCCAATCCGGAAATGGGTGACATTCAGGTCAATCTGGTCGGCAAGCACGAACGCGACCGCCAGAGCCACGAAGTGGCTGCCGGGGTGCGTGACCGCGTCATGGCCATCGCCAAGGCGGCGGGCGGTAACGCCAAGGTGGTGGAAGTACCGCCCGGCCCGCCGGTGCTGTCGCCGATCGTCGCCGAGGTCTATGGTCCGGACTACCCCGGCCAGATCGAGACCGCCAGGAAGATTCGCGCAGCCTTCGAGGGCACGGCGGACATCCTCGGTGTCGATGACTCTGTGGACGCCGATGCGCCCAAGGTGGTGCTGCGCGTCAATCAGGCCAAGGCCGCGCTGCTGGGCGTTTCCCAGAGCGACGTGGTGACGACGGTGCGCATGGGCCTCACCGGAGAGGATGTAACGCCGATGCACGACGGCGAAGCAAAGTATGAAATTCCCGTGCGCATCACGCTCCCGGCGGAACGCCAGTCCAGCCTCGACCAGTTGCTGAAGCTGAAGGTGCGCGGTCGCGAGGGCAATCTGGTGCCGATCTCGGAAGTCGTCGAAGCGAAAAAGACGCTGCGCGAAAAGGTCATCTATCACAAGGACCTGCTACCGGTCGTCTACGTCGTCGGCGACATGGGCGGCAAGCTCGATTCGCCGCTGTACGGCATGTTCGACATCCGCTCGAAGTTGCCGGACGGCCTGGGCGAGTACTTCATCAAGCAGCCGAAGGACCCCTACGCAAACTACGCCATCAAGTGGGACGGCGAATGGCAGGTGACGTACGAAACCTTCCGCGACATGGGCGCCGCCTACGCGGTCGGCCTGATCCTGATCTACCTGCTGGTGGTCGCACAGTTCAAGAGCTACCTGGTGCCGCTGATCATCATGGCGCCGATCCCGCTCACCATCATCGGCGTCATGCCCGGCCACGCGCTGCTCGGCCAGCAATTCACTGCGACCTCGATGATCGGCATGATCGCCCTGGCCGGCATTATCGTGCGCAACTCCATCCTGCTGGTCGACTTCATCAACGAGCAGGTCGCCGACGGCATGGAGTTCGCCGAGGCAGTGATCCAGTCGGCGGCGATCCGCGCCAAGCCGATCGCGCTTACGGGCCTGGCCGCAATGCTGGGCGCGCTGTTCATTCTGGATGACCCGATCTTCTCCGGGCTGGCCATCAGCCTGATCTTCGGTATTCTCGTTTCCACCGTGCTGACGCTGGTGGTGATTCCCGTCCTCTACTACGCGGCTATGAAGAACCGCATTCACGGAGTGAAGCCATGACCATCAACCGCATCGTCCGCATCGTCGCGGGCTTCTTCATCATGCTGTCGCTGGGCCTCGCCCATTTCACCGGCCAGGCCGATCTCTCCCAGCTCTCCTGGCTGTGGTTCACGGCCTTCGTCGGCGCCAACCTCTTCCAGAGCGGCTTTACCAAGTTCTGCCCGATGGACAGCGTCCTCAAGAAGCTGGGCGTACCGGAGAACGAACGCGGCGGCTGCTGAGCCTATAATCACGGCTCTTCAACCAACTTAGGAAAGAGCCATGACCACTGCCGCCTCCGGGCGCTATGCCCGTGCCATCGCCCTGTTCGATGCCGCCAATGCCGAAGACCCCCGCATGGACCAGGGGCCTGACGGCAAGGATGTTCCCTACGAGCTGCTTTACGCGCAGCGCATGACCGACATGATCGACCGCTTCGCCCCGGATGCCTCCGAGGCGGCGAAGCTGGCGGTGCGCGCCCAGCACATCCAGCGCTGGAAGACGCCGCGCGATTCCTACCCGATGGATCGCACCGGCTATCTGCAATGGCGCACCGGCCTCTACAAGTTCCACGCCGAAACTGCCGGCCGGCTGATGAAGGAAGCCGGCTACGACGACGAAACCATCGACAAGGTCAAGACCGCGGTCGGCAAGAAGGGCCTCAAGGTCAATCCAGACACCCAGCTGCTGGAAGACATTGCCGACCTCGTCTTCATCGAACACTACATGCTCGGCTTCGCCGGCAAGAAGCCGGACTACAGCGAAGACAAGTGGCTCGACATCATTCGCAAGACGTGGAAGAAGATGTCGTCAGCAGCCCAGGAATTCGCGCTCGCCGGCAAGATCAAGCTGCCCGAGCCGCTGGTGCCGTTGATCGTCAAGGCGGTTTCCGGCTAGCCTGCCACCATGGACGCCGGCACCGTCGGCCCTTCAGACCTGGACGGGGATGATTCCATCCCGGCCACGAAATTGCCCGAAGGGGTTGGCGGCCACACGAATTCCGGTTTGGAGGGTAGTTCCGCGCTTCTGGAATTGCGGGCGATTCTCGAAAACGCCACCGTCGGTATCCTGTTCTCCAAGAATCGGCGGATCGTCCGCGCCAACCCGCTCTGCGCGCAGATGTTCGGCTACGCGCCGGACGAGATGACCGGCTTGACGGGCCGCAGCCTTTATCCCACCGACGGGATCTACGAATCGGTGGGCCGCGAGGCGGGCCCGGCGCTGGCGGCCGGAAAGCCATTCCGTGCCGAACTCGACATGGCGCGCAAGGACGGCAGCACCTTCCGCTGCCGCCTTTCGGCCAAGTCGGTCAATCCACAACGCCCGCAGTCCGGCACCATCTGGATCATGGAAGACGTTACCGACGAATTCCAGACCGAGATGCTGGTGCGCAACGCCCTGGCCGAACACCAGATGATCTTCGACAACGCGGCCGTCGGCATCATGTACGTGCGGGATCGGGTGGTGGTGCGCTGCAACCGGAAGCTTGAGGGCATCTTTGGTTATGGGCCGGGAGAGATGCTCGGTTTGTCAGCGCGCCAACTGCATCCCAGCCAGGAGTCGTACGACGATCTGGGCCGCCGAGCCCGCGAGCCGATAATGCGTGGTGAAGTGTTCTCGACGGAGTCGGGCGCGCGACGCAAGGACGGTAGCGATTTCTGGGTGCGCATCACCGGCCATCAGGCGCCCAATGCCGGCGACAGTTTCGACGTCATCTGGATCTTCGAGGACGTGACGAAGCGGCGCGAGGTGGAGGAAGCGCTGCTGCGGGCCAAGGACGAGCTCGAACAGCGCGTGCTCGAACGGACCAACGAGCTGACCGCCACCAACCAGCAGTTGCAAAAAGAGATATTCGAGCGCGTCCAGGCCGAGCAGCGAATCTGGCACGTCGCGCACCATGATGCCCTGACCGGCCTGCCGAATCGCACGCTGCTGCATGACCGGCTCGATCAGGCGTTGGCGCAGGCGCTGCGCGACAACCATCGGGTCGGGGTGATGTTTCTCGACCTGGATCGCTTCAAGGGCATCAACGACAGCCTCGGTCACGCCGTCGGCGACGAACTGCTCAAACAGGTCGCGGCGCGTATCGGCCGTGCCGTGCGCGCCGTGGATACGGTGTCGAGGCTGGGTGGCGACGAGTTCATCGTCATCCTGCGCGAACTGGCGGGCCCCGACGATGCCGTACTGGTGGCGGAGAAGATCATCCAGTCGCTGGCGATTCCGGTTGATGCGCTGGGCCACGATCTGCGCGTCACGCCGTCGATCGGCATCAGCATCTATCCGGACGACGGCTTCGAGGCCTTGCAGTTGATGAAGAACGCCGATACGGCGATGTATCACGCCAAATCCAGCGGCCGCAACAACTTCCAGTTCTTTGCCCCGCGGATGAACGAGGAGGCAACGCGCTTCTTCCGGCTCGAGCACCAGCTTCGCCATGCGCTCGAAGCCGGCGAGTTGCTGCTGCATTACCAGCCGCAGGTCCGGCTTACCGAAAGGGCGGTCTGTGGCGTCGAGGCCCTGGTGCGCTGGCAGCATCCGGAATCGGGGCTGATGCCGCCGGCCGAGTTCATACCGGTTGCCGAAGAGACCGGCCTGATCGTGCCGCTCGGCGAATGGGTGCTGGGCGAAGCCCTGCGGCAAAACCGGCTTTGGCAGGAGGCCGGCTACCCGCAACTGCCGATGTCGGTCAACCTTTCGCCACGACAGTTCCGGCAACGGGGATTGGTCGACATGGTTCGTCGCACGCTGGCCGACACCGGCCAGCCGTCGAGGCTGCTGGAACTCGAGATCACCGAGTCGTCGCTGATGCACGACGTCGACGAGGCGCTCGACACGCTGCGGGAGCTGTCGGGCATGGGGGTGCGCCTGTCGATCGACGACTTCGGCATCGGCTATTCCAGCCTGAACCACCTGAAGCGCTTCCCCGTGCACCGGCTGAAGATCGATCGCAGCTTCGTCGACGACCTTGGCGCGGACTGGGATGACGCGGCCATCGTTTCGGCGATCGTCAGCCTGGCCCGGGCGCTGAATCTGGAGACCCTCGCCGAAGGCGTCGAAACGAAGGCGCAAGTGCAGCTTCTGCTCAGCTACGGCTGCACGCGCTTCCAGGGCAACTACTTTTCTACGCCCTTGCCGGCCGGCGCGGCGGACAAGCTGTTCCGCAAGCCGACGGCGCCGGTCTAGCCGGGCAGGCCGGACTCCGCCCAGAGCGCCCGGCCGAAGGCCTTCCAGACCGGACCACCGTGGGTCTCGATATCTTCGCCGGCGCTTTCCGCCATCACGGTCAGCATCAACTGCGCGAGGCCGAAAAGCTCCACCTTGGCGCGGTGCGTCGGCGTGTCGCCACGGCTGACTTTTTCCCCGTCCGGGTGGTAGGCGAGCGCCTCCCGCGCCAGCGCGCGTACCGCGACGTCATCGTCCCAGTCGATGCCGAGCGCGATGCCGTGGCGGATGATTTCCGTTTCGATGCGTCGCGCTTCCTCGGCATAGTTCTCGAACATGGCGTCCGCTATTTTCCGTTCTTGCGTTTCGGTTTCGTCTGCAACAGGGTGGCCAGGTAGCGGCCGGTGTGGCTGCCGGCCGCGCCGGCCACAGCTTCCGGCGCGCCTTCGGCGATGATGCGGCCGCCGCCGTCGCCACCCTCCGGGCCGAGGTCGACGATCCAGTCGGCGGTCTTGATGACGTCGAGGTTGTGCTCGATGACGACGATGGTGTTGCCGTGGTCGCGCAGCCGGTGCAATACGGAGAGCAGCATCTCGATGTCCTGGAAATGGAGGCCGGTGGTCGGTTCGTCGAGGATATAGAGTGTGCGACCAGTATCGCGCTTCGAGAGTTCCAGCGCCAGCTTGACCCGCTGCGCCTCGCCGCCCGACAGCGTGGTGGCCGACTGGCCGAGCTGGATGTAGGACAGGCCGACGTCGACCAGCGTCTGTAGCTTGCGCGCCACCACCGGCACCGGCGCGAAAAACTCGTGCGCCTGCTCGACCGTCATCTGCAGCACCTCGTAGATCGTCCGGCCCTTGTAGCGCACCTCCAGCGTCTCGCGGTTGTAGCGCTTGCCGTGGCAGACGTCGCACGGCACGTAGATGTCGGGCAGGAAGTGCATCTCGACCTTGATCACGCCGTCGCCCTGGCAGGCCTCGCAGCGCCCGCCCTTGACGTTGAACGAGAAGCGTCCGGGCCCGTAGCCGCGCTCGCGCGATTCGGGCACGCCGGCGAAGAGTTCGCGGATCGGCGTCAGCAGCCCGGTGTAGGTCGCCGGGTTCGAGCGCGGCGTGCGGCCGATCGGCGACTGGTCGACGTTGATCACCTTGTCGAAGAACTCCAGTCCTTCGATGTCCTGGTGCGCCGCCGGCTCGATCGCCGAACCGTAGAGATGGCGCGCGGCGGCGGCGTAGAGCGTGTCGTTGATCAGTGTCGACTTGCCCGAGCCGGAAACGCCGGTGACGCAGGTGAACAGGCCGACCGGAATCTCGGCGTCGACCTGCTTCAGGTTGTTGCCGGTCGCGCCACGGATCTTCAGCTTGCGCAACGCGTTCGGTGGCGTGCGCTTCTTCGGCATGGCGATGCTGCGCCGGCCCGAGAGGTAGGCGCCCGTCAGTGACGCCGTGCTCGCGGCGATCTGCTTCGGTGTGCCTTCGGCGACGATCTCGCCGCCGTGTTCGCCGGCGCCCGGTCCCATGTCGACCACATGGTCGGCCGACTCGATCGCCTCGTGGTCGTGCTCGACGACGATGACCGTGTTGCCGAGGTCGCGCAGGTTGCGCAGCGTGTCGAGCAGGCGGGCGTTGTCCCGCTGGTGCAGGCCGATCGACGGTTCGTCGAGCACGTACATGACGCCGGTGAGTCCGGAGCCGATCTGCGACGCCAGCCGGATGCGCTGCGCCTCGCCGCCGGAGAGCGTTTCCGCCGAGCGGTCGAGCGACAGGTAGTCGAGGCCGACGTTGATCAGGAAGGTGAGGCGCGAGGTGATTTCCTTGACGATCTTCTCGGCCACCTGCGCCTTGTGGCCGGTCATGCTCAGGAGATTGAAGAAGTCGCGGCACTGGATCAGCGACAGGCCGCTCACTTCCGGCAGCGCACGGTCGCCGATGAAGACGAAACGCGCTTCGCGCCGCAGGCGCGTGCCCTCGCATTCCGGACAGGGCTTGGCGTTGAGGTACTTGGCCAGTTCCTCGCGCACCATTTGCGAATCGGTTTCGCGGTAGCGCCGTTCGAGGTTGGGGATGATGCCTTCGAAGCTGTGGCTGCGGTCGAAGCGCGTACCCTTCTCGTTGAGGTAGCGGAACTTGATTTGCTCGCGGCCCGAACCGTAGAGCACGATGCGCTGGATGTCTTCGGGCATCTTCTCGAAGGGAATGGCCGGATCGAAGTCGTAATGCGCGGCCAGCGATTCGAGCATCTGGAAATAGAACTGGTTGCGCTTGTCCCAGCCTTTGATGGCGCCGGCGGCGAGCGACAGGTGCGGATAGGCGACCACGCGCACCGGGTCGAAGAACTGGATCGAGCCGAGGCCGTCGCACTTCTGGCAGGCGCCCATCGGGTTGTTGAACGAGAACAGGCGCGGTTCGAGTTCCTGCAGCGCATAGCCGCAGTGCGGGCAGGCGAACCTGGCCGAGAAGAGATGCTCGCTCAGTGTCGTTCCCTGGCTGTCGATTTCAACTGCCAGCGCCCGGCCCTCGGCGTGGGTCAGCGCCGTTTCGAAACTCTCGGCCAGCCGCTGACGGATGTCGGCGCGGACCTTGACGCGGTCCACCACGACGTCGATGGAGTGCTTGCTGTTTTTGGCCAGCTTCGGCAACGTGTCGATGTCGTACACCTTGCCGTCCACGCGCAAACGCACGAAGCCCTGCGCCTTCAGCTCGCCGAACAGGTCGAGCTGTTCGCCCTTGCGATTCGCCACCACCGGCGCAAGGATCATCAGCCTGGTGTCCTCGGGCAGCGCGAGCACATGGTCCACCATTTGCGCGACGCTCATCGCTTCCAGGGCAACGCCGTGTTCGGGACAGTGCGGCGTGCCGGCGCGCGCGTAGAGCAGGCGCAGGTAGTCGTGGATTTCCGTCACGGTACCCACGGTTGAACGCGGGTTATGGCTGGTCGCCTTTTGCTCGATGGAAATGGCCGGTGACAGACCTTCGATGAGGTCGACGTCGGGCTTCTCCATCAGTTGCAGAAACTGGCGCGCGTAGGCGGAAAGGCTCTCGACGTAGCGGCGCTGGCCTTCGGCGTAGAGGGTGTCGAAGGCCAGCGAACTCTTGCCGGAACCGGACAAACCGGTAATCACGGTCAACTTGTTGCGCGGCAGGTCCAGATTGACGTTCTTGAGGTTGTGGGTTCTGGCGCCGCGGATCTTGATTTCGTCCATGGGTCACGAAAGGGCGGTTGGGGCGACCTGCTAATATACGCGACCGTATTTGCCAAAGCCATCCGGCATGCTGTCTCCCGTTTCCGACCCGATGACCCGCGAAGAGCGACGCGCCGGCATATCGCTCGCGGCGATCTTCGGCCTGCGCATGCTCGGGCTGTTCCTGATCCTGCCCGTGTTCTCGGTTTATGCGCCGATGCTGGCCGGTGGCGACGACGTGCTGCTGGTCGGGCTGGCCATCGGCGCCTACGGCCTGACCCAGGCTTTCTTCCAGATTCCCTACGGCATGGCCTCGGACCATTTCGGGCGCAAGCCGGTCATCGTCGCCGGTCTCCTGCTCTTCGCCGCCGGCAGTTTTCTCGCCGCCGCCGCAGACCACATCTGGTGGGTCATCGCCGGCCGCATCATCCAGGGCATGGGCGCGATCTCGGCCGCCGTGACCGCGCTGGCCGCCGACCTCACCCGCGAACAGCATCGCACCAAGATCATGGCCATGATCGGCTCCACCATCGGCCTGGTCTTCGCGCTGTCGCTGGTGATCGCGCCGTTGCTCTATTCGCTCGTCGGCATGCCCGGCATCTTCGCGCTCACCGGCTTGATGGCGCTGGGCGCCATCGTCCTGCTGCTGAAGGGCGTGCCGGCGCAGCCCGCCGCCGAGAAGCCGCCGCGCGTGCCCTTCGCCGTGGTGCTGCGCGACGGCCGGCTGGCGCGGATGAATTTCGGCGTCCTCGCACTGCACATGATGCAGACCGCGTTGTGGGTCGTGGTGCCGCGCATGCTCGCCGAAACCGGCGGCCTGCCGCTCGGCGAGCACTGGAAGGTCTATCTGCCGGCGGTGCTGATCTCCTTTGCCGTGATGATCCCCGCCATCATCGCCGCCGAGAAGCATGGCCGCATGAAGCCGATCTTCGTCGGCGCCATCCTGCTGCTGACGATCGTGCAGGTCGGCTTCGCCACCATGAGCGACGGAATGGTCTCCATCGCCGTCTGGCTGGTACTGTTCTTCGTCGGTTTCAATATCATGGAGGCGCTGCAGCCGTCGCTGATTTCGCGTCTCGCGCCGCCGGGCGCCAAAGGCGCTGCCCTTGGCGTCTACAATACGACCCAATCATTCGGGCTGTTCCTCGGCGGGGCGCTGGGCGGCTGGCTGTTCAAGAGCTACGGCGCAACGGCGGTGCAGGGTTTCGGCGCCGCGATTGCGGCTATCTGGCTGGTGCTGGCGGCGACGATGACGCTGCCGGCGCGCAACATATCAACCATTGGAGGGTAGGGCGATGGCTTCGGTAAACAAGGTGATCCTGGTAGGCAATCTCGGCGCGGATCCGGAAACGCGCTACATGCCCAACGGCGACGCGGTCTGCAACATCCGCTTGGCGACCACCGAAAGCTGGAAGGACAAACAGTCCGGCGAAAAGAAGGAAATCACCGAGTGGCACCGCGTGGTGTTCTTCCGCAAGCTCGCGGAGATCGCCGGCCAGTACCTCAAGAAGGGTTCGCAGGTGTACCTCGAAGGCCGCATCCGTACGCGTAAATGGACCGACAAGGAAGGCCAGGACCGCTACACGACCGAGATCGAAGCCAACGAAATGCAGATGCTCGGCCGCCGCGAAGGCATGGGCGATTCCGGTCCGCGCGAAAGCAACGGCGGCGGCAGCCGTCCCGCGCCCTCGAAGCCCGCCGCGCAGCCGTCGGGCGGCGGCTTCAACGACTTCGAGGACGACATTCCGTTCTGAAGCCGGTTCCGTTTGGAAGCGCAAACGAACAATGCCCGGCAACGACCGGGCATTGTGCTTTTTGCCGCAAGGGAATCGCGCTGGCGGCGTACCGCTACGGCTGACTTTTCTTTGAAGTGGCTGAGATCGGCCAAATTCTGCCTTCGATCACTTCACGCCGAAGCGGACAATCGACTGCGCTACGGGTATGCTATCGGCGTTTATTGTGCCCGTTGCTCTTGGATAATTTGAGGCTGGCCTGTTAGATTGTTCGATTGCCTCCTGAAATCACGTTAGCCCCCACTGGAGAAGCCTTGCGCCACGACTTGTCGCACATGTATGCCCTGAAGTCATCGATAGAAGACGTGCTGGGCAATCGCGCATGGCTTGAATTGAAGGAGACCACGTCAACCTCGACTTGGCGCCGCTACGTGTTGAAGCTCCTCGATGCAATTGAGTTGAGCGTCGAAACAACCGTCCTGATCAAGGACGAGGAGTGGATGCAGGAGGTTCGTTCCAATCTCAATCATGGTCGCGAACTCACTCGGATAGCTGAGACTCCGGATGACGCAATAGCGGCACTCTCGGCAATACTTCTGCGGCAGGTCTTCTTGCAGCTTGGCTCAGCGCCATCTCGAAAGTCGGCACCATCGGTGCCGTTAAAAGCTCAGAATTGGAACTTCTCGGGATTCCGATCAGTGCAATACGTTCAGTCTCCGCGGCAGATGGAGGACTTGTTCCTGTCGAAGCAGCGACGTGCTATTGGCTTCGAGGCACAAATTGATCTGCAGGCAGAGTATCGGAAGAGCCGGAGCAAGCTGCCGTACTCTGCATGGTGTGCCGCCCGACCCGAAGGGGTCGGAGTCATTTGACTTTCCAGATGTGTGAGTAGTGCGGGCCCGTCACGTTTCCTGCCCACTCTTGGAAAAGTCAGCCGTGGCGGGACGCCGAACTGCGGGAGTAGTGTTTAGCGGATGTTCCTCGTCCGTTCCCAAAACTGTCGTGGCGAAACGATCGCCAGTCCTTCGACAGCGCCGAGTACCAGCAGCGCCTTGTCGCCCGTGACGAAGCATTCGGCGCCACCGGTCAGTGCGGCGGCGATCAACGGGGTGTCGTCGGGGTCGGGGATGCCGGAAGGAAGCGACGCGGGTGTCGCAACGGTCGTGCCTTCGGCCGCGAGCAGGGTGGCAAACTCGCGGGCCACCTCCTGGGTGATGCGAAGCTTGCCGGTCAGAATGCGTTTGAGTTCGGTCAGGAGCAACTGACTGACGATCAGTTCATGTTCGGCCAGGACCGACTCGAACAGGTCGGCGCAGAGGCCGCGCGTCGCCAGTGCGCTGGCGAGGACGTTGGTGTCGAGGAAGACCTTCACGCAGAATCAGGAGATGTCGCGGAAGACGTCCTCGTCGGTCAGGTATCCGGCCGCCTCGGCGCGGGGCAAGGCCTTGGCGCGCAGTGTGTGGAAGCGGCGGATCGCCAGTTGCCGGCGCAGCATTTCGCGCGCCAGGTCGCTCTTGGTGCGATGGGTGGCCTTGGCAAGTTTTGCCAACTCGGTTTCCATCGGTTCGTCGATGCGCATGGTCAGGGTCGCCATGGTTCGCTCCTGTACTAGGTGTATTACATCGTAACACACCTCTTGCCTCTCAAAAAGCCAGCCATGGCGGGATGCCGATAGGGCTTTCCGCCGGCATAAAAAAGAGCGCGCGATTGCTCGCGCGCTCTTCCGGGTGCGGACCCGACCGATCCGGCCGGTTGTTCTGCTTACTTCCCGACCAGCCAGTTCAGGATGGCCTGATCGGCCTGCAGCAGCGACGTTCCGGCGGCGCCCGCGTAGGCGGGGTTGATGTTGGCGGGCAGGGTGCCGCCGCGGCCGTCGCCACTGGGGCCGTTGTGGCATTCGTAGCAGCCGACCCGCTGGCCGGCTACGAAGTTGACGGTGCTGCCTTCGACCGAGAACGACTTCGCCTTTCTGACCTCGGAGAGGTAGGTGCCTCGGTAGTCGGTTCCGTGGCAGTAGGCGCAGCTCGATCGATTGTTCTCGCCGGGGCTCTGATGGTTGCGTATCCACCCCTGCCCGGTCGTATGCATGCCGTGTGGGCCGCCGGTCGTGGTGGTGGGCTCGGTGGCGTGGCAGGCGGTGCATTCCTTCACCGTGCCGCGATAGCCCTGTAGCGAGACGCTCAGCACGTTGTCGTTCTCGTGCGAGCTCGGGTACACCGCGTGCGTGGCGCCGTGGCAGGCTTCGCATTGCAGGTCGCCGTGACCGGTACTGAAGCGGAACAGCGAGTGGCCGCTATCCGGAACGTTCGGCGTGGTGGCGAAGCGGCTGTCGGTGACGACGCGCAGCCGGCTGGTGCCGGAATCGATCGCCGAGGTTTCGCGCTTGCCGTCGTAGTGGCAGGCCTGGCAGTTGGGCTGTTCCAGCCAGCCGACGCGCGTCTGGGCGCCGACATCCGCCATCGAGCCGTGGCAGCTCTGGCAGCCCATGACGGCATTGCCCGAACTGTCGACGGGGCTGCCCATGGCGCCGCGCAGGCACTTGGTGACGGAGCCGGGATGGCACAGGTAGCAGGAACTGCGGTTGGCGATGTCGTCCAACTGCATGTTCTGCGCCGGGTCGACGACCTGGCTGTGGCTGCTGTGCTGCGCGGAGGTGAGTGGCGAGATGCCTGCGATGCCGGTGCCGGGGAGCGCGTTCGAGGCATGGCAGCCTGCGCACAGGATCGGCTTGCCTGCGGCCGCGGTGGCGGCGAGACCGGTCGACTCATAGCCCATGGTCGTGAGCGCTGCGGTGAAGGTGGAATTACCCGCGTGCTTGTCGTCGTGGATGCGCAGGACGTTCTTCTTCCAGTCCTTTTGCGGATCGCTGTCGAAGGCCCAGCCGGAGGTCGGTGGCCGGGCCGCCGTTTGCGCGGTGGTGCCGCTGCTGCGCGAGGTGTGGCAGGCCTGGCAGGTCATTTCGTCGGAGACGGGAAGTACGGCCTTCGCGGTCGCCAGCACGTTGCCGCTGACGTCCTTGGCGACGACGTTGACCATCGGGTAGAAGTTCTTCTGGTTGTTGTCGTCGTAAGGCGTGATCGGAATGCCCTCGGCCTCGAACCAGCCCCAGGTCGAATTGAACGTCATCGGGGCTGGCGTGTTGCTGGGTGTCGGATTGCCGGTCAGGCCGATGTCTGCGGCGGGGCTGGCGCCGAACAGCGAGGCGACGTACTGCCAGAAATTGGTCTTGCCCGAACTGCTGGTGTTGATGGAGCCATCGAGGTCGGCGATCGACTGGTAGGTGATGGTGACGCCGCTGGTTACCTGCTCATTGGTTCGTCTGTCGACGAGTTGTGCGTGCAGGTTGTTGTACGGCGGCAGGATGGACATGATGGAATAGTCGACGCCATCGACGCAGTGCATGCCGAGGTCGTTCCACGCCGTGAGCGCGTAGTCGCCAGGGACCAGGGTGACGCCGCCGGACGACGAGCCGCTGCCGCTGGATGAGGTGCTGCCGCTGGACGAGGTGCCGCTGCTGGACGACGTCGAGCCGCCCGAACTGCTCGAGCCGGAGCTGCCCAGGTTCGAGTCGTCGGATTCACCTGAGCCGCCACCACCGCAGCCGTGGGTAAACACGAGCGCCGCGGCGACGACGACGAGCAATCTGAATGTCTTGTTCATGAGGTGGTTCCTCCGCTTGCGTGGGCGACCTCGGTCGGCGGCAGGGTTGCAACGCGTTGCCGGGACTTCAGATCGATGACCGACCAGCCCCCCGGCCGGTCGGGATCACGGAGCAAAGGATTCCACTCGAAGCTTAAACAGCCCTTAAGTCGTCATCTGACGACAGGGAGTTGCGCGGGGAAGGGTCAGAAGCGCACCGACCAGTCGGCCCGCAAGGCCGAATCGCTGCCGCCGCGGTCGTCGTAGACGTTCCTGCGGACGTTCGCTTGCAGCAGGACATTCTCGTACCTGCCGAGCGGCAGGTTCAGCGAGACCTCGTAGTTCGTGTGGTCCGCCGGCACGAAGCCGGGGAAACCGACGCTGGCGCCGACGAAAGGTGGTTCGCTTTCGCTCGGCATGCCGGGCATGGCCGGCGCCTCGACCGATTCCTTCGCCACGGCTCGCATATCGGCGTACCACCGCGACTGACTTTTCCCGGCGTGGTTCGTGGGTGCCGTCTCGCGCAACGATGTGGCCGCCCGGTTGGAGGGCCTCGCACGGTCGAGCGCGCGGCGGGCGGAACTGCGGAAGTTCTGCATGCCCGCGAGAATCTTCTTCTTCCCCGCCCGGGTGTTTTTCTTGGCGGCATGGTGCCGGACTTTCGGTGCAAGGTATCGCTCGATCGACGTGGATCGCTGGAAGACCGACGGGGCGGCCAGCGCGTACTGTTCGCCGCGGACGTCGGCCGCCTGTACTCCGGACCCGGCCATGGCCAGCGCCGCCAGGGCGGCGGTAGCGAGCAGGCGGGTTTCCGGATTGGCCATTGCGATCTCCTGGACGAACCGGCGTCTGGGAGTCGCAAAGCAGTGGTCCGGTCACGAAATGTCTTTGCGACATCCCGGCGGCCCGGCTGGCCTGGAGGTTTTCCTCGTTAGCCCCGTAGCTTTGCGCCCCCGACTTTCGCCGGGTTTGCCTTTGATTGCTACTAACCAAAGTAGTACATACCCCGCGAAAGTCAATGTCGTCGCCGAATCCGAACGGCCGTCGTCCCGAAAAAACCACGATAAGATGGTTCCGTCCGGATCAAGTTTCCGCAAGGCACGCATGGCACTGAAATCGACAGGGACACGCAAGGAACGCCGCAAGCTCAGTGAGTATTCACTGCGCGACGCGTTGGCCGTCGCCGTTCCGCTGTTGGCGATCGTGATTTTCGGGTTCTGGCTGGCCTCGCGCTTCATCCAGCCCGCGCCCCCGGATACGCTGACCTTGAGCAGTGGCGGGGACGGCGGCGCTTATCAGCGTTTCGCGGCACTCTACGCCGACGTTCTGGCTCGATACGACGTCAAGCTGATCGAGCAGCCCTCGGGCGGCTCGCTGGATAACGTCGCGCGCTTGCGCGACGAGGCGCAAGGCGTGGACGCGGGGTTCTTCCAGGCCGGAACCGCCGAACCCCAGGAGGACGATATGCTCGTCTCGCTCGGCGCGTTCTATTACGAACCGCTGTGGGTGTTCTATCGGGCCGGACTGGCTCCGCCCGGCGGGCGGCTCGACAAGGTTCTGCAGCTCAAGGGCAAGCGGATCGCCGTTGGCGGGGCCGGCGGCGGTTCGCGCTATCTGGCGCAGGAAGTGCTGCAGGCGAACGGTATCGACGCGGATAACACGAAGCTGCTCGATACCGGTGGCCTTGGCCTCGTCGAGGCGTTCGCCAAGGGCGAGATCGACGCCGCCTTCGTGGTCGGTCCGACCGAGTCGGCGGCCGTCTGGCTGCTGCTGTTCGCCGATGGCGTCAAGCTGATGAGCCTGACGCATGCCGACGCCTACACGCGGCGCTTCCCCTATCTCTCGAAGGTCGTTTTGCCGCGCGGGGCCATCGATGTCGGCCGCGACGTACCGCCGGCGGATGTGACCATGGTCGCGGCGACGGCGACGCTGCTGGTGCGCGAAGACATGCATCCAGCGCTGATCGACCTGCTGATGCAGGCGGCGGTGGAAACGCACGGCGGCCCCGGCGTATTCCAGAAGCCGGGCGAATTTCCGCGCCCGACGGCGGTCGGTTTCCCGCTGTCGGAGGAGGCAGCGCGCTACTACAAATCAGGCAAACCGCTGCTGCAACGCTACCTGCCGTTCTGGGCCGCGACGCTGATCGACCGCCTGGTGGTGATGCTCATTCCGGTCGTTGCGCTGCTGCTGCCGCTGTTGCGCTTTGCGCCCATGCTCTACGGCTGGCGGGTGCGCTCGCGCATCTATCGCCGCTACGGCGAACTCAAGTTCCTCGAAGCGGAAGTGGAACAGGAACCGGCGCGCCACACGCGCGAGGAGTGGCTGGCGCGCCTCGACGCCATCGAGGACGATGTGCACCACCTGCCGACGCCGCTCGCATTCACCGACATGCTCTACACCCTGCGCATGCACATCGGCTTGGTGCGCGGCAAGATCGAGCGGCGTACCGCCACGGCTGACTTTCAGCCCGACGCAGCCCCTACTTCGCAACAGTAGTCGGTTCCAATCTGGCGCCGCCCTTCTCGGCGCCGATGTCCTGCTCGATGGGCGGCAGCGTATGGGCGACGCCCTTGTGGCAGTCGATGCAGGTCTGGCCCTCCTGAAAGCCGCGCTGGTGCTGCGCGGACGAGCGCCGGCCCTGCTCGCCGTAATCCATGTAGTCGAAGTTGTGGCAGTTGCGGCACTCGCGCGAATCCGTCTTTTTCATCCGGTCCCACTCGTGCTGCGCCAGTTCGACGCGCTTGGCGTTGAATTTCTCCGGCGTGTCGATGCTGCCGAGCAGGTGGTGGAACACCTCGTTCGATGCCTGGATCTTGCGCCAGACCTTCGGCCCCCATTCCTTGGGCACGTGGCAATCGGGGCAGGTGGCGCGCACGCCGGTGCGGTTCGAATAGTGGATGGTGTTGCGGTATTCCTGGAAGACGTTCTCTTCCATCTCGTGGCAGGAGATGCAGAAGGCCTCGCGGTTGGTCCACTCCATCACCGTGTTGAAGCCGCCCCAGAAGACGATGCCGGCGACGAAGATCAACCCGACCAGCGGCAGACCCAAGGCCTTGAGCTTGTTCTTGACCGTCATGATGGCTCCCTGAGATTCAGCGTTGCAGGCCGGTGCCCGGCTTGAAGGTGTTGGCCACCAGCGGCTTGGCGTCCGCCTGCGGCACGTGGCATTGCGTGCAGAAATAGCGGCGCGGCGAGATGTTCGACAGTTCCTTGCCGTCACGGTCCTTGAAGTGCGTCAGCGACACCTTGGTGGCGTTGAACTCCTTGTAGCGCGTCCATGAATGGCAATCCATGCACTTGTTGAAGTTCTTGGTGATCTGGTAATCGCGGATGGCGTGCGGGATCAGCGGCGGCTGCTGGATGAAGTCGCGCGGGATCGGTTCGCTGTCCTTCATCGGCTTGTACATGTCCGCTTCAGGGGTCGCCTCGACGGGCGTGTCGCCGCGCAGTGATTGCAGCTTCACCGGGGCGTCGGCGGCGCGGACGGGTATGGTGACGAGCGCGACGAGCAGGACGGGAAGAAAGACTCGCGATAGGAATTTCATGGTTCGGTCCTCCGATCGAATCGGGTGGTGAAACGGAATACGTCCGGTTGGCAGACGTCGATGCAGCGTCCGCAGTTCGTGCATTGGGCATCGAGGATCAGTGGCGTGTCGCCAGGGCTGACTTTCTTGAGTGCCGGGCGGATCACCTGCGGCTCGGGGCAGACGCGGAAGCAGTCCATGCAGTCGTTGCAGGCATCGCGCCGGTAAGCGGAGACGCGCAGCAGGGCGCCGTGGCCGAGCAGGCTGTAGCAGGCGCCCATCGGGCACAGGTGCCCGCACCAGCCGCGCGGCGCGATCAGCAGGTCGTAGAGGAAGACCGCCAGCACGATCGTCCAGGCGAAGCCCATGCCGAAGATCAGCGCGCGTTGGGTCATGGACACCGGATTGACGAACTCCCATGCGGTGACGCCGGTGGCCGCGGCGGCCAGCAGCGTGCCGGCCAGCAGCCAGTAGCGCGTCGCCGGGTGTGGCGTGTGGCCGCCCTTGAGCTTGAGCCGGTTGCGCAACCAGCCCGCGGCGTCGGTGACGACATTCACCGGGCAGACCCAGCTGCAATACGTGCGGCCGCCGACCAGCAGGTAGAAGGCGACGACGATGCCGGCGCCGAGGAGCGCATCGCGGAACGGCACGTGACCTGCGGCCATGGTTTGCAGCAGCAGGTAGAAGTCGGTCAGCGGCAGCACGCCCAGCGTCAGCGACGAGGAGAGATTGCCCTTGACAATCCACCAGCCGAGCCATGGCCCGGACAGGAACAGGGCGAAGATCGCGAACTGCGAGAAACGGCGTGCCAGCAGCCACTTGTGGCGCGACAGCCAGGAGCGATCGGCGATGGCGGGCAGCGCGGTCGTGTTCATTGCGCGCTTCCTTCAAGGCCGCGCACCGGCATTTCGATCTGTTCGCCGATCAGCGAGCCGCCGTGCTTCGCCTTCTCTTCCCAGCCCTTGCGGTAGTGTTCGGGCAGCTTGCCCTGCGCGACTTTCGCGGGCAGCACCTTGATCGCGGCTTCGGGCAGCACGCAGGACTTCTCGCACTTGCCGCAGCCGGTGCAGTGCTCGGAATGCACGGTGGGCAGGAACAGCGCGTGGCGGTCGGAACGCGGGTTGTGCAGCATGTCGAGCGTGATCGCCTTGTCGATCACCGGGCAGACGCGATAGCAGACGTCGCAGCGCAGGCCGAGGAAGTTCAGGCAGGTCTCGTGGTCGATGAGCACGGCGAGGCCCATGCGCGATTTGTTGATGTCGGTCAGGTCGCGGTCCAGCGCACCGGTCGGACAGGCCTTGACGCAGGGAATGTCCTCGCACATCTCGCAGGGAATCTCGCGCGCCGCGAAGTAGGGCGTGCCGACTGCCACGCTGTCGCCGAGCGGCGCCAGCTTCAGCGTGTCGTACGGGCAGTCGCGCACACACAGGCCGCAACGCACGCAGGCGCCCAGGAATTCGTCTTCCGGCAGCGCGCCGGGCGGGCGCAGCGCCTGCGCGGGCAAGGCCGCAGCCTGACGGGAATGCAGGGCCCCGCCGAGCGCCAGCAGGCAGCCGCCGCCGGCGGCGGCGAGGCCGCCGAGGAAGCGGCGCCTTCCTTGCGATGCCGGTGCGGAAAAGTCAGCCATGGCGATACGCCACCCGGGCCACCTAGGCCTTCACCACCCTGACCGCGCACTTCTTGAAGTCCGTCTCCTTCGAGATCGGGCAGGTGGCGTCGAGCGTGAGCTTGTTCACCAGCTTGGCTTCGTCGAAGAAGGGCACGAAGATCAGCCCGCGTGGCGGCTTGTTGCGGCCGCGCGTTTCGATGCGCGCCACCATCTCGCCGCGTCGTGACTGCACCTTGCACTCCATGCCGCGTTGCAGCTTGCGTGCCTTGGCGTCGTCGGGATGCATGAAGATGACGGCCTCGGGGAAGGCGCGGTGCAGTTCGGCAACGCGCCGGGTCATCGTTCCCGTGTGCCAGTGTTCGAGGACGCGGCCGGTGCACAGCCACAGGTCGTAGTCCTTGTCCGGCATCTCGGGCGGATCCTGGTAGGGCAGGGCGAAGATCACCGCCTTGCCGTCCTTGTGGCCGTAGAACTTCACGCCCTCACCCTTCTTCACATAGGGGTCGTAGCCTTCGCGGAAGCGCCACAGCGTTTCCTTGCCATCGACTACCGGCCAGCGCAGGCCGCGCGCGTTGTGATAAACGTCGAACGACGCCAGGTCGTGGCCATGGCCGCGGCCGAATTGGGCGTATTCCTCGAACAGGCCTTTCTGCACGTAGAAGCCGAAATCCTCGGATTCGTCGTTCGTGTAGTTCTTGATGGCGTGGGCGTTGACCTTGACGGCGTCGGCCTTCGGGTACTTGTTCACCACCTTGTTGGCGTAGAGGATGTCGTAGAGCGTCTTGCCGCGGTACTCGGGCTTTTTCGCGATCAGTTCGGCCGGCCACACCTCCTCGGCCTTGAAGCGCTTCGAGAACTCGATGTACTGCCAGAGGTCGGACTTCGATTCGCCCGGCGCCTTCACCTGCTGGCGCCAGAACTGCGTGCGCCGTTCGGCGTTGCCGAAGGCGCCTTCCTTTTCCACCCACATCGCCGACGGCAGGATCAGGTCGGCGGCCAGCGCCGAGACGGTCGGATAGGCGTCGGAGACGACGATGAAGGTCGCCGGATTGCGCCAGCCCGGCCATATCTCGCCGTTGATGTTGGGGCCGGCCTGCATGTTGTTGGTGGTCGAGGTCCAGTAGCACTTGAGCTTGCCGTCCTTCAACGCGCGGCTCTGGGCGACGGCGTGGTAGCCGATCTTTTCGTTGATCGTGCCCTCGGGCAGTTGCCAGAGTTCCTCGGCGAGCTTGCGATGCGCCGGGTTCATCACCACCATGTCGGCCGGCAGGCGATGGGCGAAGGTGCCGACCTCGCGCGCGGTGCCGCAGGCGGAGGGCTGACCGGTCAGCGAGAACGGCCCGTTGCCCGGTTCGGATATCTTGCCGACCAGGAGGTGTACGTTGTAGATCATGTTATTCACCCAGGTACCGCGGGTGTGCTGGTTGAAGCCCATGGTCCAGAACGACACCACCTTCTTCTTCGGGTCGGCATACAGCTCGGCGAGCTGCTTGAGTTTCTCGACCGATACGCCCGAGAGCTTGCTCACCTTCTCGGCGGTGTACTCGGAAACGAACTTGGCGAACTCCTCGAAGCTCGATGGGCGCGCGGCATTGGGGTTGTTCTTCGGCTTGCCGTCGGCGCCGGGGTAGCCGTTGAATTTGGCGTCCTTCTCCAGCGCGTGGTTGGGGCGCAGGCCGAAGCCGATGTCGGTCTCGCCCATCTTGAAGTTCACGTTCTTCTGCACGAAGGCCTGGTTGACCTTGCCCGTCGAGATGATGTGGTGGCAGATGTAGTTGAGGATGGCGAGGTCGGTCTGTGGCACGAAAATCATGCCGAGGTCGGCGAGGTCGAAGCTGCGATGCTCGAAGGTGGACAGCACCATCACCTGGGCGTCGGGGTGCGTCAGCCGGCGGTCGGTGATGCGCGACCAGAGGATCGGATGCATCTCAGCCATGTTCGAGCCCCAGAGTACGAAGGCATCGGCGTGCTCGATGTCGTCGTAGCAGCCCATCGGTTCGTCGATGCCGAAGGTGCGCATGAAGCCGGCCACGGCCGAGGCCATGCAGTGGCGCGCGTTGGGGTCGAGGTTGTTGCTGCGGAAGCCGGCCTTGTAGAGCTTGGCGGCGGCGTAGCCTTCCCAGACTGTCCACTGGCCGGAGCCGAACATGCCGACCGCGCCGGGGCCGTCGCTCTTCAGCGCCGCCTTCCATTTGTCGGCCATCACGTCGAAAGCCTTGTCCCACGACACCGGCGTGAATTCGCCTTCCTTGTCGTACTGGCCGTTCTTCATGCGCAGCAGCGGCCGCGTCAGGCGGTCGGCGCCGTACATGATCTTCGACAGGAAATAGCCCTTGATGCAATTGAGGCCACGATTGACCGGCGAGTCGGGGTCGCCCTGGGTGGCGACGACGCGGCCTTTCTGCGTGCCGATCAGCACCGAGCAGCCGGTGCCGCAGAAGCGGCAGGCGGCCTTGTCCCAGCGAATGTCGGTCGGATCGCCGACCGTGGCGGCAACTGCCGGAAGGGTCATGCCGCCGGCGGCGGCTGCCGCGGCGGCGGCGTTGATCTTGATGAAATCGCGACGATTGAGTGTCATGCCAAAGCCTCCTTGCTGAGACTGTCATCCGAATATTGGTAAACCAGCGATGCGTCGGCGATGCCGTCGACGAGGTGCAACTGGAGCAGGGAATCCTCGACGCTGTAGCCCTCGCCGTCTTCGAGGGTGACGACGATGCTGCCCGTCGTTGCTTCGGACTGGTGGATGGTGGTGCCCGAAATGCCGCGCAGGGCGGCCAGCACTTCCGCATGGCGGTCGGGTCTTGCGCGAACCAGGACTCCCGAGATGTTCATTGACTTGCCCCCCCCGGCAAAGTGAATCATCGTGTCGGCAACATCCTGCGCGCACCGGGGAGGCCATTTCCTTGACTGCAATCAAGGTCGTCCGGCGAGTGCCCAGAGGACAATGCGGCATCCCGGTTACGGAGCCGCACTATGCAAGCCACCGAAGTCCTGCCCGATCACCATCGAACCTGCGATGACATCTTTGTCGACGCGGAAAAGTCAGCCATGGCGGGACGCTGGCAGGAGTGCGCGCAGACTTACGGGCACTTCCGGCGGGAGATCGCGGCGCATTTCTCGACCGAGGAACAGGTGCTGTTTCCGGCCTTCGAGGCAGCCAGCGGCAGCAGCATGGGGCCGACGCAGATGATGCGCTTGGAGCATGCGCAGATGAATACGCTGATGCACATGCTCGACACCACCATCGCGGCCTGCGATCGCGACGGTTTCGCGGGTGCCGCCGAAACCTTGCTGATCATGATGCAGCAGCACAACATGAAGGAGGAGAACATCCTTTATCCGATGTGCGACCGGGCGCTGGCGGGGCGATCGCTGCCGCTTCGCGAGGAGTTGGCGAATAGAGCGGCGCCATGCCCCACGTGATCGACGGGCGCGAAATGGTGCCGCCGGAGCCGTTGGAAGCGACGCTGGCGGCGCTGGACGGAATGTCCGATGACGACGAACTGTTGTTGCTGCTTTACTGCCGGCCGCATCCGCTGTTCAACATTCTTCGGGGCGAAGGCTACGTTTGGAGCGAGGAGCTGCAGGCGGACGGCACGCGCGAGGTTCGCATCCGCAAAGCGTGATCCGGAACGACGCCGGCGTGCACCCCAATCTATCCTTCGACCAGGCGCCGCCATTTGGCGTGCCGCTGCGCTTTCTGCTGACGGCGCCGTGGTTCGGCGTCGCGGCCGGCCTGCTGCTGGCGTGGTCGGGTAAGTCAGCCGTGGCGACACGCTGGTCGGCCGACGCGCTGGCCGTCACGCATTTGCTGGTGGCAGGTTATCTGCTGCAGGCGATGAGCGGCGCGCTGTTCCAGTTCGTGCCGGTCGCGGCTGGAGGCAATGTCTGGCGCCCACGCCTGGTGGCGGCCATCGTTCATCCGCTGTTCATCGTTGCGGCGATTGTGCTGGCCGCCGGTTTTCTTTCCTTCGACGGGCGCCTGCTGCGCCTGGCTGCGGGTCTGTTTGCGCCCGCCGTGCTGATTCTTGTGTCGATCGTCGGGATGGCGCTCCTGTGCACGCCAGCGCGCGGCGCGACCGTGATGACCCTGCGGCTTGCCGTTGGCGGCCTTGCCGTCACCGTCGCGCTGGGCGTCGTTCTGGCCGAAGGACTGGCCGGCAGCCACGGTTGGCCGCTGATCGCAATGACGAACGTCCACGCCGCCTGGGGGCTCGGCGGATGGGCGCTGATGCTGGTTCTTGGCGTCTCCTACTTCGTGGTGCCCATGTTTCAACTGACGCCCCCGTATCCCGCGTCGTTCGCCCGCTGGGCATCGATCGCCCTTGTCGGCGTGCTGGTGGTCTGGACGCTGCAGCTTTCCGGCGCACCACCCGATTGGCTGCCTCTCGTCTGGTTGGCCGGATTTGCCGTGGCCGGCGCCTATGCCGGACTGACGCTCTCGCTCCAGCAGCGCCGCCGCCGGCGAGTGACCGACCCGACCTTCCTTTTCTTTCGCGGCGCCATGGCCTGCCTGTTCGTCGCCTTCGTGTCCGCCGGACTGATGCTGCTATGGCCCGATCTCGGTCAGGATCCGCGTGCCGCCTGGTGGCTCGGCGTGCTGGTCATCGCGGGCGGTTTCGTGTCGCTGGTCAACGGCATGGCATACAAGATCGTGCCCTTCCTTTGCTGGCTGCATTTGCAACGCCTCGCCGGCATCGGTGGAATCGTGCCGAACATGCGGGAGATGCTGACGGAGCGGGCGCAGAAGAATCAGCTTCGTCTGCATTTCGTTGCCGTCGCATTGCTGCTGGCGGCGACCTTTTACCCGAAAGCCGTCGTTCCGGGCGGGGTCGTCTTTGCGGTTGCCAGCGCATGGCTGGGGTGGAACCTGATCGGCGCCGCGCGCCGCTACCGCGTGTTCAAAGGTCGTGGTTTCGCAAGAGTCGCAAGTCAGGGATCGTGATGTTGCGGCCATCAACCTCGATCAGGCGGGAATCGGAAAGATCATGCAGGATGCGCGAAAAGGTCTCCGGCGTCAGGTTGAGCCGCGAGGCGAGGACATGCTTCGACGCCGGTAGCTTGACGACGACCTGGTTGGCGTGCTCGTCGTCGTGCGGCGCATGCTGGAGCAGGTAGCCGATCAGCCGTTGCGCGCTCGAGCGCAGCGTGTAGGTCTCAACGTCGGCGATCAGCGAGTGCAGACGCATCGAGAGGCCGGCCAGCATGCGGCGCGAGAAGGCGGGATCGCTGTCGATCAACTGGAAGATCGCTTCCTTGCCGATATAGACCAGTTGCGTGTCGAGAAGGGCCTCGGCGAAGACCGGAAACGGCCGGTCCATGAACATTACCGCCTCGCCGAAGCTCTGCTGCGGGCCGATGATTTCGAGCACCTTTTCGTTGCCCTGCGCCGAGGGCAGTGCCAGCTTGATCTGCCCGGTCGCGACCACATAGAACCCGTGGGCTGGATCGCCCTTGTGGAAAAGTATTTCGCTCTTGGCGAGGCGCTTTTCGCGCGCGGACGCAGCGATGTGCGCGATCTGCTCCGGTGCCAGCGCGGAAAACAGCGGCAGTTGCGCCAGCAGGGCGGGGATGGCTAGCGCGGGCGAGGGCTTCTTTTCGGTGGTCATCACCGACAAACTTACCACGCGCCGCGGCGCGGTGGTTCAGAGCCGGCGGATCTTCTCCAGCAGCGCCGTGGTGGAGCGCTGGTGGATGAAAGGAATCGAGTGAACCGTGCCGCCCCAGCCGATGACCTCGGGGGCGCCGACGATGCGGTCGACCGGCCAGTCGCCGCCCTTCACCAGCACGTTGGGACGGGCATCGAGGATGCGGGCGATCGGCGTGTCCTCGTCGAACCAGGTGACCAGCGAGACGCACTCGAGCGCGGCCAGCACGGCCATGCGGTCTTCGAGACAGTTGATCGGCCGGTCGTCGCCCTTGCCCTGGCGCTTCACCGAGGCGTCCGTATTGACGGCGACGACCAAACTGGCGCCGAGTGCACGTGCCTGGGCGAGATAGGTGGCATGGCCGCGATGCAGGATGTCGAAGCAACCGTTGGTGAACACCAGCGGTCGTCGCAGCGCCGCCACACGCACTGGCAAGTCGGCCGGCGCGCAAAGCTTGGCCTCGAAGGCCGGCGCGGCGATCATGGCGGGTCAGTTCGCCCGCGGCGAAGGACTGGAGCTGGAACTCGCGCTGACGTCGAGCCGGTCGGCCTCTTCCTGCGAAATGATCTCGAACAGGCGCACCACTTTCAGGACGCCCCCTGTCGTGCGGGCGATGTCGACCGCAGCGTCCGCTTCCTTCTGCGTGACCAGGCCGAGCAGGAATACCGTGCCCCATTCGGTGACGACCTTGACGTGGTTGGCGGCGAAGTAGTGGTAATCGACGAAGCGTGCCTTCACCTTTGAGGTGATGAAGGCGTCGTTGCTGCGGCCGGCCAATGTGCTGGCGCCGCCGATGAGCAGGTGGTTGCGGACCGCCTTGACGTTCGGGACGCCGGCGACGATTCGTTCGGCCTGGGCCTTGGCGTCCTCGCTCAGGCATTCACCGGTCAGGAGGACCGTCCGGTTGAAACTGGTAACGTTGATATGCGTCGCCGAGCCGAACATCTCATCGAGGCGATTGCCGGCGCGGACCTCGATGGCTTCGTCGGCGAGATAGGTTTCGGAAATACGGCGGTCGGCGACCATCAGCGCACCGGCACCGATGCCGACGACGGCGACGGGAAAGCACCCGGAAAGCGCCGGCATCAGCGCCGCCAGGGTCAGGCAGAGGACAAGCCGGATAACAGGGCTGCGGGACTTCGTCATTGGGTGTCTCCTAACAAGAGTTCGTCGATGCCATCGCACAGGCAGTGCAGCGTGAGGAGGTGGACCTCCTGGATTCGCGCCGTCCGGCTGGCGGGCACACAAAGGTTGATGTCGTCGTCGGTCAGCGCGGTGGCCATCTTCCCGCCGTCCTTGCCGGTGAGGGCGACGACGCGCACGCCGCGTTCGTGCGCCGCCGCCATGGCGGCCAGCACGTTGGGAGAATTGCCCGAAGTCGAGATCGCCAGCAGCACGTCGCCGTCGCGGCCGAGGGCGTAGACCTGCTTGGCGAATATCTGGTCGTATTCGTAGTCGTTGGCGATCGAGGTTAGCGTCGAGGTGTCGGTGGTCAGTGCAATGGCTGCCAGCGGCCCCCGTTCGCGCTCGAACCGGTTCAGCAGTTCCGCGGCGAAATGCTGCGAGTCGGCGGCCGAGCCGCCGTTGCCGCAGGCCATGATCTTGCCGCCGGAGCGAAGCGAAGCGACCATGAGCCGGATCGCCTCGGCGATGGGCGCGGCCATGACATCCGCCGCCGCCTGTTTGGTGGCGACGCTGTCGGAAAACTGGTCCTTGATGCGCTGTTGGAGTTTCATTGCGAAGCGATTCTAGCCGGCCCTTGTGTTTGGAGCGGACGGAATTGAGCGGTTAAAGGACAACAAACATCTCGATCAGTAAATGTCGCCATGAACCCGAATGCTGCCGCCAATGGTCGATCCGCACGGCGACCGGAAGCCGGCCAGCGGCGAACTCTGCCCGAGAATCCCGGCAGTCAGCGCGTGTGTGGACGCGGCGACAGCGAGGAACGGGTCAGTCGGCGGAAAACGCATCGCGCAGCCACTCGATCCTCTCGCCGTCGAGCAGCACGCAGTCGAAGCGACAGGGCAGATCGTGTTGTTGGCCGCGCGCCAGCCAGTGCCGCGCGGCGAGGACGATCTTTGCCCGCTTCGCCGCCGTGATGCTGTCCGCTGCGCCGCCGTAGTCGCTGCGGCCGCGCAGCCGGACTTCGACGAAAACCACGGTCGAACCGTCGCGGCAGATCAGGTCGATCTCGCCGCCGCGGACGCGGAAGTTGCGATCGATTACGCGCAACCCCTGTTTGGACAGGAAGCGGGCCGCCGTGTCTTCGCCCGCCGCGCCCTTTGCTTGTGTCGAAGTCATCGCGCTGGGACAATGATCGCCATGGACGAAAGCCAAAATGCATTGTATGTCGTCGCCACGCCGATCGGGAATCTCGGCGACATCACCCTGCGGGCGCTGGAGACGCTGCGCGGCGCGGACATGATCGCATGCGAGGATACCCGTCATGCGCAGGCGCTGTTCGCGCACCACGGCATCGATGCGCAGGCCATGCCGCTGCATGAGCACAACGAGGCGGCGGCGTCGGTGCGCCTGGTGGAGGCGTTGCGTGCGGGAAGGCGGGTGGCGCTGATTTCCGACGCGGGTACGCCGGGCATTTCCGATCCCGGCGCACGCGCCTGCGCGGCGGCGCGCGCGGCGGGCTTTCGCGTCGTGCCGCTGCCCGGCCCCAACGCGGCGATCACGGCGCTGTCGGCCGCCGGTTTGCCGGATGCGCATTTCCTGTTCATCGGTTTCCTGCCGCCGAAGCCGACCGCGCGCCGCCACGAGATCGAGTCGCTGAAGGGCGTTCCGGCCGCGCTGGTGTTCTACGAAGCGCCGCATCGCATCGAGGAAACGGTCGCCGATCTCGCCGCGCTGCTCGAGCCGGAGCGGACGCTGGCGGTCGCGCGCGAACTGACCAAGCTGTTCGAGCAGATCGCCGTCATGCCGTTGGCGGATGGGCCGGCATGGCTGGCCGCCGACGACAATCACCGGCGCGGCGAGTTCGTGCTGGTCGTTTCGTCGCCACCGCCGCGCGTCGGCATCGATGCCGAAACCGAGCGCGTTCTGAAGGTGCTGTTGGACGAGCTGCCCGTCAAGCAGGCGGCCAAGCTGGCGGCAACGATCACCGGGTCGGCGAAGAACGCGCTTTACGAGCGGGCCTTGCAACTGAAGGACGGATAGAATCGCGATCATGCGAACGCTGATTCTCGCTCGTCCGGACGACTGGCACCTGCATTTGCGCGACGGCGCAGTGCTGGCGGCAGTGCTGCCCGATACCGCGCGGCGTTTCGCCCGCGCCATCGTCATGCCCAACCTCAAGCCGCCCGTGACGACGGTCGAGCAGGCCGCGGCCTATCGCGAGCGCATTCTTGCCGGCGTACCGCCAGGGCTGACTTTTTCTCCCTTGATGACGCTTTACCTCACCGACAACACGCCGTCGGTGGAAATCGAACGGGCCAGGGCGAGCGGGTTCGTGCATGCGGTGAAGCTCTACCCGGCGGGCGCGACGACCAATTCGGATGCCGGCGTTACCGACCTTGCCCACTGCCGCGCGACGCTGGCGAAGATGGAAGCGCTCGGCGTGCCGTTGCTGGTGCATGGCGAGGTGACCGACCCGGCAGTCGACATCTTCGACCGCGAGGCGGTGTTCATCGAGCGCGTGCTGGCGCCGCTGCTCAGGGACTTCCCGGCGCTGAAGCTGGTGCTCGAACACGTGACGACAAAGGACGGCGTTGACTTCGTGCTCGGCAGCGGCGCCAATGTCGCGGCGACGATCACCGCGCATCATCTGCTGCTCAACCGCAACGCCATTTTCCAGGGCGGCATCCGTCCGCATCACTACTGCCTGCCGGTGCTCAAGCGCGAACGGCATCGCGAGGCGCTGGTCGCCGCGGCGACGTCCGGCAACCCGAAGTTCTTTCTCGGCACCGACTCGGCGCCGCACGGCCGGCGTACCAAGGAGGCGGCCTGTGGTTGCGCCGGCTGCTACACCGCGCATGCCGGCATCGAGCTCTACGCCGAGGCGTTCGAGGCCGCGGGCGCGCTCGACCGGCTGGAAGGCTTCGCCAGCCGCTTCGGCGCCGATTTCTACAATCTGCCGCGCAATGCAGAGCGCATCACGCTGGTGAAGGAGAACTGGACTGTGCCGTCGACGCTGGCATTCGGGGATGGCGATGCCCTGGTGCCTTTGCGGGCGGGTGAAACGGTGACATGGAGGCTGACATGAAGCGATGGATTCTTCTTCTGGTGATGGCGATGCTGGTTTCCGCCTGTTCCAAGGAACCGGCGGCATACCTGATTGCGGGCAGCCAGGTTTCCATCACCGTCGAGCGGATCAAACCCAACTTCTGGACCAAGGGTTGGGATCTCGATCTGGTCGCGCGCCAGCATCCCAATTGCCAGCGGCGTTATCACCTCAAGCACACCAACAGCACCAAGGTCAGGGTCGACGTCTATAGCCCGCAGCGGGGCGTCTTCATCCTCCGGCAGGGCAAACGCTGGTATGTCACCGACCTGCGCACCTGCGCCTTCGATACCTTCGCCGACCCGCCGCCGGCGCCGGGCGAACCGATGGGCAGTTTCATGGAAAAGGGCGGCGTGTTCACGTTCGTTGAGAGCGGAGGCCGCGCCTCGGCTCCCGACACGGATGCCGAGGCCGATTAGGCCGGCTGATACAATTCCATCCGGAAGTCCGCCAGGCAACCGCTGGGTGTGTAAAAGCACTTGGAGGAAAGTCCGGGCCCCATAGAGCAGGATGCCGGCTAACGGCCGGGCGCAGCAAGCCGCGCAAGCGGCCCAAGGCGACAGACAGTGCAACAGAAAGATACCGCCCAAGTTCGCAAGGACCGGCAAGGGTGAAATGGCGGGGTAAGAGCCCACCGCGGACGTGGTAACACGGACGGCATGGCAAACCTCATCCGGGGCAAGGCCAAATAGGGGAGCATTGGCGTGGCTCGCGTCGCTCCCGGGTAGGCTGCTAGAGGCCGTCGGTAACGGCGGTCCCAGAGGAATGGTTGCCCACGACAGAACCCGGCTTATCGGCGGACTTCCATCTCGCCTTCTGTCATCGCGGAAGCGAGGCGACGAAATAGCCGGGCGGGCGAGGGCGCAAGCTGTTACACTGCGCGCCGCGCTTCTCCTTATCAGTCATTGTTGCGCGTCGCGACCGGAATTCCTTTCCCGCGTTTACCCCATTAAGTGTTCTGCCTCGACTGGTTCGTGCCTCATCGCACGCAGGGCCGAATCCAGGAGCAATTCATGCATTTCACCGACCTTGGCCTTTCGGCCGAGATTCTGCGTTCCATTTCCGAGCAGGGTTACGACACGCCCACGCCCATCCAGGCGCAGGCGATTCCCGTCGTGCTCGCCGGCCGCGACCTGATGGCCGCCGCCCAGACCGGCACCGGCAAGACCGCCGGCTTCACCCTGCCCATCCTGCAACTGCTTTCCACCCGCGATACCGGCCTGTCGATGAAGCGCTTCAAGCCGCGCTGCCTCGTGCTGGTGCCCACCCGCGAACTCGCCGTGCAAGTGCATGACAGCGTGCGCACCTACGGCAAGCATCTGCGCCTCAAGGCCACCGCGATCTACGGCGGCGTCGGCATGGGCGGGCAGCTCAACGCGCTGCGGGCCGGCGTCGACATCATCGTCGCCACGCCGGGCCGTTTGCTCGATCACATCGACCAGCGCAGCGTCGATCTCTCGGGTATCGAAATCCTCGTCCTCGACGAAGCCGACCGCATGCTCGACATGGGCTTCATCCGCGACATCCGCAAGATCATTTCGCTGCTGCCGAAGAAGAAGCAGACCCTGCTGTTCTCGGCTACCTTCTCCGACGAGATTCGCGGCCTCGCCGCCGGCCTGCTCAACGACCCCGTCACCGTCGAAGTCGCGCGCCGCAATGCCACGGCCGAGAATGTCGCGCAGTCCGTCTATCACGTCGACCGCGACCGCAAGCGCGACCTGCTGATCCAGTTGATCGACGACCACAAGTGGCACCAGGTGCTGGTGTTCACGCGCACCAAGCACGGCGCCGACGCACTCTCCGATCGCCTCGGCAAGGCCGGCATCAAGAGCGCCGCCCTGCACGGCAACAAGAGCCAGGGCCAGCGCCAGCGCGCGCTCGACGACTTCAAGCGCCTCAAGCTCAACGTGCTGGTCGCCACCGACATCGCCGCGCGCGGCATCGACATCGACGAACTGCCGCACGTCGTGAACTACGAACTGCCCAACGTGCCGGAAGACTACGTGCACCGCATCGGCCGCACCGGCCGCGCCGGCAGTTCGGGTCAGGCGGTCTCGCTGGTCTGCGTCGACGAACACCGCCTGTTGCGTGACATCGAGCGGCTGCTGAAGAAGGACATCGAGAAGAAGGTCGTCGCCGGCTTCGAACCCGATCCGCGCATCAAGCCGGAACCGATACAGAAACCGCGCGGTGCCGGTAGCGGCCGTGATGGCAAGGCGTCCCACGGCGCCCGCCAAAGTCAGCCGTCGCGACACGCCGAAGCAAAGCGGCCGGCCGGTCCTCGCCAGGGCCACGGCCAGCAACGCGCCGGGCAGGGCGGCGGTCGTCGCAACGCGGGCGGTTCCCGCGGCGCCCGCGACTACTGATCAAGCCGTAACGGGCGGCGCACGTCGACGACGTTCGCCGTCTTGTCGCGCATGGCGTGGCGGGCAAACGGCGATGCTCCCGCGGCGGAATCGGCAGGGCGGGGAACCACTTTGAGAATATTCGTGGTCTGTCCCCAATTATTCTCCTATTGAAGTGTCCGTCCTGCACGGGTCAGCTCAGGCTGACCCCAATTAATCCACAGCCCTCAATTACGTACGGCGTCGGCTTTTTGCGGAGCTTCCATAGGTGGCCCTGTAGAACTGCTCCGAACCAAATGCAAGAAAGACGCCGCCAAGCAGAACAATGGCGACTGAGCCCGCGTCCTCCATCTTCGACCAACTCAAAAACATGTAGAGCGCGAATGCTGCGATGCCAACAAACCCCCGGGGAAGTCTATTGGATTCAGCGATCTCAAGATCGTCGGTTGTCTCGGCCGCTGATGCAGGTTCGAGAGCAGTACCCGAGATAAGGAAATTAGCTAGATCCACTGGGAGCACCATGGGAACCCCGGCGACGGTCTTGGTCTCGCCGCTCTTCATTCGCACCGTAACGACGTGGTTCCAGCCAAACTTCGAGCGAGCTTCATAGCTGGAAAGTTCAGCAAATCGTAAGCACACGAGCGCTCGGTCTTTGGCTTGCATCCACAGTCGCAGATTGGTAGCGAGGAGCAGCACTCTCCCGTGCTCAACCTTGAGCGATACAAGAAACTCGCCAGCGCCTGGCGGATACAAGCGCAAGAAGTCACTTAGGGCGGGGCTATTCAGGTAGGGGTCAGCGAGCCAGCCTTCAAGTGATATATGAGATACGTCAGCATATGTCGAGCTGAGTGGGCCAAGGGCTCCGTCACGCAGGGCGCGGTACGTTGTCTCAAGAAACTCTCGATGTGTGCTCATGCCGTTCTCCGAAGAGTGTCGATGTGAAACGCCGAACTTGTTTTCTGCCAGGGACCAAAAGGGTCAGACCAAAAGGGTCAGTGTCATTTCGCTTTTCACCCAGTTGCATCATCGTTCCACCATTTCAAAACCCCAAGGTTCCGCTGCTCGTGTACCGGAGCCCCATCGTGATGGGACATTCGATGACACGTTTCCCGTTGCCATTTTCCGTGCCGCCACTCGCCACGTCTCAACACCCGGCGTCCTGCCACGGCTGACTTTTCCCGCCACGGACTCGTATCTGACGATCCAGAGGCAACAGCCCGCCCATCCGGAAAATTCACGTGCGCCGGGGAAAGACTCATCGAAACGGCTATCGGATGTATCGGAGGGATCCACTTCGGAAGCCAAGCTCAAGCGCCTGGTTTCGCCGGCCTGCGCCGGCTCGGAACTGCTGTCGATCACGCGCCCTCCTCGATTCCCTGTCCATTGCCTCGAAAGACACTCGGCCGCGACAGCGGTTGACCACCCGCCACGTCGCGGTTGAACTGCGTTCTCTCTCGGGGAATCGTCGGCCCGCGTGGGCGCGGGTCCTGGGTGATCGGGAGCTTATCGACAGGCGGCATTTCTGCCAAGACCGGCAATCGGGGATAGACGGGGCCTTCCTCGCGGTGTTCTGGTTTTCCAACACCGTCCCGCATGCCATGATCTTGATAGTTCACTTTCAGTCCGCGATCTATCTCCATTGATTTTATTGGTGAAATATTTGAGACTTTAATCTCAAAAGTCGCCGTAAGTCATTGTCGGGCCAGAACATTTTGCAATTTTCCCCTTGACCGACGGATTTTTGTTCCCTAGAGTGGGAGGAAGTGGGAAGAAGTGGACAATCTGGTCCATTGTCGGCCTCCGGTTGAGGGGAATGGATGTTTCAAGGAGCGACATCGCTGAGCCTGGATGCCAAGGGACGCATGGCCGTCCCTGCGCGGCATCGCGATGCGTTGGCAAAGGCGGCCGAAGGCCGGCTGGTGCTGACCGCCCATCCGCACCGTTGCCTGCTCCTTTATCCGGCGCCCGACTGGGAGCCGATCCGCGCCCGCATCCTCGCCTCGCCCAGCCTCGAATCGCAGTCCGCGAAATTGCGGCGGCTGCTGGTGGGTTTTGCCGTCGAGCTGGTAATGGATGCCGCGGGGCGCGTGCTGGTGGCGCCCGAGTTGCGCCAATACGCGGGGCTGGAAAAGGACATCTGGCTGGTCGGGCAGGGCAGCCATTTCGAGCTTTGGTCCGATTCCGGATGGAAGCAGCAACAGGAGGAAATCTTCGCGCTGGGCGACAAGCTGTTGCCGCCCGGCATGGAAAACCTGGCGCTGTGAGCGCTGGCTCACACGTCAGCGTATTGCTTGAGGAAGCAGTCGAAGCGCTGGCGATCAAACCGGACGGCACCTACGTCGACGCGACTTTCGGTCGTGGCGGCCACAGCCGGGAGATCCTGGCGCGGCTGGGACCGGATGGACGCTTGATCGCGCTGGACCGCGATCCGGCGGCGGTGGCGGCGGGGCAGGCGATGGCCGATCCGCGCTTCACGCTGGTGCACGCGGCTTTCGGGCGGTTCGACGAGGTGCTGGATGGTTTGGACGTCGGACCGGTGGATGGAGTGTTGCTGGACATCGGGGTGTCCTCGCCGCAACTGGATACGCCCGAACGGGGCATGAGCTTTCGTTTCGATGCGCCGCTGGACATGCGCATGGACACGAGTGAAGGGGAGACCGCGGCCGAATTCCTGGCCCGGGCCGAACAACGCGAAATCGAAAAGGTGATAAGGGACTATGGGGAAGAACGGTTTGCTCATGCGATTGCAAAGGCGGTTGTTGCTGCTCGGGGCCAATTCGGTATTACAAGCACAGGGCAACTTGCCGCGCTCGTGGAAAAAGCCGTGCGGACGCGTGAACCGGGCCAGCACCCGGCGACGCGCAGCTTTCAGGCTCTACGGATTTACGTCAATCGGGAGCTTGAGGAGCTGTCGCTAGTCCTGCCGCAATGCGCGGCTCGACTCGCTCCCGGAGGAAGGATGGTCGTGATCAGTTTCCACTCTCTGGAAGATCGCATCGTCAAGCGTTTCCTGCGCGACGAGAGCCAGCCGCCGAAGCTGCCCAGCCGGCTGCCGGTGCGCGCCGCCGAACTGCCGGAACCCCGCCTGCGCCTGCTCGGCAAGCCCGTGCATGCCTCCGACGCGGAAATCGACGCGAATCCGCGCGCCCGCAGCGCCGTCATGCGCGTCGCGGAACGGCGGTGATGCGATGCTGCGCACCAACCTCATCCTGCTGTGGATCGCCGTGATGTGCGCCCTGAGCGTGGTGTCGGCGAACCACCGCGCGCGCAAGCTCGTCACCGAGTATGAGCGCGAGCAGACCCGCATGCGCGAACTCGATGTCGAATGGGGACAGTTGCAACTCGAACAGAGCACCTGGGCCAACCACGCGCGCATTGAAAAGATCGCCCGGGAGAAGCTGGGCATGCGCGTGCCGACGCCCGCGCAGATCGTGTCGCTGGAGGCGCCGAGGTGAAGTTCGCCCGCAGTCCCATCCTCGTCCAGCGCCTCTCGCCCGGCCGCTCGCGCTTCGTCGTGTTGATACTGCTGGCCAGCTTTGTCGTGCTGGCCGGTCGCTCCTTCCACTTGCAGGTGCTCGAGACCGACTTCCTGCAAAAGAAAGGGGAGGACCGCTACGAGCGCGTGCTCGAAATCTCCGCCACCCGCGGACGCATACTCGACCGGTATGGCGACGTGCTGGCGATTTCGACGCCGGTCAAGGCGATCTGGGCGATTCCGGAAGATGCGCGGCTCTCGCCCGCGCAGTCGCGGCAACTCGCGAAACTGCTGGAAATGAATGTGCGCGAGATCAACCGCAAGCTTGCCTCTGAAAAGGACTTCGTCTTCCTCAAGCGGCAGATTCCGCCCGATGTCGCCGACAAGATAGCGGCCCTGGGCCTGCCGGGCATCCATGATCAGCGCGAGTATCGCCGCTACTACCCGTCGGGCGACGCGACGGCGCACGTCCTTGGATTTACCGGCGTGGACGACACGGGCCAGGAAGGCGTCGAGCTGGCGATGAATGACCTGCTGAACGGCAAGCCCGGCAGCCGCCGCGTCATCAAGGACCGTCGCGGCGAGATCGTCGAGGACGTCGAGTCGATCCATGCCCCTCAGGAGGGCCGTGACGTCACGCTGGCGCTCGACGCAAAAATCCAGTATCTCGCCTACAGCCAGTTGCGCAAGGCCGTGTTTGAGCACAAGGCCAAGGCCGGTGGCGTCGTGGTGCTGGATGTCAAGACCGGCGAGATCCTCGCCCTGGCCAACATGCCGACCTACAACCCGAACAACCGCGGGCGATTGGTCGGCGCGCAATTGCGCAATCGTGCCTTTACCGACACCTTCGAGCCCGGGTCCACCTTCAAACCGTTTACGGCCGCGCTGGCGCTGGAAAAGGGCAGGTTCCACTTCAATACGCCGATCGATACCTCGCCCGGACGGCTGACCATCGGTTCGGCAACGATCCACGACGCCCATAAGCACGAGGTGCTGACGCTGGCCGAGGTCGTCCAGAAGTCGTCGAACGTCGGCGTCGCCAAAGTGGCCCTGACCTTTGCACCAAAGGAAATGTGGCAGATGTTCGACGACCTTGGCTTCGGTGTTCCGCTCAAGCTTGGCTTCCCCGGCGAAGTGGGCGGCCGGCTGCGGCCGGCCCAGACCTGGCGGCCGATCGAGCAAGCGACCATGTCCTACGGCCATGGCATTTCGGTGACGCTGATGCAGTTGGCGCACGCCTATCTGACCTTCGCCCGTGACGGCGATCTGATTCCGGTTTCGTTGACCCGCGTGGATGTGCCGCCCGTCACGGGTACCCGGGTGTACTCCGCGCCGACGGCGCACGAAGTGCGCACCATGCTGGAGATGGCGGTGCAGCCGGGCGGCACCGCACCCAGGGCGCAAGTGCCCGGTTACCGGGTGGCAGGCAAGACCGGAACCGCGCGCAAGCTCGATGGAGGTCGCTATACGGAAAAGTACGTCGCCTCGTTCATCGGCTTTGCGCCTGCGTCGGATCCGCGCCTGATCGTCGCGGTCATGGTCGACGAGCCGTCCGGCAAGCAGTACTACGGCGGTGAAGTGGCGGCGCCCGCGTTCGCGGAGATCATGTCCGGCGCGCTGCGCGCCCTTGGCGTGCCGCAAGATATGCCGCTCCGGCCGCTGATCGTGGCCGAGGCGGTGAAGGAGGGGGTGTAAGCCCGTGACCCCGGCCATGACGATCCTCGATCAACTCGCGGCACGCGGCATCCAGACCACCGGCCTGTGCGCCGACTCGCGCGCCGTGCGGCCGGGCGACGTGTTCGTCGCCATGCCAGGCTATCGCAGCGACGGCCGCAGCTACATTGCCGATGCGGTTCGGCGCGGCGCTGCCGCCGTGCTGTACGAGCCCGGTATTGAGACCGACGTTGCCGTGCCGGCGATTGAGGTTCCTGATCTGGCGGCGCTTTCCGGCGACATCGCGCACCTCGTCTTCGGCCGTCCTTCGGAGCAACTGTGGATGGCCGGCGTCACTGGAACGAACGGCAAGACCTCGGTCTCGCAATGGATCGCGCAGGCGATGAACCTGTTCGATTGTCCGTGCGCGGTGATCGGCACACTGGGCAACGGCTTCCCGAACAAGCTGGCCGAAAGCGCCAATACGACGCCCGACGCGATCACGCTGCACCGTCTGCTGGCCGGCTTCGTCGAGCATGGCGCGGTTGCCTGCGCGATGGAGGTGTCGTCGATCGGCCTCGACCAGAACCGCATCGCCGGCGCCGATTTCGATGTCGCGGTGTTCACCAACCTGACGCGCGACCACCTCGAATACCACGGCACGATGGAAGCCTATGGTGCCGCCAAGGCGAAGCTGTTCGACTGGCCGGGTCTCGGTGCCGCCGTGGTGAATCTCGACGACCCGTTCGGCGCGGAACTCGACGCCAGGCTCGCCGGCCGCGTGCGTACCATCGGCTACACGCTGACCGGAAAAGTCAGCCGTGGCGAGACGCTGGCGGCGCAGGACTTTGCGATGACCGCGACCGGCATCGCGTTCACGCTGAACGGTGTGCGCGTCGAGGCGCCGGTCGTCGGCCGCTTCAACGCTTCCAATCTGTTGGCCGTGATCGGCGCGCTGCTGGCTGGTGAGGAGACGCTGGAGGACATCGCCGGCGTGTTGCCACGGCTGACTTTTCCGCCCGGCCGCATGCAGGCCGTCGGCGGCGAGGATGCGCCGCTGGTGGTGATCGACTATGCCCACACGCCCGATGCCTTGGAAAAAGCGCTGGGTGCCCTGCGCGAGACGGCGATGGCGCGCGGCGGCAGGCTCGCTTGTGTGTTCGGTTGTGGCGGTGAGCGCGATCCCGGCAAGCGGCCCATGATGGGTGCCGTTGCCGAGCGGCTGGCCGATCGGATTTTGCTCACCAGCGACAATCCCCGTGACGAAGATCCGGCAGCGATTCTTGCCGGCATCGCCGCCGGCATGCAGGCGAGGCCGGAGATCGAGCCGGACCGCGCCCGCGCCATCGAAATCGCGATCGCCGCGGCCGATTCCTGCGACGTGATTCTGCTGGCCGGCAAGGGACACGAGCGCTATCAGGAAATTGTCGGCGTGCGCCATCCGTTTTCCGACCTCGAACATGCGCGAGCGGCGCTGGAGCGGCGGCGATGATGGACCTCTACGAAGCCGCCCAGGCGACCGGCGGCACCGCCAGCGCCGAAGGCCATTTCTTTACCGGCGTATCGACCGACTCGCGCTCGATCGCGACTGGCGAGTTGTTCGTCGCCTTGAAGGGCGACCGTTTCGATGGCCATGACTACGTGCGCGACGTCCTGGCTCGCGGCGCGGCGGCCGCCGTGGTCGAACATGGCTGGGCGGCGCAGCACGGCGAGGGGCTGCCGCTGGTGCATGTCGCGGACACCCGTCTGGCGCTGGGTAGCCTGGGCGGGCACTGGCGCCGCCAGTTCGACTTGCCGTTGATCGGCGTCACCGGCAGCAACGGCAAGACGACCGTCAAGGAAATGTGCGCTGCCATCTTGCGCGAACACGAGCGTCGCGACGACCTCGATCCAGCCGAGGTGGTACTGGCGACGGCCGGTAACCTCAACAACGACATCGGGCTGCCGTTGATGCTGCTGCGGCTGTCGGCCGGACACCGCGCGGCGGTGATCGAGATGGGCATGAACCATCCGGGCGAGATCGCCTACCTTACGCGGCTGGCGCGGCCGAGCGTCGCCGTGATCAACAATGCCCAGCGCGCGCATTTGTCCGGCCTCGGCTCGCTGGCCGACGTGGCGCGGGCCAAGGGTGAGATTTTCGAAGGGCTGTCCGATGACGGCATCGCCGTCATCAACGCCGACGATCCGCACGCCGACCTGTGGCGCCAACTGGCAACGGGCAAGAGCATCGTCAGTTTCGGCATGGACGCCGCAGCAGACGTGCGGGCGACCGCCAGGACGCGCGGCTTCGTCAGCGAGATCGCGCTAACCGCGCTGCAGGGTAGCGTCGAGTTCGACCTTCTGGTTCCGGGCCGGCATAACGTGATGAACGCACTGGCCGCCGCCGCAGCCTGCCTTTCCGTCGGCGCCAACCTTGGCTCGGTCGCTGAAGCCCTGTCGCGCTTCGGCGGTATCAAGGGACGCCTGCAGCGTCGCGCCGGTCGCAACGGCGCGCTGCTCATCGACGACACCTACAACGCCAATCCCGATTCGATGCGCGCGGCCATCGATGTGCTCGCCAGCTTGCCGGGGCGGCGCATATTCGTCATGGGCGATATGGCCGAGACCGGTGAGGCGGCCGGGCAACTTCACGACGAGATCGGCGGCTACGCCAAGAGTCGTGGCATCGATCGCCTGTTCGCGCTGGGCGAGCTGTCGGTCGCCGCGGCTCATAACTTCGGTGGCGGCGCGGTGCATTGCCGCACGCCGGAGGAACTTTCCGCCGCCCTCAAGGCCGAACTCGGCCCCGATGTGGCGGTGCTGGTCAAGGGATCGCGCTTCATGCGCATGGAGCGCGTCGTCGACGCGGTTACGGAGAAACAGCATGCTGCTTGAACTGGCCCAATGGCTGGCGCAGGATATTCGTGCCTTCAATGTCTTCACTTACATCACGCTGCGGGCGGTGCTGGCGACCATGACTGCGCTGACCATCTCCTTCGTCTTCGGTCCGGCGTTGATCCGCTGGCTGGCGGCGAGAAAGATCGGCCAGTCGGTGCGCGACAACGGGCCACAAACGCACCTCGTCAAGGCCGGCACGCCGACCATGGGGGGCGCGCTGATCCTGGTCTCGCTCGGCGTTTCGACGCTGTTATGGGCGGACCTCGGCAACCGCTTCGTCTGGATCGTCCTGATCGTGACGCTGGGCTACGGCGCCGTTGGCTGGGTGGACGACTGGCGGAAGGTGGTCTATCGAAATCCGGACGGGCTGTCGGCCAAGGCCAAGTTCTTCTGGCAGTCAGTCATCGGCATCGTCGCCGCCATCTACATCGCCTTCTCGATTTCGGCGTCGAACAACCAGCAGGTAGTCGATCTGTTCCTGAACTGGGTCGGCAGCGGCTTCACGCTCGACTTGCCATCCAAGGTCAACCTGATCGTGCCGTTCTTCAAGGAGGTTTCCTACCCGGTCGGCATCTTCGGCTTCATCGTGCTGACCTACCTGGTCATCGTCGGCACCAGCAACGCGGTCAACTTCACCGACGGTCTCGACGGGCTGGCGATCATGCCGACCGTGATGGTGGGCGCCGCACTGGGCCTGTTTGCCTACGTGACCGGTCATGCGGTGTTTTCGAAGTACCTGTTGATTCCCTATATTCCGGGGGCCGGCGAATTGACCGTGTTCTGCGCCGCCATGGCCGGTGCCGGCCTGGGCTTCCTCTGGTTCAACGCCTACCCGGCCGAAGTCTTCATGGGCGATGTCGGCGCGCTGGCGCTCGGCGCTGCGCTCGGCACGGTCGCCGTCATCGTTCGCCAGGAAATCGTGCTCTTCATCATGGGTGGCGTGTTCGTCGCAGAGACAGTATCGATCATGTTGCAAGTGGGCTGGTTCAAGTACACCAAAATGCGCTATGGCGAAGGCCGGCGCATCTTTCTCATGGCGCCGTTGCATCACCACTTCGAAAAGAGCGGCTGGAAGGAAACTCAGGTCGTGGTGCGCTTCTGGATCATCACGATATTGCTGGTGTTGTTCGGCCTTTCGACGTTGAAGATCCGCTGACAACTATGGCCACCCACGCTCGCAAAATCACTTCGCTGCCTCCCGCAGGGGGGCGCATGTCGCCCTGGGGCGGTCAGGTGGCGTCATGAACCTGTTTGGTAAACGCATCCTCGTCCTCGGCCTCGGTGAATCCGGGCTAGCCGTGGCGCGCTGGTGCGATCGCCAGGGCGCCGCCGTGCGCGTGCTCGACACGCGGATCGATCCGCCTTCGCTCAGCGGGCTGCGCACGTCGGTACCTGCGGCCGAGTTCTACACGGGGTCGATGAACGAGGGATTCGACAAGCGGCTCCTGTCCGACGTCGATATGCTGGCGTTGTCGCCGGGCCTGTCGGCCGGGACCATGGCCGTGATCCACGCGCGGGCGCTGGGCATGCCCGTCGTCGGCGAGATCGAGTTGTTCGCCCGGGGGCTGGAAGCACTCGGTGTGCGTCGGGATACCCAGGTCATCGCCATTACGGGCACCAACGGCAAGACGACGACTGCGTCGCTCGCCGGCCACCTGTGCCGCGCGGCGGGCCGTGTCACCGGCGTCGCGGGCAATATTTCACCGGCGGCACTGACGGCCCTGATGGCCTGCCAGGATGAAGGCAAACTGCCTGCGATCTGGGTTCTGGAATTGTCGAGCTTCCAGCTCGAAACGCTGGAATCGCTGAATGCCGATGCGGCGACGGTGCTCAATGTCAGCGACGACCATCTCGACCGCTACATCGACCTCGACGACTATGCCGCCGCGAAGTCGCGGATATTTTTTGGCAACGGTGTCCAGGTACTCAACCGCAACGACGCGCGCGTCAAGCGCATGGCGATCCCCGGTCGCAGGACAACCAGCTTCGGACTCGATGCGCCCGGCAGCGAACTCGATTTCGGCCTGCGCGGGAATCGGGGCGAACCTTGGGTCGTGCGCGGCGACCGGTTCCTGATCTCCGCCGGCGAACTGCAATCATCCGGATTGGCGGGCCTGCACAACGCCGCCAATGCGATGGCCGCTCTGGCGCTTTGTGCGGCCATCGGTCTCGACCCGGTAGCGCTGCTGCCGGCGCTGCGGACGTTTCGCGGTTTGCCGCATCGCGTCGAGCGCGTCGCCGAGATCGACGGCGTCGCCTACTACGACGACTCCAAGGGCACCAACGTCGGCGCGGCCGTGGCGGCGCTGCAAGGCATGGGCCGCAAGGTGGTGATCATCCTCGGGGGCGACGGCAAGGGCCAGGATTTCTCGCCGCTCAAGCAGGCGGTGGCCGAGCATGCGCGCGCCGCCATCCTGATCGGCCGCGATGGGCCGTTGATCGGCGAAGCGATCGCGGGCTGCGGCGTGCCGGTCGAATCGGCGCTCGACCTTCCCGCGGCGGTGGAAAAGTCAGCCGTGGCGGCACGCCGTGGCGACGCGGTGTTGTTGTCGCCGGCCTGCGCCAGCTTCGACATGTTCCGCAACTACGAGCATCGCGCCCAGGTTTTCGTCAGTGCGGTGCGTCGCTTGGAGGCTGGCGCATGACCGCCGCCGTCTTCACTTCGCGCCGGCCCGGCGCGGCACCGGCCGAACTGGATCCGCTGCTGCTCTGGCCGGCGTTGTTCCTGCTGCTGCTCGGCCTGGTGATGGTCTACTCGTCTTCGATCGCACTGGCCGAGGGCAGCAAGTTCACCGGCTACCAGCCCGAGTACTTTCTGGTTCGCCACACCATCTTTCTGACGATCGGCCTCGTCTTCGGGGTGGTCGCCTTTCAGGTGCCATTGCGCTTCTGGCAGCAATTCGCCCCCTACCTGTTTGTCGCCGGGGTGGTGCTCCTCGTCGTGGTACTGATTCCGCACGTCGGTCGTTCCGTGAACGGTGCCCAACGCTGGCTGCCGCTCGGACCGATCAATCTCCAGCCATCCGAGGCGATGAAGCTGCTGGTGGTGCTGTATGCCGCCGACTACACGACCCGAAAGCTCGACGCCATGGGCAGTTTCCGGCGAGGCTTTCTGCCCATGGCGGCCGTGATCCTGCTGGTCGGCTTCCTGTTGCTGCGCGAGCCGGACTTCGGCGCTTTCGTCGTGATCGCCGCCATCGCTTTCGGCATCCTGTTCCTTGGCGGCATCAACATCCGGCTGTTCACACTGCTGGCGCTGATCGCGGTGGTGGGATTCGCGCTACTGATCACTTTCTCTGAATATCGCCGCCAGCGCATCCTCGGCTTCATGGACCCGTGGCAGGATTCGCTCGGCAAGGGCTACCAGCTTTCGCACGCGCTGATAGCTTTTGGCCGCGGCGAATGGACCGGTGTCGGCCTCGGCGCCAGTGTCGAAAAGCTCTTCTACCTGCCCGAGGCGCACACCGACTTTCTGCTTGCGGTGATCGCCGAGGAACTGGGCCTCTTCGGCGTGCTTGCCGTTGTGACGCTGTTCGGCCTGCTGGTGCAGCGTGCCTTCGTCGTCGGCCGCCAGGCGCTGCTGATCGATCGCGTCTATAGCGGCCTGGTCGCGCAGGGCATCGGTATCTGGATAGGATTCCAGGCCTTTATCAACATGGGTGTCAACATGGGACTCCTGCCGACCAAGGGGCTGACGCTGCCGATGATGAGCTTCGGCGGTTCGGGAATCGTCACCAACTGCGTGGCGCTGGCGATCCTGATGCGCGTCGACTACGAAAATCGGCGACTAATGCGGGGGCAGCCGACATGAGCAAGACCATCCTGATTATGGCTGGCGGCACGGGCGGGCACATCATGCCGGGACTGGCCGTGGCCGACCACTTGAAAGCGCTTGGCTGGCGCGTCGTCTGGATGGGCAATCCGAATGGCATGGAAGCGAAGCTGGTGCCTGCGCGCGGCTATGAAACGGCCTGGGTCCGGTTCGCCGCCCTGCGCGGCAAAGGCATCCTGCGCAAGCTGTTGCTGCCGCTGAACCTGCTGCGTGCGTTTGCCGAGGCGCGGCGAGAGATCAAACGCATCCAGCCGAACGTCGTGCTCGGCCTGGGGGGCTACATCACCTTCCCGGGCGGAATGATGGCCGTGGCGGCCGGCGTGCCGCTGGTGCTGCACGAACAGAATTCCGTCGCCGGTCTGGCCAACCGGGTGCTCGCCATCGTGGCCGATCGTGTCCTGACGGGGTTTCCGGGAGTGTTCCGCAAGGGCAACTGGGTCGGCAACCCCATCCGCCCGGAAATCGCCGCCCTGCCGCCACCGGCGGACCGCTATCCAACCCGCTCCGGGCCGCTCAATGTCCTGGTGATCGGCGGCAGCCTGGGTGCGGCGGCACTCAACGAAACAATGCCGCGGGCGCTGGGTCTGATTGCATCCGGGGAACAGCCGCTGGTCGTCCATCAGGCAGGCGAGAAGCACATCCAGGCGCTGGCAGTGGCTTACGCGCGGGAAGGCGTGAAGGCACAGCTCGTGCCGTTCATCGACGATATGGCGGATGCCTATGCCTGGGCGGATCTGGTGATCTGTCGGGCCGGGGCGCTGACGGTGGCGGAACTCGCGGCGGCCGGCGTGGCCAGCGTGCTGGTGCCGTTTCCGCACGCGGTGGACGACCACCAAACCGTCAATGCCCGCTTCCTCTGCTCGGCGGGCGCGGCGATTCTGCTGCCGCAAAGCGAAATGACGCCAGAAGGACTGGCGGAACTGCGCCATCTTTCCCGCGGGCAACTGCTGCAAATGGCCGAGAAGGCGCGTTCGCTTGCCCGGCCGGAAGCGACCGAGGTCGTCGCCCGGACATGCGTCGACATAGCCAAGTGAGAACGACATGAAACACAAGGTCAAACGCATCCACTTCGTTGGCATCGGGGGGGCGGGCATGAGCGGCATTGCCGAGGTGCTGGTCAACCAGGGTTTCGAAGTGTCCGGTTCCGATCTCGCGGAAAGCGCCACCACGCGCCGGCTGGCCGATCTCGGCGTTCGGGTCGTGATCGGCCATGCGGCCGAAAACGTGAAAGCTGCCGACGCGGTGGTGGTCTCCACGGCCGTCAAGCAGGACAACCCGGAAGTGATGGCGGCGCGCGAGCGCCACGTTCCGGTCGTGCCGCGTGCGCAAATGCTGGCTGAACTGATGCGCTTTCAGCAGGGCATTGCCATTGCCGGTACCCACGGAAAGACGACGACCACCAGTCTCGCGGCCAGTTGTCTCGCCGAAGGCGGACTCGATCCGACGTTCGTGATCGGCGGGCGACTGAACTCGGCGGGCGTCAACGCACGCCTCGGCCAGGGTGAATTTCTGGTTGCCGAAGCGGACGAGTCCGATGCGTCCTTCCTGTTCTTGTCGCCCGTGATTTCGGTAGTTACCAATATCGATGCCGATCACATGGAGACCTACGGCCAGGACTTTGGTCGTCTCAAGCAGGCCTTCGTGGACTTTCTCAACCGATTGCCGTTCTATGGCGTGGCGGTGCTCTGCCTCGATGATGGGAACGTGCGCGAGATACTGCCGCGTGTCACCAAGCAGGTGGTCACCTACGGCCTCGATCCCGAAGCCAACATTCGCGCCGAGAACGTCGTTGCCGAAGCGGGCCGCATGCGATTTACCTGCATGCGCAGGAACGGTGGCGTCAGCCGTATGGACATCACGCTAAACCTGCCGGGCATGCACAATGTGCTCAATGCGCTGGCAGCGATCGCCGTAGCAAGCGAGGTCGGCGTTCCCGACGCGGCGATCGTCAAGGCTTTGCACGACTTCAAGGGCGTCGGCCGGCGCTTCCAGCACTATGGCGAAATTCCGCTGCGCAACCAGGACGGTACTGCGGGCGGCGCATTTACCCTGATCGACGACTACGGTCATCATCCGGTCGAAATGGCGGCGACGCTGGCGGCGGCGCGTGGCGCCTTTCCGGGCAGGCGCGTCGTGCTCGCCTTCCAGCCGCATCGCTATACCCGCACGCGCGACTGCTTCGAGGATTTCGTGAAAGTCCTGTCCGGCGTCGACGGCCTGCTGCTGGCCGAGGTCTATGCAGCAGGGGAGGCGCCGATCGTTGCGGCCGACGGCCGTACGTTGGCGCGGGCCATCCGCGTCGCCGGCAAGGTCGAGCCGGTGTTCATCGAAGACATCGCTGCCATGCCCGCCGCGATCATGAGCGCGGCGCAGCCGGGCGACGTCGTCATCACCATGGGTGCCGGATCGATCGGTGCCGTTCCGGGAAAGGTGGCGAATGCCTGACAAGAAGCCCCCCCCCGAAGACCTCGCTCCGCTTGGTCCTCCCCCCGAGGGGCCAGGGAACGCTTGGGGCGGCCCGGCGCGTTCCCTGCGCGGCGAATTGCGGGAGAACGAGCCGATGGCTCGGCACGTGTCATGGCGCGCCGGCGGTTCGGTTGCGCGTGCCTACTTTCCGGCCGACCTCGCCGACCTCGCCGAGTTCTTGCGCCGGCTGCGTCCCGATGAGCCGCTGCTCGCGGTCGGGCTGGGCAGCAATCTGCTGGTGCGCGACGGCGGCTTCGACGGCACGGTGGTGTTTACCCATGGTGCGCTCAATGTCTTGCGCCAGGAGCCGGAGGGCTCGGTTTACGTAGAAGCCGGGGTTGCCAGCCCCAAAGTGGCCCGCTTCACCGCCAACCTGAATCTGGTTGGTGCGGAATTCCTGGCCGGCATTCCCGGTACCTTTGGCGGTGCGCTGGCGATGAATGCCGGTTGCTATGGCGGCGAAACCTGGCCGTTGGTCGAACGCGTACAGATGCTGAATCGTCGCGGGGAAGTGATTGTGCGTACGCGCGACGACTTTGCCGTCGGCTATCGGCATGTCGGGCTGAAATCCGCGACGGACGAGATATTCGCCGGAGCATGGCTGCGACTGACTTCAGGCGATGCCGCGGCGGCGAGGGCGGAGATTGCCAACCTGCTCGAGAAGCGGATTGCCAGTCAGCCGCTCGATTTGCCCAATGCGGGTTCCGTATTTCGCAACCCGCCCGGTGATCATGCGGCGCGACTGATCGAAGCGGCCGGTATGAAGGGTGCATGCGAAGGCGGCGCGCGGGTTTCCGAAAAGCATGCCAATTTCGTCGTTAATCCAGCGGGCGTGGCGAGCGCGACTGCGATAGAAAGTCTAATCGGCCGAATTCAGGTCGAGGTGCGTCGCCGGTTCGGTATCGAACTGGTGCGCGAAGTGCGGATTGTGGGAGAGTCAGGGTGAGCGGCGGCGATTTGGGCAAGGTGGCGGTGATGTTCGGCGGCAGCTCCGCCGAACGCGAAATCTCGCTTAAGAGCGGCAATGCCGTGCTGGCGGCGTTGCGACGCGCCGGTGTCGATGCCCATCCCTTCGACCCCGCCGAGCGGCCGCTGGAAGCCCTGAAGGAAGAGGGCTACGCGCGGGTTTTCATCGCCCTGCACGGTCGGGGAGGCGAAGACGGCAGTTTGCAGGGCGCGCTCGATCTTATGGATATCCCGTATACCGGCAGCGGCGTGCTGGCATCGGCATTGGCCATGGACAAATGGCGCAGCAAACTGCTTTGGCAGGCGGCGGGCATACCCGTGCCCGAATGCGTGGTGCTGACCGCCGACAGCGATTGGGATGAAGTGGTGAAGCGCCTGGGTTTGCCCATCTTCGTCAAGCCGGCCAATGAAGGATCGAGTATCGGCATCACCAAGGTGAAGTCGGCGAACGATTTGCGCGCCGCCTTCCATGAGGCGGCAAAGTACGATGATCTCGTACTGGCGGAGCGTTTCATTGACGGCGCGGAGGTGCAGTTCCCGATACTCGGAACTGAAGTCCTGCCTTCCATTCGCATTGAGACGCCGCACGAGTTCTACGACTACGACGCGAAGTACTTCGCCAACGATACGCGCTACGTTTGCCCGGGCCTTTCTGCCGACGACGAAAATCGCCTCACCGAACTGGTACGGCGTTCCTTTCAGGTGCTCGGCTGCCGGGGATGGGCTCGTGTCGATCTGATGCTGGATCCCAAGGGGCAGCCGTATTTCCTGGAGATGAACACCGTGCCGGGGATGACGGACCATTCCCTGGTGCCGATGTCGGCCAAAGTGGCCGGAATTTCTTTCGAGCAACTGGTGGTGAAGGTGCTGGAGATGGCTCGCCATGGCTAGGCCAAAGCCGGCTCGCCGGCGCAGGACCGCAGAGTCGGCCGAGGACGGCTTCTGGGATCGGCCCGCGCTGATGAATCTTGTCGCCGACATTCTTATCGTATTCGGTATTGCCGCCATGGCGTGGGCGATCGCGACTTCCATCCAGCGTTTGCCGATATTCCCGTTGCGCGAGGTCGTCGTCGCGCGAGCGGTCGACAACGTGACCCGCATCCAGATCGAGCAAGCGATCCGCGCCGCGCTGGTTGGCAACTATTTCACCGTCGATCTCGACCAGGTACGTAATGTGTTCGAGAAGCTGCCCTGGGTGCGTCAGGTAGAGGTTCGTCGCCGCTGGCCGGATACGCTGGTACTACAGATCGAGGAACACGTTGCGGTGGCGCGCTGGCAGCAGGCCGACAACGAGGCTCGCCTGGTCAACAATTTTGGCGAGGTGTTTGCCGCCGCGAGCGACCGGGAACTCCCGATATTCTCCGGTCCGGAGGGGACGGCCGCCCCAATAATGACCCGCTATCTGGAATTCTCTCAGGTGTTGAATGCGGTTGAACGCACGCCCGCGGTACTGGCCTTGTCTACCCGCGAGGCGTGGCAGGTCACGCTCGACGACGGTTTGGTGATCGAACTGGGGCGCGACGAAGCCAAACATACTCTTTCCGAGCGAATGGCGCGTTTTGTTGCCTGGTACGGCCCCGCGCTGGACAAGACACGCCTTGCGCGTGCCAAAGTGGTTGATATGCGCTACCCCAACGGATTTGCCCTGCGGCTTCAGCAGTCGGACATGGAATCATGAGCAAGGAAACGAAACACGACCTCATCGTCGGGCTCGACATCGGTACGTCGAAAATCGTCGCGATCGCCGCAGAACTCGATCCCGAGGGGCAGTTGTCCGTGCTCGGCGTAGGCAGCCACCAGTTTGAAGAAACGAAGGACAAGGGGATCAAGAAAGGTGTCGTCGTCAGTATCGAAGCGACCGTGGATGCCATCTCGCGCGCGATCCAGGAAGTCGAACTGATGTCGGGCTGCAAGGTCAAGGAGGTCTACACCGGCATCGCAGGCGCGCACATCAAGAGCAAGGACTCCAACGGCATGGTGGTGGTGCGCGAGAGAGAGGTTACGGAATATGACGTCGCCCGTGCGATCGAGGCTGCCAATGCGACGCCGATCTCCGCCGACGACCAGATACTGCACACGATTCCGCAGGAGTTCATCGTCGACGGCCAGGATGGCGTCAAGGAGCCGATCGGCATGGATGCCAAGCGCTTGGAAGTCAAGGTGCACTTGGTGACCGGCGCCGTGACGGCGGTGCAGAACATCGTCAAGTGCGTGCATCGCTGTGGCCTGGAAGTCGTTGATCTTGTATTGCAGCCACTCGCGTCCGGAATGGCCGTGCTTACGGAAGACGAAAAGGACGTGGGCGTCTGTCTGGTCGATATTGGCGGCGGTACCACCGATATTGCGGTGTTTACCCAGGGCGCGATCCGCCACACGGCGGTCATTCCGATTGCGGGAGACCAGATCACCTCGGATATCGGTATCGCGCTGCGAACATCCACTCCGGATGCGGAAGAAATCAAGATCCGTTATGGCGTCGCGTTGCAGCAACTGGCTGATCCGGGAGAAATGATCGAGGTGCCGGGTGTCGGCGATCGATCTGCCTCGCAACTTTCCCGCCAGACGCTGGCCGGATTCATCCAGCCGCGGATCGAACAGATCTATCAGATGGTGCGTGAGGAACTCGTGCGCAGCGGCTATGAACGCCTGCTCAGAGCCGGCGTCGTCGTCACCGGCGGCTCGGCAACCATGCCGGGCATGATGGAACTGGGTGAAGAAATATTCCACAACACGGTCAAGCTGGGCTTCCCCCGTTACGACGGCAGCTTGCGCGACATCGTGCGCAATCCACGCTATGCAACCGCAGTCGGTTTGTTGTTGGAAGGTGTGACGCAGCGACGGAGGGGTTTGAAAGTGCAGGGGCCGGTGACGTTCCGGCAGACGCTGGCCCGCATGCGGGCCTGGTTTGGCAAGAATTTTTAGTTACGGCATAACGCGCTCATGCGCATGAGCCTGAACTGAAACTTTGTTTTGAGTTGCAACAACAAGGAGGCGAGCAATGTTTGAAATCATAGACAAGGAGCCCAGCGGGACCGTCATCAAGGTCATCGGCGTCGGCGGCGCGGGCGGCAACGCCGTCGAGCACATGATCTGCGAGGGTGTGCAGGGCGTCGAGTTCATTTGCTGCAATACCGATGCGCAGGCGCTGAACATGTCGTCGGCGGATCTCAAGCTGCAACTCGGGCCGGGACAGGGCGCGGGTGGCAAACCGGAGAAGGCACGCGATCTTGCATATCAGGAACGCGCGCAGATTGCCGAAGCGCTCGAAGGTGCCCATATGGCGTTCATCACTGCCGGTATGGGGGGCGGTACCGGTACCGGCGCCGCGCCCGTGATTGCCGAAGTGGCGCGCGAAAAGAACATTCTGACCGTCGCCGTCGTGACGAAGCCCTTCGAGTTCGAGGGCAAGCGCATGCGTCTCGCCGAGGAGGGATTGGCCGAATTGCAGCAATATGTCGATGCGCTGATCATCATCCTCAACGAGCGCCTGATGGAAGTGCTTGGTGACGACGTCACCATGCAGGAAGCCTTCCGCGCTGCCGACAACGTCCTGCGCAACGCCGTCGGGGGCATCGCGGAGATCATCAACGTCCCCGGGCTGGTCAACGTCGACTTCGAGGACGTGCGTACCGTAATGGGCGAAATGGGCAAGGCCATGATGGGATCGGCTACCGCGATGGGTGTCGACCGCGCCCGGCTGGCAGCCGAAGCCGCAGTTGCGAGTCCGCTGCTCGAAGGCATCGAACTATCGGGCGCTCGTGGCGTCCTGGTTAACATCACAGCCAGTCGCGAACTCGGCATGCGGGAGGTCAAGGACGTGATGGCCACAATCAAGACCTACACGCATGACGAAGCGACCGTCATCTTCGGGACGGTCTTCGACGACGGAATGGAAGACCAGTTGCGTGTTACTGTCGTCGCTACAGGCTTGGGCGGCAAGGTTGCGGTCAAGCCCCGTCTGGAACGGGTTGAGGGCTACGGGCTGCGTACCGGCACCGATGATCGCATGTACGGGGATGCTGTCGCGATGCAAGCGGGCTACGATGGCGTTGCCGTGCCCGACGTGTTCTCGTCGCCGCGCTCTACCCGCAATGCGGCGGTCAAGGCAATGGTCGACAGCGGTATGGATCGCTATGACATTCCAGCGTTCCTGATCAAGCAGGCTGACTAAGCCTTAACCATCGAGCCGTCCGGGGAGATCGCCTCCTTCCTGGGCGGCTTGCCGCAGTGAATTGGTATAACATTGTGCCCCGCAGCAATCTGCGGGCTTCGAAATGCTCAAGCAACGCACACTCAAAACGATTATTCGCGCTACCGGCGTCGGTCTTCATTCGGGCGACAAGGTAACGGTTGCGCTGCGTCCGGCCGCGCCGGATACCGGCATCGTGTTCCGCCGTATCGATCTTGAGCCGCCGATCGAATTGAAGGCCAACCCATACGCGGTTGGCGATACGCGCATGGCGTCCTGCCTGGAGCGGGACGGTGCCAAGCTCGGCACGGTGGAACACTTGATGTCCGCCCTGTCCGGGCTAGGTATCGATAACCTGTATGTGGATGTCGATGCCGCCGAAATCCCGATCATGGATGGATCTGCGGGGCCCTTCGTTTTTTTGCTGCAGTCCGCGGGGATCGTGGAACAGAAGGCGGCGAAGAAGTTCATTCGCATTCGCAAGACCGTCGAGGTCAGCGAAGGCGATAAATGGGCACGTTTGGAGCCCTACGACGGTTTCCGCCTGACTTTCTCCATCCTGTTCAATCATCCAGCCGTCGATCAGTCCGGAAACAAGGTGGTCATGGACTTTGCCGATGATTCGTATATCAGGGACATATCCCGCGCACGCACCTTCGGGTTTACCCAGGATGTCGAAGCATTACGGGCACAGGGACTTGCGCTCGGCGGCGGTATGGGAAATGCGATCGTAATGGACGAGTACCGCGTCCTGAATGCGGAGGGGTTGCGCCTGAGCGATGAATTCGTCCGTCACAAGGTGCTCGACGCCATCGGCGATCTCTATCTCGCCGGCCATCCTCTGCTGGGTGCTTTTTCGGCTTACAAATCAGGTCATTCCCTGAACAATCGGTTATTGCGGGAATTGTTGGCCGATGCGACGGCGTGGGAATGGACGTCATACAACCGTCCCGAAGACGCACCCACGACCGTGCGCCACCTGTATCCCCAGGCCGTCTGATGCTGATTCTGCGCATTGTCGGTGTCCTGACGGCAATTGCCATCGGCGCGGGGATTTTCGCCTATTTGATTTCCGGTGAGAAACGATATCTGGGTTTCTCGGCGCGCATCGCGAAATACGCATTGATTTTTGCGTTGGTCGTTATGGCACTGTTGTTTCTGGAGCGGGTAATTGTTATTTAGCGCGGTCTATCAGATGTTGCAGCGCGGTTCGCAATGAAGACTCCTCCGGTAGGCCTTCGGCAAGAGAAGTCAGCGCTCGCTTTTGGTTGGGGCCAATTGGCGCGGACAATTCTCGTTGCGCTTGGCTGGGGCCGCCGGTTGCGGGTTGCAGGCGTACCGAGATTCCGGTAACCTCACCGCCCGCGTGTTGGAAGGCTGCCAGCAAACGAGGCTCTAATTGTCTAAGTTTGGTAGCAGCTGCACCGTTAACGGCATGGATAATGACCTTTCCCTGCCGAAAGTTAGCGACGCGCGATTGACGGGCAAGCGGGGTGACGGATTCGAAGGCCCGCTGTAGTCGCAGCAGTTTGCGCGCATGAGCGGAAAGGCGGGCGAGGCTGGGGTCGGCCGCGAGGTAGTGTTCCAGGCTGCGAGAGTAGCCGCGAGGCTGTGGCATGAGTGCTAGGGTTTGGGATCGCTGGTGAAAGGAGCAGGGACGTGCATATTATTCTCGTCTCCGACAGGCTAGCAACGGCGAAGACGATTGTCTTGACGGGGCGGCGGATTGCCCTGATGGTTGGAGCCGTGCTGATTGTCGTATTCGGTCTGGCTTCGTTGATTTCCTATTTTACGGTTCGCCACGCCGCCGAGATTCGCATGCCTTTCCTGCAGGAAATGATTGCGGCGACGACTGCCGAGAACAGTCGGGCCAGTCGTGAACGGGTACGAGAGAACCTAAACGCCATGGCAGTCCGTCTGGGCGAAATGCAGGCACAAATGATGCGTCTTGACTCCATGGGCGAGCGCCTCGCGGGGCTCGCCGGCATCAAGCGTCAGGATATCGGCCCGGCACTCACGGCACCCAAGGATGGCCGCGGTGGCCCGATGCAGCAACCGACACCACTTTCCCAGGACGACTTGCAGCAAGCCGTAGATACGCTGTCTCGTCAATTGGAAGTGAAGACCGATACGATGTCGCTGCTGGAAAGCCAATTGCTCGATGAGCGCATTCGCAAAAGCAAGCTCCCGACATCACTTCCACTCGACTCGACCTGGATTGCCTCATCCTTTGGCTGGAGGCTCGATCCTTTCACCGGCGCAGCCGATTTCCATCCTGGCGTCGATTTCCCTGCCGAGATCGGAACGCCGATCAGAACGGCCGCAGCCGGCGTCATCATCAATGTCGTGAAGCATCCCGCCTATGGCAATTATGTCGACATCGACCATGGTGACGACTTGGTGACGCGTTACGCGCATTGCTCGAAAATCCTCGTTCAGCCGGGCGCGCTGGTAAAACGCGGCCAAGTCGTGGCGGAGGTCGGTTCGACCGGACGTTCCACAGGCCCGCACTTGCACTTCGAGGTTCGCATTCGCAACGCTGCACAGAATCCCAATCACTTCCTGGAAGCGGCCAAGGCGCGTAGTCATCGGAGGAGCGCGAGGGCGCGGTGATGTCCAGGGTGGGGCTTTGCCCCACATGCTAGACTGCGCCATTTGCTCCGTAACGGCGCCAATTCCATGATTTCCGGCCTTCTCAAGAAGATTTTCGGCAGCCGCAATGACCGGCTGATCAAGCAGTATTTCCAGACAGTCCGCCGCATCAACGCCCTCGAACCTGAAATGCAGGCGCTGGGCGACGAACAGTTGCGCGCCAAGACCGATGAATTCAAGGCCCGGCTGGCCGGGGGCGAGACGCTTGACGACCTGTTGCCCGAGGCGTTCGCTGTCGTACGTGAGGCTGGCAAGCGCGTGCTCGGCATGCGGCACTTTGACGTGCAACTGGTTGGCGGCATGGTCCTGCACGGCAACAAGATTGCCGAGATGCGCACCGGCGAGGGCAAGACGCTGGTGGCGACGCTGCCGTCCTACCTCAACGCCCTGACCGGCAAGGGTGTGCATATCATCACGGTCAACGACTACCTGGCCAGTCGTGACGCGGAATGGATGGGTCGTCTGCACAAGTTCCTCGGGCTTACGGTCGGCGTCAATCTGTCGCAGATGTCGCATGACGCGAAGCAGGCGGCCTATGCGGCCGACATCACCTACGGTACCAACAACGAATTCGGTTTCGACTATCTGCGCGACAACATGGTGTACTCGCCGACCGAGCGGGTTCAGCGCGGGCTGGCATACGCGATCGTGGACGAAGTCGATTCGATCCTGATCGACGAGGCCCGCACGCCGCTGATCATTTCGGGCCAGGCCGAGGATCACTCGGACCTGTACGTCAAGCTGAACAGCGTACCGCCACTGCTGACTTTGGGCGAAGCCGCCAAGACGCAGCAGGACGTCGATACGGGGGACTACACCGTAGACCTCAAGTCGCACCAGGTGCTCCTCACCGAAGAGGGGCACGAAAAGGCCGAACAAATTCTGACGCAGATGGGCCTGCTGCCGGAGGGCGCCAGCCTGTACGAACCGGCCAACATCCTGCTCATGCACCACCTTTACGCGGCGCTGCGTGCCCACAACCTGTTCCACCGCGACCAGCAGTACGTGGTTCAGAACGGCGAGGTCGTCATCGTCGACGAATTCACCGGCCGTCTGATGGCGGGCCGGCGCTGGTCGGATGGCCTGCATCAGGCGGTCGAGGCGAAGGAAGGGGTACCGATCCAGTCCGAGAACCAGACGCTGGCCTCGATTACCTTCCAGAACTATTTCCGCATGTACGGCAAGCTCGCCGGCATGACCGGCACAGCCGACACCGAAGCCTACGAGTTCCACCAGATATACAGTCTGGAAACCGTGGTCATTCCGACCAACCAGCCGATGATCCGCCGGGACGAGAACGACCAGATTTTCCGCACCGAGCGCGAAAAGCACACGGCCATCATTGCCGACATCAAGGCTTGCTCCGAGCGCGGCCAGCCGGTGCTCGTCGGCACGACGTCGATCGAGAACTCCGAGTTGCTCTCCGGCCTGCTCGACAAGGAAAAGCTGCCGCACCAGGTGCTGAACGCCAAGCAACATGCAAAGGAAGCGGAAATCGTCGTACAGGCCGGAAGCCCCGGGGTCATCACCATCGCCACCAACATGGCGGGCCGTGGCACCGACATCGTGCTCGGCGGCAGTATCGAGAAGCTGATCGCGGCGATCCGCGACGACGAATCGATCACGCCGGCTGACAAGGAAGCCAAGACCGCGGCGCTACGCGCCGACTGGCAGAAGCTGCACGACAAGGTGCTCGCTGCCGGCGGCCTGCATATCATCGGTTCCGAGCGCCACGAGTCGCGGCGTATTGATAATCAGTTGCGCGGCCGCTCCGGCCGCCAGGGCGACCCGGGATCCTCGCGCTTCTACCTCTCGGCCGAAGACCCGCTGATGAAGATCTTCGGCGGCGATCGCCTGAAGGCGATCATGAGCTCGAAGCTGGTCGCGCTGCCCGACGGCGAACCGATCGAGCATCCACTGGTGACACGCCAGCTCGAGTCGGCACAGCGCAAGGTCGAGCAGCGCAACTTCGATATCCGCAAGCAGTTGCTCGAATACGACGACGTCGCCAACGACCAGCGCAAGGTGATCTACCAGCAGCGCAATGAGCTGCTGGACGCCGCCGATATCTCCGAAACCATCACCGCCATGCGCCAGGGCCTGGTGCACGACACCTTCCGCATCTACGTTCCGGCCGAAAGCGTCGAGGAGCAATGGGATATTGCCGGCCTGGAAGCTGCGCTGGCCGCGGATCTGCAGATCAAGTTGCCGATCGGCGAATGGCTGAAGGCGGAACCCGATCTCACGGACGACGACATACTCAGGCGCATCGTCGATTTCGCCGACGCCTCCTATGCCGAGAAGAAGGCGCTGGTGCCCGCCGAGGCGTGGGCCGGATTCGAGCGCAACGTGATGTTGCAAAGCCTCGACATCCACTGGCGCGAGCACCTGGCGGCGCTCGATCATCTGCGTCAGGGCATCCATCTGCGCGGCTACGCGCAGAAGAATCCGAAGCAGGAGTACAAGCGCGAGGCCTTCGAACTGTTCGAAGGCTTGCTGCAGCTCGTCCGCACCGAGGTCACCAAGCTTCTGATGACGGTCGAGGTCCGCTCCGAGCAGCAGATCGAGGAAGCCGAGCAGAAAAAGCCGCAGGTCGAAAATGTGCAGTACCACCACGCGGACTACGACGAGGCGCTGGGAGCAACGGGCGACGACGCCGACTCGGCCAAGGCGCGGCCGATTGAGCGTACGGCACCCAAGGTCGGCCGCAACGATCCCTGTCCCTGCGGCAGCGGCAAGAAATACAAGCACTGCCACGGCAAGCTGAACTAGAAGCTCACCACCAAGCGCGCCAAGGACACCAAGAAATGCGAGCTCGTTGGTTGCCTTGCTTCCTCGGTGTTCTTGGGGCACTACTTGGTGGTGAATAACTCTTTGCGCACCATCGCCGAAGACGGCGACGCGGTCGTCATCCTCGACCAGACCCGGTTGCCGAAGCAAACCGCTTTCGTTCACCTCCTCAACCTTGAACAGGCCGCGCACGCGATTCGCGTCATGCAGGTGCGCGGCGCGCCGTTGATCGGCGCAACGGCGGCCTACGGCGTTGCCCTGGCGCTGCGCGAAGGCATCCCGCTCGAACAGGCGATCGACGTGCTGGCCGCGACACGCCCCACCGCCGTCAATCTGCGCTGGGCGCTGGAGCGCATGCGGCGCGTGCTTGAAAAGTCAGCCGTGGCGACACGCCGGGATGTCGCGTGGCAGGAAGCGCGGACGATCGCGAGTGAAGACGAGGAAGCCAATGCCGCCATCGGCCGCCATGGATCGCCGCTGCTGCAAGCCGTGCAGCGGCGCCCGGTGCAGGTGATGACCCACTGCAACGCCGGCTGGCTGGCAACCGTCGCCCACGGCACGGCGATCGCTCCGATCTACGCCGCGCACGAGGCGGGCGTCGACGTGCACGTCTGGGTTTCCGAGACGCGGCCGCGTGACCAGGGCCTGCTGACCGCCTGGGAACTTGCGCAGGTCGACATTCCGCACACGCTGATCGCCGACAATGCTGCCGGGCTGCTGATGATGCAAGGCAAGGTCGACCTGGTCATCGTCGGCGCCGACCGCATCGCCGCCAACGGCGACACCGCCAACAAGGTCGGCACCTACCTCAAGGCGCTGGCGGCACGCGAACACGGTATTCCGTTTTACGTCGCGGCCCCGGTATCGACCATAGACTTCGCCTGCCCGAAAGGTGCCGACATACCGATCGAAGAGCGGGATGCGGCCGAGTTCGGCGAAAAAGTCAGCCGTTGTGGTACGCCGGTAGCGAACCCCGCCTTCGATGTGACGCCTGCCGCTCTGGTCTCCGGCATTATTACGGAGCAGGGTGTCTTCTCGGCAGCAGGCCTTTCGACCATAAAGCGATGAACGAACTTGAACTCAAGGCCGCCGTGCTTACGACGGCGCGGGCGATGGGCGCCGAGCGCCTCAATCGTGGTGCCGCCGGCAATGTCAGCGTCCGGTTTGGCGACGGCTTCCTTATCACGCCAACCGGCATGGCCTACGACGTATGCGAAACTGACGATGTTGTCTTCGTCGGCCTCGATGGCAAGCCCCGGGGGCGGCGCAAGCCTTCGTCCGAGTGGCGCTTCCACCGCGACATCTACGCCGCGCGGCCCGACGCCAGCGCCATCGTCCATGCCCACGCGCCGTTCGCCATCAGCCTGGCCTGTATGGGCCGCGGCATTCCCTCTTTTCACTACATGGTCGCGCGCTTCGGCGGCAGCGACGTGCGCTGCGCCGACTACGCGACTTTCGGTACCCAGGCACTTTCGGATGCGGTACTTGCCGCGCTTCATGAGCGTTGCGGTTGCCTGATGGCGCATCACGGCATGGTCGTCTTCGGCCGCGACCTGGACGGCGCGCTGGCGTTGGCGGTCGAACTGGAGGCGCTTTGCGAGCAATACTGGCGCGTTCTTCAAATCGGTGGGCCGCGTCTGCTTCCTGACGATGAGATGGCGAGGGTTCAGGTAGCGTTCCGCGATTACGGCCGGCAATAAGGCAGCGCCGGCACCAGATCAGGTTTGGTACCATTGCGTTGTCTAGTGAGGAAGGAAGCGGCATGAGCCAGTCGCCGCGCGCGGCCCATGCCGAAGCGCCAGAACATCCGGGCGGTATCCCCGATGATGCCCAGATATTTCGCTATGTCGTCGACAACGCAATCGACGGCTTCTTCATCATCGACGCCAAGAGGCGCTTCATCCAGGTCAACGATGCGTTGTGCGAGATGCTTGGCGTCACCCGCAGCGACATGCTCGGCAAGACACCGCTCGATTTCGTCGCCGAGGAGAGCCATCCCGAACTGATTCGCCAGATGGGGGCGATCGAGTCGACCGAGCGTCGCCGCTATCGGGTGCTCGGACAGCGCCCTGACGGATCGAAGTTTCCGCTCTTTCTCAACAACACCAGCTTCAAGAACGAACTCGGTGCGGTGGCGGGGTCGTTCGGTTTCGTTACCGACCTGACGTCGCTGGTCGAGGCGCAACAAGCCGTCGCAGCGTCGGAACGCGAGCTCCAGCGCATCCTCGCCAACATGCAGGACACCTACTATCGCACCGATACCGAAGGGCGTATCGTCCGCGCTTCGCGTTCGGTCAAGAACCTGCTTGGCTATCAGGATGACGAGGTGGTCGGGATGCGGCTGTCCGATCTCTACTACGACCCGCGCGACCGGGAAGACTTTCTGCGTGCCATGGCCGAGAGCGGCGGTGCCCTCACCGGCTATGAATCGAGACTGCGCTACAAGGACGGTCATGAGGTCTGGGTGCGTACCAACGCCCAGTACTTGCGCGACGCTGATGGAAATGTCGTCGGCGTCGAAGGCACGACGCGGGACAACACCGAGCATCGCTACATGCTGGAGGCGCTGCGGTTCAGCGAGGGCCGGCTGGCCAGTCTCATCGAAGCCCTGCCAGATGCTGTCTTCCTCAAGGACGGCGAGGGCCGCTGGCAGGTCGTGAACACCGCTGGCGTGAGGTTGTTCCGGTTGATGGGGGCGGATTGGCGCGGCAAGGATTCGCAGCAAATCGCCGACATGCGCCCGGACCTGACGACGGAGATGATCGAGTGTCGTTTGAGCGACGAAGCTGCCTGGCAGAACCGCGGCCTGACCCGCAACGAGGAAAAGATTTTCGACGCGGATGGTTGTGAGCGTCACTGGGAGTTCGTCAAGTTGCCGATGTTCAATCCGGACGGCAGTCGGCGGGCGCTGGTGGTTGTCGCGCGCGACCTCACCGAGCAGCGGCGGGTAGAGGAGAACCTGCGGCTGGCGGCGCAGGTTTTCGAGAACAGCGGCGAGGCGATCATCATCATGGATGCGCACACGCGCATCGTTTCCGCCAATCGCGCCTATTCCGACATGACCGGGTACCTGGCGGAAGAGGTGCTCGGCAAGCCCCCGGCGGTTCTCGATTCCGACTTGCAGCCCCCCGATTTCTATCAGCGGCTTTGGAGCAGTCTCCGCGAGACCGGCTACTGGCAAGGTGAAATCTGGAGTCGGCGCCGAAACGGCGAGGTGTATCCCGAGTGGCTGGGCATCTCAAGCTTACGCGGGAACGACGGCGAAGTGACCCACTTTGTCGCCATTTCGTCGGACATCAGCGAGCGCAAGGCGTCCGAGGCGCGCATCGAGTTCCTCGCCCACCACGATCCACTTACCGATCTGCCCAATCGCCTGCTGCTGCGCGATCGCCTCGAGCGGGCGATCGCGCAGGGCGAGCGCAGCGACAGCCGGGTCGCCCTGCTGTTTCTGGATCTCGATCGCTTCAAGACCGTCAACGATTCGCTTGGCCATCCGGTCGGCGACCGGCTGTTGCGCGAGGCGGCGCAACGCCTGCGCGAATGCGTGCGCGAAATGGATACCGTCAGTCGCCAGGGTGGCGACGAGTTCCTGATTGTGCTGACCGAACTGAAGGAGGGCGACGCCGTGACCCGCGCTGCCGAGAGCATCTTGGCCGCCTTGTCCAGGCCGTTTTCGCTCGACGGTCACGAAGTCGCGATTTCCTGTTCGGTCGGCGTTGCCGTCTATCCCGAGGACGGCCGCGATTTCGACGAACTGCTGAAGAAGTCGGACATCGCGATGTACCACGCCAAGGAGGCGGGCCGCAACGCGTTCCGCTATTACACGGAGCGCATGAACATCGATGCGCTGGAGCGGCTCGATCTGCAGAACCGGCTGCGGCGCGGGCTGGAGCGGGATGAATTTGTTCTGCACTACCAGCCGGTCGTCGAGTTGGCCAGCGGCCGCATCGTTGGCGCCGAGGCGCTGGTGCGCTGGAATAGCCCCGAAGAAGGGCTGGTGATGCCGGGGCGTTTCATTGCTGTCGCGGAGGAGTCCGGCTTGATCGTGCCGCTGGGTGACTGGGTGCTGCGCGAAGCCTGTCGTCAGTTGCGGCGCTGGCACGATGCCGGACACGACCAGCTGTTCCTGGCGGTCAACCTTTCCGCGATCCAGTTTCGGCGCGGCAGCGTCGAGGACAGTGTGACCCGCGCCCTGCGCGACTCCGGTACCGACCCCCGGTTACTCGAACTGGAGCTTACCGAATCGATCCTGCTGCAAGGCGCCGAGCATGTGCTGGCCAGCGTTCGCCAGTTGAAGAGCCTTGGCGTCAAGCTCTCCATCGACGACTTCGGCACCGGCTATTCGAGCCTTGCCTACCTGAAACGCTTCGCGGTCGACAAGCTGAAGATCGACCAGTCCTTCGTGCGCGGCCTGCCCGCCGACGCCGACAATGCCGCGATTGTCGGCGCTGTCGTTCAAATGGCGAAGAGCCTCAAGCTCGAAGTGCTGGCGGAAGGTGTGGAGGGCGAGCAGGCGGTCGAACACCTGCGCAAGCTGCAATGCGACTACGTGCAGGGTTACCACTTTGGCCGACCGCTACCGGTCGCCGAGTTCGATCGCCTTCTCGACTAAGCGGATCTGACGACTCAGAGTATCGGTACGCCCTGCTTCTCTCCGCGCTCGTACACCACGTTGGCGCGGCCGACGATCAGCGAGTCGAGCGGGCCGATGCGGTCGGTGTCCTTGTTCGTATAGGGCAGCCGGTGCAGCACGTAGCGCAGCGCGTTCAGGCGCGCGCGCTTCTTGCAATCGGACTTGATCACCGTCCAAGGCGCATCGGCGGTGTCTGTGTAGAAGAACATCGCTTCCTTCGCCTTCGTGTACTCCTGCCATTTGTCCAGCGAAGCGAGGTCGATCGGCGACAGCTTCCATTGCTTGAGCGGGTGCACCTTGCGTTCCTTGAAGCGGCGGCGCTGCTCTTCGCGGCTGACCGAGAACCAGAACTTGATCAGGTGGATGCCCTGGCGCACCAGCATGCGCTCGAATTCCGGCGCCTGGCGCATGAACTCTTCGTACTCGGCGTCGCTGCAGAAGCCCATGACGCGCTCGACGCCGGCGCGGTTGTACCAGGAACGGTCCAGGAAGACCAGCTCGCCGGCCGTCGGCAGATGTTGCGCGTAGCGTTGGAAGTACCACTGGCCGCGTTCCACCTCGTTCGGCTTTTCCAGAGCGACGACGTGCGCGCCCCGCGGGTTCAGGTGTTCCATGAAGCGCTTGATGGTACCGCCCTTGCCGGCCGCGTCGCGGCCTTCGAACAGGATCACCACGCGCTGGCCGGTTTCCTTGATCCATGCCTGCAATTTCAATAGCTCCACTTGCAGCCGGTATTTCTGCCGCTCATAGCTCTTGCGCGACATCAGGTTCTTGTACGGATAGCCGCCATCGCGCCAACCTGGCGTCAACTCGGCGTCGGGGTCGATCCCTTCTGCCTGCAAGGCCTGTCGCTTCTCCTTGAGTATGTTCTTGAGCAGGGTCACCGCTTCCTCGTGCGGTGCGCCCGAGAGCAGGTCACGCATGGCCGCCAGGCGCTTGCCCTGGGCCTCATCGCTTGCTATGGCCACCGCATGCGTTTCGATGCGGGCGGGCGGGCTGAGCGGGCCGACATCGCCGGACTTGGCGGCGCGAGTGCGCGGCCGTGGCGTTACGGTGGCGGGCTTTTTCGTTGCGGGTTTTCTGAGCGTCATGGCATCAACCGAACAGGTCGTCGAGAGGGTTTTTCTTCGTATCGGCCGAAAAGTCAGCCGTGGTGACACGCCGAGCGGTGAATTCCTCCTCGACGTTGTCGCGATAAATGCTCCAGGGCGAGCCGGAGGTCGACAGGCGCCGCCAGATCTCCGCCCCCACCCCTGTGTACTCGAGCGTGGTGCCGTCATCCAGTTGCACCCGCAAGCGCCGCGCCGCGGCATCGTAGCCGATCGCACGCAACTTGCCCGAGCTGATGCTCTTCATTTCCATCATGCGGATCCGTCGGACGACGCCTCGGCGTCGTCCGTTCGCGTGCGAACCTGCTTCTCGCGCAGGCGCTGGTTCTTGTCGTCGCTGGCAAACACGTAGCGCCCCGCCAGAACGCAGCCCTTCATGCCCGGGTCGCACGGCAGATTGTTGATTTTCGAGCAGCGATCGTCGACTTCGTGCGGGCATCCCCAGCCGCCGGCCATGCGTGCCTCCCCGGAATCAAGAGTACTCATTGTAGCCACGAAGAACACAAGGCGTCGACCGCACTCCCTGCAGTAGGTACACTGCGCCCACCCACCATGAGTTCAGAGTTCCAATTCGGCTGGTTTTCATCGCTCGCGCGCAGAGTGCTTTATTCCTGGGTGCGTGCGCAAGCCATGCCGCCGCCGGCCGAAACCCCGATCGATCCCGGCCGGCCGGTCTGCTACGTGATCCAGGATCGCCGCCTGTCCAACGTCCTCGTATTGCAGGAAGAGACGCGCCGCACTGGCCTGCCCGCGGCCGACGGCGGGCTGGCGGTGGGGCGTTTCGCCACCGAAAATGCCTTCTTCTGCCTAACCCGCCCCCAGCCGCTGCTGGCCGAGACGGCGCGCGAGCGCTACCGGCATTCGCCGCTGCTCGACCGTCTGGCCGCGGCGTTGCGCGACGCGCCCGAACTCGACGTCCAGCTCGTCCCGGTGACCATCCTCTGGGGCCGCGCGCCGCGCGAGCAGGATTCCATCCTCAAGGCGCTGTTCGCCGAAGGCTGGCGCCCGCCGAGCCATTTGCGCCAGTTGATCGCGATATTGCTGCACGGGCGACAAGTGCTGGTACGCTTCAGCGCGCCGATGTCACTGGCCGAGCTGCTGCGCGACGAACCCGATCCGGAACGCAGTCTGCGCAAGGTGCAGCGGATATTGCGCGTACATTTTCGTCGCCAGCGCGAGATGGCGATCGGCCCCGACCTTTCCCATCGCAACACCCAGATCGAGCACATCCTCGCCGCGCCGGCGGTGCGTGGCGCCATCGCCCAGGAGGCGATCCGGCGCAAGACGTCGTTTGCAGAGACGCGCGAACGCGCGCGCGGCTTCGCCCGCGAGATTGTCTCCGATTATTCGCACAGCGTCATCCGCGCCCTTGAACTGTTCCTGACCTGGCTGTGGACCCGTCTGTACGACGGCGTCGAAGTGCACAACTTCGATGTCGTGACGCAGATCGCGCCGGGGCAGGGCGTCGTCTACATTCCCTGCCACCGCAGCCATATCGACTACCTGCTGCTGTCCTATGTGCTCTTCAAGCGCGGCCTGACGCCGCCGCATATCGCCGCCGGCGCCAACCTCAACTTCCCCGTCATCGGTCCGATCCTGCGCCGTGGCGGCGCCTTCTTCCTGCGCCGCAGCTTCAAGGGCGAACCGGTCTACGCGGCCGTGTTCAACGAATACCTGCACCTGATGATCTCGCGCGGTTTCTCGATCGAGTACTTCATCGAGGGCACACGCAGTCGCACCGGCCGCATGCTGTCGCCGCGCACCGGCATCCTCGGCATGACGCTGAAGAGCTTCGTGCGAGGACACGAGCGGCCGCTGGTGTTCGTTCCCGTGTATGTCGGCTACGAGAAGCTTCTTGAGGGCAAGAGTTTCCTCAACGAACTGGCCGGCAAGCCCAAGCGCAAGGAATCGCTGTGGAGTCTGCTCGGCACCCTGCGCAAGCTCAAGCGGGAATTCGGCAAGGTGCATGTCAATTTCGGCCGACCGCTGCCGCTGGCCGAATACTTCGACCGCGTGCATCCCGGCTGGAAGGAGGAGCCGGTCGGCGCCAGCGCCGAATGGCTGCGTGAGGCGACTCATGGCGCCGCGCTCGAACTGGTTCGGCGGATCAACGAGGCGACCGTCGTCAACCCGATCAATCTGGTGGCGCTGGCATTGCTTGCCACCCCCAGGCATGCCGCCGACGAAGAAACCCTGCGCGGCATGATCGAGCACTACCAGATGCTGTTTCGCCATGCGCCGTATTCGCCGCAGATGATCGTCAGCGAAGAACCGGCCGATGCGATGGTGGAACATGCCCGCCGCCTCGGCGTGGTAGAGCGCCTGGCGCATCCGCTCGGCGACGTGATAAAAGTCAGCGATGGCGAAGCGCCGCTGCTGGCCTATTTTCGCAACAACGTCCTGCATCTGGTTGCGTTGCCGGCGCTCGTCGCCTGCCTGCTGACCTGCAACGCGCGCCTCGAAGTCCGGCGTGTCGCCGGCGCCATTGCCCGGCTGCTGGTGCTCGCCCAGTCCGAGTTGTATTTCCGTTGTGCGCCGGAGGACGTGCCCGACTCGCTGGAGCCGGTGCTGACGGTTCTCGAAGCACGCGGGCTGATCCAGCGACACGACCAGACGCTGGTCGCTCCAGATCCCAGCAGTCCCGCATTCGCGGAACTGCAACTGCTGGGCGAGGCGCTGCGGCCCATGCTCGAGCGCTACCTTCTGACGCTGGCGCTGCTCGAGCGCCACGGCTCGGGAATCCTGAACCGGGCGCGGCTGGAGGAACTGGGCCACCTGCTGGCCCAGCGGCTGGTGCTGCTCCACGATACCGGCGCTGCCGAATTCGCCGAACGCCGGCTGTTCGTCAACGTCGTCGACAACATGCTTTCCGCGGGACTGCTGTGGCAGGACGAGGAGGGGCGGCTGCAATTCGACGCGCGTCTCAGCGCCCCGGCGGCGGATGCCGAATTGTTGCTGGCGGCCGATGTGCGCCGGACCATCCGCCGCATGGCCGGGAGCGGCATCGCCGAACGGCTGGAACCGGCAGCCGCTACATCTGGCGAAACAGGTGAGCGTAGCGCCGGCTGACGGCGACCGGCTTGCCGCCGCTGTGCAACTCGGCCCACAGCCGTCCCATCAGGTCCCGCTGTACCTGCCTGATCGCCGCCACCCGCAGCAGCGTGCCGCGATGGACACGCCAGAAGGCGCCGGGATCCAGTTGCTGTTCGAGTTCCCTGAGCGGTGTGCGGATCGGCCATTCGCGGTTGCCGACCCGGATCATGGTGTATTTGTCGGAGGCTTCGAAGCAATCCACTTCGTCGACATCGATCAGCCTTACCGCGTCCGGGGTGCCGACGCGCAGCCAGCGCAGCGCTTGCGGCTTTGCTGCGGCGTCCAGGTGGTTCAGCAGATCACGTAACAGATCAGGCTGCATGGCGGCCGCCGGAACACTGCCGATGCGCTCCATGGTCGTGGCCAGTCGCGCGGCGGTCACCGGCTTGAGCAGATAGTCCGCCGCCGCCTGCTCGAACGCCTGGACGGCGAACTCGTCGTAGGCCGTGACGAAGACCACCCGGCAAGGTGCGCGGGTCCGGGCGGCGACTTCGAGGCCGGAAAGACCGGGCATGCGGATGTCGAGAAAGGCGACATCCGGCCGCAGTGCATCGATCTTCGCCAGCGCGGTGTCACCGTCGCCGGCTTCGGCGACGATCTGCGCGTCCGGCGCGACGTCGGCGAGCAGTCGCCGCAGCCAGTCACGCAGTGGCGGCTCGTCGTCAGCGATCAGCAGGCGCAGGCTCATGGTCCCGGAATGGTAGCTGCAGGCGAGCCGTTACGCCACCTCCCGGATTGGCCGTCAGCGACAGCCAGCCTTCGTTGCCGCAGGTTGCGGCGAGGCGGCGGCGGACGTTCGCCAGCCCCATGCCGTCGCTGACCGACGCGGAGAAGCCACAACCGTTGTCGACGACTTCGACGTCGAGCGTGTCGCCCTGACGGCGACAGCGGACGATCAGGCGGCCCGCTTCCGTCTTCGGTTCGAGGCCATGGCGGATGGCGTTCTCGACCAGCGGCTGCACCAGCAGCGGTGGCAACTGCGCGTCGAGCACGTCGTCGTCCGCGTCGATCCGCCAGTCCAGGCGTTCACCCATGCGCACGGCCATGATGCCGAGATAGGCGCGCAGCAACTCGATCTCCTCGGCCAGCGTCACGATCGGCTTGCGCGTGCGCGCCAGCGAAGTGCGCAGCAGCGCCGTCAGATCGAGCAGCATCTTGCGGGCCGCCGCCGAATCCGTATCGATCAGGCCGACGACGTTCGACAGCGTATTGAACAGAAAATGCGGCTCGATCTGCGCTTGTAGCAGCGCGAGTTCCATGCGCGCGGCCACGGCCTCCTGCTCGACGCGCTGCAGTCGCTCGGTACGCGCCTCCGCCTGGGCTTCGAGCATTCGCGATTCGTCGTGGAAATGCCAGACGGCCAGGACGCCGAAGATCAGCGCAGTGGCGGCCGAGATCAATGCGGCGTCGGGGTGGGCCTGCAACACCTCGGCGAGCGTGAGGCCCTCGATCCAGGTGGCAAGCGCGAATCCGGCCATGGCCCCGAGTGGAATGCCGATCAGGCCGTCGGTCCACTCGACGCGCGATTGTCCGCGCAGCAGGCGTGGACCGCGCACGGCAAAGTAGATGCCGGAACCGATGCAGTGGCAGTAAATCAGGTTCAGTGCCAGCGGATAGGGCGTCACCGCAGTGAGGAAGAGTCCGACCGCGGTGTTGTAGGCGACGACGAGCAGCAGATCGCGCCTCAGCATGGACCAGAACAGAGGCATGGAGATCAGAATACCGCGAGACGCCATTCCGCCCAAATCACGCGCTTGATGGGCGCCTGCGCGTAAGCCGAGTCGGCAGCGCCGCCGACCTGGCGCGCGCCGAGCGTGTAGCGCTGGCGATCCCCCTCCCAAACGGCACCGAGCGTGAGCACCCGGCCGCCGTCGCCGGGCGTGACCAGCAGTTCGCCGTAAGGCTTGAAGCCGTCGCGATCGTCGTAGGCCAGCCGTAGCAGCACGTTTTTGCGCAGCAGATTGCTGGCGAGAAAGGCCTGGCTCGACCAGGCGATGTTGCCGTCGATGGCTGCCGCCGGGGCGACGCCCCGCAACGCGAGTTGCTGCGCGGTTAGTGCGTCAAGCGCCCGCCAGTCGCCTTCCCGATAGGCGTCGGCGTCGTACCAGGCCTCGGCAAGGAGACTGATGCCCGACTCGCCGGTCCACTGAACGCCGGCCACCGACTTGACGCCGCCGCCATGCGCCGCATACATCATCGGGTCCGTGGCCGCCAGGGCGCCACCATCGTCGAGCAGTGCGTTGGTCCGTCGCCAGCCGCGTCGCTGGTACAGTGCGGCGCCATGGATGGCCCACTCGTCGCCGAGGATGCGCGTGGCGCCGAACCCGGCTTCGAGGCGACGCCGTGGCGAGACGCGCAACACGCCGTGCACGTCGTTGTCGCCGGCAAGGCGGTACCAGTGCAGCGCGAGCGCGCTGTCGCGCTCGCCCCCATCATTGTTGATATCGCCGTCGCCCTGGCCCGGCCGTGTCCACGCGATCGTCCAGGCGTCGCTGCCGGTGAAGCGCTCCAGGGCCAGCAGGGGGACGCCGACCAGCGGCGGCGCATTGACGCTGCGGCGATCCTCGCGCTGGACCACGTCCAGCGGCTTGAAGCCGAAACCGACGCCCCAGGAGAGCACCTTTTTGCCGACGGTCCAGCCGAGGCCGTCGGCGATCCGGCCGTCGTAATAGAACTGGTTGGCGACGCCGTGGTATTCGGGAGAGCTGCCGTTGGCGACCTGCTGGCGCAGGGTGCCCTGCGCATTGAGGCCGCCCTGTTGCAGACGCAGTTCGATATCCTGACGGGAACTGCGCGTTGCGATCTCCGCCGCCGTTGCATCGGTGAGATAGGAGCTGGCGTCGTTGCGGGCGCGGTACTCCGGTGCGACCGAAATGGCGGCATGGATTTCGACGGCCGCTGCTGTGCCGGACAGCAGCAGGGCGAGCAGCGCGGGAAAAGTCAGCCGTGGCGACACGCCACTACCAGTCCGTCAGGGGATTGCGCACCAGCGCCGCGGGGTTGAAGAACTCGTCCGGCGCCACCTTGGCGACGATGCTTCGGTAGTGGATCACCGTGCGCCGGTTCGGCCGGATGTCGTCGAGCAGCACCATGGTCATGATGCGTGGCTGACCGTTGACCGGCCTGGCGACGTACCACGCTTCCTTGGCGCGCTTGCCCGAGCCGACGTAGAGGTCGGCCTTGATCGGCGCCTTGCTCGCCGCATCGAGATACAGCTCGACGCGCGCGTAGGTCACGCCGTTGCGCGCCTGTGCCAAATCGAGATGCAAGCAGCGATGTGTCGTCGCCGGCGTTGGTACGTCGGCAAGATCGGCGGGCGGCGACGGGCAATCAACTTCGTCCTTGACGACGCCGTTGTAGTCGTCGCTCCATGTCATGGTCGCGATGTCGCCGGTCGATGCTTCGCCGAGCAGTTTCTGGCTGGCAGTGATGCGGATGGGGCGCTGGCTTTGCGGCATCAACAGCCAGAACTGGTCGGCCAGCATCAGGACTTTCTGCCCCGCTTCGCTCGGCGATTTCATCAGCACCAGCGAACGGCGGCCGGGTTTCACGTAGACGGTGTAGAGCCGTTCCTTGTCGAGCGCATCGTTCTTGTACAGCTCGACGTGTGTCTCGACGCGCACCGATTCCGCCGGCAGGCGGAAGGCATCGGCGGCCTTCAAAAGCGCGGCGACGCTTTCCGCCGCATGGACGGGAGCGACGAGCAGGAGCAGCGGCAGCAGACGTTCAAACATGGGCCAGGGCCTCGACGATGGGCTTCTTTGCGGCCTTGCGACTGGCGAACCAGGCCGCTGCGGCGCACAGCGAAATGATCCCGGTATTGGTGATGAGATACAAGGGCAGCGTTGCAATGACCAGCAGCGGGTAGCCGACCGAACGTCCCGGTGGCGGCGGCATTTGTAGACCCGTGTGCGGCGAGGCCAGCACGATCCCGGCGGCGAGCAGCGTACCGAGCAGGGCGCCTACGGCTCCGATCAGCGCGCCTTCGCGCAGGAACTGGGCCACGATCTCCCCGGGCATGGCGCCCATCGCGCGCATCGTGCCGATCTCGCGGGTACGTTCGACCACGGCCATTGCCAGCGTATTGACTACCGAGAAGAACACCAGCATGCCGATGATGAGCCCGAGCAGGCCGAAGACCCGGTCGTAGAGGCCGCGTACCGAATGGTAAAAGAACGCCTGCACCCACCACGGTTGATAGGCGTGGGCCGGGTCGGCCATCGCCAGCCGTTCGAGTGCCGCCGGCGTCGCATCGGTGCTGTCCAGATACACCGAGAGTGTGCTGACGCGATCACTCACCAGCAGATGTTGGGCTGTCCCGACATCCGTGTAGACCAGTCGTTTGTCGACTTCTCGCCAGCCGGTGGATACGATGCCGGCCACCATAACGTCCACGGCGTTGATACCGCCAGAGGTGGTCGTCGCCAGGAGGGTCAGCCCGGTCCCCGGCTTGGCGTTGAGGCTCTTCGCCAGATCGACGCCGAGCAGCACGGCGGGTGGGTCGCCCGGTTTGCCGGTTAGGCTGCCGGCTTCGAGCTTCAGAATATCGCCGCGGACTTCCGCCTCGCCTGGTACGTCGGCACCGATGCCGAGGAAGATCACCGACTTGTCGCCGTTGGACACCAGTCCGGACAGGGAAACCCGCGGCAGGATGCGCTTGACGCTGGCTTCCTTGAGCAATGCCGCCGTCAGCTCCCTGTGGTCGCTGATGCCGTACTGCAGTGGTGTTTCCTCGTCGCGCGTGAAGTAGTCCTTGCCGGCCACGGTGATGTGGCCGAACTCACCGGCCGAACTCTCTCGGACCATGTCATAGGTGTAGAGCGCGAAGCCACTGGCGACCAGAATCGACAGGCAGCCAACGGTAGCAATCAGGATGGTTACCAGCGAACGGCGGCGGTTGCGCAGGATGTTGCGCCAGGCCAGGCGAAGTGCAGCGAATTGGACGTTCATTGCAGCACCCCGTCGGTGATGGAATGGACCGCGTCGCAATGGGCGGTCATGCGGTCGTCGTGGGTGGCGATCAGGAAGGTCGCGTTGTGCCGGTGGCCGAGCGCCCGCATCAGGTCGATGACCTGGCTGGCGGTGGTCGTGTCGAGGTTGGCGGTCGGTTCGTCGGCGATCACCAGCGTCGGCGACTTGACCAGGGCGCGGGCGATGGCGACGCGCTGGCGCTGTCCGCCGGAGAGCTGGTCGGGCCGCCGGTCGGCCATCCCGGAGAGACCGACCTGCCCGAGAATTTCATCGACGCGGGCCCGTCGCTCGTCCACCGACTGTCCGAGCAGCAGCAGCGGGTACTCGATGTTGTCGCGTACGCTCATCACCGGCACGAGGTTGTAGCTCTGGAAGACGAAGCCGATGGCGCGGCGCCGGATCATCGTGCGGGCCTCCTCGTCGAGGCCGGCCACATTCTCGCCGGCCAGCAGGTAGCGTCCCCGGTCGGCCGCGTCGATCAGTCCGCAGATGTTGAGCAGCGTGCTCTTGCCGCTGCCGGAGGGGCCGCGCACCGCCAGGAAGGTGCCGACTGGAACCTCCAGGTCGACACCGCGCAGCGCGGGAATGTCCTCTTCGCCCATGCGGTAGTGCTTGACGATACCCGACAGGTCGATGGCGAGCGATGGCTCCCGGGTTTCTGCAGGTAGCGCTGGCGTCATGGGCGGCTCCGGAGGGACAGATGCCGCCATGCTACCGGCGTCCGGGCGCTACGCCGGGGACTTGCGACGAGATGCCGGTTGACGTCGCGAACGGCGCTACCGCGGAGTAAATGGCTCAGTCGAACAGCTTCGCCAGCTCGACCTTGTTGGCAACGCCGAGTTTGCCGTAGATGTTGGTCAGGTGATTGCGCACCGTCGCCGGCGAGATATGCAGTTCCGCGGCGATGTCCTGGTAGTTGAGACCGAGGCCGAAGCGACGGGCGATGTCGATCTCCCGCGGCGTCAGGTTGTCGAGCGGCGAACGATGACGCAACTTGACCAGCCAGAGATCGTTGAGCGTGTGCAGCGATGCCGTGATCCGATGTCCGACGAAGGTCTTGCGATTACCCGCCAGCCACTGCTGGGGCAGCAGCGGCCCTCGCCACCCTGGCCACTCGTTGCGCATCATGTTCGCGAAGTTGGGGCCGGCGGTGTGGAGCACGCCTTGCTGGTCGCAAATGCCAAGCGCCCGCCCGGAAAGTACCGCCGGCGGATTTTCCTGGCGGACCAGGCGCAGGCGGCAGTTGCGCCAGGACTCCACCATATGCGGCAAGGCATGCTGGACCAGCAACCGTTCCGGTTCGGTGAAGCGCGCGTTGGGGTCCGCGCGGTAGAGGCTGAATCCATCGATCAGGCCGAGTCCGGGATCGATATATGTCGTCGCCAGGACGTGTTCCATACCGAAGCGGCGCATATGCTCGCGCACTTCAGGCGGCTGCGGCGGACCGCCCTCGGGGCCGTCGGCGGTGGCGCGCAGCGTGACGCCGGGCCGCTTGAGGGTCTCCGCCAGAATAGTGTCGTCGGCGAGGAGTTTCTGCCACGCCCGCATCATTTCCGGCGGCTGGTTGTGCGAGTAGGAAGAGTGGACGACCGGCCCCGCCCCCATTGCGCCCGTGGCCCAGATGCCGGAATCGAAAGGAAGTTCGGCCAGCAGGGTCTGGAAGGCCATCCGCTGAAAGTCACTGACTGTCGTGCTGGTGGTGAGGCGGTGCAAGGCCATCACCATGCGGCCGAGACGCGACAGCGCTCCGACCCAATCATCGTCCAGCGAAACGCTCAGTGGCGCCCCACCTTCCGAATCGTTCCGGATTGAAATTGAAGCAAATGCATCATTTGTCGTCATTTGATAACAACATAATATTCCCCCATCATTTGCGCGGGAGTATGTCGTCATATTGCGACATCTGGACACATACCGATATGCCCTGCTGATTGGCGCCATCGCTTTTTCGGCCGTGACGAACATCGGTATATCAGCCGCGAGGGGAAAAAGTCTTCGCTCGGCGGAATGCGCGCATCTGGCCCGGACCGTCGCCGGGCATCAGCATGCCGCGCCGCGCAGCCAGCGGTTTCGCGACACGGAACGCCAGGCCTACAGCATCTGTGCCCGGGATCCGGCAGCCTTCCGGAAACTGATCCGCGTCGGCTAGCCGCGGTTTCGGAGCTTGCAGTTCAGGACTTCGCGGCCCAGGAATCCTTCAGCGTCACCGCCCGGTTGAATACCGGCGTGCCCGGTTTCGAGTCAACGCGGTCGGCCACAAAATAGCCGTGCCGTTCGAACTGGAAGCGCTCCTCGGCCAGGGCATCCCGCAGCGCCGGTTCCAGTTGCGCGGTGATGACGCGCTTGGAATCCGGGTTCAGGTCGGCGATGAAATCGCTGCCGCCGCTGCCGGGGTTCTCGACCTTGAACAGACGGTCGTAGAGCCGCACTTCGGCGGCGTACGAATGCTTCGCCGACACCCAGTGGATGTTGCCTTTCACCTTGACGCTGTCCGCGCCCGGTGTGCCCGACCTGGTGGCCGGCAGGTAGATGCAATGCACGGACTTGATGTTGCCGGCCTCATCCTTGGTGCAGCCTTCGCACTTGATCACGTAGCCGTAGCGCAGCCGCACGGTGTTGCCGGGGAACAGGCGGAAGTAGCCCTTGGGTGGATTTTCGGTGAAGTCCTCGCGTTCGATCCAGAGTTCCTTCGAGAAGGGGATCGGCCGCTTGCCCAACTCCGGATGCTGCGGATGGTTGGGCGCTTCGCACAGCTCCTCATCTTCTTCCGGGTAGTTGTCGATGACCAGCTTGATCGGGTCGAGCACGGCGATGCGCCGCTCCGCCGTCTCGTTCAGATGGTCGCGCATGCAGGCTTCGAGGATGCTCATGTCGATCCACGAGTCGGCCTTGGCGACGCCGATCATCTCGGCGAAGCGGCGGAAGCCCTCGGGCGTGAAGCCGCGCCGACGCGCGCCGACCAGCGTCGGCATGCGCGGATCGTCCCAGCCGTCCACGTGCTTCTCCTCCACCAATTGGATCAGCTTGCGCTTGGAAAGCACGACGTAGGAAAGGTTGAGCCGGGCGAACTCGATCTGCTGCGGCAGCGGTCGCTGCAGCAAGCCACCCTGCGCCAGCTTCTCCAGCAGCCAGTCGTAGAACGGCCGCTGGTCTTCGAATTCGAGCGTGCAGATCGAATGCGTGATGTTCTCCAGCGCGTCCTCGATCGGGTGCGCGTAGGTGTACATCGGGTAGAGGCACCACTTGTCGCCGGTGTTGTGGTGCGTGGCGCGCTTGATGCGATAGATGGCCGGGTCGCGCAGGTTGATGTTGCCGGAGGTCATGTCGATCTTGGCGCGCAGCACATGCGCGCCATCGGCAAATTCGCCAGCCTTCATGCGCCGGAACAGGTCGAGGTTCTCGGCGACCGGACGGTTGCGGTACGGACTGGCCTTGCCCGCCTCGGTGAGCGTGCCGCGGCTGGCGCGCATCTCGTCGGCCGATTGCGAATCGACGTAGGCGTTGCCCGATTCGATCAGGTATTCCGCGAACTGGTACATCCAGTCGAAGTAGTTCGAGGCGTAGTAGAGGTTCGGTCCCCAGTCGAAGCCAAGCCACTTCACCGCATCGACGATGGAATCGACGTACTCCTGCTCTTCCTTCTCCGGGTTGGTATCGTCGAAGCGCAGGTGGCAAACACCTTCGTAATCGAGCGCCAGCCCGAAGTTGAGGCAGATCGATTTCGCGTGGCCGTAGTGCAGGTAGCCGTTCGGCTCCGGCGGAAAGCGGGTGCGGATCTTCGGCGTGTCGCCAGGGCTGACTTTGTGCTGCTCGGCCGGACCCGGCTGGCCGGACCACCTGCGGCCAGCGAACTTGTTCGCGGCCAGGTCGGCGTCGATGATGTTGCGGATGAAATTGGAGGCTTTGGTTTCTTCGGCCATGGTCGGCTCGTGAGCATGATGCGAGGCTTCCGATTCTACCGGCTCGGACGGCCCGGGCGGCGCCATGTGGCATTTCGGCGCCGTCGCTTGTAGGATCGCAAGCAACGCGGCATGCCGCCGCATTGCCGGACGGGAGAAAACTTGGCGCGGATCGGAGTCGTTGGTGCGGGGGCTTTCGGCACGGCAATGGCGTGCGTACTGCGCCGTGCCGGGCACGAGGTGAGCCTCTGGGCGCGCGAGCCCGAGGTGGCCCGGGCGATCAATCGGGATGCGGCGAATCCCGTGTTTCTGCCGGGCATCGCCATGACCGCGGGGATCGTCGCCACCAACGACCTGGCCGTCGCGGCCGCTGGCGCCGACTTCGTGCTGCTGGCACCGCCGGCGCAACACATGCGCGGCGTCACCCGCCAACTGCGTCCCTTCCTGGCCGATGGCACGCCCGTCGTCACCTGCTCCAAGGGCATCGAACGCGGCAGTTGCGCCTTGATGTCGGAGGTCATCGACGAAACCCTGCCCGCGGCGCGCATCGCCGTGATGTCCGGACCTTCCTTCGCCCACGAGATCGCCGTCGATCTGCCTGCCGGCGTCACCCTGGCCTGCGTCGACCTGGCGCTGGGCGAGCGGCTGGCGCGCGCCATCGGCTCGCCCCGCTTTCGCACCTACTTGTCCGACGACATCATTGGCGCCCAACTGGGCGGCGCGCTCAAGAACGTCTATGGCATTGCCTGCGGCATTGCGCTCGGCAGGAAGATGGGCAGCAGCGCCCGCTCCACGCTGGTCGCCCGCTGCCTCGACGAGATGATGCGCCTCGGCCTGGCAATGGGCGCGCGCCAGGAGACCTTTACGGGGCTGTCGGGCGTCGGCGACCTGGACCTGTGCAGCAACAGCCCGAGTTCGCGCAACATGTCGCTGGGCATCGCGCTCGGCGAAGGCCGCAAACTGCAGGACGTGCTGGCCGAACGGGTCACCGTGCAGGAAGGCGTGCATTCCGCCGAATCGGTCGCCGCGCTGGCGCGCAGCCACGCGCTGGACATGCCGATCGCGCTGACCGTGGATCGCATCCTCAACCACGACGCCGACATCGACACCGCCATCGCGCACCTGCTGGCACGGCCCTGCGGACTCGAACGCGTTTCCGCCGCGCCCTAGAGCCGTGTCGCCACGGCTGACTTTCAGGTGGACGGCGGAGAACGGTCAGGAGCGGACAATCTGGCGCACGACGCGTATGCTGTCGGCGTTAGACTCCTAAGCGCGGTAATTGCAGATCGTATTCACCTGAAAGCCTTTGTGGTCCTGGTCCAGTCAATTCATTTGGGTTTTGTGGCTCTATGTGGGAAGCCTTAGTCGCATACTTCTTGAATGACCCAATGAAGGTCCTCTACCTCTTGGGTGGAAGTGGGGGGTGTTGGTTTTGGATCGAAAAGTGGCTTGAACGAATACGCCTTCAGGCTCGATTGCTAACACACGAATTTGATCCAATAGGTGGAGAAGTTAGGGTAACGATCGAATTTGAAGTGGTGAATGTTGGCAATGCACCTACATCTCTTGAGCCCAATATCGCCATTTCAGCATTCACGCCGGAGCGCACGGCTGTGTTCGGAAGCTTGGCTATCCAGGAAGCGGAACGTCTCTTGCCTCCTCATTCCACTCGCCGCATTCATGCAATCGGCAAAATCGACGCAAGATATCCATTCTGGTTGTTTCGGTCCTTTCGACTTGCGCCTAACCGCGGTACAGACCGCGTGATAAGGACGATTGCTAGCGTCCGCAAGCCTGTTAGTTGGCTAAGGTATGACTTGCAGCTGACCTTGTTTCGGTGGTTCCGAGCGCTGCCATTTGTGAAAATTGGTGGCGACTTAGCGTGAAGTCACTTCGAACTCGCCTTCGTTCAAAAGGGTCGGAGTCATTTGATTTCCTGGAAAGGACAAAAGTCTCTGACCCCTTTGGCCGAAACTATCTTGCAGTGCAACTGACGGAGACAGCATGAAGTCGATCGCGGTATTCAATAACAAAGGGGGCGTTGGAAAGACAACGTTTCTATGCAATCTTGCTGCCTCGCTTTCCCAGCATGGGAATAAGAAGGTGCTCGTTGTTGATGCGGACCCGCAATGCAATGCAACGCAGTACATGTTTGACGACGCTACTGTGGACGAAATCTACGAGAAGGGTGGGTTCACCATTCTGGACGTCGTTAAGCCTCTGGCGCAAGGCAAGGGCTTCGTTAAAACGCTTCATGTCCGAAAGAGCCAAACTTTCAGAGTCGATGTTCTCCCTGGGGACCCGGGTATGTCGCTTGAGGAGGATCGATTGGCAACCGATTGGGTCCAGGCAACGGGTGGCGATATCCGAGGGCTCCGGACAACGTTCTTGTTTTCGCAACTGCTAAGCCAATGTGGGCATTACGATTACGTATTCTTCGACATGGGACCATCACTGGGATCCATTAACCGGGCTGTATTGGTTGCTGTCGATGGGTTCGTTACGCCGATGTCGACCGATATTTTTTCCATTCGTGCCATCGATAACATTAGCCTTTCACTCTCTTCATGGAAGAGGCGGCTTGAAAGGGCGCTGGAGGACATCGCGGACAATGTGGCGGACCTCGAAATCGCAAATCCACATTGGCATCTTCAGTTCATCGGATATTTAACGCAGCAATATACGGCCAAGATGGTGCGCGGCGAGAAGCAGCCAGTTCGCGCTTTCGACAAGATCGCAAGAAAAATCCCACTTCGAATTGAGAAGCAGCTTGTAGCGCACTTCACTAGCCGTCAACGGCCTGCAGACAGCTTCGGTCTCGGCTCGATTCCGACGTTGAACAGCCTGATTCCACTTGCTCAGTCTGCCCATACGCCAATTTTTGGTTCTTCACCGAACTCCGGGGAAAGCTGAGCGGATTTTGAGGAAGAAGTAGGCGTCATCGCGGAAGCCGTAGGCCATACGTTTGATCACCTTGATCTTGTTGTTGATGCCCTCGATGATATTGGTGCCCAGTGGC
>JAHJPX010000014.1 GCA_018819515.1 Gammaproteobacteria bacterium
TCGGTTCCCCTCAGACCCTCTCGAGCTTCCAATACCTTCCGGTACCTTCCGCCCAGGCTAAACCCTTCGATCTCAGGTCGCCCTACCACTACCTCAGCCTCCAAGCACCTACACCTATCGGCTGTTTGTTTGTTAAAGAACGGTTGCTGCCATGCAGCGAGAGGCGCGGATTATACGTACTGAAACATCCCCGTCAACGCCTCGCAACAAAATAATTCAGGTCAGCGAAACCCGCGCGAATTTCCGCTTCCCGACCTGCATGACGACGGTGTCGCCAACCGTCAACACAAGGCTCTTGTCGGACAGCTTTTCGCCGTCGATCCGGACGCCCCCGCCGTCGATCATGCGTAGCGCTTCCGAGGTACTGGCAACCAGGCCGGCCTGCTTCAATATCTGGGCCACCGGCCCGGCGGCAATACTGATCTCCGGCATTTCGTCGGGAATCGCGCCGCGCTGGAAGCGCGCTTCAAAGTCAGCCAGCGCCTCCTCGGCGTCTTTCTGCGAGTGGAAGCGGGCGACGATCTCCTGCGCGAGCATCACCTTGACGTCGCGTGGATTACGGCCTCCCGCGACTTCCTCCTTCAATCCGGCGATCTCGGCGTTGCCGCGGAAAGACAAGAGATCGAAATACCGCCACATCAGATCATCGGACACCGACATCAGCTTGCCGAAAATTTCTTTGGGTAGCTCGGCGATGCCGACATAGTTGCCGAGCGACTTTGACATCTTGTTCACGCCGTCCAGGCCTTCCAGCAGCGGCATCATCAGCACGCACTGCGGTGACTGCCCATAGTGCTTCTGCAGTTCGCGGCCAACCAGGAGGTTGAACTTCTGGTCTGTGCCGCCCAGCTCGACGTCCGCCTTTATGGCCACCGAGTCGTAGCCCTGGCAGAGCGGGTAGAGGAATTCGTGAATGGCGATCGGCTGGCCACTGGCATAGCGCTTGGAAAAATCATCGCGCTCCAGCATGCGCGCCACCGTATGCTGCGCCGCCAGTTTGATCATGCCCGCGGCGCCCATGGCCTCGAACCAGGCGGAGTTGAAGCACACCTCGGTCTTCTCAGGATCGAGAATCTTGAACACCTGCTGCCGATAAGTCTGTGCGTTTTCCAGAATCTGCTCGCGCGAAAGAGGTGGCCGGGTCGCATTCTTGCCGCTCGGGTCGCCAATCATGCCGGTGAAGTCGCCGATCAGGAACAATATGTGATGGCCAAGGTCTTGAAAGTGACGCAGCTTGTTGATGAGTACGGTATGGCCAAGATGCAGGTCCGGCGCGGTCGGGTCGAAGCCGGCCTTGATGCGCAGCGGGCGGCCGGTCTTGAGCTTCTCGACCAGTTCCGCTTCGATCAGCAGTTCGTCGGCACCGCGCTTGATCAACGCCAGTTGGGATTCGATATCGGCCATAAAGGGATATTAGTTCGCTTGATCTAAGGCATTGACGGAATTCGGTATTTTGTTACACTCGCCCGGTTTTTAAATTTATTCAAGTCTTTAGGCGATAGAACAGTGCAAATATTAACGCATGCGCGAAACCTCGGCGACGCTAGGCCTTGGTCCTTCTGGGCCATGATCGGCGCGGCCGGTATCTCAGTTTTCGGCATGGTGGCGGCTTTCGGCACGGCCCCCGACACTGCAGAACTCGCGCCGATGATGCGGGTCGTGGTTCAGGAACTCACGCTTCCGGCCACCGAGCCGCTGGAGTCTGCAACCGACGTATTCGTCCGCGAGGAAAGGATCCAGCGTGGCGACACCGTCGCAACGCTGCTGTCACGCCTAGGCGCCGACGGCAACGAAGCGCTCGCCTATCTGCGCAGCGAGCCGAAGGCGGATCCGATCTTTCGCCAGATGAGTCCGGGCAAGCCGGTGACGGCAAAAGTCAGCCGTGACGGTACGCTGCTGTCGCTGACATTCCCGCTCAACGGTGGCGACAATCGCGCGCTGAACGTCGCCCGCGACGAAACCGCGCAGTATGAAACAAGCGAGGTGGCGTTGCCGGTAGAGACCCATGTATTGATGCGCTCCGCCGAGATTCGCCATTCGCTTTTCGGTGCCACCGACGCGGCGGGCATTCCCGACAGCGTCGCCACCGACCTCGCCGATATCTTCAGCGGCGAAGTCGACTTCCACCGCGATTTGCGCACCGGCGACCGTTTTTCGGTCGTCTACGAATCGACCAGCCATCTCGGCAAAATGGTGCGCACGGGCCGTGTCCTCGCAGCGGAGTTCGTCAACAAGGGGCAGGCCTACCGCGCCGTCTGGTTTCAAGGCAGCGACGGCAAGGGCGGCTACTACACGCCGGAGGGTCAGAATATCCGCAAGACGTTCACCCGTTCGCCACTCGAATTCAGCCGCATCAGTTCCGGCTTCAGCGCTTCGCGCTACCACCCGGTGCTGCACAAGAGACGCGCGCACAAAGGCATCGATTTCGCCGCGCCGATCGGCACGCGAGTCAAGGCGTCCGGCGATGGCGTCGTCGAATTCGTCGGTCGCAAGGGCGGCTTCGGCAACGTCGTCATGTTGCGTCACCAGAGCAAATATGAAACGGTTTATGGCCATCTGTCCCGTTTCGCCGCCGGCCTGCGCAGGGGTCAGCGAGTATCCCAAGGCGACGTGATCGGCTACGTCGGCACCACCGGCATATCGACAGGACCGCATCTGCACTACGAGTTCCGCGTCAACGGTGTGCATCGCAACCCGCTGGCGATGGTACTGCCAGCCGCACCGCCACTCGCTGCAGACCAGATGAATCGATTCCGCGACAATACGCGGGATGTCCTCGCCCGCCTTGACGACATCCGCGACGTCAACCTCGCCCTGCTCGAGTAGTGGCCGACGAATACTATGTCGGACTGATGTCCGGCACCAGCCTGGACGGCGTGGATGCCGTCCTCGCGAGATTCGATGGCGAGCACGTGGAATGCGTCGCCAGCCACTACCAGACGTTCGACGAATCGATCCGCGCCGAGGTGCTGTCGCTGCACGAGAATGGCTACGACGAGCTTCAACGCGCCGCGCTACTCGACAACCAGCTTGCGGCAGCCTACGCCGACGCGACTCGGGCGCTGCTGGAAAAAGTCAGCCGTGGCGACACGCCGATACGCGCCATCGGCTGCCACGGCCAGACCGTGCGCCACGCGCCGCAATACGGCTACACCATCCAGCGGAACAACCCAGCACTGCTGGCCGAGTTGACCGGCATCACCGTCGTTGCCGATTTTCGCAGTCGCGACATTGCCGCCGGCGGACAAGGCGCCCCGCTGGTGCCGGCATTCCATGACGCGTTGTTTCGTTCGCCGGCTGCGCACCGTGTCATCCTCAATATCGGCGGCATTGCCAACCTGACCGACCTCGCGCCCGGTCGACCGACGACCGGCTTCGATTGCGGCCCCGGCAACATGCTCATGGATGCCTGGACGCAGAAACACCACCACCGTCCCTACGACGAAAACGGCGCCTGGGCGGCAACGGGCAAGCCGCTGCCCGAACTGCTTGCCCGCTTCATGCAGCACCCCTTCCTCGCGCTGCCGCCACCGAAGAGTTGCGGGAGAGAGGAATTCAATCTCGGCTGGCTGGTAAATCAGCTATCCGGCAAGGAACGCCCCGAGGACGTCCAGGCGACGCTGGTCGAATTCACGGCCGCCGCAATCACCGATGCAATTCGCCGCCATTGCGGCGGCCCCGACGATTTGTACGTCTGCGGCGGCGGCGCCCACAATGCCGTGCTCATGCAATCGCTATCGGAACGTGCCATTGCGCGGCGTATCGCCACGACTGACTTTCTCGGCCAGCAGGTCGATCACGTTGAAGCCATGGCCTTCGCCTGGCTCGCGTGCCGTACGCTGCATGGCGAACCCGGCAACCTGCCCGCCGTCACCGGCGCACACGGCCCGCGTGTCCTCGGCGCTATCTACCCGGCGTAAGCGGCTTCCTTACTTCCAGAGTTCCAAAAGATAACGGCCGCCCGCAGGCGGCCGTCCTTCGTGCGAGCGTTGCCGGCTCAGTGTTCTTCCTTCCGGAATTTCTCGTGGCAGCCCTTGCACGACTTGCCCAGTTTGCTGAATTGTTCCTTGACCGCAGCGGCATCGCCCGTGGCGGCAACCCTGGCCATTTCGTTGGCGGCCACGTTGAACTCCTTGGCGACCTTGCCGACGCCTTCCTTGTCGGAAAACAGTTCAGGTTTCACCCCCGTCTCGTGGAAACCCTTGCCCTTGTCCGTGCCCGGCAGGTAGAGCTTGCCCATGCTGGAGTTGGCGATCGCCTGGATGACGTTGGCGGCCTGCGTCACCTCGTCCTTGTTGTATTGGCCCTCAACGTTCATCTTGATGCGACCCATGTTCCAGGCCATGAACTTGTAGCCCGCCTGACGCGTGGCGATAGCGTCTTCGGGCTTCATCTGCGCAGTGGCGACACCTGAAAGGACTACCAGCGACAGGCCGATGGCCGACAACTTGCCGAACTTGATCATTTTCTACTCTCCATGGTGTTATTGAAGGAAAGACCTTTGCTAGTCGAGACCGGTGGCAAAGACATGCTTCACCCGCAGCATCCCTTTGTCCTTGAGCAGCGCCAGCAGCCGGTCGATGTTCGGATGCTTGCCTGGATGGGACTCGGCATCGACCGCGTGTTCCGCATAAAGTTCCAGGCCTTTCTTCGCCGCCTCGGCCGTGATCGCGCCATAGAGCTGGCCCAGATGGTTGTAGATCGCCAGCGAACCGGTCTGCCCGGCTTTGTTTTCGATGGTACCGACGACCGCGCCATCGCCGTCCAGCAATTCGATCGACTGCAAATGCGAGACGCCGGGCAGCGACTTCAGATTCTCCGCGAGCCCCATCAGATTTCCTTTGCCAGCTTCGCCGCGATACCGACGTAATTTCCTGGCGTCATCAGCAGCAGGCGCTGTTTCTCCCCTTCCGGAATCGCCAGCGTCCTGATGAACGCATGCAGCGCATCCTTCTCAATGCCCTTGCCGCGCGTCAGATCCTTCAACTGCTCGTAGGGATTCTCGATGCCATAACGGCGCATCACCGTCTGCACCGGCTCGGCCAGCACTTCCCAGCAGGCATCGAGATCCTCGGCCAATCGCTGCGGATTGGCTTCCAGCTTGTTCAGGCCGCGCAGGCTGGAATCGTAGGCCAGCAGCGTGTAGCCGAAGGCAACACCCATGTTGCGCAATACCGTCGAGTCGGTCAGGTCGCGCTGCAGGCGCGAGACTGGCAGCTTTTCGGATAGATGCCTCAACACGGCATTGGCGAGACCCAGGTTGCCCTCCGAGTTTTCGAAGTCGATCGGGTTCACCTTGTGCGGCATGGTGGACGAACCGATCTCGCCCGCCTTGGTCTTCTGCTTGAAGTAGCCGAGCGAGATGTACTGCCAGATGTCGCGGTCGGCGTCGAGCAGGATCGTGTTGCCGCGCGCGATCGCGTCGAACAAATCGGCCATTGCGTCGTGCGGTTCAATCTGGATGGTGTAGGGATTGAACTCCAGCCCGAACGACTCGATGAAACGCCGATTGAACACCGCCCAGTCCAACTCCGGATACGCCGACAGGTGCGCGTTGTAGTTGCCGACGGCGCCATTGAATTTGGCGCTCATGTTCACTGCCGCGACACGTGAGCGTGCACGCAGCAGGCGCGCAGCGATGTTGGCCATCTCCTTGCCCAGCGTGGTCGGGCTGGCCGGCTGGCCGTGCGTGCGCGAAAGCATCGGCAGCTCGGCCAACTGGTGCGCGAGTTCGCGAAAACGCGAGATCACGGCCTCGAGCGCCGGCAGCAGGATGGCGTCGCGCGCCTCCTTCAGCATCAGCGCGTGCGAGACGTTGTTGATGTCCTCGGAGGTGCAAGCGAAATGCATGAACTCGGCCACGCGCATCACTTCCGGATTGTTCTTGAAGCGATCCTTGAGCCAATACTCGACCGCCTTGACGTCGTGGTTGGTGCGCGTCTCGATGGCTTTCACCGCCTCGGCGTCGGCAACGGAAAATGAAGCAATTGCACTATCGAGTTCCGCAATCGTCGCCGGCGAGAATTCCGCCACTTCGGGAATTTCCTTCGCCACAGCCAGCGCCTTGAGCCATTCGATCTCGACACGAATGCGGTTGCGGAACAGGCCGTATTCCGAAAAATGGGCGCGTAGCGGTTCCACCTTGGCGGCATAACGACCATCGAGGGGAGAAAGGGCAGTCAGGGCAATCGATGACATGGCGGATTTGTGGCCGAAACAAACATAAATCTTAGCATGCGACGCTGCGCCAATTTACCTTGCCAACCATCCCTGTCCGGGCGGCATTGGCCGCTATAATCGATGTGCCTCAACCATATGCAAAGACCATAACAATGAAACTGCTTGGTTCGCTGACCAGCCCCTATGCCCGCAAGGCGCGCGTCGTGCTGGCGGAAAAGAAGATCGACTTCGAGTGGATCGTCGACTCGCCGAATTCCCCGGACAGTCAGGTACCCCGCTACAACCCGTTGGCGCGCATTCCCGTTTTGGTTCTCGACGACGATACTGCCTTGTTCGATTCGCCTGTCATCGTCGAATACCTTGACAACCTCGCACCGAACAACAAGCTGTTTCCACAGCCCAATCGCGAGCGCGCCGAAATCAAACGCTGGGAAGCACTCGCCGACGGCATACTCGACGCCGCCGTGGGCTGCCGCATGGAGCAAATGCGGCCGGCCGGCGAACGCAGCGAAAGCTGGATGCGACGCGAGCGTGGCGTCATCGCCGCCGCGCTCGAGGTGATGTCTCGCGAGCTGGGCGACCAGCCATGGTGCATGGGCACGCCCTTCACTTTTGCCGACATTGCGGTCGGTTGCGCGCTCGGCTATCTGAATTTCCGCTTTCCCGACATCGACTGGCGCGGCGCGCATCCAAACCTGGGCAAGCTGCACGAAAAGCTCATGCTGCGGACCTCGTTCGCCGAAACGGTACCAAAAGAGACCTCCTTTTAGCTGGCACCTTTCGACGACACTTGTACTTGTCATCGCCTGGCGTACAGTTCACCGCCTTCGAGCCACGCCGGCTCGCTAACTGCCCAGGAGAGTACCCATATGAAAAAATCCCTAGCCACCGTCCTCGCCATCAGCCTTGCCCTCGGTTTGACCGCCTGCAGCAAGAAGGAAGACCCCGCCGCAGCCGCGGCCGCCAAGGCCAAGGAAGCCATGCAGCAGGCAGGCGAATCCGCCAAGCAAGCGGTCGAACAGACTGGCGAAGCAGCGAAGGCCGCTGCGGAAGCTGCCAAGGAGACAACCAAGGAAGCGGTCGGCGCCACCGCCGAAGCAGCCAAGGAAGTCGGCACCGCGACGGTTGAAGCCGCGAAGGATGTCGGCACCGCCACAGTGGACGCCGCCAAGGATGTTGGCGAAGCCGCCAAAGACGCCGTCAAGAAGTAAAAGTCAGTCGTGGCGGGACGCCGGCACAGGCGCCTCGCCCACCTTCCCCATGCGATGACCCCATCGCCGCACCGTCGAGAACGGCCTCCAGCTCCGCTCGATCGCTAGCTCAGAAGGCGCTGTTCGCACACCTTGGCGCCGTGCCCACACCAATTAACCCTGTTATCCCGGCAGCTTTTGGTCTAGGATAGCCCCGACATCATCTTCCGCCCGGAAAGCCGACAATGAGTAACGAGCGCCATGAGAGGGAAAGTTGGTAGAAGCAGGCAACGACTGGCCATTCCTGGTTCTTTCGCCTTCTTCTACTGTTTTCCAACGAAGCAAGGAGATTCGTCATGAAGACTCTCATCGCCGTCTCTGTCGTCATCACCGCTCTTCTCGGTATCGTCGGTCTGTACTTGTCAATCCAGGCGGATATGCTCACCCCGCCCGTGGTGGCGACGGCCAGCAAGTAGGCGCGCCAGGCGTCACCCGAAGGGTGGTGTCGACCTGAGCGCTGTCTGGTAAAGCCTCTTCGGGGGCTGTCGGTTCAGTCGAGGGGTCTTCATCTGCGCGAAGCGCGGATGAAGGTTCTTGTTTGCCTTCGCGCAACAGCATCGTCATAACGGGAAGTTCACTCGGACGCCCAAAGGGCTCCGGGGCGAACTCACGCGATGATGCCGCCCCCCAGGCAGACGAGCGACTCGTACACCACAACCGACTGCCCCGGGGTTACCGCCCATTGCGGCGCGGCGAACGCAATCTCGCAGCGATTAGAGTCTACGTTCTCCACTTCGCAGGCCGCATCTGGCTGGCGATAGCGCGTCTTGGCCGAATAGACCCAGTGCGTGTGCGGCGCGTAGCCGGAGACCCATGAAAGCCGATCCGCAGCCAGCCTGTCCTTCATAAGCGCCGGATGCTCGTGGCCCTGAACGACGTAAAGGACATTTCTCCCCATGTCCTTGCCAGCGACGAACCACGGGACTTCCGGCGCGCCTTTCACCCCGCCGATGCCCAGGCCTTCGCGCTGGCCCAGCGTGTAATAGGTCAGTCCCTCGTGCCGGCCGACGACGCGATCATCGTCCAGCCGCCGGATCTCGCCGGGCTGTTTGGGCAGATAACGGGCGAGAAATTCGCGGAACGGACGTTCGCCGATGAAGCAGATTCCCGTCGAATCCTTCTTGGCATGGTTGGGCAGGCCGGCTTCTTCGGCGATCCGGCGCACGTCGCGCTTGTACAGGTGGCCAACCGGAAACTGCGTCTTCGCCAGTTGCGCCTGGTTGAGGCGATAGAGGAAGTAGCTCTGGTCCTTGGTGCCGTCCTCGGCCTTCAGCAGTTGCCACGTACCAAGGATCTCGCGCACCTGCGCGTAGTGACCAGTGGCGATCCTGTCGGCACCAAGCTTGACCGCATGGTCGAGGAAGGCCTTGAACTTGATTTCCGAGTTGCACAACACGTCGGGATTCGGCGTACGACCCGCCTGGTACTCGCGCAGGAAATCGGCGAACACGCGCTCCTTGTACTCGGCGGAGAAATTCACCACTTCGAGGTCGATGCCGATCACGTCGGCCGCAGCGGCCGCGTCGATCAGGTCCTGGCGCGACGAGCAGTATTCGTCATCGTCGTCGTCCTCCCAGTTCTTCATGAACAGGCCGGTGACGCGATGGCCGGCGCGCTTGAGCAGCAGCGCTGCAACCGAGGAGTCGACGCCACCGGACAAGCCGACGATCACGTGCTCAGCCATGGTGCCGGACGATTTCCAGCGGATAGCGGCGGCCGGCCAGATAGTCCTGGACGCATTGCCAGACCAGCGGACTGCGATGCCGCTCGCGGCTGCCTTCGATTTCCTCCGGCGTCAGCCAGATCGTGCGCAGGATGCCGGTATCGAGGCTGCGGCCGGTCTGCTCGTCGCCGAGCGCCCCGGCGAACGCGAAGCGCAGGTAGGTGACATCGCCCTGAGGACGTGGCCACTGGTAGATGCCCACCAGCGCCGTGGGCCTGAAGCGCCAGGCCGTTTCCTCCAGCGTCTCGCGGGCGCATGCCTCCAGCAACGACTCGCCTTCATCGAGGTGCCCGGCCGGCTGGTTGATCCGAATGCCATCCGAGGTTTCCTCCTCGACCAGCAAAATACGGCCATCTCGCTCCGCCAAAGCGGCGACCGTGACGTTGGGTTTCCAGATGCGGTTCATGCCCCGCATTCTACAGGCCGCGATAAAATGGTTTTTTGATAGAACCCTGCTGGAGAAACCACCATGTCCATGGCCGACCGCGACGGCTTCATCTGGTACGACGGCAAGCTCGTGCCCTGGCGAGACGCAACCACCCACGTGCTGACCCATTCGCTGCACTATGGCCTCGCCGTTTTCGAAGGCGTCCGAGCGTACAAGACCGTCAATGGCACGGCCATCTTCCGGCTCAAGGAACATACCGACCGCCTGTTCAGTTCCGCCCATATCTACCGCATGCCCATGCCGTGGGACAAGGAAACGCTGATGGAAGCGCAGAAGGAAGTCGTGCGCGCCAACAAGCTCGAATCTGCCTACATCCGGCCGATCGCCTTCTACGGCTCCGAAAAAATGGGCGTCTCGCCCAAGGGCGCCAGCACCCACGTCGCCATCGCCGCCTGGCCCTGGGGTGCCTATCTCGGCGAAGAAGGCCTGGAGAAGGGCATCCGCGTCAAGACGTCGAGTTACGCCCGCCACCACGTCAACGTCTCGATGTGCCGCGCCAAGTACTCGGGCACCTACGCCAACTCCATCCTCGCCAACATGGAAGCCACCGAGCACGGCTACGACGAGGCGCTGCTGCTCGACGTGGACGGCTTCGTTGCCGAAGGCGCGGGTGAGAACCTGTTCGTCGTCAAGGACGGCCAGATCTACGAACCCGAAATCGCCTCGGCGCTGATCGGCATCACCCGCGCCTCCGTGCATGCGCTGGCGAAAGAACTCGGCTACAGCGTGATCTCCAAGCGCCTGACGCGCGACGATATCTACGTCGCCGACGAAGCCTTCTTCACCGGCACGGCCGCCGAAGTCACGCCGATCCGCGAACTCGACAATCGCCAGATCGGCGAGGGCAAGCGCGGCCCCATCACCACCAAGATCCAGAGCCTGTTCTTCGACGTGGTCAACGGCCGTGCGCCAGCCCACGCCGACTGGCTCGCCAAAGTCTAAGGAAAACCCGATGGCCGAAATCAACGAAACCACCCGCGAGGTCGCCGTCACCGCGCACGACCTGCCGCTGCACTGTCCGCGACCCGGCGCGCCGCTGTGGGCGCGACACCCGCGTGTATTCCTCGACGTGCTGAAGACGGGCGAAGCCGACTGCCCCTATTGCGGCACCAAGTACACCTTCACCGGCGAAAAACCGAAGGGTCACCACTGACCGTGCCGCGCCGCATCCTGATCGTCGCGCCATCCTGGATCGGCGACACGATCATGATGCAGCCGCTGTTGATGCGGCTGAAGGCCTGCGAACCGGACGCCGAGATCCACGTCATCGCCCCGGCATGGAGCGCGCCGCTGCTGGCGCGCATGCCCGAGGTCGCCGCAACCATCGAAAACCCCTTCGCCCACGGCAAATTCGACTGGGCCGGCCGCAAGGCACTCGGTCGGCGTCTCACCACGGCTGACTTTTCCGCGGCTTTCGTTCTCCCCAACTCGTGGAAGTCCGCGCTGGTTCCCTTCTTTGCGAAGATCCCGACACGCACCGGCTATACCGGCGAAGCGCGCTACTTCCTGCTCAACGACCGCCACACGCTAGCCGAAGCCGCCATGCCACGCCTGGTCGACCGCTACGCGGCACTGGCCGGCCCGCTCGACACGCCGACGCCTAATCCGCGTCTCACCTCGACGCCCGGGCAACAGCGTGCCGCGCGTGCCGCGCTCGGCCTGCCGTTTGATGTCACGCCAGTCGTCTTCTGTCCCGGCGCCGAATACGGCCCCGCCAAGCGCTGGCCAGCGGCGCATTTCGCGGCGCTGGCGCAAAAAGTCAGCCGTGGTGGTACGCCACTCAACGGGCCAATATGGTGTATCGGCTCCACCAAGGACGCCGAGGTCGGCGCCGAGATCGAGCGGCTTTCCGAGGGCGCAGCACGAAATCTCTGCGGCCGCACCAACCTCGAGCAGGCCATCGACCTCATCGCCGACGCCCGCGCCGTGGTCAGCAACGATTCCGGCCTGATGCACGTCGCCGCCGCGCTCGACCGGCCGCTGGCGGCCCTTTACGGCTCATCGAGCCCCGCCTATACGCCACCGCTGTCGCCGCGTGCGAAAATAGTCTCGCTCGACCTCGAATGCAGTCCGTGCTTCAAGCGGGAATGCCCGCTGGGGCACCTGAACTGCCTGAACCAATTGCAACCGGAACAGGTTCTCGCGGCACTGGCCCATGACGATGCCTGACAAACCGATATACCCGACACCGGCGGACGCCGAGGCCGCCCTTTACGACGCCATTGAGCGCGCCGACATGGAGGCGCTGATGGCCGTCTGGGCGGAAGACGAGGAAATCGCCTGCATCCACCCGGGCGGTCCATGCCTGACGGGCTACGCCGCCATCCGCGACGCCTGGCAGCGTATCCTTGAGGGCGGCCCGCACCTGAAGGTACGCATTTCCGGCAGCACGACGGTGAATACGCCATTTACGGCAATCCACACCGTCATCGAGCATATCTCCGTGCGCGGCGACGAATCCAAGCAGGCGCCGGTGATCGCTACCAACATCTTCGTGCGCGGCGCGCTCGGCTGGCGGCTGGTGCTGCACCATGCTTCGCCCGCGCCGCCGGACAGCGTCAACGACATTCCCAAGGTGCTTCACTAAAACCCCACTCCTAACAAGCCGGAGCCAGAACATGACCACCATCGCCCCCGAGATTTTCAAGGCTTACGACATCCGCGGCATCGTCGACCAGTCGCTCACCGCCGACGCCGTGCGCACCATCGGCCAGGCCATCGGTTCGGAAGCCCGCGACCGCGGCCTGTCGACCATCGCCATCGGCCGCGACGGTCGCCTCTCCGGCCCGGCGCTGGCCGGCGCATTGGCGGAAGGAATCAACCGGGCCGGCGTCGACGTGGTCGACATCGGCTGCGTGCCGACGCCCGTCACCTACTTCGCCGCCTTCGAACTCGGCACCGAAAGCTGCGTTTCCGTTACCGGCAGCCACAACCCGCCCGACTACAACGGCCTCAAGATGGTGCTCGGCGGCCAGACCCTGTTTGGCCCGCTGATCCAGGACCTCAAGAAGCGCATCGACGAAGGGCGCCTCGCCACCGGCAACGGCAAACTGGGCAGCGCCGACGTGCGCGAGGCCTACCTCAAGCGCATCGTCAGCGACGTGAAACTGGCCCGGCCGATGAAGATCGTCGTCGACTGCGGCAACGGCGTCGCCGGCGGCTTTGCGCCGGAATTGTTCCGCCGCATGGGCTGCGAAGTCATCGAACTGTTCTGCGAAGTCGACGGCAACTTCCCCAACCACCATCCCGATCCCTCCAAGCCCGAGAACCTCAAGGACGTCATCCGCGTCCTCAAGGAAACCGATGCCGAGTTAGGGCTCGCTTTCGACGGCGACGGCGACCGGCTGGGCGTCGTCACCAAGGACGGCGAAATCATCTATCCCGATCGCCAACTGATGCTGTTCGCCGCCGACGTGCTGACCCGCATGCCCGGCGCGCAGATCATCTTCGACGTGAAGTGTTCGCGCTGGGTTGCCGAGTCCGTCCGCTACCAGGGCGGCAAGCCACTGATGTGGAACACCGGCCACGCCTTCATCAAAGCCAAGCTCAAGGAAACCGGCGCGCCGCTGGCCGGCGAAATGAGCGGCCACGTCTTCTTCAAGGAGCGCTGGTATGGCTTCGACGACGGCCTCTACGCCGGCGCCCGCCTGCTCGAGATCGTCAGCCGCTGGAGGGACGCCAACTGGCCGCTGAAGAACCTGCCCAACGCCATCTCGACGCCCGAACTCAACATCAAGATGAAGGAAGGCGAGCCGCACGCGCTGATCGCCAGACTCCAGAAGGAGGGCCAGTTCCCCGGCGCCCGGGAACTCATCACCATCGACGGCGTGCGCGCCGAATACAAGGACGGCTTCGGCCTCGCCCGCGCCTCCAACACCACGCCGGTCGTCGTTCTGCGCTTCGAAGCCGACAACCAGGCCGCACTCGAACGCATCCAGGAGGAATTCAAGACGACGCTGGAAACCATCTGGCCCGGCCTGCACGTCACCTTCACCAGCGGCGGGCACTAACTGAGCCGTTCGCAAGCGGTCTGACGTTCAGTCCTGCCGCTTGCTCATCCCGTCCCAAACCACCCGGAAGATGTCGTCGATCAGGTCTTCGGTGACCTGACGCATGCCCGACGTCTGCAACTGGTGGAGTTGGTACACCGTGCCCCACAGCAACACCGCAACGGTGTGATAGTCCACTTCGCGTATGGCGCCCGTGGCAACGCCCCTGGCAATCAGCGCCTTGAGGTGTGCGTTGCGGCGGTTCTTCTCCTCGGTCACCTCCGGGCTGATGAATGGAGAGGCGGAATACTGCTCGAGGAATCTGGCTTCGTAATGGTGATCCAGAAAGTAGTGCAGGATGTTCAGCCATTTCAGCCTGAATTCGTCGCGGACGCTGACGTCTGCCGGAATGTTGGCCATGGTTGCGGCATGCAGGTCCTTCTGGATGTGGTCGTACAACTCGTTGATGATCGCTTCCTTGTTGGCGAAGTAGCGGTATATCGTGCCGGCGCCGACACCGGCTTCGTTGGCGATCATCGAAACCGGCGTGCCATGAAAGCCGTTGTCGGTAATCAGCCTGAGGGTGGCCTGCAATATCCGCTGCTTTTTGTCGCGGCTTTCGTCCATCGTTGAATTGCCTCACTGCTTGCGAACTGCCCTTCTCCCGCAGGAGAAGGGCAACGGACCATTGGGGAAATTTCAGCGACCGGCGGCGATGGCCCGGTAAGCCGCCAGATCCGGATACACCTCAGCACGAATCGGGCTCCGGTTGTACTTGAACACCTTGGCGAAGTGGAAGACAAATACCGCGATGTTCGCCGCCAGCGCAAGGAAGCTGACCAGGAACAGGGCATTGGGATCCAGCGAAGCCTTTACCGCGAATATCGAATTGTCCACGAAGTCGGGGAAGCACATCACGAACATCATCCATATTGCCAGAGTCTGGGCACGGTGCTGCAGCCATGCGCCCTTCCTGATGAAGAATGCCGGAATGGTGCAGGAAACCAGGAGGGCCGCACCGGCATAGAAGGAGTGGTCGCCGACACAGTTGTAGACATAGGCGAAATTCCAAAGATCGTAGGCAATGATCCAGAACCAGAGCATGTCGGGCCAGAGCATGTCCCTCTTCTTGTCCTTGCTGATGAATATCCCGGCCCAGCCGGAGATGGTAACAATGTTGAGGATGCCGGCGACGCCGTTCATCAGGTTCCAGACACCGCTGCGCATGTAGACGCCATCGACTGGAACCAAACCGTCCGCGTTCAGGAAATAGACCTGGAAATCGCGGGCTACCGCTTCGCCGATGTTGAGGGCCAGGATGAAGGCGGGGAAAAACAGGAACCACTTGTTCTTGTCGGCGCCCTTGATGAAACGCAGGGCCATGAAGCCGAGGCAGCCGGCCAATGATGAGTAGACCTTGGCCCAGTGGAACCAGGTGCCAACGCTTGAGCCTTCGCCCGCGGTCTGGGGCCAGACGGTGAAAGTCAGGATGAGGGGCAGGACGAGAAAAAGTACCAGGGCAGGCCACTTGCCCAAGCGCGCCAACTCATTGAATAGCATGAGCCCGACCAAGACGCCGAACCACATAAGGACTGAATACCACGGAATCGTTTGATATAGAGACATGATGAACCTCCTTGATGGCCCAAGCGGAATGAACGTTCATTCCGTTTCAAGCCTAGAGCCGCTTCGGGGGGTTGTCAAGTGAAGAACGAGATGAAGTGAGCGGCCACGTCGTCGTGCTGCGCTTCAAGGCGGACAACCAAGCGACACCAGAGCGCATCCAGGCGGAATTCAAGACGACGCTGGAAACCATCTGGCCCGGCCTGCACGTCACCTTCACCAGCGGCGGGCACCAAGAGCCTGACGTCTTCCCCGGTGGCAGTTCCGGCCCACTGCCGCCGTTACCCGGCGTATCACCACGGCTGACTTTCCTGTGAGCCCCGACGGCCTCAGATGACGAGATAGCGGGCGGCCTGCTGCTGGCGCTGGATGGCCGCCAGCGCCTCGTCCCGGCTCAGGCGCACCAGCATCAAGGTCCAGCGGCGCCGGTCCTGTCCAACCAGCTCCGGAAAGCTGATCTGATGCACGCCGGGTCCCGGGCCGCTCGCCTCGACGCCGAGCAGATCTACGGCCACGGACACCGGCTCCAGCCGCAGGTGATCCGTCGCCGCCATCAGCCACTCACACAGTTCGGCCAGTACCTCCTCCGCTCCCTGCAATGACCGGTCGTTCGCCTCCTTGCGGTGGGCGGCATAGCCATCGGCGAGACTATCCAGACCCGCCAGCCGCAGTTGCCGGCGGGTTTCGTCGAGGTTGGCGCCGATGGCCCTGAGCGTATGGTCAGTGAAATAGAGCAGCGTCTGCGGCGCATCAGCTTGCACCATGTCGCCGAACATGGTCGTGCCCATGACTTTCTTCTCTCGCCGCCGGGCACCCAGCAGGCCGTGGAAGGATTCCGCCAGTTGGTGGCCGGGCGCGGCGAGGAACTGCCTCACTTCCGGGCTGCGGCCCAGCGTCTCGGCGATGTCGCCCGGCGTGGAGAACATGACGCGAACCAGCGGATCGCTACCGAAGGCCTGGGCGTGGACGTCCACCGGCCCCGGCAACGCCGCCACCAGCGCGTCGCAATGCGCGAGCGCTTGTCGCACCGCCGGCGCCAATCGCCCCTGATAGCCCGAAACCAGCCGCAGCAGCGGATCGACCCGATCCACGGCCCGTTCGACGGCCATGCGCTCGTCCGCCGGCAGGTGCGCCGCCGGACGCAGCCAGCCGGCGATTCGCGATATGACATTCATTTTCCAAGTCTAGCCCGACGTTTCCCTCAATGGCAGTCCCCACGCGCAGCCATCGTCACTTGGCATATCGCCACGGCTGACAACGCGCCTGCGTCAGCAGGCAAGACCACTTTTCCGAAGCTGACTGGCTGGACGCCCAAAGGGCGGCACGTTTCCTCGAGGAGCCGGGATGCCATATAAACATGGCATACCGGCTATTACTTTGGTATTATCTCTCAAAAATATGCAATACCGTACCGAACTTCGGGCGGCACCCAATCAGGAGGAGACAAAATCATGTTGTGTGGTGGATTGAAGCGGCACGTCCGCGAACTGACCGATCAGCTCGCGGCGGCGAACGACAGGGCGACAAACGCCGAGCAGGAACTTGCCACAGCCGGACAGGCGCAGCAGGATGCGGAGAGCCGGGCCGCAACGATGCAAACCGATCTGCAAAACTGCGGGCGCATCTATCAGACCTTGCGCTCGTTCGGCGACTCGTTCCTCGACATCCAGCGCTCGCAGGCCACGGTCGCCAGCGCCATGGACCAGGAGAAGAACAATGCCATCGAAGCGGCCACCGCGTCGAACGCCAACCGCGAGGCCATGCTGGCGATCGCCGAGAATCTGCGCACCATGGCGGCCGACAGCACCAAGATGGCGAGACACGTCGATTCGCTCACCGAGCGGGCGACGCAAATCGGCGGCATCGTTAACCTGATCAAGGAAATCGCCGACCAGACCAACCTGCTGGCGCTCAACGCCGCCATCGAGGCAGCCCGCGCCGGCGAGCAGGGCCGCGGCTTCGCAGTGGTCGCCGACGAAGTCCGCAAGCTGGCCGAGCGGACCACCAACGCCACCACCGAAATCTCCGGGCTGGTTTCTTCCATACAGACCGAAACCCAGCAGACGCGCGACCAGATGGAGCATTGGGCCGAACGCTCGGAGAGCTTCGGCCGCGACGGCCAGACGGCCACGGAACGCATGCAGGAACTGTTCGGCCTCTCGACGCGCATGGAAAAGACCATTGATGCCTCGGCGCTACGCAGCTTCATCGAAGTCGCCAAGATCGACCACCTCGTCTACAAGTTCGAGATCTACAAGGTCTTCATGCGCCAGTCGGAGAAGAAGCCAGAGGACTTTGCCGACCACACCCGTTGCCGCCTCGGCAAGTGGTACTACGAAGGCGACGGCAAGGCCAACTACTCCACGCTGCCCGGCTTCCGGGAAATGGAAACACCGCACCAGCGCTTCCACGCCGCCGGCCTCGCGGCCTTGCGCGCGCACTTCAACGGCGAATCCGGCAAGGGTTTCACCGCCATCGCCGAACTCGAATCGGCCAGCATGGAAGTACTCGCCGCACTCGACCGCATCGCCAATAGCGGCGCGGAAGGCAAATGCTAACGACCCGGAGGCCGACTCATCGCCGGTTTTCTTTTTGGCCCTGGTTCAGGAACCGGACCACCTTCCCTGGGTGGCGTACCACCACGGCTGACCTTTCTCCGCTACTCGTCGGCCGGTTCGTCGTCTATGACGGCGTCGGCCGCTTTGCCGACGCCCTTGCCGACAATTTTGACGGTGCCGATCGCCGCATCGGCGGCGAGTCCGACCGCGCCGGCCGTAATCGACACGGCGGTGTCGGCGACAGCGACGACGGCGCAGCCGGACAGCATCAGGGGAAACGCGGCGACGAGAAACAGTTTCGACATTTGTCAGCTCCAGGGCCGGCGCCGCGCGCCGACCCCGGCGGCAGCGTTACAGCCTGCTTTCCACCCAGGCTGGCACCGAAGCCAGCGCTGCGGGAAGTTTCGTGGCGTCGGTGCCGCCGGCCTGCGCCATGTCGGGCCGGCCGCCGCCCTTGCCGCCGACCTGACCGGCGACCATGTTCACCAGTTCGCCGGCCTTCACCTTCGATGTCAGTCCCGACGTCACGCCGGCGATCAAACTGACCTTGCCGTCGGCGACGCTGGCCAGCACGATCACGGCCGACTGTAACTTGTCCTTGAGTTTGTCCATCGTGTCGCGCAGCGCCGACACATCGGCACCGTCCATCGTGGCGGCCAACACCTTGGCGCCCTTGATGTCGACCGCCTGCGTGGCCAGATCGTCGCCCTGCCCCGAGGCCAGCTTGCCCTTGAGCCGCGCCACTTCCTTTTCCAGCGCACGCACGTTGTCGAGGATGCCGGCGACGCGCTCGGCCACTTCGTCCGGCTGCGTCTTCAGCAGCGCCGAGACGCCCTGCATGCGGCGCTCCTGCTCCTGCGCGTAGCGCAGCGCGTTGGCGCCGGTGATCGCCTCGACGCGCCGCACGCCGGCGGCGACGCCGGCTTCGGAAACGATCTTGAACAGGCCGATGTCGCCGGTGCGTCCCACGTGCGTGCCGCCGCACAACTCGCGCGAGGAACCGATGTCGACCACGCGCACTTCGTCGCCGTACTTCTCGCCGAACAGCATCATGGCGCCCGCTTTCTGCGCTTCGGCGATTGGCATCAGGCGCGTGTCGGTCGCGGCGTTGGCGAGGATTTCGTCGTTCACGATTTCCTCGACTTCGCGGATTTCCTCAGCGCTCATCGGCTGCGTGTGTGCGAAGTCGAAGCGCGTCTTGTCGGGATCGACCTGCGAGCCCTTCTGCTGCACATGTTGGCCGAGCACTTCCCGTAGTGCCTTGTGCATCAGGTGCGTGACCGAATGGTTGCGCGCGGTGGCGGCGCGGGCGGCGGTGTCGACGCGCGCCGTCACCTTCTGACCAACCGCCAGTTGACCGGTCTTGACGACGCCGTGGTGGCCGAAGACCGCGGCCTGGATCTTCATCGTGTCCTCGACGGCAAACAGCCCTGCTCCCTTGATCTCGCCGCGGTCGCCGACCTGGCCACCGGACTCGGCGTAGAACGGCGTGTCGTCGAGCACGACGACGCCGAGGTCGCCTTCATCGAGTTCGTTCACCGGCGTGCCGTCCTTGTAGAGCGCGAGGATCTTCGCGGGGGTTTCCAGCTTCTCGTAACCGTGGAAGGCGCTGGCCGGGCCATCGTATTCCAGCGCCGTCGCCATCCTGAACTTGCCGGCCGCACGCGCCTGTTCCTTCTGGCGCGCCATGGCGGCGTCGAAGGCGGCGGAGTCGACCGTGACGCTACGCTCGCGGCAGATATCGGCCGTGAGGTCCAGCGGAAAACCGAAAGTGTCGTGCAGCTTGAAGGCGGTCTCGCCATTGAAAACCTTCACGCCCGACTTCGCCATCGCGGCCAGTTCGCCTTCGAGGATGGACATGCCGTTCTCGATGGTGGCGAAGAAACGGTCTTCTTCCTGCTTGAGCGCATCCATGACGCGCTTTTCGCCGGCCGCGAGTTCGGGATAGGCGGCGCCCATCTCGGCGACCAGGTCCGGCACCAGCTTGTGGAAGAAGGCGGCTCGCGCGCCAAGCTTGTAGCCGTGACGGATGGCGCGACGGATGATGCGGCGCAGGACGTAGCCGCGGCCCTCGTTGCCGGGAATCACGCCGTCGCAGAGCAGGAAGGAACAGGCGCGGATGTGGTCGGCCAGCACCTTGAGCGAAGGCGAGTCCATGTCGGCGCCCGACGTTTCACGCGCCGCAGCCTTGATCAGGTTCTGGAAGAGATCGATCTCGTAGTTGCTGTGCACGTGCTGCATGACCGCAGCAACGCGCTCCAGGCCCATGCCGGTATCGACGCTGGGCTTGGGCAGCGGATGCATGACGCCCGCTTCGTCGCGGTTGAACTGCATGAACACGTTGTTCCAGATTTCGATGTAGCGGTCGCCGTCCTCGTCGGGCGAGCCGGGCGGGCCGCCAGGAATCTCCGGACCGTGGTCGTAGAAGATTTCCGAGCAGGGGCCGCAGGGGCCGGTGTCGCCCATCATCCAGAAGTTGTCGGAAGCGTAGCGCGCGCCCTTGTTGTCGCCGATACGGATGCAGCGCTCGGCCGGCACGCCGATTTCCTTCGTCCAGATGTCATAGGCCTCGTCGTCCTCGGCGTAGACCGTGGTCCACAGCTTGTCGGCCGGCAGCTTGAAGACGACGGTCAGCAGTTCCCAGGCGTAGTGGATGGCGTCGCGCTTGAAGTAGTCGCCGAAGCTGAAGTTGCCCAGCATCTCGAAGAAGGTGTGGTGGCGCGCGGTGTAGCCGACGTTTTCGAGGTCGTTGTGCTTGCCGCCGGCGCGCACGCATTTCTGCGACGTGGTTGCGCGCTGGTAGGGACGTTTGTCGAAGCCGAGGAAGACATCCTTGAACTGGTTCATGCCGGCGTTGGTGAACAGCAGCGTCGGGTCGTCGTGCGGCACCAGCGAGCTGGAAGCGACGATCTGGTGGCCCTTGGAGGCGAAGAAATCAAGGAAGGCCTGGCGGATTTCGGTACTTTTCATGGCAAATGCCGGGGTTGGCGCAATGGAACGATTTTACGCGAAGGAAAGCAAAAAGGCCCGCCAGGCGGGCCTTTTCGGGTTAAGGCGCAAGTTCAGCGCGCTTTCTGGGGATCGTGTTTCTGCCGGACGATGCGCTTGCTCTGAAGATTCTGCCTGGCCTGGATGCGCGCACGCTCGCCCTTGGTAACCACGCCGTCGGACTTGGCGCGCGTTTCCATGTTCTCGACGCGCTGCTGGCCACGCTCGAGACGCGCGGTTTCGCGGGCGTTGAGTTCGCCCGAGGCGACACCCTGGTCGATACGGCGTTCCTGGTTGGCCTGCCGCTGGTCGATACCGGGCGTCGCTGCGGAGTCGGCGAAGGCAGGTACGGCGACGAGTGCAGCGAAGGCAACGGCGATGAGAGATGTCTTCATGATGTTATTCCTCCTGTACGGTTGTTTGGGTTAGTTGCGAGGCCAGATTAGCGACGAGCGTCACGGAATGCCATCAGGAAAATGTTAAGCGGCCGGCCGAAGTGTAAGGATTTGTGAAGCCTCGGGCATCGGTTCGGGCGAATGCCAGAGCTCGGGAAAATCGGTGAACACGGCGGTCGCACCGGCGGCAAGCAGGCGCTCGCCTTCGGTGTATTCGTTGACCGTGTAGCAGGCCAGTTTGAGGCCGGCCGCGCGCACGGACGCGATCGCCGCCGCGTCCGCCCATCCCGCCGCCATATGAACTGCGCAGGCGCCGGCCTCGACGGCCCGCTCCCGCCAATCCGGGCGCAGATCGTCGACCAGCAGCGCGTAATCGGAGTCCCGCGATAGCTGACTTTTCGCGGCGAGCAGCGCGATGGTCGAATACGAAGAAATCACGCCATGGCCATTCCAGACTTCCGCGAGCACTCGTCCGACCGACTGCCCAAGTGCCGCAATATCGGCATCCACGGCAACCTTAAGCTCAATGTTGGCCCAGAGGCCGAGTTCGGCGCAGCGCGCCAGCGCCTCGGCCAGCGACGGCACCGGCTCGCCGCCGATGTCGAGTTGCCGCAGTTCGGCAAAAGTCAGCCGCGACACCACGCCGCTTCCGCCGGTGGTGCGATCGACCGTGTCGTCGTGCATCAGCACCGGCACGCCGTCCGCCGAGAGCATGGTGTCGAACTCGACGCCGCGACAGCCGATATTCGCCGCGGCCGTCAGGCCGGCCAGGCTGTTCTCGGGCGCCAGCCCGCCGCCACCGCGGTGGGCGATGATTCTCGGATAAACCATGATGGCGCGGTGCTCCTGAGTGTAAGTTGGGCTGGCACCGGCCTTGTAATGCAATCCGGCATCGGCTGTCAATCGTCGTGCTTGCAGGCGATGGCAGGCGCTGCAATAATTACACAACTCGGGCGGGCAACCAAAATGAACAGATACCAGAACGCCATCGCCGTCATTGCCGCACTCAATCTCGTGCTGCTGATGATCTTCCCGCCTTTTCTGGACTACTCACTCCAGCGGGGCGCAGTCCGTAGTTTCGAGAGTTTCTACTTCCTTCTGATGGCGCCCCCTGGTCGCATCGTCCACCAGGAACTGCTGACGATCGAAGTGATGTTCGTCGTCGCCAATGCCCTGGCAGCGTGGCTGGCGTTGAACTCCACGGAGGGCGTCGACTTCCATCTGAGCGGATCCGCCATGATCCGCGGCTTCGTCTGGTTCGCTGTCGCCAATTTAGCCGTGATCCTGCTCTTTCCGCCTTTCGAGCCATATCAGTCCATGGTGCGGGGCCCCCAGGAAGGATTCGACGGCTTCTACTTCGTGTTCGGAGACAAGCGAAACCGGCACTTCTTCGCTCCCCTCATCTATCTCGAACTCATCCTCGTCAGCATCGACCTCCTGATCGCGTGGCTGGTGTTCGGTCTCCTGCAGCGCTCGGTTTCGGCCGCCGACCACCACATCGTGGAAGAACTGCATCACATCCCGCCGGAAAAGGCCAGCGCGATCGTGCACGAGATCGAGGAAGTGGCTCACCCGCATCCGTCGCTACACCAACTGGGACGCAAAGAGGACCGTCGCAAGCGCCAGGATCCGCGGTATCGCGGTCCGGACCGGCGTCGCGGATATGACCGCCGCCAACTCATGTCTAAAGCGTGATCGGCAAATGCCGTAGAATCATGGGTATGCGCTTTGCCATGAAGGAATTACATGCGCTTCCATAAGATTGCCCTGCTGGTTCTCGCGTTCGCCTTGGGCGGCTGCGAGATTCCCGGCTTGGGGGATTCCGCCAAGGTCGCCGAAGCCAAGGAGGCCGACGGCCGGGCAATCGGCGGTGCCTGCCGACATTCCGGACGGGCGCTGGAAGATTGCTACGTAATGAATCCAAAAGCGCTCAGATCCGCCGTATACGCTGGCTGGCGCGACATGGACGGCTACATGCGCGACAACGACATCAAGCCCGTCGTGCCAGACCTGGTTGACCCGCCCACGGGCGGCGTAGTGCAAAAGCCGGCGCCGGCGAAAGGCGCCGACGACGCGGAGAAGAAAGGCGGCGTCAAGCGCAGCCTGGCGCCGATGGCGCCCGAACCGCCGTTGCCGCGTCGCAGCACCTGAACCGTCACGCTACCCCCGATTCCGGTAGAATGCCGCGCAGGCGCCCTGCCGGTTGGCGCGCAATTCAGGTTGTTCGATACATTTTCCCCACACCAATCGCCTGAACCGGTACCCGCGCACGCGGGCAGGCCGTTTCGGGAGATTCAATGAAGTTCGCAGATATCGGGCTGATGCCCGAACTGCTCCGGGCCGTCGAAGACGCCGGCTACACGGAGCCCACCCCTATCCAGGCGCAAGCCATTCCTGTCATTCTCTCCGGCAACGACGTCATGGGCGGCGCCCAGACCGGCACCGGCAAGACCGCCGGCTTCACGCTGCCGATGCTGCAACGCATCGCCCGCCACGCCAACACCAGCCTCTCGCCCGCGCGCCATCCGGTGCGCTGCCTGATCCTGACGCCGACGCGGGAACTGGCCATGCAGGTGCACGACAGCGTCGTCACCTACAGCAAGCACCTGCCGCTGCGCTCTGTATGCGTCTATGGCGGCGTGGACATCAAACCGCAGACGGCGGAGCTGCGGGAAGGCCGCGAAATTGTCGTCGCCACGCCGGGCCGGCTGCTCGACCACGTGCAACAGAAGAGCGTTCACTTCAGCCAGGTCGAATTCGTCATCCTCGACGAAGCCGACCGCATGCTGGACATGGGCTTCATCCCCGACATCCGCCGCATCCTGGCCATGTTGCCGAAGGAACGCCAGAGCCTGCTGTTCTCGGCCACTTTCTCGGAGGAAATCAAGAAGCTGGCCGACACGATGCTGAAGAACCCGCAGCTCATCGAAGTCGCGCGTCGCAATACCGTTTCCGAAACCATCACGCACCGGATGTACGCGGTCGATTCCGACCGCAAGCGCCACCTGCTGCTGCATATGGTCAATGAAGCGCCGACCATGCAGGCGCTGGTTTTCGTCGGCACCAAGTTCGGCACGGCGCGGCTCACCACCTGGCTGGAGCGTCAGGGCGTCAACGCCGTCGCCATCCACGGCGACAAGAGCCAGCAGCAGCGCACCGAGGCGCTGGAAGCCTTCAAGTCCGGCACCGCGCGCGTCCTGGTCGCCACCGACGTCGCCGCGCGCGGCCTCGACATCGACGACCTGCCGCACGTCATCAACTACGAACTGCCGCATGTCGCCGAGGATTACATCCATCGCATCGGCCGCACCGGACGCGCCGGCAAGCTGGGCGACGCCACCTCGCTGGTCGCCCCCGAGGAAAAGCCGCGCCTGAACGACATCGAGAAGCTGCTCAAGCTCAAGATCGAACAAGTGTCGCTACCGGAGTTCTCGACCAGCGCCATCGTCGAGACCGACAAGCGCGGCCGCAGCGGCGGCCATGGTCATGCGCATCGGGAACGGGAACGCCACGGCCCGAAAGCGCCGATCCAGTTGCCGCGTCCCGCCGCCCACGTGCCCAAGGTTGCCGCCGACGGCTTCGACTTCGGCAAGCCCTACCAACCGAAAGTCAGCCCCGGTGACACGCCAGACAAGACCACCGACGGCGGCCTCCCCCCCAAGCGCCCGCTGCGCCCCGTCGCTGCCCTGCTGGGCGGCTTTGTCAAGAAATAGCGCGCGGCGGCGCGATCACAAAACCCGGTTGTACAGGGCGACGCAGCCGTTGCGCCAGATGTCGTCGGGGCTGATGTAGTTGTCCGGCCGCGCAAACTCGATGCCGGCGGCGGCGAAACACTCGTCGACAAGCTCCGAGCAGATGTACTTGCGGTCCCGCGTGCGGCGACCGATGCGAAACAGGATGCGCATGGCGATACGCAGGATTTCGCTGTTGTCGTATGGCTTCGTCAGCAGGTCCATGCCGTAGCTCACCGCCCGGCGCACCTGCGCGGTATCAAGTTCGGGGGCGACGCGGCCGATGACGATCTGGCCGCGATAGGGGCGGCGGCGGCCATGGTAGTCGCGCAGATACTTCGATAGCGGCGCCAGCCGCACGCCGATGCCGGCTTCGCTTTCCAGCACGAAGACTCGGCTCAATGCCTCGTCGCGATAGACAATGCCGACATGGCTCCACACCGAACCGGTGAAGCGCTGGATCAGGCCCGAGAACAGGTACGAGCCCGAACAGAAGATCAAGTCGCCCGAACGCAGGTCGTCGCGCGCCGCTTCATATGGCAGCACGGACAGCCGCTTGATCTGCTTCTTGGCGAGCGGCGCGGCCACGACCGTCAGGACTTCAGCGCGACCAGCACCTCGTCGAGCATCTTCTTGGCGTCGCCGAACAGCATGCGGTTGTTGTCCTTGTAGAAGAGCGGATTGTCGACGCCGGCGTAACCGGAAGCCATCGAACGCTTCATCACGATCGAAGTCTTCGCCTTCCACACTTCCAGTACCGGCATGCCGGCGATGGGACTGGTCGGATCCTCCTGCGCCGCCGGGTTCACGATGTCGTTGGCGCCGATCACCATCGACACGTCGGTGTCCGGGAAATCCTCGTTGATCTCGTCCATTTCCATCACGATGTCGTAGGGCACCTTGGCCTCGGCGAGCAGCACGTTCATGTGGCCCGGCATGCGGCCGGCCACCGGGTGGATGCCGAAGCGCACGTTGACGCCCTTCTCGCGCAGGTGCTGGGTAATCTCGAACACCGTGTGCTGCGCCTGCGCCACCGCCATGCCGTAGCCCGGCACGATGATGACGTTCTTCGCTTCGCGCAGCAGTTCGGCGGTGTCGACGGCGCTGATCGGCGTTACTTCGCCGACCGGTTCGCCATCGCCCTTCGCCGCCACGGCGCCGCCGCCGGTGCCGAAGCCGCCCGCGATGACGCTGATGAAGTTGCGGTTCATCGCCCGGCACATGATGTACGACAGGATCGCGCCCGAGGAACCGACCAGCGCACCGACAACGATCAGCAGGTCGTTGGAGAGCATGAAGCCTGTGGCTGCCGCCGCCCAGCCCGAGTAGCTGTTGAGCATCGAGACCACCACCGGCATGTCGGCACCGCCGATGGCCATGACCATGTGGATGCCGAACAGCAGCGAGACCACGGTCATGACGAGCAGCGGCACCATGCCATCGGCGATGCTGTGGGCGTTGAGGAACTCGCGGCCGTACCAGATCACGATCAGGAGGCCGATCAGGTTGATCCAGTGGCGGCCAGGCAGCAGCATCGGCTTGCCGCCGATCTTGCCGGAGAGCTTGCCGAATGCGATCACCGAACCGGAGAAGGTGATGGCACCGATCAGGATGCCGATGTAAATCTCCATTTCGTGGATCGATTTCTCGGCACCGGTGAACTCGATCGAAGTGTCCACGTAGCTGGCGAACCCGACCAGACAGGCGGCGAGGCCGACCAGGCTGTGCATCAGCGCGACGAGTTCGGGCATCTGCGTCATCTGCACCTTCTTCGCGGCGAAGAGGCCGATGGTGGCGCCGATGGCCATGGCGCCGATGATCCAGCCGTAGCCGGCCGGCGTCACGCGCGGGCCGAAGACCGTGGCCAGCACCGCGATGGTCATGCCGATGATGCCGAAAACGTTACCGCGGCGCGCGGTCTCGGGGTTGGACAGGCCGCCCAGGCTGAGGATGAACAGGATGGTGGCGCCAATGTAGGAGACGGTGGCAAGGCTTGATGTCATGTCGGTCTCCTTACTTGCGGAACATCGCCAGCATGCGCCGCGTCACCGCGAAGCCGCCGAACATGTTGATGGCGGTCAGCGCCAGAGCGAGCACGGCAAGACCGAGGATCAGCCCGTCCGCCCGACCTTCGGCAGCGCCGGTGAGCGGCGGCGCGATCTGGATCAGCGCGCCGATGGCGATAATGGACGAGATCGCGTTGGTCACGCTCATCAGCGGCGTGTGCAGCGCCGGCGTCACGTTCCAGATCACCATGTAACCGACGAAGCAGGCCAGCACGAAGACCGTGAAGTGAGACAGGAAGGAGGCGGGTGCATAGGCGCCGACGAACAGGAAGGCGAGCGCGCCGAGACCGAAGGTGATCGCCAGCGACTTGGCGGATGCCGGTTCGCCGGCGCCATGGCCGTGGCCCTTCGGTGCCGGTGGCGGCATCGCCGCCTTGGGCGGCGGCGGTGCCGCCAGTTTGATCGGAGGCGGCGGCCATGTGATCTCGCCGTCCTTGATCACTGTCAGGCCGCGGATGGCATCATCCTCCATATTGACGTCGAAGGTACCGTCGCCTTTTTCCTTCTGCGTCTTGCACAGTTCCTCGGTCAGGCGCAACAGGTTGTTCGCATACAGCGTCGAGGATTGCTTGGCGAGACGGCTAACCAGGTCGGTGTAGCCGATGATGGTCACGCCGTGCTTCACCACCGCCTGGCCGGGCTCGGTCAGTTCGCAGTTGCCGCCCTGCTCGGCCGCCATGTCGACGATCACGCTACCCGCCTTCATGCTCTTCACCATGTCGGCGGTAATCAGCTTCGGCGCGGGCTTGCCGGGGATCAGCGCGGTGGTGATGATGATGTCGACGTCGGCGGCCTGCTTGGCATACATCTCGCGCTGGGCTTGCTGGAAGCCCTCGCTCATCACCTTGGCGTAGCCGCCGCCACCGGAGCCTTCTTCCTCGTAATCGACCTTGACGAATTCGCCGCCCAGCGACTTGACCTGGTCGGCGACTTCGGCGCGGGTGTCGTTGGCGCGCACGATGGCGCCCAGGTTGGCGGCGGTGCCGATCGCGGCCAAACCGGCCACGCCGGCGCCAGCGATGAAGACCTTGGCAGGCGGCACTTTGCCGGCGGCGGTGATCTGGCCGTTGAAGAAACGGCCGAAGGCGTTGGCGGCCTCGACTACGGCACGGTAGCCGGCAACGCCGGCCATCGAGGTCAGCGCATCCATCTTCTGGGCGCGGGAAAGCGTGCGCGGCAGCGAATCGATGGCCAGCACGGTGGCCTTCCTGGCCGCCATCTGCTGCATCAGTTCCGGGTTCTGCGCCGGCCAGATGAAGCTGACCAGCGTCTGGCCTTCCCTGATCAGGCCGACTTCGTCGGTTGTCGGACCGCGCACCTTGAACACCATGTCGGCTTTGGCCCAGAGTTCTGCGGCATTGCCCGCAATCTCGGCGCCGGCCGCCCGATAGGCGTCATCGCTGAAATTGGCGCCGTCGCCGGCGCCGCTTTCGACGACCACGCCGAACCCCAGCTTCTTCACTTTCTCGACAACATCCGGAACCGTTGCAACCCGCTTCTCCCCCGGAAACACTTCGCGGGGAACGCCAATCGTGACCGACATGGATACCTCCGGCAGATAGTTGTTATAGTCGCCAATCAAGGGCAACGGCCTCGTTGCCTGCGGCAAAGCCGGTGAAGATCATACTCAATAATCGGGTTCTTCCCAAAAAGAAAGCGCTTATGGCGGGACGCAAGCGTCGCTCGGAAAAGACCGGGTTGCCACCTGGAGCGCTCGTGCATGTGGGCGAGCGCAAGATTGACCATGCGCGCATCAACCTGATCGACTACGGGCCGGAGGAACTGCTCGAAATGCAGTTCGACTCCGTTGCCGACTGCCAGTCCTGCGCACCGACCCAGCCTATCCAGTGGCTGAATATGTACGGTCTGCACGAACCGGAAATTCTTGCGGAAATCGGGCGCCGCTTCGACCTGCACCCGTTGGTGCTCGAGGACATCCTGAACACCGACCAGCGCCCCAAACTCGACGAATACGAAGGCTACCTGTTCCTGGTCGCCCGTTTCTTCGATTACGACGACAAGACGATGCGAATATCGTCCGAGCAGGTGAGCCTCGTCGTCGGCCGCAATTTCGTCCTGACCTTCCAGGAAAAGCCGACCGGCAATTTCGATCCAGTGCGCGACCGGCTGCGGCAAAACCGAGGCCTCATCCGGAAATCCGGGGCGGACTATCTGGCCTACGCGCTTCTCGACACAATCGTCGATCGCTATTTCGGCGTGCTGGAAGGGCTGACCGAGCGCGCCGAGCGACTGGAAGAAGAACTGATGGAGAAACCTTCGCCGCGCGTACTGGAGACACTCCACCATCTCAAGGGCGAAACCCTGACCTTGCGCCGGGCCGTCTGGCCTCTACGCGAGGTCGTTAACGCTCTTACACGCAGCAACAGCTTTTTCGGCCCTGGGGTACAGCCTTACTTGCGTGACATTTACGATCACACGGTCCACATCATCGAATCGCTGGAAGCGATCCGCGACCTGATCGCGGGACTTCTGGATATCTACCTGTCTACCGTCAGCAACCGCGTCAATCAGGAAGTGCGCCTGCTGACGGTGATCGCCATGATTTTCCTGCCCTCGACCCTGCTGGCGGGAATCTTCGGCATGAATTTCCACCGCATGCCGCTGCTCGACAACCCGAACGGCTTTGCCCTGATCATCGGCCTGATGCTCGGCGTGGCGATCACCCTGGCGCTGGTTTTCTGGCGCCGCAAGTGGCTGGATTGACTACCGGCGCCCGAGCGGCGGCGGCTTGTCGACTTCCTTGAGACGAACGATCGCCAGCGAGCAGTTGTCGCCGCGTCCTTCCGCGCGGCTGCGGGCCGCGTCGATCAGCCATTCCGCAGCTTGGCGCGGCGGCTTTTCCCTCAACACCCGGCCGAGTTCGATATCGGAGAAATACGCCCACAAACCGTCGGTGCAGAGCAGGAAGCAGTCGCCGGCAACGAGCGGCTGCGCCTTGCCGTACTCAATGCGCGGCGCATCCCTGTCGCCAAGACAGGAAATCAGGATGTTCTTGTTCGGATGCTCCTCGGCCTGCTCCTCGGTCATGAAGCCGCGCTGCACCAGATCCATCACGTAGGAGTGGTCGACGCTGCGCTTGATCAGCTTTCCGTCGCGGAAATGATAAATGCGGGAATCGCCGCAATGGGCCCAATCGACCTGGCCGGGCTGAAGAATCAGCAGGCAGGCGGTGCTGTGCGGATCCTGTTCGCTGGTGTAGCGGGTCAGGCGGATGGCGTCGTGGGCGTCGTTGATGCCGGATTCCAGCATGTCGCGCACGTATTGGGGGCCGAGGCCGATGGCGCTGAAGCTGCTGTTGGCGGAGTGCAGCACCTGCTCGGCGGCCAGCGCCCCGCCGGTGTGGCCGCCCATGCCGTCGGCAACGGCGGCCAGGAGTGCCCCTTTCGTCTTCGGATGCGGGAAGATGGCGACCCGGTCCTGTTGTTCCTGGCGATCGCCGATGTGTTGCGCGGTGCAGGCTTGGATGGTCAGCGGCATGGATCGATTATAGGGTCCGGCGCAGCAGATCGGCGGCTCGCTCGCCGATCATCATGCAGGCCGCGCTGGTGTTGCCGCCGACCAGCCGCGGCATGATCGAGGCGTCCGCGACCCGCAGGCCGGTCACGCCGCGCACGCGCAGTTCGGCATCGACCACAGATGCGGAATCCGTGCCCATGCGGCAGGTGCCGACCGGATGGTAGATGGTGTCGGCGCGGGCGCGGATCGCCTCGGCCAGCGCCTCGTCGCTATCGTCGCGCGGCGCCTTGATCTCGCCGTCGCAGACGGACGCCAGCGCCGCGCCGGCCATGATCCGGCGGGCGATGCGTACGCCTTTGACCAGCGTCGGCAGATCCTCGGGTGCGGACAGGAAACGCGGATCGATGCGCGGCGACGCCAGCGGATCGGCGCTGCGCAGCGCTAGCTCGCCGCGGCTGGCTGGACGCAACTGGCACACGTGCAGGCTCATGCCGTGGCCGAAGCGCCACTTGCGCGCGTGGTCGTCGACCAGGCCGATGACGAAGTGGAGCTGGATATCGGGCAACTCCAGCGCCGGGTCGGTCTTCAGGAACCCGCCCGCCTCGGCATAGTTGGTGCTCAGCATGCCCTTGCGGGTCGCCAGGTAACGCACCGCCTCGCCGGCGATTTTCAGCGCGCCGCCGGGCGAGATGCCCACCAGGTCGCGACTGCGCGAGGCGTACAGCGCAACGTAATCGAGATGATCCTGGAGGTTCTGGCCGACTTCCGGGCAATCGTGCAGCACGGGAATGCCCAGCGGCTGCAATGCCGCCGCCGGGCCAATGCCGGACAGCATCAGCAACTGTGGCGACTGAAACGCGCCCGCGCTCAGGACGATCTCGCGGCGCGCGCGCACGATCTGGCGGTGGCCGATACGGCGAAACTCGATACCCGCGGCGCGGCTGCCCTCGAAAAGGACGCGCGTCGCGTGCGCATCGGTAAACACGGCAAGATTCGGCTGGCTGCGCAAATAGGCGCTGGCGGCGCTCCGGCGCCGGCCGTCCTTCTGCGTCACCTGGTAGAAGCCGACTCCCTCCTGGCTGGGGCCGTTGAAATCGTCGTTGCGCGGAAAACCGCAGGCGAGTGCCGCTTCGATAAACATGTGCGACACAGGATTCGGCGAGCGCAGGTCGGCAACGTCGAGCGGCCCGCCGACACCGTGTCGCTCGTCGGCGATACGGTGATTGTTTTCAGCGCGCTTGAACCAGGGAAGCACGTCCGCCCACGACCAGCCCGGTACCTGCCAGTCGTCGTAATCCTGCGGCACGCCGCGGGTGTAGATCATGGCGTTGATGGCGCTGCTGCCGCCAAGCACGCGGCCGCGCGGCTGGTAACCGCGCCGGCCGCCGAACGCCGCCTGCGGCTCCGTCTTGAAGGCCCAGTTGCAATGATGCGTCGGCACGGTGGCAACCACGCCCGCGGGAATATGGACGGCCGGGCTCCAGTCGCGGGGGCCGGCTTCGAGCAGCGCGACGGTGACGCCGTCGTCCTCGGCCAGCCGGCCGGCCACCGCGCAACCGGCAGAGCCGCCGCCGACCACGACGTAATCGAATTCGCCAGCGTCGCTATACTGGTCGCCGTCACTCGTCATTGGAGAATTCCATGTTTCCTGGCCGCAGCTATAACGAACTCAAGGTTGGCGATGCATTCGAGTCGACCATGACGCTCACCGAAACGCACATCGTTCTCGGCGCCGGCCTGTTCGGCGACTTCAATCCCCTGCACATCAACGAGAGCTTCGGCAAGACCACCCGCTTCGGCGGCCGCATCGCCCACGGCTATTTGACCAGCAACGTCATGGCGGCGCAGATGGGAATGTTGCTGCACGGCACCGCCATCGCCTACGTCGAGCACTGCATCCGCTTCAAGGCGCCTGTGCGCGCCGGCGACACGCTGACCACCACCTGGACCGTGACGGCGAAGGACGACAAGCCCAAACACGAGGGCGGCATGGTGTCGTTCGCCGGCGTCTGCGTGATTCAAGATGGCACCAAGGTCGCGGAGGCGGAAGCCAAACTGCTGGTGAAGAACAACGCCTAGCGCAGTCCGGGCGCAGGACCGCCCCAAGCCCGGACGGCACGCGCCGGAGGCGCAATCTGCGCGTGCGGTATTCACCTCGACCCAGAATTTTCGAACGTAGTGAGGACGAAAGCTCCCTCCCCGCGAGGGGAGGGCTGGGGAGAGGCGGGACATCCAGTTCAGGGCACGGGCTTGCCGCCAGAACCGAAAACGCGCTTGGCCGCGGTGACAATGGTCAGCACCTCCTCCGCCGACATGGTCGGGAAGCGCTCGTGCAGCGCGCGGAAGGCGAGATGCTCGTGGATCTGCCCGGCCCACGAATTGGCGGGATCGAAGAAGGGTTCGAGGATCTCGTAGGCTTCGACGAACATCGCCCGAACGTGCACGTTGACGCGGCGGTCGTCGCCGTCGTGTTGATCCGATCCAGCCATGATCATCCCCTTTCCCACAATCGCAAGCGTTGATTCTCGCACGCATTGCGCCCGGGATCACGCCGCGCCGCGCAAGCGTTCGTCGATCAGCTCCACCCAATGCCGCACCGGAACCCCGCTGGCTTCCTGCAGGTGGGTAATGCAGCCGACATTGGCGCTGGCAATGACGTCCGGCCGGCCCGCGCCGAGCGCGGCCAGTTTGTTCTCCCGCAGGCGGCCGGCGATCTCCGCCTGCAGCACCGAATAGGTCCCCGCCGAGCCGCAGCACAGGTGCCCGTCGGCAACCGGGGTCAGCTCGAAGCCGGCGCGTGACAGCAGCGACTCGGCCACGCCGCCCAGCTTCTGTCCGTGCTGCAGCGTGCAGGGCGAGTGGAACGCGATGCGCACAGGAAAAGTCAGCCGTGGCGACACGCCGAGTAGCGCCGCCAATCGCCCGTTTTCGGCCGCGACCACTTCGGAAACGTCGCGCGCCAGCGCCGCGACGCGTTCGGCCCTGGCCGCGTAACGCTGGTCGTCCTTCAGCAGGTGGCCATAGTCCTTCACGTGCACGCCGCAGCCCGACGCGGTGACGACGATCGCCTCGCAGCCGGTTTCGATGTAAGGCCACCAGGCGTCGATGTTGCGGCGGGCATCGTCGCGGCCACCCTCGACGTCGTCGAGGTGATGGCGCACGGCGCCGCAACAGCCCGCCTTCGGGTCCTCGATCAGGCTGATGCCCAGTTTGTCGAGCACGCGCGCCGTAGCGACGTTGATGGCCGGCAGCATCGCCGGCTGCACGCAACCGGCCAGCGCCAGCATGCGTCGCGGATGGCTCGTGGTCGGCCAGGAACCGGCGGTCTGCGGCGCCGGCACCTTGGCCTTGAGCGCTGCCGGCAGCAGCGGCCGGAATGCCTGACCGAGCTTCATCGCCGGGCCGAACAGGCCGGGCCGCGGCAACAGCGACTTCAGCGCCTTGCGCATCACCGCGTCGACGCCCGTGCGTGGCAACTTCGCGGCGACGATTTCGCGGCCGATGTCGAGCAGGCGGCCATATCTCACGCCGGACGGACAGGTCGTCTCGCACGACCGGCAGGTCAGGCAGCGGTCGAGGTGCAGGCGCGTCTTCTCGGTCGGCTGCACGCCTTCGAGCACCTGCTTGATCAGGTAGATGCGCCCGCGCGGGCCGTCGAGTTCGTCGCCGAAGAGCTGGTAGGTCGGGCAGGTCGCCGTGCAGAAACCGCAATGCACGCACTTGCGCAGGATGTCTTCGGCTTCGCGGCCGGCCTCGGCATGACGGACGAAATCGGCTAGATGGGTTTCCATGCGCCGATTCCTATGCCGAACCGCCGCTACGCGCGTTGTAGATCATGCCGCCGAGCTGGCGATAAGTGAGCAGCACCGCCACCGCCTCGGCGCGCAACACGCCTTCCACGACTTCGATGTCGCGCCGGCGCAGTTCCCCCGCCCAGTCGGCCGGCTTCGGACCCTCGTCGAAGCCGATGGTTTCCGCATCGCCCCCGGTCGCCGCGCAAACGACGCGCCGCACGCCCGACCAGCCGAGCGCGCCCAGGCACATGGCGCAGGGTTCGCAACTGCCGACCAGTTCCATGGCCGGCAATCCCTCGGCGCCAAGGTCGTGACGCCCGAGCGCCTGCTGCGCGAAGGAAAGCGCCAGCACCTCCGCGTGCGCCGCCGAGCAATGGCTGGCGACGACGAGGTTGGTGGCCGCGGCGACCAGCCGGCCGCTGTCGATCTCGAACACCGCCGCCGCGAACGGTCCGCCGCTGTGCGTCTCGACATTGCGCCGCGACAGGTCGACGACGAAACCCATGCGTTCGGCGTCGGTCGCCAGCGGACCGCAGTCGCGGCAGGCGGTCGTCAGCCACTCCGGAAGCTCGATTCGCAGTGCGGGTTTCATAGCGGCCATTATGCCGTCGATCGCACAGCCCGGCGCGGGCGCAAAAGATCAGCCGTGGCGATACGCCACCCCACCGCCCTTCCCTCGCCCTAAACCGCCCGCAGCCGTTCGCCCGCCGCCGCCAGCGTCGCTTCGTTCTTGGCGAAGCAGAAGCGCACGACGCGGTGGTCGTCGCCGCCCGGGTAGAACACCGACACCGGAATCACCGCGACGCCGCGTTCGGCGGTCAGCCAGCGGGCGAACTCGACGTCGGAACGATCGTCGACGACATCGTAGGCCGCAAGCTGGAAGTAGGTGCCCGCGCAGGGCAGCGGACTGAAGCGCGAGCCGGCCAACTGGCCGAGGAAGAAATCCCGCTTGCCCTGATAGAAACCGCCCAGATCGACGGCAAAGCCGGGCTGCTCGTTCATGAAGTCGGCGATGGCCAGTTGCACCGGATGATTGACCGCGAACACCACGAACTGGTGCGCCTTGCGGAACTCCGCCGTCAGTTCGCGCGGCGCCAGGCAGTAGGCGACCTTCCAGCCCGTGCAGTGGTAGGTCTTGCCGAAGCTGGAGATGACGAAGCTGCGCCCGCGCAGTTCGGCATGGCGGGCGATGCTCTCGTGGCGCGCGCCGTCGAATACCATGTGCTCGTAGACCTCGTCGGCGACCAGCACGATATCGGTGCCGCGCAGCAGCGCCGACAGCGTTTCCACGTCCTCCGCCGACCAGACGGCGCCGGTGGGGTTGTGCGGTGTGTTGACGATGATCATGCGCGTGCGCGGGTTGAGCAGCGCGCGCACCTCGTTCCAGTCCGGCTTGTAGTCGGGATGGCGCAGCGTGGCGTGCACCGTGCGGCCGCCGGCCAGCGCCACCGCCGGCCCGTAGGAATCGTAGGCGGGCGCGAAGACGATCACCTCGTCGCCGGGCCGCACGCAGGCCGCCACCGCAGTGAAGATCGCCTGCGTCGCGCCGGCGGTGACGGTGATCTCCTGCTCGACGTCGTACGCCGCGCCGTAGAGCGTTTCGACCTTCGCTGCAATCGCCTCGCGCAAAGGCAGCACCCCGGCCATCGGCGCGTACTGGTTGTGCCCGGCAGCCATGTGGTGCGCGACGCGCTCGACGAGCCGCGGCGGCGGCGAGAAATCCGGAAAGCCTTGCGAGAGGTTGATGGCGTCGTGCACGGCGGCGAGCTTCGACATCACCGTGAAGATGGTCGTGCCGACGTCGGGCAGCCGCGAGGGCATCGCGATCATGTTCGTCCTCCCGAATCGACATGGCGCTGCAGCCAGGTTTCGAGCAGCGCCAGGTGCCAGACCTTCGCCCCCTGCAAACGCGTGGTGTGATCCATCGGCGCGGCGAGCAGCTTCTCCACCATCTCGCGCCGGAACAGTCCGCGGCTGCGGCACGCTTCGCTGTCGAGCACGCCGCGCATGAAGTCGAGGAAAACGCCCTGCGGGTATTTGAAGGCCGGCACCGGGAAGTAGCCCTTGGGCCGGTCGATCACGCTATCGGGAATCAGGCCGCGGGCGATGGCCTTGAGCGGCCACTTGCCGCTTTCCTTCAGCTTGAGTTCCGGCGGCATGGTCATCGCCAGTTCGACCAGCTCGTGGTCGAGGAAGGGCACGCGCGCTTCCAGGCCCCAGGCCATGGTCATGTTGTCCACGCGCTTGACCGGGTCGTCGACGATCAGCGTCGTCGCATCGAAGCGCAGCACCTGGTCGAGGAAAGTATCGGCATCCGGTTCGGCGAGCCGTGCGGCGACGAGTGCGGAGGTGACGTCGTCGACCGCATACGCATCGCCCACCGTCGCCAGGTATTCCGCATGGTCGCGGTCGAAGTAGTGGCGGGCGAACTTCTCCAGCGGCGTGCCTGATTCGGCATCCATCTTCGGATACCAGAAGTAGCCGCCGAACACCTCGTCGGCGCCCTGCCCGCTCATCACCACCTTCACCGACTGCGAGACGCGCTGCGACAGGAGATAGAACGCGGCGACATCCTGGCTGACCATCGGCTCGGACATCTGGTCGACCACCTCGGGGAGCGCCGCCAGCACCTCGGCATCCGGGATCATGTATTTGCGGTGGCGGGTGCGGAAGTGGTTGGCGACGGCATCGGAGTAGACGAACTCGTTTCCGGACTCATCCCCCTTGTCGCCGAAGCCGATCGAGAATGTCTGCACGTCGTGGTGGCCGAGCTGGTCGAGCAGGCCGACCAGCAGACTCGAATCGAGCCCGCCGGAAAGCAGCACGCCGACCGGCACGTCGGCCGCCGTCATCTGCCGCTCGACCGCCCCCAGCAGCGATGCGCGCACCCGCGTCAGCCACGCCTGTTCGCCGAGTTGCAGCTTCGGCCGCTGCGCTTTCAGATGCCAGTACGGTCGCGTCTCGCTGCCGCCCTTCGCGTCGACCAGCATCACGCAGCCGGGCGCGAGCTTGCGCACGCCCTTGAGCAGCGTGCGCGGCGCCGCCACCACGGCGTGCAGCGTCAGGTGATGATGCAGCGCGACCGGGTCGAGCGAAGTATCGACCCCGCCCGCCGCCAGCAGCGCCGGCAGCGTCGACGCGAAACGGAAACGGCCGCCGTCCAGCGCGTAGTAGAGCGGCTTGATGCCGGCGCGGTCGCGACCGATGAACAATGAACGTTCGACCTCGCTCCAGATGGCGAAGGCGAACATGCCGTTGAAGCGCTCGACGCAATCCTCGCCCCAGGCGTGGTAGGCCTTGAGGATGACCTCCGTGTCGCCCTCGGAAAAGAAGCGGTAGCCCAGCACCGCCAGCTCGCGGCGCAGTTCCCGGTAGTTGTAGATGGTGCCGTTGAAGACCAGCGACAGGCCGAGCGCCTTGTCCATCATCGGCTGGTCGGAATGCGCCGAGAGGTCGATGATCGCCAGCCGGCGATGGCCGAAGGCCAGCGGCCCGTCGAGGAACACGCCCTCGTGGTCCGGCCCGCGCCGCGCCAGCCGCGCCATCATCCGCTGCAAGCCGCCGAGGTCCGGCTCGCCGCCGTCGAATCGCAATTCACCGCAAATGCCGCACATGATCTTCCGGAAAAGTCAGCCGTGGTGGTACGCCACCTCCAGGTCGTGAGGATATGATTCACACGTCCTCATGCGCAAGCAGCTTACCTGCATTCCCGCAGACCGCCCACAACCATGTCTCGCCTGCCCCGTTTCACCCGCCATCAGGAAGTCGGGCGCATCCGCACCCACTTGGAGACGTTCACTTTTCCGCGCCTGCAGATGTTCTTACTGGTCGCGCTGACCGGCATGGCCGGCTTCACGGCATCGGCGCTGCTCCTCTCCGGCGGCATGCTGACAATGTGGTCGCGCTACCTTGCCGCGTTCGGCATTGCCTACCTGGTGTTTCTCGGCCTGCTGTGGCTGTGGCTGCGCACGCGGGCGGAGGATTGGGCCGACCTTCCCGACATAGCTAACGGCGGCATGCCGACGCCCTCCCACTCGCATGCGCACGCACCCGACCTGGGCGCGCACGATGGTGACTTCGGCGGCGGCGGGGCGAGCGGTTCGTTCGACGGGCCGGCGGGGGACATGCCCGTCATCGACGACGCAGCGGGCGAAGTCGCCGGCGAGGCGCTGTCGGCCGCAGCACAGGCAGAGGAATTCGCCATCCCGCTGGTGGTCATCGTCTTTCTGGCCACGATGCTGCTTTCCTCGCTGTTCCTGGTCTGGTCAGCACCAACACTGTTCGCTGAACTGCTGGTCGACGGCGTGCTCTCCGCGAGCCTGTACCGTCGCCTGCGCGGGTTGAAGACCCCGCACTGGGTGACGACGGCCATTCGCCGCACGGCCTGGCCGTTCGCGGTGACCGCGGTCATCGTCGCCATTCTCGGCTGGAGCATGGCGCAATATGCGCCCGGCGCGCACAGCATCGGCGAAGTGATCGCCCACGCTAACGGTCGCCAGTAGATCAATGCCGGAAGGACGAGTACGCTAACGTTTCCAGGGAGGAACGCACATGGAAGACGGCAAAGTCGAATACGCGGGATTCTGGGTACGGCTGGGCGCGACGCTGATCGACACGATCCTGATCATGCTCATCACCTTTCCGCTGCTGGTCTGGATTTATGGCTGGGAGTATTTCGATCCGACCTTGAACACGGGGATGTTCGCCGGCCCGGCCGATTTCCTGATCACCTGGGTGCTCCCCTTCATCGCCGTGATCTGGTTCTGGCGCGCCAGGCAGGCGACGCCGGGCAAGATGGCATTGTCGCTGCACGTAGTGGATGCCGACAGCGGCCGGACGCTGTCCACCGGGCAGAGCATCGGCCGCTACTTCGCCTACATCGTCTCGACGCTGCCGCTGTGCATCGGCTTCGTCTGGATCGCCTTCGACAAGCGCAAACAGGGCTGGCACGACAAGCTGGCCGGCAGCGTGGTGGTGCGAACGAAGAACCGCGGCACCGAACCCGTTCACCTTCCCGAGGCCCAAGGAGACAACGCACCATGACCACACTCGCCAACATCGTCGTCGCGCTGATCGCGCTGCTGCACGTCTACATCCTCGTGCTGGAAATGTTCCTCTGGGACAAGCCCGCCGGCCTGCGCGCCTTCGGCCAGACGCAGGAAGCCGCCACCGCATCGCGCGTGCTGGCGGCCAACCAGGGCCTCTACAACGGCTTCCTCGCCGCCGGGCTGTTCTGGGGTCTCTGGCTTGGCCCCGATGGCACCGCCGTCAAGGTCTTCTTCCTCGGCTGCGTCCTCGTCGCCGGCCTGTTCGGCGCCGCCACCGCCAGCCGCAAGATCCTCTTCGTCCAGGCGATTCCGGCGCTCGTCGGGCTCGGGCTGGTGCTGGCGGCCTGAAACCACCTGCAACGTCCGGAGTCGGCTAGGAGCAGTCGGTCGATCTGCTCACTCTGAAGCGGACAATCGGCTGCGCCGCAGGTATGCTGTCGGCGTTTTCTATCAAAGTTCGCAGCCAATGACAATTTCGACCCCGGCCCCTTATTTCAAGCTGACGCACCAAGGAATCGAGATTCATAACAAGCCAAATCCGTGGCTATTGGGACTGGCACTATTCTTCGCGGCCAGTATTGTTTTGTCTCAGCCCAATCGTTTCGGTTTGGTAATCCTTCTGGCTGTCTTTGTGACACTGGCGGCGTGGTGGCTGACTAGAGTGCAATCAGTCTTCATTTCATTCGACAGGAGGGAGACAACATTCGTTTATTCCTCATTGAACCCGCTTCGAAAGCGCAAAGTGGTGTCACTGGCCGGATTCACTCGTGTATATGCCAATCGATATGTTAAGGATGGCGGGTGGTCTATTCACTTGAGTGGCCCGAGAGGTGAGCATCTGTCGCTTGCTCAAATTCCTTCATTTTGGGAGCCCACATTGCATGGCGATCACGTGAGATCTCTATGCAACAAGATTGCAGCCGGTCTGCAAATAGCTGATGGAGGCGGAGTATGAACTACATAATTCAGTTGTCTTCTGTCGGACTTGAAGGTCATTACCGCTGATCTAGAACACTTCGCTCCTGAACTGGCGCGTCGAACGTCCGCTTTCTCAAGAACCAAGATCTGCACCGGGTCGAATACCGCCCCATAACTCTGCCGCCATGGCCAACTTTTAAACAGCACAACTAGCTGCTTGGCGGCCACTCCGGAAACTTCGGCGCGTCGTCCGGGATATGGTCCCAACTCGCCTTGGAGTCCACAAAGATGTGGGCGGCGATCTCTTGGTCGACGGGCGTATCCACCGTGCCCAATCGGACGATAACCATCTCCGGCTTGGAGTCGCGCCGGGCGTAAATGCCGGAGCCGCAGTTCCCGCAAAAATATCGATGGTGGGCCGGCTCGTGTCTGTATTCCCTCAGGACATCCTGTCCCCGCGTGATCCGGAAAGCGGCGCTCGGAATGCGCGTGACCGCCTGGTGAGCCGAGCCCGTTGATTTCCGGCAGACCGAGCAATGGCAGAAAACAATCGGCCCCAATGATTCGTCGATTTCGTATTGGACTTGTCCGCAAAGACAGCTGCCTTTGTGCATGAAAACTTCCTCCTTGTCCAAACGCAAGCTGAGCTCCGGAAAAGTCAGGCGTGGCGGTACGCCACTGCTACTTGATCGCCAGCAGTTCCACCTCGAACACCAGCGTCGCGTTGGGCGGGATGACGCCGCCGGCGCCACGGGCGCCGTAGCCGAGATTGGGCGGGATGGTCAGCTTGCGGGTGCCGCCGACCTTCATGCCTTGCACGCCTTCGTCCCAGCCGGAAATGACCTGACGTGCGCCAAGACCGAACTCGAACGGGTCGTTGCGGTCCTTGCTCGAATCGAACTTGGCTCCGTCGGTGAGCCAGCCGGTGTAATGCACCGACACGTACTGGCCGGCTTTGGCTTCGTCGCCTTCGCCGACGGTGATGTCTTCGATGATCAGGCCGCTGGCGGTGGTGATGGCGGGCATGGTGCTTCCTTTCTCAAAGGTTGGGGTAAAGGCGGCCGGGATTGAATACGCCGCGCGGGTCGAACGCGGCTTTGAGCCGCTGGTGGATTTTCAGCAGGGGTGCGGGCAGCGGCTGGAACACGCCAGCCGACTTGTCGGTGCCGCGGAACAGCACAGCGTGACCGCCGACCTTGGTTGCGGCTTCGCGCGCGACGGCGGCATCGCCGCGCCACCAGCGCTGGCTGCCGCCCCATTCGATCACCTGCTCGCCCGGCAGGTCGAGCACGGGCGCGACGGAGGGCACCGACAGTCGCCAGAGCGTTTCAGTGCCGGCAAAAAATTCATGGCGCTGCTCGCGCAGGTCGTTCCAGAACGTCGATGCGTCGGCGAGCAATTCGCCGCCGAGCTTCTGCTTCGCGGCGGCGACTGCGGCTTCGGCGCCCGACAGGCGCAGAGTCAGCACGTCCTCGTGCCAGCAGCTCCCCGAGATCGGCAGCGGCTTGCCAGCCCAGGCGTTCAAGGCCTCGAGCGCCTTCGCCTGCGGCAGGTCGAAGCGCAGCGTCGCTTCGGCGACGGGGCGCGGCAGCACCTTCAGCGAGACTTCGAGGATCAGGCCGAGCGTGCCGAGGCTGCCTGCCATCAGGCGCGAGACATCGTAGCCGGCGACGTTCTTCATCACCTGTCCGCCAAAGGTCAGCCGTCGCGACACGCCACTGAGGATCGTCACGCCGAGCACGAAGTCGCGCAGCGCGCCGACCGCGGCACGGCGCGGCCCCGAGAGGCCGGCGGCGACGGCGCCGCCCACTGTGGCAAATGAGGTTGCCGAATTTGTCCCGTGGGCGAAGTGCGGCGGCTCGAAGGCGAGGCATTGGTTCTCTGCCGCCAGCGCCGCCTCGATCTCTGCCAGCGGCGTGCCGCAGCGCGCGGTGATGACCAACTCGGTCGGTTCGTAGTCGGTGATGCCGGCGTGGCCGCGCGTATCGAGAATCTCGCCGCGCGGCGTTTCGCCGTAGAAATCCTTGCTGCCGCCGCCGCGGATGCACAATGGCCTATCCGCACCGGCAACCGAGATGCGTTCCTTGAACTGTTCGGTCAGGTCGGCCATCAGAAGCGCTCGATGTCCGGGAACTTGAGTTCGCCGTGATGCACGTGCATGCGGCCGAACTCGGCGCAGCGGTGCAGCGAGGGCACGGCCTTGCCGGGATTGAGCAGGCCCTGCGCATCGAAGGCCGCCTTGACGGCATGGAAAGCTGTCAGTTCGTCGCTGTCGAACTGCACGCACATGCCGCGCAATTTCTCGTAGCCGACGCCGTGTTCGCCGGTGATGGTGCCACCGAGCGCCACGGACATCTCCAGAATCTTCGCGCCGAATTCCTCGGTGCGTTCGATTTCGCCCGGCACGTTGGCATCGTAGAGGATGAGCGGATGCAGGTTGCCGTCGCCGGCGTGGAAGACGTTGATGCAGCGCAGGCCGAATTCCTTTTCCATGTCGGCGATGCCGCGCAGGATTTCGCCGAGCTTCTTGCGCGGAATGGTGCCGTCCATGCAGTAGTAGTCGGGCGAGATCCGGCCGGCAGCGGGGAAGGCCGCCTTGCGCCCGGCCCAGAACTTGAGCCGCTCGGCTTCGTCGCTGGAGACGCGGATGCCGGTGGCGCCGCACTTCTCCAGCACGGCGCGCATGCGGCCGATTTCCTCCTCGACTTCCTCGGGCGTGCCGTCCGATTCGCAGAGCAGGATCGCCGCCGCGTCGAGGTCGTAGCCCGCATTGACGAAGGGCTCGACGGCCGCGGTGGCCGGCTTGTCCATCATCTCCAGCCCGGCCGGGATGATGCCCGCAGCGATCAGCGCCGCCACCGCATCGCCGGCGTGGGTGATGTCGCCGAACGAGGCCATGATCACGCGCGCCGTCTCGGGCTTGGGCACCAGCTTGACGGTCACTTCGGTGACGACCGCGAGCAGGCCCTCGGAGCCGATCATCAGCGCCAGCAGGTCGTAGCCCGGTGCATCCAATGCGTGATTGCCGAACTCGACCACCTCGCCTTCGATGGTGACGCCGCGCACGCGCAGGACGTTGTGCACGGTCAGGCCGTACTTGAGGCAATGCACGCCGCCCGCGTTCTCGGCGATGTTGCCGCCGATGGTGCAGGCGAGCTGCGAACTGGGATCGGGCGCGTAATAGAGTCCGTGCGGCGCGGCGGCTTCGGAGATGGCGAGGTTGCGCACGCCCGGCTCGACCACCGCGACGCGCGCCACCGGGTCGAGATGGAGGATGCGCTTCATCTTCGCCATGCTGAGCAGCACACCATGGCCGTGCGGCAGCGCGCCGCCGGAGAGCCCCGTGCCCGCACCGCGCGCCACCACGGGCACGCCGAGGCGATTGCAGGTCTTGAGCACCGCCACGATCTGCGCCTCGTTCTCGGCCAGCACCACGGCCAGCGGCACCTGACGGTAGGCGGCCAGGCCATCGCATTCGTAGGGCATCAGGTCTTCCTGCTCGTGCAGCAGGTTGGCTTTGGGCACCAGCCGCGCAAGCTCGGCGACCAGCGCGTCGCAATCGACGTCGCTGAAGTCCTGCTCGCGTTCGTGGGTATGGGCACGACCTGTCATGGTTTCATTCTACAAGGACGTGTCGTCCGCTGACGCAATACGACGACAACCGGGAAAGCGATGCATTCGCCATATAATGCACTGCCATGTCCCACCCAGCATCCCGTCGCCTGCCGGCCATCGACGCCATCAAGGTCGTCGCCTCGCAACTGATCGTCCTCCACCACCTGGCCCTCTACGGGCCCATGGCCAATACGGTCCATACCGCGGCTCCAGGCCTCGTGGATGCCCTCCGCAACTACGCGCTGATGGCCGTGCCGGCCTTCCTCGTGGTCGGTGGCTTCCTCGCTGCCCGCGGCCTGCTGCCGCGGCTGGCGGAATTGCGCCTTGACGCGCTGCCGCCCATGCTGATGAAACGCTACCTGCGCCTGACACAGCCTTATTTCGTGGCACTCATCGCCGCGATTGTCTGCGCCTGGCTGGCCCGCACGCTGGCACCGTACCCCGACGTACCGGGCGCCCCGACGCCCAGTCAAGTCATGTCCCACCTATTGCTGTTACAGGACATCGTGGGCGCGGATGCCCTGTCGACCGGTGTCTGGTACGTCGCCATCGATTTCCAGCTCTACGCGCTGCTGCTCCTCCTGGTCGCGATGACCTGGCCGCTGCGACGGTTGGTCAACACCGAGCACGCGCGCATCGTCCTGGCCGTTTGCGCCGTCCTCACCGTGCTCTCGCTGTTCTGGCTCAACCGGAACCGCGAACTCGAAATGTGGGCGCCCTATTTCTTCGGCGCCTACGGGCTCGGCATCCTCGCCGAGCAGATGTCGAGGCGGTCCGTACTGTCCGGGACGGCCCTGCTGTTCGCGATTACCGGCGCCGCGCTGTTCGTGGAGTGGCGCGGCCGCATCCTGGTCGCCGGTGTGACGGCCCTGCTGCTCGTCTGGAGCCGCGGCGGCCGACTGGCGTCGCCCTGGGCGTCGAGCGGCGCGATCGACTTCCTGAGCCGCATCTCCTACTCGTTGTTCCTGATCCATTACCCGGTAAGCCTGCTGGTCGGCGCAATCGTCACGCGCTGGTGGCCGGATAGTGTTGCGCTCAACGCCATCGGCTTGCTTGTCACCTGGGCGACGAGCATCGCCGCCGCGGCAGTGCTCCATCGGTACACCGAGGCCCATGGTGGCGAAAGGCTGGCGCGCCCCGCATTAATTGCCCGTTAAGCGGAAAGGGGCATACTGCGTACCGGATCACCCACGACGCCACCCGCCTCGCTCCAACCATGTCCGCGCTTTCCCTGTTCGCCCTGATCACCTTGGCCATTCTGCTGCAGGTGGCGGTCTTTCTCGGCTATCGGTTCTCGCGCCATTGGCAGCGCTATCGACAGCTCGAAGACGCCGCGCAGGAGACCGCTGTCGATACCGCAATACCGACCGCAGAAAAGGTCTCCCCGCCTCCGGGCGCCTGGCGCGACACGCGCAAGTTTCGCGTCGCGGAGCGGGTGGTCGAAAGTCCGGATGGCTCGGTCTGCTCGTTTCATCTGACGCCCGAGGACGGGCTGCCGCTGCCGGCATTTCTGCCCGGCCAGTTCCTCACCTTCGAGCTGGATATGCCCGAGGGCGGCAAACTGATCCGTTGCTATTCGCTCTCGGACACGCCGCGAGCGGACCGCTACCGCGTTTCGATCAAACGCCTGCCGGCGCCACCCGGTCGGGGGCTGTTGCCGCCGGGCCGCTCGTCGACCCACTTCCATGACCGCGTCGCCGTCGGATCGACGCTGAACGTACGCGCGCCGGCGGGCCATTTCTACATCGGACCGGAGGCGGCCCCCGTCGTCCTCATCGCCGGCGGCATCGGCATCACGCCGCTGATGAGCATGCTCGAATGGTGTCTGGAGAACCAGCCGGAGCGCGAGGTCTGGCTCTTCTACGGCGTGCGCAACGGCCGCGAGCTGGCAATGCGCGAGCGGCTGGAAAGTCAGGCGTCGCGGTACGCCAACTTCCATCTGCAGTTTTGCTTCAGCGACCCCTTGCCGGAGGAAACCGCCGGCCGCGACTTCCACCACGCCGGCCGCGTCAGCCTCGACCTGCTGCGCATGCTGCTGCCGCTCAAGCCCTACCATTTCTACATCTGCGGGCCGGGACCGATGATGGCCGCCATGGTGGCCGGACTCGAAGACTGGGGCGTGCCCGACGCCCGCATCCATTTCGAGGCCTTCGGGCCGGCTTCGTTCAAGCGGCGCCAGCCCACGTCAGCGACGGAAGCGCCAGACCCGGATATCGTCGTCACTTTCGCCCGCTCGGGCGTGCAGGTGCCCTGGCGTCCGGGCGCGGGCAGCCTGCTCGACTTCGCCGAACAGGAAGGCATCAACGTCGACTCGAGTTGCCGCGGCGGCGCCTGCGGAACTTGCCGGACGACGCTCAGCGCCGGCGAAGTGGTCTACCACCAGCCGCCGGACTACGATCCCGAGCCCGGTACGTGCCTGCTTTGTGTGTGCACGCCGAAGACCAACGTGACGCTGGAGGCCTGATGGACCGATCGCTCTGGAAGCAGCAGATCCTGCCCTTCACCATCCTGCTTGGCCTGCTGGCCGGCGCGGCGCTGCTCGGCGACGTCCTGCTGCATCGTTTCGATCTGGTCTGGGTCGGACGCTACCTCGGCATTCCGGGCACGCTGTTGATCGTCGCTTCGCTCGCCTATTCTCTGCGCAAGCGCAAGATGGTCCAGTCGGGGAACCTGCGGACCTACCTGACCGCCCATGAGATCGCCGCCTGGCTGGGCTCGCTGATGGTGCTGATCCACGCCGGCATCCACTTCAACGACATCCTGCCCTGGCTCGCCACCGTCGCCATGGGCATCAACGTTATCAGCGGCATGGTCGGCAAGATGCTGCTCGACCGCTCGCGCCGCCAGGTGCAGGGCCAGCGCGATCACTACGAGCTGCGCGGCCTACCGAAGCACGAAGTCGAGCAGGCCGTGTTCTGGGATGCGGTGATGGTCGACACCATGGCCCGCTGGCGCAAGGTGCACATCCCGATCTTTGTCGCTTTCGCGGTGCTTGGCCTCGGCCATATCGTTTCCATCTTCCTGTTCTGGGGCTGGCGATGAATCGCACCGTCAAGCTGATCCTGGCCATCAACCTGCTGGCGCTGACCGCGCTGGTGTTCGTCTATCCGCACTTGATGATCAGTCCGGGCAAGCTGATCGTGGCGCACCAGCAACTGGAAACGGACTGCTTCGCCTGTCACCAACCCTTGCTCGGCAGCACCGCGGAGCGCTGCATCGCCTGCCATGCGACCCGGGACATCGGTCGCTTGACCACCACCGGACACGCGATCGTCCGGAGCAAGGCCGCGGTGCCTTTCCATCAGGAACTGATCGAAGACGACTGCACGGCCTGCCACAGCGACCACGCCGGCGTGAAGCGCTACGAGTGGCGCGGCCGCTTCGACCACAGCCTGCTCAAGGCCTCGTCGAGCGAGCGCTGCAGCGCCTGCCACGAATCGCCAAAGGACGATCTGCACCGCCAGATCGACGGCAATTGCGGGCAATGCCACACGCAGAAGGCATGGACGCCGGCCACCTTCGACCACGACAAGTACTTCGTGCTCGACCGCGACCACGATGCGCGCTGCGTGACCTGCCACGTGCGCAACGACTACAGCCGCTACACCTGCTACGGCTGCCATGAGCACACGCCCGCCAACATCCGCCGTGAACACATCGAGGAAGGCATCCGCGACTTCGAAAATTGCGTCGAATGCCATGTCAGCGCCGACGAACACGATATTCGCGGACGCGGTGAGCGCGACTCGCGGCGCGACAAGCGCAAGCGCCAACACGAAGATGGCGACGACTGATTCCGCTACAGCGCGATCGGCGCCGGCGTGGCGACGAACTCCGCGATGCACGTCTCGTCCTGCGCCAGCAGGCGCAGCGCAACGTCCCGCCAGTGGTCCGCACCGGCGGCGACCGCCTCGCGCAGCGGCGTGTCGCCACGGCTGACTTTCCCCGTTTCGTAGGCGGCGGCCAAACGGGGAAACAGTTCGCGGCGCAGGCCGTCGAAGTTGGCGAACCAGAAATTCAGCGACGCATCGTCCGGCTGGACCAGCAGTGCCGGCAGCGTTACCAGGCAATCCGCCAGGTTGTCCCGCACGGCGCGCGCGACGATCTCGGCGCGCCGGGTCGTGAAACCGGCGATCATTTCCTTCCACTCAGGACCGAGCAACCTGCCGGCGGCGTGCTCGCCGCGCTCGTGCAGGATCAGTGTCTCCGTCTCGCGTTCGGTCATGCGCGCCAGCGCGGCGGCGGGATCGGCATCGTAATCGTAGGCGGCGAGCGCACGGGCCATCGCGCCCGCCTTTCGCTTCATTCCCCAGGCCTCGGCCTTTTCCCAGAGCCACTGGCCCAGCGCCTCGCGGCGCACGATCACCGTACCACTTTGCATGGCCGCGGGAATCGCGGTCAGGTCGCGCGCGTACTCGCAGTCGCAAACGAGGACATCGAGCCCGTCGTGATCTTCGCGGCGCGCTAGGCGGCCGAGGAAGAAATGAGGCTTGCCGAAGCGCCCGATGCCGGCGCCGTAGACCAGGCCCTGCGGCAGGAGCGCCTCGTTCATGGCGATGGCGGCGAAGGGATCGTGCTGCGCGCCGGCGAGCGGCAGCGGCGTGAACTCCTGGTCGGCCACCGACTCCCACAGCGCCTCGCGCTCGGTGATCCAGTTGCCGATGTCCGCGCGCGGCAGGGGTGCGCCCGGCGGCAATTCGTTTTCCCAGCGGTAGAACTCGCGCATTTCCAGCAGATAGGTGCATAGCGTCATCTCTCGCGCGTGGCGCGCGTCGGCGATGTGGCAGTTCCGCTGCACCGCTGCCAGCAAAGGCGCCAGACCGGCGATCATCTGCGCCTCTTGCGAATATGGAAGGCGGCGACGCCCTGGACGATCTCGGAGAACGGCAGCGCCGCCAATTCGCCGAAGCGCTCGCGGCCCTTGAGTATCAGCGCCCGCACATGCGGCAGCGGCGCGCCGGGATCGAGCACCCGTCGCAGGCCGAGCAGGCCGCCGCACTGGATTTTCATCATCATGGCGTGCGGCAGGATGCGCTGCGTGCTGGTGAGGCGTAGCGCGAAGGCTGACTTTTCGCGCAGCAGCGCCGAGAGCTGGCCGCAATCGACACGCGCCACCGGCGAGGTGCACACGATCAACTGGCGTTCCGCGATGGCGCGGCCGGACGCGCATTCGCAGATTGCCGCCCCCGCCAGCAGCACCTTCTCGAAAACGCAGGGCAGGCGGTTGACTTCGTCGTGCGCGGCCCGGAAGAGGTCGTCGTCCATCACCGGCCTCGGCCGCTTACCAGTCTTCCCCGGTCAGGGGCTCGGGTTCGCGCACCTGGTTGAGCAGGTCCTCGGCCATCAATTCGTTATCCGCGAGGATCACCTTGATCTGCGCGCCGGCAGGGAGATCGGGCTCCAGACGCAGACGCTTGGCTTCCGCGGAGGCGTCCCGGAAGACGTCGAACTGGCTGAGCTTGTCGAGCTGCTTGACGGGTCCGACCTGGGTGATGCGGTAGAGGTAGTAAGGCATGCTGTCTCCGTTTGCTGCTGACTAATCGACGTAGCGCTTGGCTGCCTTGCGGCGGCCCGGCTTGCTCTTCTGGATGATGACGCCCTTGACGCAGGCGAGGTCCGTAATGGCCGCTGTCGGATAGACCGGGTTCAGGGGCCGCAGTTCCCAGCACATGCCGGCCTTGGCGAGCTGGCGGAAAATCCACTCGCCGTCCTGCTGCGCCAGCACGTAGGAACCGTCGACCGCCAGGCCTTCGGGCTCGATGATGACGATGTCGCCCTCGACGAACTCGGGTTCCATGCTGTCGCCCAGCACCATCAGCGCGAAGGCCTCGCTTTCGCTGCAAGCGCTGCTCTCCGGCTCCTCAGCCGCGGTGATGGGGATGAAGCGTCTTTCTTTCATGGTCTTTGCATTGGATAGTACGATAGCGCCTCAGAGTTCCATTGCCGCAATCCGCTCCTTCGGCACGCCGGCCGCCTGCAAGGCGGCTGTCGCGGCGCTAACGAAGGCTTCGTTGCCGGCGACGTAGACATCCCGGTCGGCGACACCCGGCACGTCGTCCGCAAGCGCAGCGACGGCCGCGCGTCCGGCGGCGGCGTCGTCCGGCGCGTCGAGCGGAACATAGCGGAAGTCGTCGAGCGCGTCGGCCCACGCCCGGCACTGATTGGCGAGATACTGGCCGCCCGGCCGCGTCGCCGCCCAGCAGACGGTGATGGCGGGAAAACTGTCGATGGCGAGCGCATGTTCGACCAGGCTCTTCACCGGCGCGAAGCCGAGGTCGCAGCAGACGAAGGCGATCGGCCGCGGCGATTTTTGGTCGAGCACGAAGTCGCCGAAAGGTCCCCGGACGTTGACCGAATCGCCTGCATGCACGCCGCCGGCGAACAGGCAGGCGGCGAACTCGTCGCCCGCCTCGGCCTGGGCGCGCGAAATGTGGAAGCTCAGATTGCGGTCGTCGCAGGGACAGGACGCAATCGCGTAATTGCCGCGACAGTCGGCGCGGTTGCTGTAGATGCCGAGCGTGACGCGCTGCCCGGACAGGAAACGCAGCCGGTTGGTGCGCGGCGATTCCAGGTGCAGCAGAAAGGTACGCTCGTCGAGCGAAGACACGTTCTTCACCCTGGCGACGACCTGCTGCTCCGGGATGTCGGCCGGCGTCTCCGCCTCGATCATTTCCAGCACCAGATCGGTCACCGCCGTGTGCGAACATAGCAGCTTGTAGTTCTGCGCGCGCTCGGCTTCCGAAAGCGGATAGTCGAAATCGCGCACCTGCCGCACTTCGCCCTCCACCACGCGCGCCTTGCACAAGCCGCAATTGCCGTTGCCGCAGCCGTACGACGGTGCCAGGCCGGCATGAAGCGCGGCATCGAGAATGCTTTCCGAACCCTCGACGAAAAACTCATGGCCGGAAGGCCTGACGCGAACATGCGCCTCCACCACGCGCAGCACTTCGTTCATCGCAGCTACACGGTCGATGGATTCGTGGTCGCCAACCAAGGCCGCCAGACCGTCGTTGATCGTTTTTTCAATATCCTTGAGCCCCGCCGAGGGATTTTCGCGCACCAGGGTGCTCACTTTTTCCCGCAAGACCTCGATCAGGTCGCGATAGTGCGCCAGATGCCGCCGGGCGTCGGCCAGTTCGTTGCCCTGGCCGAACAAGCGCTGGGCCAGTATCTCCTTGGTCGGCAGGATGCGCTCGCGGGCGCTCTTGACGAAACCGCGGCTGGCTGGCGACACCTTTTCGAAAACGCCGGAATCCTCGATCCTCAAATCGGGATAGGCGCGCTGCAATTCCTTGCTGGCGATCATGCCGTCCTGGGACGCAAGTTCGCCGTCGCGGATCTGCTTTTGCAGCGCGTGGCGGGAAACGCCGAGCAACTGGGCGGCGCGCGAAAGGGTCAGGAGTTGGCTCATCTTGGCTTCTCGCAAACGTCACGTGGGGTCGCATCAGCATACCGTGTTTTCCGGACGCGATCAGAGTGTATCGCCCGGCAGCTCGCCCGCGCGGATGCCACGACGGAAAGCGCGACGGCCGGATATTTCCCCTCTATCGGGTGCGGTTGTCCGCCGCCAGCCGATCCGGTACCGTGCGTGCATGTCCGAACACGCCGAACGCTTCTGGCCGCTCGCGCTTGCCGCGGCCGCCATCATGCTGATCACCATGGGCATCCGTCAGTCCATGGGCCTGTTCGTCGCGCCCATCGATGCCGCCACCGGGCTCGGCGTCGCCGGCATCAGCTTCGCGCTGGCCATCGCGCAATTGATGTGGGGCGCGGTGCAACCCGTCGCCGGCGCGGTCGCCGACCGCTGGGGCACCGGCCGCGTGCTGGTGGCCGGCATCGTCATCCTCGCCGCCGGCTGCGCGCTGGCGCCGCTGATCCCGGGCCAGTTCGGGCTGATTCTCTCGATCGGCCTGCTGACGGCAATCGGCTCCGGCATCGGCAGCTTCTCGGTGCTGTTCGGCGCCGTCGCGCAGCAACTGCCCGCCAATCGCCAGGGCCTCGCCTCGGGCTTCATCAACGCCGGCGGCTCCTTCGGCCAGTTCGTCTTCGCGCCCGTCGTCCAGCGGCTGATCGCGGCCTTCGGCTGGGCGGGCGCCTTCTGGTCGCTGGCCGTTGCGGCGCTGGCCGCGCTGCCGCTGATCGGAAAAGTCAGCCATGGCGACACGCCGCATCTGCACGCCGCGACACCCCCGGGCGGCCTGAAAGGTGCCATCGCCGAAGCTTTCCGCGACGACAGCTACCTGCTGCTGCATGCGGGTTTCTTCACCTGCGGCTTCCACATCGCCTTCCTCGTCACCCACCTGCCGGGCGAAGTGAATCTCTGCGGCCTGCCGCCCACCGTCGCCAGTTGGTCGCTAGCCATCATCGGCCTGGCCAACATCGTCGGCAGCATCGTCGCCGGCTGGGCGGTCGGCAAGTATCGAAGCAAACTCGTGCTGTTCTGGATGTACGGCTCGCGCGCCGTCATGATCCTGCTCTACCTGATGAGCCCGCGCACGGACCTGACCTTCTACATCTTCGCCGCCGCGCTCGGCTTCACCTGGCTGGCCACCGTGCCGCCGACCGCGCGCCTGGTCGGCAAGCTGTTCGGCACCCGCTATCTCGCCACGCTGTTCGGCCTCGTGCTGTTCACCCACCAGGTCGGCGGCTTCTTCGGCGCCTGGCTGGGCGGCGTCGCCTTCGCCCGCGGCGGCGACTACTCCTGGATGTGGTACGCCGACATGACGCTGGCCGCGGCCGCCGCGATCCTCAACCTGCCGATCCGCGAAGCGCGCATGCCGCGTCTCGCCGCAGCATGAGCGAAGCCTCGCCGAGCCATCCCACGCTCGGCGAAGCCTTCCGGTACTGGCTGAAGCTCGGCTTCATCAGCTTCGGCGGCCCGGCCGGGCAGATTTCGATGATGCACCAGGAACTGGTCGAGAAGCGGCGCTGGATCTCCGAGCACCGCTTCCTGCACGCGCTCAACTACTGCATGCTGCTGCCCGGGCCGGAGGCGATCCAGCTCGCCATCTACATCTCGTGGCTGCTGCATGGCACCGCCGGCGCCATCGTCGCCGGCGTGCTGTTCTTCCTGCCCGCCTTCGTGCTGCTCTCGGCGCTCGCCGCCGTCTATCTCGCCTACGGCGACGTGCCGCTGGTCGCCGGCATCTTCTATGGCATCAAGCCGGCGGTGGTCGCGGTGGTGCTGTTCGCCGCCTGGCGCATCGGTTCGCGGGCGATCAGAAATCGGGTGCTCGCCGCCATCGCCGCGCTCGCCTTCATCGGCATCTTCGTTTTCGGCATCGGCTTTCCGTGGATCGTGCTGGCCGCCGCCATCCTCGGCGCCATCGGCGGCAAGCTCGCCCCCGCGAAGTTCAAGGCCGGCGGCGGCCATGGCGCTACGGTCGCCGGTTTCGGCCCGGCGCTGATCGACGACGACACGCCGCCGCCCGCGCACGCGCGCTTCTCGTGGACGAAGCTCGCGATCACGACCGCGATCTTCGTCGGCATCTGGGCTGTCGCGCTGGCGTTGCTGGCGAACGCGCCGACGCTGGCCGACATGGGCGCGTTCTTCACCAAGGCCGCCTTCCTCACGCTGGGCGGCGCCTACGCCGTGCTGCCCTATGTCTACCAGCATGCGGTCGAACAGACCGGCTGGCTCACCGGCCCGCAGATGATCGACGGCCTCGCGCTCGGCGAGACGACGCCGGGGCCGCTGATCATGATCGTCACCTGGGTCGGCTATATGGGCGCGGGGTTGGCAGGCGCCGCGGTTGCCACCTTCTTCACCTTCCTTCCGAGTTTCCTCTTCATCCTTGCCGGCGGCCCGCTGGTCGAGGCGACGCGCGGCGAACTGCGTTTCACCGCGCCGCTCACCGCCATCACCGCCGCCGTCGTCGGCGTCATCCTGAACCTCGCCGTCTTCTTCGCCTGGCACACCTTCTGGCCTCAAGCCACCGAAGCCGCGCCGTTCGCCGGCACCTTCGAGTGGCTGCCGGTATTGATCGCCATCGCGGCCTTCGTCGCGCTGTGGAAGGTCAAGGTCGACATCATGAAAGTGATCGGTGTCTGCGGGCTGCTCGGGATGACACTCACCCTCGTGCGTTAAGATTGCCGGCACGCTGCCGGCCGCGCACTTTCCGATTATCCTTTGCAGGACCTCATCGAATCCACCCGCGCCGAGACATGAACGACTACATCTTTTTCGACGAAGGCTTGCGCGACCGTTTCCTGGCCTTCGTCGCCGAACATGGCCTGGAGGCCAGGACCGAAGCGGACCGGATCGACGGCCATCTCGTCATCGTGCCGGACCAATTGACGGACGATCTCCAGGACACGCTCGACGACGAATACGACCGGCTGATGGACGAACAGCAGGAGATCGTCGAGGCCGAGGACGAGCAGGATCACACGCTGATGGGCGTCGACATCACCCTGCCCGACGGCACGCCCTGCACCGTACGCCTACCGCCCGAACTGGGGCGACGGTTATGCGAGAACTTCAGTGGCGAGGAAATCCGCGCACTGGCGACCGCCATCGCCGCCGATGCGGTCAACCCGGCGAGCGGCCCGATCTGCTGCGAGCGCGACTAGACCGACAAACCAGTTCGAGGGCGTTGCCCTATCCTTCGCGCTGCTCGGGGCAAGCCGACGGAATATCCGGGGGCTCGGATCCGTCCTACGAGTTAACTCTCCATCAAGGAACTTGCCGCCATGACGCTCCGCCGTTTCCTCTCCCTCGCCTGCCTGTTCGCCGTCCAGACCGCGCACGCCGACTATCAGCCGCAGGCGACGCGCGTCGTCGACAACATCTTCGCCATCGTCGGCCCGCTGGGTCCGCGCACAGTCGAGAACGACGGACTCAACGCCACCTTCGGCTTTGTCGTCACACCCAAGGGAGTGATCCTCATCGATTCGGGCGCCAGCCGGCTGGGCGCCGAGAAGCTGGAGCAGGCGATCCGCACGGTGACCGAACAGCCGGTACGCTGGGTAGTCAACACCGGCAGCCAGGACCACCGCTGGCTGGGCAACGATTACTTCGCTGCGCGCGGCGCCGAGATCATTGCCTTGCGCCGCACCGCGGCGACCCAGGCGGAGTTCGCTGCGCAGCATTTGCAGGGACTGGAGCGCGGTCTCGGCCAGCGACTGGCGGGAACTCAGGCCAGACCGGCGACGCGCCTGCTCGACGACGGCGCGACGCTGGAGCTCGGCGGCGAGACATTGACGCTGCGTTACACGGACGCCCACTTCCCCGGCGATGCGATGATCTTCATGCCGAAACGCAGCGTCGTCTTCACCGGCGACCTCGTCTATGTCGACCGCATCCTAGGCGTGCTGCCGTGGTCGAGCGTGACCAACGGCCGCAAGGCGTTTCGCGCACTGGCAGCGCTGGCGCCTGCCCACGTCGTGCCCGGCCACGGCCGGCCCTGCGACCTCGCCCGGGCGAGGCGCGAGACGGGCGACTACTACGACTTCCTCGCCGACAAGATCGGCGCGGCGGCGAAGGAAATGGAAGCGATGGACGAAGTGCTGAAGCGCCACGCCGATGCGCCGGCATTCCGCCACCTGGAGAACTTCGAGGCGCTGCACCGCGCCAACATGAACCGCGCCTTCACCGAGTTCGAGGCGCAGTAGGAAAAGTCAGCCGTGGCGGGACGCCGCTCCGGCTAGGTGCTGAAGAAGCCCACCCCCACGAGCACCAGCAGCACCATGCCGATGGCGATCAGAGTCAGGCCGAGGATCACCGACCCGGTGTGGAAGGGCTTCGACGGCGCCTCGACCAAGTGCTGCTGCAACTCGCCGGACTCGACCATGCGCCGGAAGTGCGCAGGATGGTCATGGCGGAATTCGTCGAGCGACTGGGTGCCGGTGAACATCACCACGTCGGGCGGCGGCAGCTTGTCGGGGCGGAAGTGGTTGTTGAAGAAGTGCACCGTGAACAGGAAGACGGCCGCCAGGAAGGCTTCCTCGCCATGCACCAGGGTGGCGACGTTGAACACCCAGCCCGGCAGGTAAGTCGCGGTCACGTGCGGGAAGGCCAGCATCAGGCCGCTCCAGCCGATGATGTTGACACCCCAGAACACCGCCCAGTAGTCGAACTTCTCGTAGTAGGCCCAGCGGTCGAACTGCGGCCGCGGTCCCTTGCCGGCGAACCACTTGAACATGCCCCAGCAGTCGGCGAAGTCCTTCCAGTTCGGGATCAGCGAGTCGGGGCCGAACCAGCGGAACTTGCGGTCGCGCAGCAGCTTCTGCATCACGTAGAAGAAGTGGATCAGGAAGATGCTGATGAAGAGGAAGGCAGCGACGCGGTGGATCAGGCCGAGCACCTTCGGTCCGCCGACCGCCTTGGCCACCAGCGGCGCCCAGGCGCTCTCGGCGTAGAGGGCGCTGGTGCCCGTCAGCACCAGGGTCATGGTGATGATCGCGAAGGCCAGGTGGGCAATCCGCCAGCCCCAGTGGAAGCGCCGGAAGTGCCTGGATAGATCGACGCCAAGCTCCTCCAGCTTGATGTGGGCGATGCGCCGACCGTGGCGGCGGTCCTGCCATTCGCGGTAGTACCAGAACCCGGAATGCGCCCAGAAGAAGGCGAAGACGAAGATCAGCAGGCCGACCATGAACTTCGAGGCGACCACCATCTGCGGGTACTTGTCGAAGTCGTGGGTGTTGGCGTGCGGGCCGAAGGAGGCGAAGCCCGGCGTGGCGTCGCGCATGCCCGGCTTCTTGTCGTTGTGGCACTTGGTGCAGGTCTTCATCCGGTTGTCGGGATGGACCTTGGACTTGGGATGGTCGACGGCGCGGATGCCGTGGCTGCCGTGGCAGTCGGCGCACTTGGCGGTGTAGGCGTAGCCGAGCCGGTTCACCTGGCCGTGATAGGTGTCGGAATAGCTGGCCAGTTCCGGCTGGTGGCAGTTGCCGCAGGTGTTGACGTTGGCGAGCTTGAAGGTCTCGGAAGACGTATTGATGACGTCGTGCGCGGTATGGCAGTCGGTGCACACGGCGCTCTTGGCGTTGCCGTTGTCGAGCACTTCCTCGCCATGGATGGAGGCGGCGTAGTCTTCGAGCTGGTCCTCGTGACAGGAGGCGCCGCAGGTGTCGGGAATCTCCTTGTGCCAGGCGGTGCGCCGCTCGGAGTTCTTCGGCGGGACATTGAATGTGTGCGAACTGTGGCAGTCCTCGCAGAAGGCTTTCGGCCTGTCCGGCTGGTCGGCGTCCGGGCGGGCGTGGAAGGAGTTCTTGTAGGCCTCGATGTTCTGCACGACGAGGCCCAGCCGTTCGCGGCCGGCGGTCCGGCCTTCGCGCCGTACCGTCTCCCAGAGCGCCTGGTGGCAGCTGATGCAGTTCGGCGGTTCGACGCCGGCCTGCTTCCGGTGGTTCGCCCGGTTGTCGACGATGTCGGTGTGGCAGGCGACGCACTGCATTTCGCCGTGGATGCTCTTGCCGAACTTGCGCCGGTCGACATGCGCCAGCGCCCGCTTCCCGCCGCCCTCGTCCGCGACGACGATCTTCTGCTTGCGGCCGTCATGACAGCTCAGGCAGCCGGCGTTGTCGAGCGGCAGCGCGGCGGCGCTGCTCGCGGCAGCCGGCAGCCAGCACAGTCCCGCCAGGACAAGCCGGCCGAGCATCCTCAACGTCACGATGGTCGACTCCTCAGCGATCGAGCATCCACTTCGCCACGGCGGTCTGGACCGCGATGTCCTTGGTGTCGATGATCTTGTGCTCTTCCTCGGTGCCGTCTTCGAGCTTGACCTTCTTGCCCGAGGTCATGTGCTTGATCGCCTCCTTTTCATCCAGCTTCTTCTCTTTGTACCTGGCGGCGATCTTGGCCAGCGCCGGGCCTTTCTTGGCCTTGGTGGCGTGGTGGCATTTGTGGCAATCGTTCTCCTTGAACACCTCTTCGGGGTCTACCTGCGCATACGCCGGAACGGCAAGGCAGAAGGCGGCGGACAGAATCAAGGAAAGCTTGATGGGGTTCGACATTTCTTTCCACTCCTGTTGCAGAAAAAAAACGGCCGCCTGCGGGCGGCCGTGGTTTCAGTTGACCTTGACCGCCTGGATATCGGCCTTGGCCCCGATGCCCAGCGTCTTGACGTAGGACACGTGGTGGCCGCGGCCGGTCATGTTGTCGTCGTGCAGCGCGAAGCCGACGTTGTACACGCCGCCCGCCTTGAGCGGCTTGTCGTCCGGGTTGGCCAGCCCGAGCGGCCGGATGAAGACGACGGTCCACATGCCGTCCTTCCAGGTACCGATCGCTTTGTTGTCGGCGGCGGAGCCGCTGGCGTCGGCGGCGCTCAACACGTACTGCGACAGGATGTCGCCTTCCTTCCAGCCGGCGTTTGGATCGAAGGGCACGGCATTGACGCCCTTGACGAGAATGATCTCCTTCTTGCCGTAGTCGGCGGCGGTAAACGATTTGCCGCCGAACTTCGCGGCATCGAACATGAACTTCGGCTGCTTGGTCTTGCCGTCCAGGTTCGACGAAAAGTGGTTCTTGCCGCCGTCGAAGTTGCGATACTCGAGCACGTAACCGTCGTCCGCGCCGCCGGCCTTGTTGCTGCGGTGGGCGCGCCATTGCATCAGGTCGAGGAACTCGCCCGCGGCTTTGAGCGTGGCGATCTCCTCCATGGACTTGCCGCTACGCCAGTCGCTGGGATCGGTGCGGCTGGCCGGAATGTACTTGCGCACATCCTTCTTCTTGATGGCCATCATCAACGGGTTGGCCGCCACTTCGTCCTTGCTCGCTTCGTTCGCCATGTCGCGCTCGCCGTCGTGGCAGGTCAGCCAGCAGCCCTGCTGAGCGAATCCGGATACCTTGCCGTCGTCGAGCATGAGCGACATGCGGTTCTCGTAGATCGGCGGGAATTTGCCGGCCAGCGTGTCCTTGTGCAGTCGCATGTGGCCGTAGGCCTTCCACTCCTTGCCGTCGAATCGATAGCCGGGATAGTCGGCGCCCGGATGGTTCGGGTCGTGGGTCTTCCACTGATAGCGCAGGTAGAGGTTCTTGTCGTCGTAGGCGGCCTGCACGCCGACGTCGACATGGCCGTTCTTGCCCTTGAGGACGGCGGCCTGCGGCTCCAGCGGATGGTCGCCGCGCAGGATTTTCCGGCCCTGGATCTGCTCTTCCTTCGGATCGTCATGGCACGAAACGCAGGCGTCGCCGCGCGCGGTTTCCCGCGAGGCGCCCTTGTGGGCGTCGCTACGCAACCATTCGTAGGAGGATTGCCCGGGATAGAACAGGGTAACGGTGGTCGCAGGTACCTTGTTCCAGTCGATGGCCTGCGGGCCGGTCGCCATGGACATGCAGCCGGCGGCGATGGCGGTAACGGAAACACCAGCAATCAGAGCGCGTCGTTTCATTTCGTGCACCTCGTAGGGTTATTGCCTTTACTAGTTGGTGCAAGCCCTGTGCCCGTATGGATTCTCCGTAATTTCAGCGGATTGGCCGGACGACCCTGGCGAATACCGTCACAAATTCGTGACAGGTGTCACTTTTCGGTGACGACACCCCATCGTTTGAGTCGGACATAGAAGTTCTGGCGCGGAATCCCGCCCAGACGCGCCGCCTCGGACACGTTGCCATGCGCCGCATCGAGCAGCCGCTGCAAATAGTCGCGCTCGAATTCGGCACGCGCTTCCTGATAGCCGAGCGGCGATTCCCTGGCCTCGTCTCCCGGCCCAGGCGTATCCGGGCCGATGGCCAGATGGCTCGCGTCGATGGGCCCGTCGGCGTGCAGCGCGACCGCGCGTTCGATGCAGTGCTGAAGCTGGCGCACATTGCCCTGCCAGCGACCTGCTTCGAGCGCCTGCACCGCCGTCGGGGTGAACGGTCCGCAGGCCTTGCCGAACTTGGCGCTGTAGTGTTCGAGGAAATGCATGGCCAGCGGCAGGATGTCGCCGTCGCGCTCGCGCAGGGGCGGGATGCGCACCGCGACGACGGCGATGCGGTAATAGAGATCCTCGCGGAAGCGCCCGGCCTTGACTTCGTCAGCCAGCGGCCTGTTGGTGGCGCAGACCAGCCGGAAATCGGCCCGGCGCGGCTGCGTGCTGCCGATGCGCGTGAAGCTGTGATCCTGCAAGACACGCAGCAGGCTGCTTTGCAGCTTGGGACTCATGTCGGCGATTTCGTCGAGGAACAGCGTGCCTTCGTGGGCCTTCTCGAAGTAGCCGGCGGTGGCCTGCGTGGCGCCGGTGAAGGCGCCTTTCTCGTAGCCGAACAGCAGGCTTTCCAGCAGCGTTTCCGGCAGGCCGCCGCAATTCACTTCCAGGAAGGGCCGCGCGGAGCGGTTGCCCAGGCCGTGGATCAGCTTGGCGGCGAGGTCCTTGCCGGTGCCGCTTTCGCCTTCGAGCAGCACGGTGGTGTCCAGCGCCGCAACCTGCCGGATCTGCGCCAGCACCCGCTGCATGGCGGCCGACTGGCCGATCACCGGCGGCAGCCCGGGCGCACCCGCCAGTTGCGCGCGCAGGCCGGCGATCTCGCGGTAGGCCGCGTCCAGTTCCAGCGCCTTGCCGATCACCGCCTCCAGCGCCTCGATGTCCTCGAAGGGCTTGGCCTGATAATCGAACACGCCCTCCCGGACGGCGGCGACGGCATCGCGCACGTCGGCGAATCCGGTCATCAGGATGGCGACGAGTTGCGGCCGCAGGGTGCGGAACTCGCGCAGGAGGTCGATGCCGTTCGCGTCGGGCAAACGCTGGTCCATGAGGACGAGGTTGAAGTCCTCGGCCTCGAACTGCCGCCGCGCCTCGGCACCGCAGGTCGCCAGGGCGACGCCGGCCATACCGGAGAGCAGGCGCTCAAGCAGCAGGCGCGTATGGCGGTCGTCGTCGACGATGAGGATGCGGGGCGGCATGTCAGGTGGAAGTGGATGAGGACGAGGTTTCCGTTGCCGTGTCTGGCAACCAGAGTGCAAATCGTGTGCCATGGCCAGGTTCGCTGTCGACCGTGACATTGCCGTCGTGCAGCAACGCAACGTGCTGCACCACCGGCAGCCCGAGTCCGGTCCCGTCGCTGCGCGTCGTATAGAAAGGTTCGAACACGTGCGTCAACACCTCCGCCGCCATGCCGCAACCCTGGTCGCTGACGCTCAGGCTCCAGCCGGGCAGGCCGCGCGTCGCATCGTCCTGGCGCGCCAGTTCGATGCGGATGACGCCGTCGGCGTCGGCGGTCGCCTGCGCCGCGTTCACCAGCAGGTTGAACAGCGCATGCCGGATCAGCACCGGGTCGACCATCAGGACAACCGGCTCCTCGGGCAGCCGGGTCTCGACCCGCAGGTGCCGCCGCTCCGCCTGGCGAAAGAGCAGCACCGTGTCCTCGATCAGGGAGGCCATCGCCGTGGTCCGGCTTTCGAAACCGGACACCTTCGAGAAGGCCAGCATGCGCTTGACGAATTCCCGGCAGTCCTCGCCCGCGCTGCGGATGCCGCGCAGCAGTTCCCGCGTGCGGGCCGGATCGTCGGCTTCGCGTTCCGCGAGCTGCGCGAGATTCACGACACCGACCAGCGGATTGTTGAGCTGGTGGGCGATGCCGCCGACCATGGTGCCGACGGCCGAGAGTTTTTCCAGTTGCAGGATGCGCCGATGTTCCGTATCGAGGCGAAGCAAGCGGTGCTCCAGGTCGTGCTGGCGCTGGTAGTCGCGCTCGACGCGCTCCAGCGCGATGTAGAAGATGCCCAGCACGCCGCCCGCCGCCAGCAGGCTGATCACGGTCACCGCGACGATCGACCAGCGGAAGGTGGCGGCAAGGTCGGTGATGTCGCGCATCACGATTAGTTCGCCGATGTGCTTCTTGCCGGCGTCTTCGAGCGGCACGATGGCGAGGTGCAGCGAACGGCCCTGGTCTTGCAGGTCCGCCGTTCGGCCCGCCAGCAGGCGGCCGAGCAGGCGGTCGTCGAGTGTGGCTGGAAAACGGTCGGTGGTCTGCGCCAGCGCGGCGTGAGTGGCGAAACGATCCCAGTCGCCGACGCGCTGCATCAGCGCCTGGCCGCGCTGCCATTGGTCCCGCGAGATGAAATGCTTCTCCACCAGCGCCAGCAGATCCACGGACAGGCTGTGGCGAATCTCGGCGATGAGGTGTTCGATTTCCTCGCCGATCTCGATGTAACCGATCAGCACGCCGTCGCGCCGCCAGGGCACCACCAGGCGCAGGGTCAGGGTGCCCATCGCGCCCAGTTCCAGGCCGGAGGCCGGCACTTGCCGGTCGCGCGCCTGCAACAGCGAAACCCGGTCGATCACGTCGCCGAATTCGTCCGGACTGTGGAAGCGGTAGAGATTCACGAAATCCGGGCGTATCAGATAAAGATGCGTGATGCGGTGTTCGCTGCGCAGCACCTTGAACAGCGGACCACCCAGCTCGGCGATGGTCTTGCGATCGCCGCGCCGGAAGGCGTCTTCCATCGCCGGATTGGCGAACATGGCGCGCACGGTCGCCATCATCAGGTTGGTGTCCCGGTCCAGCTTGTGGGCGAACAGCCGCACCACCGCCGTCGAGCGCGCGGCCAGATCCTGGTCATGGATGTAGGTTTCGATACCGTAGATGGCGATCGCGAACACGCACATGATGAACGCCAGCGCCGCCGCCAGCGGCCCGATGAACTTGGCCTTGACGCGCTTGGGCTGCCGCGTCGGCGCAATGGCGGTCATGGACCCGACAGGTCCGTCACGAACTCTCGCCCAGCACGCCGAACTCGACCGGAGTCTTGACGTAGAAGAGGTGCACGCCTTCCGCCTTGAGCCGCGCGAAGAGGCGTTCCGTTTCCTCGGCGGTGGCCGCGACCAGCACTTCCTGCGGCTGGTCGGCAAGCTCGAAGAAGCGTGCGGAGTGAATGCGGCGATGATGGCCGAAGCCTTCGCCGCCGGGGATCAGCGTCGCGCCGGACAGGCCGAGTTCCTGCGCGAGGTGCACCAGCCAGTCGGCCAGCGGCTTGCCTTTGTGGCGCTTGTCCTGGTGCGTGAAGAAAGTGATCTGATAGCCTTGCATCGTGGATCTCCTCAAGCGGCTTTCAGCAAATGCCAGGTAGCCAGCCCGGCCAGCGTGGCGACGAGCGAACCGGCGACATGGATGCTTACCGCGCCCATGGCCAGTGCCAGCCGGCCTTCCTGGAGCAGGGTGACGACTTCGGCGGAAAAGGTCGAGAAGGTGGTAAGGCTGCCGCAGAAGCCGGTGATGATCAGCAAGCGCCATTCGGGCGCGATGTCGCTCGCCTGCGCGAAGTAGGCGATGGCCAGGCCGATGATATAGCCGCCGATGAGGTTGGCCACCAGCGTGCCGGGCGGAATGGATGGGAAGAAACTGTTGAGCCTGGCGCCGAGTTGCCAGCGCAACAACGCGCCCCCAGCGGCACCGACGGATATCGCGACTACGGGTTGCCACATGTTCGCTGCCCGCTCCCCAGGAAAAGTCAGCCGTGGCGACACGCCGCCACGGGGACATTCTAGCGGCTGGCCGTCGCTACTGCCTTTCCAGCGGCAGTTCGAGTTCCGTCGTTTCGCCAGGGCGGATGGCAACCTTCTCCGAGGCAGTGCGGTACCCGCCCAGCTTGAGGCTGATCGTGGCGACGCCTGCGGGCAGTTCCAGGCGCAGCGGCGACATGCCGTAGTAGACGTCGCCGACATAGACACGGGCGCGCGGCGGCACGGTCCGCACGGCGAAGTGGCCGGTGGCGGCCGTGGTCGCGGCGACGGCAGGCGCCAGCGATTCCGGCTTCGCCGCCGGCGCCGGCGCCTGCAAGGTGGTCACGCCGGGCACGACGGAATGCCGTGCCGGCAACGCCGACTCGACGGCATCCGGATAGACCTTCGGCAGGTTTTCGCGCAGCGCGGCGCTCAGGCGCGTGTTGTAGTTCGCTACCCCCTCCTCCAGATAGGCAACGATGGACGCACGGTTGTTGCCGAAGACGCCGGCGTAGCGGTCGTCCTGGTCGGTGATCGCGCCCGCCCACTGCACCTTCCCCGTCATCGCGTCGCGCAACGCCACCTCGACGACGATGTTGCGCTCGTCACGCCCCGCGACGTCGAGCGAAAACGACTTGACCGTGCCTTCGACCGCAAAGTCGGCCTCGCCGTCCGGCCCGACCAGTTGCATTCCGTCGGCGGCGAATTGCGCGCGCGTCGCCTCGGCCATCAGGACGCCGACGTCGCGATCGAGCAGCAGTTCCGTGCCATGCATGTCGCGCACGGTCGAGCGAATCTTGCCGATCTCGCGGGGCGCGGCGTCGCGCGCATCGGTGAACGCGGCGACCCGCGCCCGCAGCGGCCGGCCGGCACGCAGCAACGGCCGACCATCACCGGCGACCGGCACATCGACATGCAACGGTCCGGAACTGCCGGGCAGCATTCCCGCGCACGCCGCCAGCAAGGCGGCAACCGGCATGGCAAGGAGGAGGCGCGCGCTCATTTGCGTTTGCTTTTCAGTTCCGCCACCGTCCGGTAGTCCGGCAGCCGGGACAGATAGTCGGCCACCGCCTCGAGATCGTCCATGGTGAACTTCTCGATCGCCTTGACCATGTCCGGATGCGAGTTGCCGCGGGTACCGCCCTGGATATACACCATCTCGCGCAACAGATAGCCGTAGTGCTGGGCGGCAACCACCGGGAAAACCTCGGCGGCATTGCCCTCGCCGTAGTCGCCATGACACTTCCCGCACTTGTTCCCGACATACAGTTCCCGACCGCGCGCCGACCGGTCTTCGGACCCCTTGCCATTTTCGCGCACCGACTCCAGCGTTTCCAGATAGGCGGCGATGTCGACGACCTCCTGCACGCTGACCGCATGATCGGAGGCAAACGGATCCATTTTCGGGTTGTTGCGAACGCCGGAGCGTACTTCGGTGACCTGCTTGATGATCACGCTGGCGTGCTGGCCCGTCAAACGCGGGTAGGTACCGTCGCGGACGCCGGCGCCGTCGCGGCGATGACAGCCACGGCAACCGCGGAACGCCTCCTTGCCGCGCACCGGATCGGCGGTCAGGCGCATCGCTTCGGCGCGCTCGGGAATTATCGTCCCCCATTCGTATTCCGCGCTGCCGAAGCCGCGGGCACTTCGCGCCTTGTCGGCAGCGTCGGCGGCAGCCACAGACGCCGACTGGCAAGCCAACGCCAAAGCCGCGGCCAGGATTGCAGGCAGATTCCTCATTGTTCTTCCTCCTCCTTCAGCGTCGCCACGTACTCGGCCACCGCCTGGATTTCCTGCTCGTTCATGCGCTTTGCCACCGCCTGCATCACCGCCCTGCCGTCGTTGGCGCGCACGCCGCTGCGGAAGTTCATCAGTTGCTGCACGACGTAGCGCGCATGCTGACCGGTGATGCGCGGGTATTTTTCGGTGCCGCTGCCGTCGTCGTTGTGACAACCGGAACAGGCGGGCACCGCGCTGCCGAGGATGCCCTCGTCGAAGATCTGCCGGCCCGGCGCCTGCGCCGCGTCGTCCGCGGCGCCGGTGGGGCCCGCCGGCGCTTGCTCGCTGAAGAACTCCGCCAGCGGCTTCAGTTCCTCGTCGGCAAGCAGGCCGACGATGCCTGCCATGACCGGGCTGGGCCGGCTGCCGTTCTTGAAGTCGGCAAGTTGGCGGGCCAGATAGGCTGCGTCCTGACCGGCCAAACGCGGATTGTCCGGAATCGTGCTGTTGCCGTCAGGATTGTGGCAGGTCGCGCATAACTGAAGCCGCTCGGCAAGCGGCGGTACGCCCTGCGCCCAGGACGCGGACGGCGCCAGCAGCGCGCACAAGGTCGTCCCTAGCCGAAAGCTTGCGACGACCGTTCGTTTGTATCTCATGTCCACCTCTGAAAGTTGGCGGTCTGGCTCCCGACCGCGCAGAAAGGGCGAGCGCCCTTGCCTGCGGGTCGCCTGCAGGGTCTCAGAATCCCGCCGAGAGCATGAAGGTGGTCAGCGAACTGCCCGGAACATCGGTGCCCTCGTAGCGACCGACGTCCGCTGCGCCGCCCTTGCTGCGCGAACTGTGCTGTACCTGCAACTGGACGTTCTGGGCGAACTGGTAGGTCGCGCCCACGGTCCAGGCGTTGTCTTCCGGGTTGGGCGCCGCGCTCCCCGTGTCGGCTCGCCGATAGCCGAGCTGCAAGGTAGCCTTGCCCGGCAGGATGCCCACCTCGCCGAGGATGGTCGTCGCCGTCTTGGCATTCGGATTGGCGTTGTACAGGTTCGGCGTCGAGGAGCCGGCCGAGGTTGCCGCCGCCTTGGCATGCGTCAGGTAGACGCCCACTGGCAGGTTCGCGACGATGCCCTGCGCCTGGAAGTCGACCGCCCACGCCTTGGTCTCGTTGGCGCCGATACCGGTGGCGTCTTTTGCGGTACCGCTCCAGGACTGTACGCCGACCCCCAAGTCCCAATCGCCGACGCTCGGCGTATAGGCGGCACGCACATAGGTCGAACTCAGCTTCTGGCCGCTGGCGTCGCCTGCATGGTTGGGCGTCCAGCGGGAAATGTTGGCGAAGAACTGGGGATGCCAGAGCACGAAAGCGGCGCCGGTCGCCGCGGTGGCGGTGCCGATGTACTGCTGCGCGGAGGTCTCGGCGCGATGCTCGTTGATCCGCACGTTGCGCACGGCGCCGGTGTTGAGCAGTTCGAAGCCGTAGCTCGCGCCCAGCGCGTCGGTGGTATAGGGCACCACGCCGGCCTTCATGTCCGTTTCTCCCAGCTTGTACATGGCGGGCATCTTGAAGCCGGCTAGGAAAGGCGCATCCGGATCGGCCAACTGGCCTTCGAGCATGAAGCCGATGTTTTCCGTCACCCGGCCGCCGAACAGCAGGGCGAATTCGTCCGGAATCTGCCATTCGCCGCTGGCCACACTCGGATCGCCTTCGAGGTCCTTGCCGTTGGTGTCCTGGTAACGGAACTTGAAGAACAGGCTGGCGTTGAGAACCGAGGGCAGGGACAGGTCGCTGCCCTTCAGAAGCGACTGCTTGCCCATGTCCGTGTAGCCGCCGGCCTTGAACTCCCGGCCGTAGGCATTGAGCGCCGGGTAGTGCTGGAAGTGGCAGGTATTGCATGCCTTGCCGGTCTGTCTTGCATAAGCCGGCACTGCCTGACTGGGCGTTGCAACGACGGCGGCACCGACAAATGCCGTCAGCAGGGATATGAAACGAATGATTCTCCGGTACATGATTTCCTCCTCTCAGGATTTCGGATGTCGCAGGAACCTCTTCTTGTTGGCGGAACCTGCCGCCGTTGGTGGAGGACGCAAGCGCACATGACCAGTGTGGATATGGGTACACCTGTCCGCAAGGGTCGGAAGGCCCATTCAAGCCTGGGTCTTAAGGGAACGCAGGACTGCGACCTTGGTCCCATGGCGCTGGCAAACGTCAGTGCTACCATTCCGCCGTCCTAGCTCCGGAGTGGCCGAGGCGATGCATACGATCATCGATAAACATGGATTCGGGCGGATCAGCCTGCCGCGCCAGTTCATCCTTGTCACTGCCGGCATCCTGGTCGTCTGCATGGTCATCTTCGGCACCTGGGTCGGCCACCAGATCGAGCGCAACGCCGTGAGCCGCGCCGCGTCGGCAACGGCCTTCTACGTCGAGAGCATCCTCGCCGCGCAATTGCACGACTGGCAGCGCGGCACGCCGCTCGCCCCGGCCCTGCACGACGCGTTCGACGACATCTTCGTAGCCGGGCCGCTACGCGACAACGTTGTCAGCTTCAAGCTCTGGGCCGAGGATGGCCGCATGGTCTACAGCACGGTAGCGGCGCGGGAAGGCCGCCGCTATCCGGTATCCGAGCATCTGGCGGCCGCGCTGTCCGGCGAACTCCAGGCCGACGTGACCGACCTCGCCGCCGACGACGAACTGATCGAACGCAGCCACGGCGAGCGCCTGCTGGAAATCTACGTGCCCGTCCGCGACGCGGCCGGCGACGTGATCGCGGTCGCCGAGTTCTATCACCCGATGAACAATATCCAGCGTGAAATCCGCGTCTCGCAACTGGAAAGCTGGGCGCTGGTGTTCGGTGGCGCCGCCGCGATCTTCCTCGTCCTCTACAGCCTCATGCAACGGGCCAACCGCACCATCGTCGATCAGCAGCGCGGCCTGCGCGAGCAGTTGGCCACCTTGCGCGCCACGCTTGCCGAGAACGAAGCGATGCGCGAGCGGATCAGCGCCGCCGGCGCGCAAACGACGGCGCTCAACGAGCAGATGCTGCGCCGGCTGGCCGCCGACCTGCACGACGGGCCGGCGCAGGACCTCGCTTTCGCGCTGATGCGCTTCGACGAACTCGCGCAGACCGCCTGCGGCGAAGCGCGCGACTTGGCGCCGATCAGAAAGGCGCTGAACCACTCGCTCGACGAGCTGCGCGCAATCTGCGCCGGGCTGGGCGTACCGGGCATCACCGGCCTGTCGTTGGCCGAAACGGTGCAGCGGGCGGTGCGCGATGTCGGGCGACGCATGAACCTGAACGTCCGCACCGATATCGACGCCGGACTCGGGGCAGCGTCGTTGGCGGTCAAGCTGACGACTTATCGCATGGTCCAGGAGTCGCTCACCAATTGCTGGCGTCATGCCGCCCGTGACGGCGTGGCCGTGCGGGCCCGGCGATCGCCCGACGGCCGCCAGGTCATCGTCGAGATCAGCGACCACGGTCCCGGCTTCGATCCGTCGGCGATCGAATCGTCAAGCCGGCTGGGCCTTGCCTTCATGCGCGAGCGGGTGCGCCTGCTAGGCGGCCAGTTCGAAATCCGCTCGGCACCGAATACCGGCACGACAGTGTGCGCGTGGATGCCTTTGGACAACGAGGAAGATTCCAATGACTGAACCGATATGCGTGCTGCTCGCCGACGACCATCCGCTGTTCCGCGAAGGCGTCGCCCACTCGCTGGCCAACGATCCCGGCTTCGAGGTTGTCGCCGAGGCCGACTGCGGAGAGGTTGCCGTGGACAAGGCGCTGGCGCTGAAACCGGCGCTGGTACTGCTCGACATCAACATGCCCGGCATCGGCGGCATCGTCGCAGCCGAGCGCATCGCCGCCGCTTTGCCGGCGACCCGCATCATGATGCTGACGGTCAACGACAATGACGACAGCCTGCTGGCCGCGCTCAAGGCGGGCGCCCACGGCTATGTGCTGAAGGGCGTCGCTGCCGCCGAACTGCGCGCCATCGCCCATCGCATCGCGGCGGGCGAGGCTTACGTGACCCCGACGCTGGCCGCCGAGATGCTCGCCGAATTCGCACGCCCGCGCCAGACCGACAACCTCTCCGACCTGACCCCGCGCGAAGCGGAGGTTCTGGAACTGCTGAGCCAGGGACTATCCAATCGCCAGATCGGGGAAAGCCTGCAACTGGCGGAAAAGACGGTCAAACACCACATGACCAACATCCTGCAAAAGCTGCAAGTGCGCAGTCGCACCGAGGCCGCCATCATCGCGTTGCAGCGCTCGGCAAAGGGCAGCCGCTAGTTGCCACGGAAAAGTCAGCCGTGGCGATACGCCACCTAGACCCGCACGTTCTTGAACTGCCAGGGATCGTCCTCGTCCAGATCTTCCTGGAACAACTCGCCACGCCCATGCAACGGCGTCCAGTCGGTGAACACACCCGCCATTTCACCAAGATACGGCAGGGCGACTTCAAGGACTTCGCGGAAGTCCATCTCCTCGGGATCGACGATGCCGGCGGCCGGATGCCGCATGGCCCAGACGACGCCGCCGAGCACACCGACCGCGGTTTGCAAGCTGGTGGCGTTGTTGTGGGGGCAAAGTTCGCGCGCCTCCTTGTTGGTCAGGCGCGAGCCATACCAGTATGCATTCTTCGCATGGCCCGCAAGCAGTACGCCGAGTTCGTCCATGCCGACGACGATATCTTCCGCGCTCAGCTCGCGCCGACGCGCCTGCAACTGCCAGTTCTTGCCGGCCAGTTCATGGATCGACAACACGGCGTCGTCGCAGGGATGGTACGCATAGTGAACCGTCGGACGGTAAACCACCTGTTCGCCATTCTTGAAGGTCAGATAGTCGGCCACCGAAATCGATTCGCCGTGGGTGATAAGAAAGCCGTGGTACGGGCCTTCCAGCGGCGTCCAGCTACGCACGCGCGTCGCCGCGCCCGGCCGTTCGAGATAGATGGCAGCGCCGCAGCCATCGCTATGGCGACGCCCGTCGGCCGGAAAGTGGCGCTCGTGGCTGCCCCAGCCGATTTCGGCCGGCTGATAGCCTTCGCCGGCGAAGCCTTCGATCGACCACGTGTTCACAAACTCGCCGGGGCGCTTGGGAATCGCGGACGCCTGCGTGTCGCGCTCGGCGATATGGATGACCTTGACGCCCAGGCGTTGCGCCAGCGCCGCCCAACCCGCGCGGTCGCGCGGCTCGGGCGTCGTGTCGCCAACGGCCGTCGCCACGTCGAGCAACGCCTGCTTGACGAAATGCGAAACCAGCCCGGGGTTGACGCCGTGCGTCAGCACCGCCGTCGGTCCGTTGCGCCCCTTGATCTTTCGCAGCGCCATTGCCGCTTCGCGCAGCGCATAGTTCGAGCGTTGCGACAAGGTCAGCGTCGGGTCGTTGTAACCACCATCCCATGGCTCGATGCAGGCATCGAGATAAAGCACGTCGTGCTCCTGGCACCAGGCGATCAGGTCAACGCTGGCGACGTTGATCGACAGATTGAGCAGGAAGTCGCCTGGACGCAGTTCCTCTTCGAAAATCCGTCGGTAGTTGTGGGGGGTGACCGCTTCGACGCGCATGGCGATACCGTAAGCTTCCGCGACATCGCGATGCGAATCGTGGTCGGTGACGATACGGATCTGGTCCGGACGGATCCCGATGTGCCGCAACAACAGCGGCAGGACGCCGCGCCCGATGCAGCCGAAACCGACCATCGCCAGCCGCCCCTCGAAGGCAGCGAACTTCCTGTAGCCTGGCATGGTGAGAACAACCGACAAATCTTGGAGTCGGCATTCTACAGACTAAAATCGAATCCCCCACCCCGGAGGCTCGACCAATGGTCGCTACCACCCCATCGTCCGTGCCCTGGCTCTCCGAATTCGGGCCCGATGCCAGCGCAGTCCTGATCAGCGTCTTGCTGGTCGCCGCGTATTACGCCTTCCTGCTCTGGCAGCGGCGGCGCAACCCAACCTATACCATCCACGCAGTCAACGAGATCGCCCGTACGCGCTGGGTCGAGCATGTCATGAGCACGCCGGGCAAGGACATCGTGGCGGTGCAGACGCTGCGCAACTTTGTCATGGGTGCCACATTGATGGCGTCCACCGCCACCTTCTTGATCGTCGGCACGCTCACGCTTTCCGGGCAGGCGGACAAGATCGGCCAGAGCTGGCACATCCTCAACACGGCCGGTTCCCACTCGGCCGAGCTGTGGATCGTCAAGGTGCTGTGCCTGCTGGCCGATTTCATCGTCGCCTTCTTCGCCTTCGCGATGGCGGTGCGGCTGAACAATCACGTCGTCTTCATGCTCAACGTGCCGGCGCAGGAAACGGACAACCGGCACGAGGCGCTGACGCCGGCCGGCGTGGCAAGGCGGCTCAACCGCGCCGGCAACCTGTTCGCCATCGGCATGCGCGCCTTCTTCTTCGCCGTGCCGCTGGTGTTCTGGCTGTTCGGTCCCGCGTTCCTGGTCGTCGCCACCGTCGGCCTGGTGATCGCGCTCTATCGCCTCGACCGCAACGAGACGCAGACGGTCGGCTAACCGACCGCTACCGCCACGAACATCTGCTGCTCGCCCCGCCGCACCAGCAGCGCGATGCGCTTGCCGGCGTGCCCAAGCTGCTTCTTCAGTTGATCGACGCTGTTCACCTGTTCGCCGTTCGCTGAAACGATCACGTCGCCCGGCCGGATGCCCGCGCGCGCCGCCGGCCCGTCGTCGACGTTCTCGACAACCAGGCCGTGGCCGCCGGCGACCTGAGCGCGCTCGTCGCCCGTCAACGGCCGTACCGCCAGGCCGAGTTTGCCGCCGGTTTCATCGGTCGCATCGGCGTCATCGCTCGCCACCTTCTCGTTGCTCATCTCGCCCAGCGTAATGCCCAGTTCCCGGGTGCGGCCCTTGCGCCAGATTTCGACTTTCGCCTTGCTGCCGGGCGTCGCCGCGCCGACCAGCACCGGCAGTTCGGACGAGCGCGAGATCTCCTTGCCGTCGAACTTGAGGATGATGTCGCCGGCTTCGATACCAGCTTTGGCGGCCGGGCCGGCGGTATCGACCGAGTCGACCAGCGCGCCGCGCGGCTTGTCGAGCCCGAACGAATCGGCAAGACCCTGGTCGACTTCCTGCACCGTCACCCCCAAGCGGCCGCGACTCACCTTGCCGTGCGCCAGCAACTGCTGCTCGACGTTCATCGCCACGTCGATGGGAATGGCGAAGGACAGACCCTGATAGCCGCCGCTCTGGCTGTAGATCTGCGAGTTGATGCCGATCACCTCGCCGCTGGCGTTGAGCAGCGGGCCGCCGGAATTTCCGGGGTTGACCGCAACGTCGGTCTGCATGAACGGCACGTAACCTTCGTCCGGCAGCGCACGCGACTTGGCCGACACGATGCCGGCGGTGACGCTGTTCTCGAAGCCGAAAGGCGAGCCGATTGCCATCACCCATTCGCCGACCCGCACGTTCGCCGGATCGCCGATCTTCACCGTCGGCAGGTTCTTCGCATCGATGCGCAACACCGCAACGTCGGTCTGCCGGTCGATGCCGACCACCCTGGCCTTGAACTCGCGCTTGTCGGTCAGCTTCACGATCACCTCGTCGGCATCGGCGACGACGTGGGCATTGGTCAGGATCACGCCATCTGGATTGACGATGAAACCCGAGCCGAGCCCGCGCGTGGGAACGCGCTGCGGCGGCATCATGCGGCCGTTGGGGCCGGGCACGCCGAAGCGCTTGAAGAACTCGCCGAACGGACCGTCGGGGTCGAATCCCGGGAACTCCATCGCGGCTGTCCTGGTCGTGCCCGAGGTGCTGATGTTGACGACCGCCGGCCCCTGCGACTCGACGATGGCGCTGAAATCGGGCAAAGCGACACGACTCGGCAGCGCAGTCGCCTGCCGTGCGGTCTGCGGCACCACGGACTGCGGAATGGCATCGTCGATCAACGTCGAGGCCCGGGCGCCCATGCCGTACTGGTCGTGCAAGGCATAGCCGCCGGCAAACGCGGCGGCAACGATGACGGAAAGGACAAGCTTCTTGTTCGACGCGTAAGTCATTGTTCGATCTCCAAGGGAATACCGGCAAGCTGCCAGGCAGTGTCAGGTTCGACGAAGCGGCGCCCCCTTTGGTTCTGCACCGTTTGCAACAGAATGTTTCAGTCGTCCTAGAATCGCCGCATCCGAAAAGAGAAGCCCATGCACTTTTCAATCGCCCGCCTGCCGCGCATCGAATTTGGCGCCGGCTCGATCCGCAAGCTGCCCGGCATCGTGGCCGCGTACGGCAGGCGTCTGCTGCTCGTCAGCGGAGCGCGCTCCTTCGCCGAATCGCCTGCCGGCGAGTGGCTGCTGGCCGAGTTGGAATCGCAGGACTTTGGTTGGGAGCACCTGAAGGTCGAGGGCGAACCGACGCCGCAGTTCGTCGACGCCGCCGTGGCGAGCCTGCGCGGCGCGGAAATCGATGCCGTGATCGGCATCGGCGGCGGCTCGGCGCTCGACGCCGCCAAAGCGATCGCCGGTCTGCTGAAGCCCGGCAATTCGGTGGTCGACCATCTCGAAGGTGTCGGGCCGGAACTGCCCTATCGCGGTCCGGCGACGCCCTTTATCGCGGTGCCGACCACCGCCGGTACCGGTTCCGAGGCGACGAAGAATGCCGTGCTGTCGCTGCCCGGCGAATACAAGAAGTCGTTCCGTGACGATGCGCTGGTCGCGCAGTGGGCGATCGTCGACCCCGACCTGCTCGCCACCTGCCCGCCGGAGTTGATTGCCGCCGACGGCATGGACGCCTTCACGCAATTGCTGGAGTCATTCGTGTCCACACGCGCCAATCCATTCACCGACGCGCTGGCCCGCTCGGGCATCGAAGCCGCCAGCGAGGCCCTGCTGCCGCTGTTCGGCTGCCAGTCGCCGGAAGCACGCGAGAAGATGGCCTACGCTTCCCTCATGTCGGGCATCTGCCTGGCGCAGACGGGGCTCGGCGCGGTGCACGGCCTCGCCGCGCCGCTCGGCGCGTTCTTTCCGATTCCGCACGGCGTCGCCTGCGGCACCCTGCTCGCCGCCGCGACGCGCGTCAACGTCCAGGCGTTGCGCGAGCGCGATCCGCATAGCACAGCGCTCGCAAAGTACGACGAGGTGCGGCAACTCGTTGGCGCGGCCGATCTGGTCGCGATGCTGGAGGGATGGATAGCGCACCTGGCCCTGCCGCGTCTTTCGCATTGGCGTGTCGCCACGGCTGACTTTTCGCGCATCGTCGCCAACGCGCGCGGCAGCAGCATGAAGACCAATCCGATCGAACTGACCGACGCCGAAATCGAACGCATACTCGAGGAGCGAATCTGATGGCCATCCACCGCCGCCCCATCCAGGAACGCATCGACTGGTTGTTCGACCTCGCCGCCCGCCACGGCGAGAACTTCCGCAGCCCGGAGGCCTGGCTGGCGCGCGAGCGCTATCTGGCAGAGCATCCGACAGCCATCGCGGTGCTGAAGTGCATGGACGGCCGCATCAACATCCCCGTGGCGACCAACACGCCGACCGGCATCCTGATGCCCTTCCGCAACCTCGGCGGCATGTTCGACCTGGGCTGGCCACATCTCGGCGAAGTGCTCGCCCATCACGTCCAGCGCATGGTGGCCGCCGGGCGGCAGGTGCTGTTCCTGATCACCTATCACTATTCGCGGGGCGATTCCCGGCGCGGCTGCTCCGGCTTCAACTACGATACCGAAGCCGCGGCGCGCCACGCCTACGAAATCCGCGCCCAGATGGAGCATATCTTCGGCAGCGCGCACGGCACGGTATATCCGCTGGTCTGCGGCTTCGAAACCGACGAGGAGGCGCTAATCCTGCACGGCGTTGACGGCGACCGGCTCGACCTGGCCGCCGTCGACACCGAGTCGGCCGGCACGCTGGCGCCGCGCCTGGCGACGCTGCTGCCCGACATGGCCGGGCAGATGCGTGCCGACCTGCTGCCGCTGCTCCTGGGCAACCTCGCGCACATCGCCGAGGCGCGCGCGCAGGTCCGCCAGCGCGAACGGCAGCTCGACATCGAGCATCGCGAGTGGATGATCTGCCTCGGCCGCGGCTTCGACTTCCTGCACACGCCCAACATTGCGCTGATCATCGGCCCCTACAGTCCCAACCTCGACGTACCGATCCGCACCGCGGCCGGCATCATCGCCGACAACATGACGGCCGGCCGGATTCCCGACGACGGCTTCCTGCTGCTGGCTTCGGTGCCCTACGACGAAATCGGTGTCGACCGCGCCCGTGCCGAACTCAAGTCGCGCTTCCTCTCCGACTTCGCCGCCCGCGTAATCCGCGACGAGTTTCCCGGACTGGCGGGCAAGATGACCATGCGCACCGCAGTGCTCGACTGGCGGTCGCGCAAGCTCGAGCGGGTCGACCGCTAGGGTCTGTTCACATTCATGCGACGGTGGCGCCGGATGAATGTGAACAGACCCTAGACGCCGCAGCGCGAATCTCAGCCATCGCCGAGCCGTCCGGTCGACAGGCCAAAATCGGTCAGCGCGCCCTTCTCGTCCGAATATTCGCGCATGACGTCGAGTATTTCCGGCAGCGTCTTGCGGAAGGCATCCATCAGCGCCGGTTCGAAATGGCTGCCCTCCTGTGCATCCATGATCTTCAGCGAATCCTCGATGTTGTAGGCGGGCTTGTACGGCCGCACCGAGATCAGGGCGTCGAAGACGTCGGCGATTCCGACGATGCGCCCTTCGAGCGGAATCGCCTCGCCCTTCAACTGTGCCGGGTAACCCCGGCCGTCCCATCGCTCGTGGTGCGTCAGGGCGATGGTGCGCGCAGCCTGGAGCAGTTCGCCCTCGTGCTCGCCGATGATCTCGGCGCCGATGAGCGGATGCCTGCGCATGACCTCCCACTCCGCGGCATCCAGCTTGCCGGGCTTGAGCAGAATGGAATCGCGGATGCCGATCTTGCCGACGTCATGCATTGGCGCTGCGGCAAAGATGATGCTCGACGCCTTGGGGCCGAGCCCGTGCGTCTCGGCGATCAGTCGCGCGTAGTGGCCGACGCGCAGTACGTGGTTGCCGGTTTCGTCGTCGCGATACTCGGCGGCGCGACCGAGCCGCCGGATGATCTGCTGGCGCGAGACGCTGAGTTCCAGCGTCCGCTGGGTGACCATGCGCTCGAGTTCGCGCGACTGGTCGTAAAGCGCGAGGTGCGTGCGCACGCGCGCCAGCACCACCGGTGGACTGATGGGCTTGGTGATGTAGTCGACCGCGCCCGTCTCGAGACCGAGCTGTTCGTCCTCGACCGAGCACATCGCGGTGACGAAGATCACCGGAATCTTGCGCCGGTCGGGATTCGATTTCAGTCGGCGGCACAGCTCCAGACCGGAGAGGCCGGGCATCATGATGTCGAGCAGGATCAGGTCCGGCGGCGAATCCGAATAAACGATCTTCAGCGCCTTCTCGCCATTGGTGGCGACGCGGATGTGATAGTGGTCGCGCAGCACTTCCGAAAGGAGATCGATGTTCTCGGGTACGTCGTCGACCACCAGGATGGTCTGGCGCTCCAGCAGATTGGTCATGGCGATCCCCCTCCCAAGGGCTCGTTGAGTGGAATGCCGGATTCCACGGCAAAGGTCCGCAATTGGTCCGCCGCGGAGTCGAACTGGTAGCGTGCCACCGTTCTGGCCAGACGCTCCAGCACCTCGGCGTCCAGTCGAGCCGCCAGCACCGGACGCAGTTCCTCCAGCCGCTGTACCGCCTCCGCATCGTCCGACTTCAGCAGCCGGTACAGTTGGTTCAATCCTGCCTCCAGCCTCGCGGCCGCATCGTCGCGGCAACGCGATGCCGCGGGCCGAATCTTCGCCTGTGGCGGTCGTCCGTCGATTTCGGCCATGACGTCGTCTAGCGCAACCTCGATCGCGCCCAGAAGATCGTCGACGGAGTCCTCGCCGCCAAGCGCCCGCTCGGCCGCTGCCGCCTTCTGCATCAGCGTGTCGGCGCCGATATTGCCGGCCAGACCCTTGAGCGTGTGGGCGTGGCGGCGCGCGGTATTGCGATCGGACTCCGACAGCGCGGCGCGCATGCGCGTCACCGCGTCGGCCTGGTCCTCGCGAAACCGCGTCAGCAGCCGCTGGTACATGTCGACGTTGCCGGCCAGCCGGGCGAGCGCGGCAACGCGGTCGAGCACGGCAACGGTCGCCGTCTCGCGCACCGCGGCCGGCGCCGGCGGGATGTCGACTTCCGCCGCGGCGTCGGGACCGGCAATCCACTTGGCCAGCTTGGCATACAACTCGGCGACGTCGATCGGCTTGCCGACGTGGTCATTCATGCCCGCCGCCAGACACAACTCGCGATCACCGAGCAACACGCTGGCGGTCATGGCCAGGATCGGCACGGCGCTACCGGCCCCGCCGGCACGAATGCGGCGCGTCGCCTCGAAACCATCCATCACCGGCATATTGCAGTCCATGAGAATCGCATCGTAGCCGCCGCCGGCGGCGATTTCCACCGCCTCCACGCCATTTGTCGCTGAGACGACCTCAAGGCCGGCGGCACGCAGGATTTCCTCGGCCATCTCGCGGTTGACCTCATTGTCCTCGACCAGCAACACACGCTTGCCGCGCAGCACCGACGGGATTCCGCCGCGCCTGATCGGTTTCGTCGCGGCGTCTCCATATCCCGGTTCGAGCGGAATCTCGAAGAAAAACTCGCTACCTTCTCCGGTCGTGCTGACGACGCCGATCTCGCCCCCCATCAGGCCGACCAGGCGTTTGCAGATCGACAGGCCGAGGCCGGTGCCGCCATAGCGACGGGTCGTCGAGGTGTCGGCCTGGGTGAACGGCGAGAACAACCGCGCCTGTTCCGCATCGCTCATGCCGATGCCGGTGTCGCGAACCGCGAAACGGAGACGCAGCTTGTCGCCATCGACGGCAGCCCGGCGGACGGCAACCGCGACTTCGCCACGATCGGTGAACTTGAGCGCGTTGCTGACCAGGTTCATCAGCACCTGTTTGATGCGCAGCGGGTCGCCGCGCAGGCGGTCCGGAACATCGGGCACGCTGTCGAAGCGCAGCGCCAGGCCCTTGTCCTCGACCTTGTGCGTGGAAAGGTCGGCGACGTGTTCGAACACCTCGGCGAGGCTGAAATCCACCGACTCGATCGCCATCATGCCGGCCTCGATCTTCGAGAAGTCGAGGATGTCGTTGATGATGCCGAGCAGCGACTTGCTGGCGGCATCGACCTTTTCCAGATAGCTGCGCTGCCTGGCGTCGAGATCGGTCTGCAGCGCGATGTGGGTGAGGCCGAGGATGGCGTTCATCGGCGTGCGGATCTCGTGGCTCATGTTGGCCAGGAAGTCCGCCTTCGCCGCCGCCGCATCCTCGGCCGCAGTGCGCGCCTGTTGCGCCTCGCGTTCGGCATTCTTCAGTGGCGTGATGTCCACGATCAGGCCGACCAGCCCGGCCGGCTTGCCGTCGGCGCTGGCGAAACCCGTCACCGAATACAGCGTGTCATGCACCTCGCCATCGGCGAAGGTCATCGACATCTCGCGCGCGGCCCGGCCGGTGCTGGCGATCACCGCCTCGTCCTCGGCCTGATACGCCTGGCGGTCCGCCTCGGACAGGTAGTTCAGGTCGAGCACGCGCTTGCCGACGAACTGGTGCAGAGTGATGCCGAAAGCCGCCTCGTAAGCCTTGTTGCAGCCGAGAAAGCGCGTGTCGGCGCCCTTGTAGAAAATCGGGTTGGGAATGGTTTCGATCAACGCCTGCATGAGGGCGAACTGGCGCTCCAGTTCGTCCTCCATGGTGCGACGGTCGGTGATGTCGAGAATCGTTGCGAGCAGCGAACGCACCTTGCCGTCGCCGGCCTCGTCGCGGATCGCCGTCAACTGGATGTCGGCGTAACGCCGCGTGCCGTCGCGATGGATCATCGCCGTTTCGGTGCGATAGGTCTGCGTCCGGCCGGCGGCGAGATCCTCGTAGGCGGCGCGCACCCGCGCCCGATCGTCGGCGGCGATCAGGTCGAGTCCGGTGCCGGCGAGCAATTCTGCTTCCGCGTAGCCGGAATACTCGCAGAAGGCGCGATTCACCCGTTGCCGTTTCAGGTCCGGGGTGAGGCTGGAAATGCCGATGGCGGCGTTCTCGAAGATGGCGCGGAAGAAGGCCTCCCGCTCCTGCAGCGCCGCCTGGCTTTCGCGCAGTTCGCGCGTGCGCTCGGCGACTTCCGCCTCCAGCACCGCGTTGGCGTCCTTCAATCGCACGCGCATGTTCTCCTGCGCATCGGCAAGCTGGCGGATCTCCCACCAGGGCGCGTCGACACTTACCGGCGCATCGAGCTCCATGCGCCCGAGGCGGAGGCTTTCCCGCGCCAGTTGCACCAGCGGCCGCCCGAAGCGGCGCGCGATGCGCATCGATACGACCACACCGATCAACAGCGCGACAAGGGCGATGACAAGCAGCGCCGAAAGACTCCCCGCATTGGTCGGCAGAAACTCGCTCTCGGGCGCCAGTACGCCGAGCCAGAAGCGCTGGTCGCCGACCGTGATCGGATGGAACAGGCTGAACCAGTCGCGGCCGCCCGATTCGAAATTGCCGAGCGCGTCGGGCACCGCGGACGCCGCCTGCCAGTTCGCGAACCCCTGCTCGACGTCGGCGAGGCCAAGCTCGGCCGGGGTTTTCAGCACCGCCGCCTTGATCGCCTCGGTGTCCACGAAGCGCGCATCGTGCGGCGGCGCCAGCAGTTTGCCGTCCGCCTGGAGCAGCACGGCGCGGCCTTCTTTGCCGACGGTAAGCTCGGCGGTAAAAGCCGACAATTCCAGCAGGCGCACATCATGGCCTATCACGTAGCGACTGCCGTCGGACGCGGTCCAGCGCATCGCCGCCGTGATTCCCGGGTCCTTGGTGGTATAGAAGATGTAGGGCGCGGTCCAGTAGATCGATTGTTCGTCTGCCAGCGCCATCGCGCCGCGATGCCAGGGCCGCTTGCGCGTGTCGTAATCGAGCAGGCGCATCTCGACCCGCTCGAGCTTGTGCGTCGCGCTCCAGAACAGCCAGTACGTGCGCTGCCCCCATCGGTCGGGATTGCTCAGCCGGTTCACCCAGGTGCCGTCGGCGTTATGGAGGAGCAGGATCTCGCGGCCGGACTCGTGCGCGAAATTGACCGAGGAAATCTCGGGATGGTGGGCGATGATCGGGAAGAAAAACTCGTTGAAGCGCAGCACGCGGGTGTGGTCTAGGCTGCCGTCCATGCCCCAGCCATGGCTGCTGCGCAACGTCGTCTCGACGGCGTTCAACAGCAGGCTTACGCGCGCTTCCAGTTGCTGCGAGACCAGACGCATCTCGGCGTCGGCCAGGCCGTTCACCGCCGGCCGGACGATGAACTGGTAGCTGCCGGCCGCGAACAATGCCAGCGCCAGCAGCATGAGCAGCGCCCCGCGAACGATCAGGCTGTCGGCGAAGCTCTTCTTTCCAGGCTGAAACAGAGAATTCACCGGCGCCCTTGCCTCCCCTGAAATGCAAAGGTTCTATCGCGATATGCTGATCGCGATTCTAGGCGAATGACATCCCTTTTGTCCTGTCGGGTTTTCGAGCCGCGCCGGCGGCGTGCCGCCACGCCTGACTTTTACAGCAGCCTGATCGGCGAAGCTCGTTCCGGTCGCAGGCCGCGACAGTCCGCCAGGCTGGCGGCGATCCCGTTCATGTCCGCCGTTTCATCGCCGCTCAGGGCGATCTCGGCGAGCAGGCCAAGCCGCCGCTGTCCGTAGTCGACGGTGCCGACCAGTACCGGCACTTCCGCTGCCCGGGCGATGCGATAAAAGCCGGATTTCCAGCCCGGCCGCAGGCTGCGCGTCCCTTCGGGGGCGATCACCAACATGAAGCGCGGGTGACGCCGTATTTCGTCCGCGATGCGCTCGACGAAGTCGCCCGGCGCGGCGCGGTTGACCGGTACGCCACCGAGCCAGCGCATCAGGCCGCCGAAAGGCCAGCGGAACAGCGTGTCCTTGCCGACCCAGCGCGCGTTCAGCCCCAGCGCCGCCATGCCGAGCAGGCCGACCGGAAAATCCCAGTTCGAGGTGTGCGGATAACCGATCACCACCGCGCGCGAGGGCCGCTGCGGCAGGTCGATGCAGCGCCAGCCGAGCAGGCGCAAGGCGAAACACGCGAGGCGTTGCGAGAGCGACATGGATCGGGCGGAATCCGTATCTTCGACGAACACGCACATTAGCGCATGAAGACGCGGAACAGGCAACGACGGTACGGCTCTTCCCGCGACGCAGAAGGAAAAGTATGTGGCTTCGCCCCTTCCCGCGCCATCCGGAAAAGTCAGCCGTGGCGACACGCCGGCGCGGCCGCGCGTCGCGGTGGTCCTACTCGGTAGAAACCGGGGTGAGCAAGGGCTCCGCGAGCACCTCGGCCGCCTTGCGCCGGGCCAGTTCCGCCATGCCGAAGAAGAAGATCGATGTCAGCAGGACGGTGCACCCGGTCGACCAGAAGAACTTCTCCAACGAAGGGTTGGAGAGGTTGAAGTAGACGAGCTGGGCGATGTTCAGCACCATCACCGCGCGCAGCATGTACTCGGTTTTGATCCGCTTCAGGACATGGGCGCCGAGCGGCGCCATCACCATCACCACCGGAAACGCACACAGCCATGTCTGCACCTGGTAATGCGTCAGTGCGCCTTCGTAGAGGCCGCGGTAGGCGAAGCCGATGACGCTCAGGACCGCCATCATGATGACGCTCATCTCGGTGGCCAGCTTCTCCTTGATCGTGAAATGCGTTACCAGCACGGTGTAGAGCAGGATGTCGACACCGGTGCCGAACAGACTGGTGCACATGCCGCCGGCGAACACCACCGCGCTGGTGAACAGCCGGTCCTTGAGGTGCCGGGCAGCGTACTTGCCTTGCGTACCACGATGGCGACTGAACAGGTACGCGACGGTGAAGCTGGCGATCAAGCTCAGGAAAAGCGCCTGGATGATGATCACGTCGATACCCTGCAGCGTCAGCATGCCGGCGACGAAGCCGGCGAAGGCGATCGGGATCCACCACAGCAAAGGCCGGAAGACGCGGCGATCGGTCTTCCGGTTGGTGAGGATGAAGATGCTGGCGCTGGTCATGCCGACGCTCTGGATCATCATGCCGAAGTCGCGCGCCAGGGTGCGATCGATGTTCATGAAGATGTTCAGCACCGGAAAGGCGACGGCGCCGCCGCCTTCCGGCGTCGACCCGGCGACGAAGGCGCCCACCACCATGGTGGCCGGGTAGTACCAGTGGGCGAGCAGAAATTCCAGGTTGGTGTACAGCGCAAACAGCACGACCCACGACACCGACGCAACCACCAGCCAGACACGAAACACCCTGCTTTCGAGGAACATTGCGGAATCCATTCAAAACAACCCCATTCCGGCGCGCATTCTAGCCCGGGCAGAGACCGACCCGCTGGCCATCCTGGCGATCAGGCGTCGCGGTTCGGGCAGAGCTGGATTTCGATGGTGGTGTGGACGATCTCTTCATGGATCGCCAGCCGTTCGCGCAGTTGCGCCGGCGTCAGTCCCGGGTCGTGGGTCACGACGCTGATGGCGCAGGAGTAGGCGGCCTTGCCGACACGCCAGACATGCAGGTCGGTGATGCGCGTGCCGGCGTTGTCGGGGCCCGTCTCCACCGCCGCGCGGATTTCCTCGACCAGCGGATGGTCCATTTCGCGGTCGAGCAGCACCCTGCCGGTATCGATGATCAGGCCCTTCGCCCAGATGCCGACCAGGGTCGCGCCGACGATCCCCATCACCGGATCGAGCCATGCCCAGCCGTACAACCAGCCGCCGGCGAGCGCGACGATGGCCAGCAGCGAGGTCGCGGCGTCGGCCAGCACGTGCAGGTAGGCCGAGCGCAGGTTGAGGTCGTGTCCGCGATCGTGACCATGTCCGCGATCGTGACCATGTCCGTGGTCGTGAGCGTGGTCGTGAACGTGGTCGTGATGATCGTGGCCATGCTCGTGCGCATCGCCGAGGATGAACGCGCAGACGATATTGACCACGAGGCCGAGGACGGCGATGACGATGGCCTCGCGGTAGTGGATCGGCTGCGGCGAGAAAATGCGCTCGACCGAGCCGGTCACCATCAGCGCCGCCACGCCGAGCAGGAAGATGGCGCTGGCGAAGCCGCCCAGCACTTCGATCTTCCAGGTGCCAAAGGCGAAGCTCGGATCGTGCGCGTAGCGGCGCGCGGCGGCGTAGGCAAAGGCGGAAAGCCCGATGGCGACGGCGTGGGAACTCATGTGCCAGCCGTCGGCCAGCAGCGCCATCGAATTGAACCACCAGCCGGCGACGATCTCGACCACCATCGTCGCGGCGGTGATCCACATCACCATGCGCGTGCCGCGCTCGGCGGCGCGGTTGCCCACGTCGAAGACGTGGTCGTGTGACCAGTCGGAGAGGTTGTCCACGTGCATGGCGCGTATGGTACCGCCCCGGCGAAAAGTGTGGAGCTACGCTCCATCCCTCGCGTTGCTCGGGACCACCGCTTCGCGGTGTCTTGCGCCCTTCGGGCTGGTCAGCCATGGCGACACGCCGCCCGACAGCCACCCGCCCGTCATACTCAGGCGCTACACTGCGAGGCAACCATCGGAGGTGACGACCATGAACATGAAGCAACTCGGTATCGCGACGTTCAATCTCTACAACTTCAACAAGCCCGGCCTGCCGATCTACACCGACACGAACGGCTGGAGCGACGACGAGTACCAGCTCAAAGTCCGCTGGACGGCGCACCAGATCCAGCTCCAGCGGCCGGACGTGTTCGGCTTCCAGGAACTCTGGCACGCCGATGCGCTCCTGGAGGCGCTCGCCGACTCCGGCGTGGCCGGCGACTACGACCTGCTGGCGCCACCGGATGCCACCGGCGGCCACATCGTCTGCGCGGCGCTGGTGCGCAAGGGGCTACTGGAAGGCGCGCCCGAGTGGATCGCCGACTTTCCCGCCGGCTTCGTGCTGCGCTCGTCGGGCGACGACCCGCAGACGCCGGCCGTCGAGGTTAACATCGACGGCTTTTCGCGGCCGGTGCTGCACTTCACGATCCGCCCGCGCGACGACCAGTCGCCCGTGCATGTCTTCGTCTGCCACCTGAAGTCGAAGGCGCCGACCCGGCTCGACAAGGAAGACTGGTACAAGGCCGACAAGGCCACCTATTCCAAGCACGCCACTGCGCTCGGCTCGGCCGTGGCGACGATCCGCCGCACCGCCGAAGCCGCTGCGCTGCGCTTCCACCTGACCGAAATGATGAAGGGCAACGACACGCCGGTGATCGTGCTCGGCGACCTCAACGACGGCCAGCACAGCAACACCCTCAACATCGTCACCGAACAGCCGCGCTACCTGATGGGCGACGCCAGGGGCGGCGGCGACGTTGCGCTCTATACCGCGCAGACGCTACAGGAGTTCCGCGACACGCGCGACGTCTATTACACGCACGTACACCAGGGCATGCGCGAATCGCTCGACCACATCCTCGTCAGCCGCGAGTTCTACGACCACAGCACCGACCGCATCTGGCTGTTCGACGGCATGACGGTCAATAACGATCACCTGAACTTCGACGACCACAAGGCCGACGGCACCAACGACCACGGCATCATCCGCGCCGTGTTCAAGTACAAGCCGGCGTCCTGAATCCGGTCCGCTGGCGGCGTATCGCGACGGCTGACCAGCCCGAAGGGCGCAGGACACCGCGAAGCGGTGGTCCCGAGCAACGCGAGGGATGGAGCGCAGCTCCACACTTTTCTTCCGGAGACAGCGTCGCCGCCGGCTGCCGCTCAGGCAGCGACGGCGCGCCAATGGCTGGCGTCGAGTTCGTCAACGCTCATCGCCTTCGCATACAGCCAGCCCTGATGCACCGTGCAACGGCGCGCGGCGAGGAATTCTGCCTGGCCTTCCGTCTCGACGCCCTCGGCAACGACGTTGATTCCCAGTGTCGCCGCCAGCTCGACGATACTGCCCACGATAGCGCCATCCTGCACGTCGTCGGGCAGGTCGAGGATGAAGCTGCGGTCGAGCTTCAGCTTGTCCAGCGGCAGCATCTTCAGATACGCCAGCGAAGAATGGCCGGTGCCGAAATCGTCCAGCGCCGTCCGATGCCCGCGGCTGCGCAGCACGTGGAGCGTCGCAATGGCCTGCGCGGGAAATTCCATGACCGCCGTTTCAGTGATTTCCAGTTCGATCAGTTCGGGCGACACGCCGGCTTCCCGCACGATGGTTTCGACGCGCTCGGCCAGGGGATAGTGGCGGAACTGCTGGGCCGAGAGATTGACCGCGATCGGCAGCGGACGACCCGCGGCAGCCCAGGCTGCCGCCTGTCGGCAGGCGGCGCGCAGCACCCACTCGCCCAGCGGGACCATCAGCCCGGTCGCCTCCGCCGCAGGCACGAAACGGGCGGGCGAGACGTTGCCAAGGAACTCGTCATGCCAGCGCAACAGCGCCTCGACGGCGACCAGGCGCCGGCTGCGGGAATCGATCTGCGGCTGGTAATGCAGCACCAGCCGGTCGTGCTCGATGGCCTCGCGCAAGCGCGCCATCAGGCGGATGTCGTCGCGTACCAACGGGTCCATTTCCGGTGCGAAGGCCCGGTAGGTGCCCCGCCCCGCCGCCTTGGCGTTGTACATCGCGCTGTCGGCAAAGCGCAGCAGCGTGCCGGCGTCGCGACAGTCGCGCGGCCACGAACTGACACCCGCGCTGGCGTTGAGGTAGACCGGATGGTCGGCCACCGCCACCGGCTCCCGGCAGGCCGTCACCAGCAGATTGGCGAGCTTGCTCGCGCCCGGGTGGTCGACGCCGGGTATCAGCACGCCGAACTCGTCGCCGCCCAGCCGCGCCAGCGTGGCGTCCTTCGGCAACAGCCGTCCGAGTCTGAGGGCGATTTCGCCGAGCACCTGGTCGCCGATGCCGTGCCCCAGCGTGTCGTTGACCATGCGGAAGTTGTCGAGATCGATCAGGACCACACCGCCCGAGGAGTGGGATGCGGTCGCCTCCTCCACCATGCCGACGAAAGCGGCCCGGTTGGGCAGACCGGTCAGTTCGTCGAAATTGGCGCGCCGGTGAAGTTCATCCGCGCGCCGCTGGAGTTCCACTTCCTGGCGGCGCTTCTCCGAGATGTCGCGGACGAAGACCACGAACAGTCCTTCCTTCACGGCCGGCGGCTGTACGCTCACTTCGACCGGAAACTCGCTGCCGTCGGCCCGGTGGCCAACCAGCCCCCGGGAAAGCAGCATCGGCTGCGGCTCCCTGGCGTATGTTTCGCGGCGCAGGCGATGCATGTCGCGCAGGTGTTTCGGCAGCAGGACCTCGACGGGGTGGCCGATCACCGCATCCGGCGCGTGGCCGAACAGCGTTTCGATCATCGGGTTGACGAAGCGGATCACGCCCTCGCCATCGACCCCGATCACGCCTTCCGGCGCGCCATCGACGATCTGGCGCAGCCGCGCCTCGCGCTCCGCGAGGTCGGCCTGGGCAGTAGCCAGCGCCACCACGGGGCGGAGCAGGCCCTGGACGACCGCGATCCGGTACAGAAAATAGAACGCCGCCAGCTTGTACACGTGCCCCACCGCATTGGCGGCGTCGTCCGGCCGGGTGTAGACCGTGAAGCACAACTCGCTGGCGATCATCAGCAACGGGACCGCCACCAGCGTTCGCCGATAGGAGGGCGCCACGCGCAGACGGGCTGCCGCAACCGCCCCGGCGACGAGCAACGCCACTACGCCCGATTCGAGGCCGATCTTGAGGCCGGTCAACCCGACGCCCGGCACGAACATGGGGGGAAACGCATCGACGAACACGAAGCCCGCCAGTGCAACCACAGCCACCCAGGCGAGTGCCGCGGCGAGCAATGTGCGCCACTCCGGACGATCCACCCAGCGCTTCGGCCAGGTCAGCCAGGCGAGCAGGCCGACGGCCTCGGCGTAGCGGGCACCAAGCCAGAACACGATCGTCTTCTCCGGCGTATTGTCGGTGATGAACGGCGGCATGCCCGGGTAGGACAGCGTGTGCAGCAGGTCGAGCAGCGCGACGGCAAGGAAGGCGCAGGCGAGGATGTAGTTCGCGGCCGGCCGCCGGTCGGCCATGCCGTAGTGCCCGACGTTGAAGATCAGCACCGCCGTGATGATGGCAATCAACTCGGCCGCGGTGTGGAATCCGATGTAGGAATGCGCGAGGTCAAATGTTGCCGGCAGTGGCAGCCAGGCAAGGAACGGCAGACTGGCGATCGCCAGCGCGGCGAACACAAGTGGACGGCGGTCTTCGTCCGCCAAAGCGACGGGCAGCCTCTCAGCCCAGCCAATTGTCATGATTCACTCCGAAATCCCCTACCGGCATGGTAGCAAATGCCGGCGGTATACGCGACCACGGGCGACGCCGCGGCGTTCGGCCGCAGCGGCGTTGCTGCAGCGCAACTTATCCGGCGCATACCGTCACGCCGGATTCCCGAGGCCGAACTATGGGCGTCACATCGGGTCTGAACGAGACAAGGACTCCTGTCCCGTGTCCATGCCAAAGGAGGGTGTGATGAAAATCAATCTCGGAACCACGGATCGGATCATCCGCGCAATTCTCGGGGCCGCGCTGGTCGGCGCGACACTTGCCGGCTGGATCGGCGTCTGGGGATGGATCGGCGTCGTGTTGCTCGCCACCGCCGCCGTCAGCTTCTGCCCCGCGTACGCTTTGCTGGGCATGAGGACGTGTCCCGCGCCGCCGCCGGACTCCGGCTCCGGCGCCGCATAAGAAAGATCGTCGACCCATGGCCGCCTGCCGGCAACGGAGTCGACATTCGACAGGCGCAGCCAGGGAGGGGCCATGAATCAGGCGGTCAGGCGGGAGCACGATTCGCTCGGCGAGGTCGAGGTCGCCGCGGACGCCCTGTGGGGCGCGCAGACGCAACGCTCGCTCGAGCACTTTCGCATCTCGGACGAGCGCATGCCGCGGCCGCTGCTGCTGGCGCTGGCGCGGCTGAAGCGCATCTGCGCGCAGGTCAATGCCGAACTCGGCCTGATCGATCCGGGAATCGCGCGGGCGATCGCACAGGCGGCCGACGAGGTGCTGGCCGGCGGCCATGCCGACCAGTTCCCCCTCGTCGTGTGGCAGACCGGCTCCGGCACGCAGACCAACATGAACCTGAACGAGGTGCTGGCCAACCGCGCTTCGGAACTGCTCGGCGGAACACGCGGCACGGCGCGACTGGTGCATCCGAACGACCACGTCAACCTCGGTCAGTCGTCGAACGACATTTTTCCCAGCGCCATGCATCTCGCCGCGGCAAACGGCATCGTGCAGGACTTGCACCCGGCGCTGGACGCGCTGCGGACGACGCTGGCGCGAAAATCGACGGCTTGCGCCGACATCGTCAAGATCGGCCGCACCCACCTGCAGGACGCAACGCCACTGACGCTGGGCCAGGAAATGTCGGGCTGGGTCGCCCAGCTCGACCATGCCGAGGACGCGATCGTCGCCGCGCTGCCGGCGCTGCTCGAACTCGCCGTCGGCGGCACCGCCGTCGGCACCGGCCTCAACACCCATCCGCAATTCGGCGAACGGGTCGCCGCCCGGCTCGCCGAGGAGACCGCCCTGCCGTATCGCGTTGCGCCCAACCGCTACGCGGCGCTGGCGGCGCACGAGCCGCTGGTGACCGCCCACGGCGCGCTGAAGGCGCTGGCCACGGCGCTGATGAAGATCGCCAACGACGTGCGCTGGCTGGCCTCCGGCCCGCGCTGCGGACTGGGCGAACTGCGCATTCCCGAAAACGAGCCGGGCAGCTCCATCATGCCCGGCAAGGTGAACCCGACGCAGTGCGAGGCGCTGACCATGGTCTGCTGCCAGGTGCTGGGCAACGACGTCGCGCTCGGCTTCGGCGCCGCCTCCGGCAACTTCGAACTCAACGTCTACAAGCCGCTCATCATCCACAACTTCATGCAGAGTCTGCGCCTGCTCACCGACGCCATGGCCAGCTTCGACGAGCACTGCGCGCGCGGCATCGAGCCGGACCGCGAGCGCATCGCCGAACTGCTGGCCAATTCGCTGATGCTCGTCACCGCGCTCAGTCCGCACATCGGCTACGACGCCGCCGCCCGCATCGCCCGCCACGCCCATTCCCATGGCACCTCGCTGCGCGACGCGGCGCTGGCGCTGGACCTGATCAGTGGCGAACAATTCGACGACTGGGTGAAGCCCGAGCGCATGGTCTGACCGACCGGAAAGGAGCGCACATGGAACAGCAACGCCACGACCTCGCCGCCCTGTTCGCCCAGCTCGGCCTGCCCGCGGATGCGGCCAGCGTCGAAGCCTTCATCACCGGGCACAGGCCGCTGGCGCCCGACACGTCGCTCGCCGAAGCGCCGTTCTGGACGCCCGCGCAGGCCGCCTTCCTCGCCGAGGAACTGCAGGCCGACGCCGACTGGACGGCGGTCATCGACGAACTCGACGTGGAACTGCGCCGGTCGCGCTGAAGGCCAGCGGAGGTGGCGTACCGCCACGGCTGACTTTTGTTCGGTGACCACAATGTGCCGAAAGTCGATTGTGGAAAAGCTGGATGCACGTTCACACCTTCGTCGCTGACGACGAACGATTCGTGTCCGGTCCGCGGGTTGGCGCTGCGGAACGCTCCGCAGCGTTCATAATTTGGCGAGCAGGCCAATCACATCAGGAATCCGCACAATGAGGCTCAGGCAGTATCAGGTCGATGCATTCGCAACGCGCGTTTTCGAGGGCAACCCCGCCGCCGTGTGCCCTCTGGAAACCTGGCTGGACGACGCCTTGCTCCAGGCAATCGCCAACGAAAACAACCTTTCCGAGACCGCCTTTTTCGTCCCCACCGAACGGGGTTTCCATCTCCGCTGGTTTACACCCGTATCGGAAGTCGACCTCTGCGGGCATGCAACGCTGGCCACGGCCCACATCCTGTTCGAGGAACTCGGGTATGCCGGGAAGCGGATAAGTTTTGAAACCCAAAGCGGCGACCTCGTCGTCGAGGCGAACGGAGGACTGCTGGCGATGGACTTCCCCGCGCGCCCGCCCGCACCGTGTCCGATTCCCGATCGCCTGGCGGAAGCGCTCGGCCGTGTGCCCCTGGAGGTATGGGCGGCGAACGACTACCTGGCCGTTTTCGAGAATGAGGAAATCATTCGTGCCATCGCGCCCGATTTCGCGAAACTCGCGGAATTGAACCTGCGCGGCGTCATCGTCACCGCCCCGGGGCAGGATGTCGATTTCGTCAGCCGCTTCTTCGCGCCGAAGATCGGCATTCCGGAAGACCCGGTAACCGGCGCCGCCCACTGCGAACTGACACCCTACTGGGCGCAACGACTCGGGAAAGACACTTTCGAGGCAAGGCAGGTCTCCGCCAGGGGAGGAAGCCTGTCGTGCCGACTACAGGGAAACCGTGTGATCATCGCCGGAAAGGCGGTCACGTTCATGGTCGCTGAAATCGACTTGGGCAATTAGCGAAAGAAATTTCCGCGAGCGCCGTCCGAGCCAAAGCCAACATCCGTCTGCCGGAAAACAAGAGGTGGCGCTTGGGCAACCTCGACCGCTGGAAGAGTCAGCCGTGGCGGCACGCCGCGGCGGACACCTGCGATAATGGCGCCATCGTCGAGAAGGAATTCGCAAGCATGAAACTGCGTGGAATACCGAAACTGCCCGTTTGGCAATGGCTCGTCATTGCCGTGGTGCTGGCGTTCGCCGTCGACTGGCTGGTGCAGCGGCCCGACAGCCGCGCTCGCGAGATCAACGCCGTCATCGCGGCGGAAGGCAGCGAGGCGCTGCACAACTACCCCTATCAGTTCCGCGTCCTGCGCGTCAGCGGCAAGACCGCCGTGCTGTCGACGCCGCGCAACGTCAGCGTGCCGGCTTTCCGCTTCCTCGGCGCGATCCATCCCGAAATCGATACACTGGATGCGAACAATCCCGCCTTCGTCGCGGTCGAGAAGGAACTGGCCGCCGTGCAAAGCGAAGCGCTGAAGCTCGTCATGTCGCAGCCGGACATCGAGCGGGTGCAGTGGGAGCTCGACAAGACCTGGCTCGCCAATCACGGCATCGACGTGCCGGATTGACCTCTCCGGCTCGGGTGGCCACGCGCCAGCCGGCCGGACTGTCGGGGAATGGCGGCAGTAGCACGCCATAGCCATCGCGGTGATAGGGTCTGACCTTCAACGTTTTATTCACGTGGGAAGGGCTGGCGATGTCGAACGGATGGGGGAGCGGTTCGCGGTCTTCTTGGCTTGTCGCAGCGGCATTGCTCGCGGCTGTCGCGCTCGCCAACTGTGGCGGCGGCGGTAGCAGTCCGGGAACGGGCCCGGGCGATTCCACCACCTACACGATCACGGCCACCGCGGGCAGCCACGGCACCATCACCCCCGCCGGCGCCACCACGGTCGCCCAGGGCGGAGCGCAGAGCTACAGCATCGTCCCCGATACCGGCTACACCTTCGAAACACTTGTCGTCGATGGCGCATCGGTGGCGACCGTTTCCGCCTACACTTTCTCGAACGTCCAGGCCGACCACACCATCGCCGCGACCTTCGTCACCGCGCCGGCCGGCAACAATATCGTGCCGTCGCTGGTCCCGGCGCGCACGTCCGGCGTGGCGCCGCTATCGGTGTTCTTCGACGCTTCCGGCACGACCGACGCCGGCGTCTCGCGGCCGTTCCATGAACTCGAATACACCTGGAGCTTCGGCGACACCAATGCCGGCACCTGGAGCTATGGCACTAGAGTCGGCGCGAGCAAGAACGCAGCGACCGGGCCGGTCGCCGCCCACGTTTTCGAAACGCCCGGCACCTACACGGTTTCCCTGACCGTTTTCGACGGCACCTACTCGGCCACCACCAGCACGACGATCACGGTGCTGGACCCCGAGGTGGTGTTCGCCGGCGCCAATACGGTCTGCTTTTCCACTTCGGCCAACTACGCCGGCTGCCCGGCCGGCGCGACGCAAGTGCAGTCCTCCGACTTCGACGCCGCGATCAATACCCACCACAACACCAACCGCCGGCTGCTGTTCCGCCGCGGCGAAACCTTTACCGCCTCGGCGTCGGGCACGATCGACAAGACCGGGCCGGGCATCATCGGCGCCTACGGGTCCGGCACGGCGCGACCGATCGCCAAGATCGTGGCGGGCGGCGCGTTTCCGATCATTCAGCTTTCCGGGCCCGCGACGCCGGGCATCGGCGACTGGCGGGTGATGGATTTCGAGATCGACGGCAGTTCGGTCCTGAGTTCCGACGTTTCAGGCATCGGCGCCTTCGGCGGCTTCAACCAGTTCCTGGGGCTGCGGCTGAACATTCACGACATCTGGCGTGGCGTCGCCGCCGGGACATCGATTCTGGACTGGTGGAACAACAACGGCAGTCCCGGCCATACGATCTTCGACCAGTGGGCGGTGGTCGATTCGACCATCACCGCGCTTCCCGGCTGCAACAGCCCCGGCAACTACAACTGTGATTGGCGCATCCTTCTGGATGCCGCGCGCGTCAATATTCAGGGCAACTCCCTGGACAACCAGGATACCGGCGGCTCGCACGTCATCCGCAGCGGATACATCGGCAAGGGCGTCATCGCCAACAACACCCTGGCGCGCGCAGGCGACTTTCAGTTGGCGATCAAACTGCATGCGGCCGGCTGGGCTATCGCCGGCGTCGCCAACCCCGGCGGCGTCGGCACCTACACCGAGCAGGTCGTCATCGCCGACAACAAGATCATCGGCGGCATCAATCCCTGGACCATCAGCCTCGGGCCGCAGGACGAGATCAGCGACGAGCGCGCGCGGGACATCATCGTCGAACGCAACTGGTTCACCGCCGGCAGTGCGTCCCAGTTGCACATGCACATCAATTCCTCGGAGACGACCATCCGCAACAACATTTGCGACCTGAGCGGCGGCGCGTACCACACCTGCGTCGGCGTCGACCGTTGGGGCATCACGCCGGCGCCGGTCAACGTCCGCGTCTACAACAACACAATGTACAGCGGTTCGACAGGCGACTTCGTCGGCGTTGAAATCGGCACGGCTACCGACACCATCGTTCGCAACAACCTCGCCTCCGCACCCAACGCCACCGGCCCGGTGATGATCTCCGGTGCGGGCACCGGCCTCGTTCAGTCGAACAACCTCCTGAACAACACGCCATCCGCGTTGTTCGTCAGTGTGACGCCGTCGGCACCGGCAGACTTCAGGTTGCGGGCGTTGCCGAATCCGGCACGCGATACCGGTTTCGCCGCCGTGCCGGTGCTGTCGGATTTCTTCCTCACGCTCAGGCCGCAGAACGGCGCGATCGACATCGGGGCGGTCGAAGGCCCGTAGGGCAAAAGGAAAAAGTCAGCCGTGGCGGTACGCCGGCTCGGCCGGTTGCGGCCGCCGCAACCGGCCGGACGAGGCTTCCTCTGCGAGGATGCGCGCCGCGTCGAGCGAGCGGATCGGAATTTCGTGGTCGGCGGGAATACTGCCCGACGCCTGCAAGGCGAGATAACGGCCGCAACTGACACGCAGGAAGGAGGTGAAGTTGGCGCAATCGCCGCCGGCTTCCGCCAGCTCGTCGTAGAGCTTGCTGATCAGTTGCCCCACGCTCATGCCGTCGCGGGCGCCGATTTCCTCGAGAATGTTCCAGAAAAGGATTTCGAGGCGAATGCTGGTCGCCACGCCGCGCAGGCGCAGCGAGCGGGAACGGGTGCGGTACAGGTCCGGGTCCGCACCGATGAAGATCTGACACATGGCCGTCCCTCCTCGTCTGAATTGCCGCCTTGACCGGCGGCAATTCAATGTATCACGACCTCAGTGCGTGATACGAGTTCCCAGAACTTGCAGGAACTGCGCAATCCAGTCCGGGTGGGCCGGCCAGGCCGGCGCGGTGACGAGGTTGCCGTCAGTCACGGCGGCGGTAATGGCAATGTCGGCATAAGTGCCATGGCCGAGTTCCACCTCCGGCCGGCAGGCCGGGTAGGCCGAACATTTCCTGCCTTCCAGCACCTTGGCCGCCGCCAGCACCTGCGCGCCGTGGCAGATGGCCGCTACCGGCTTGTTGGTCTTGAAGAAGTGCCGCACCATATCGAGCACGGCCGGGTTGAGCCGCAGGTATTCCGGCGCCCGGCCGCCGGGAATGACCAGCGCGTCGTACTGCTCGGGCCTGGTCTCGGCGAAGGTGGCGTTCAGCGTGAAGTTGTGGCCGCGCTTTTCCGAATAGGTCTGCTGGCCTTCGAAGTCGTGGATGGCCGTGGCGATCGATTCGCCCGCCTTCTTGTCCGGGCAGACCGCATGCACGGTGTGGCCCACTGCCTGGAGCGCCTGGAACGGCACCATGATTTCGTAATCCTCGCCGAAATCGCCGACGAGCATCAATATGCGTTTGGCTGTCATGTCGTGTCTCCTCTGTTGGTTGTCCTTGGAGCGCTATCGGTTGCGCTTCGTTCCATTCTTCCAGCCTCGGAGGCGCGGCAGGTGGTAACCGGTTACCGTCGGCCGCCGTCCTCGGCGGCGACCTGCCGGACCGGACTCAGGCCTCGTCGCCGAGAATCGCCTCGCCCTTGGTCAGCCAGGAAAAGCCGAAGGCGAGGATGGCGATGGTCTCGAGCCAGAACACCAGTTCGTAGCGCGCCAGTACGCTGTCGCGCAGGAAGGCCGCATAGATCGCCAGCAGGCCTACGCAGGCGAGGATGATCCAGCCACAGACCTTGTAGATCAGGTTGCGTGTGCCTTTGCGGCGCGTCATCGCCTTGTCGGGATTGGTCTTGGTGAACAGCTTCAGGCAGAAATAGGCCAGCGTCAGGAAGAAGGCGGCGGCGCAACTGAAATGCACGTAGCTGATCTTTTCGTGCAGCGGCGTCGGATCGAGCGGCGTGGTGGGGAAGCAGGCGACGCCGATGGCGAAGACGCAGGCGAGGTTGCCGGCGATGTTGTCCGCCTTCTCGTAGCCGCGGTAGGACATCAAGAAGATGCCGATGGCGTACATGCAGCCGACGAACACGTCGCGCATCACGGTGTAGTAGTAGTCGCTGATCGACGGCTGCAAGCCCGGGCTTTCCAGCAGCCACTTGCCGAGGACGAGCGCGAACGGCAGCCCGACGCCGATGATGCCAATGGCGCGGCGCAGGCCGAGGTAGGAAAGCACCAGTGAAGGATCCGGTGTTGTCTTTTCGGTCATGAGCTTCTCCCTGAAAAGTCAGTCGTGGCGACACGCCACCTCAAGCGGGCTTCGGCATGACCTGCGCGGGTTCGATGTAGGACCACCCGCCGTCGGCCAGCCCGAGCGAATCGAGCGTCAGGTCGCCGATCGCCGTGCGGCGCAGCGCCGTGCAGTGGTTGCCGGCGGCGGCGAGCATACGCTTGACCTGATGGTACTTGCCCTGTTCGAGCACCATTTCCAGCGTGTGCTTGTCGAGTTGCCGCACCTCGGCCTTCAGCGGCGCCGGTTCGTCGTGCAGTTTGACGCCGCGCTGGAGCTGCGCGATCAAGGCCTCGGTCACCGGCTCGGCGGTGGTGGCGACGTAGAGCTTGGGCACGTGGCGCTTGGGCGACGACAATGCGTGGATGAAGGCACCGTCGTCGGAGAGCAGCAGCAGGCCGGTGGTATCGTGGTCGAGCCGGCCGACGGCCTGCACGCCGCGCAGCAGAAATGGGTCGGGCAGCAGCGACATCACGCCGGGATGGTGGCTGGGCTTGCGCGAGCATTCGTAGCCGGACGGCTTGTTGAGTGCGATGTAGAGCTTCTCGCGGTACGTCCATGGCTCGCCGTGCACGCTGAATTCGAGCCCTTCGGGATCGAAACCGGCGTCGTAGCGGCTCACCAGCTCGCCGCCGACGCAGACGAAACCGGCCTGGATCATCTCGCGGCACTCGCGCCGGGTGCCGAAGCCTTGCGATTGCAGAATCTTGTCGAGGGAGGTTGTTTTCATCGGCCGCACTGTACCGGGTAAACTGCGCGCCTGTTCGTTTCACCTCCCATCAGGAATCCGCCGTGCTCGCCGCTTCAAACATCACCATGCAGTTCGGGGCCAAGCCCCTGTTCGAAAACGTTTCCGTCAAGTTCGGCGAAGGCAATCGCTACGGCCTGATCGGCGCCAACGGCGCCGGCAAGTCAACTTTCATGAAGATCCTCGCCGGCCTGCTCGACCCCTCGGCGGGCAATGTCAGCCTCGATTCGCACGAGCGTATGGCCTTTTTGCGCCAGGACCAGTTCGCCTACGAAGACCAGCGCGTGCTCGACGTGGTGATGATGGGCCACGAGCAGATGTGGGCCTGCATGCAGGAGAAGGATGCGATCTACGCCAACCCGGAGGCGACCGAGGCGGAGTACATGCATGCGGCCGATCTGGAACACCACTTCGCCGAGCACGGCGGCTACACCGCCGAAGCGCGCGCCGGCGAGCTGCTGCTCGGCGTCGGCATCCCCACCGAGCAACACAACGGGCCGATGCGCGAAGTGGCGCCGGGCTGGAAACTGCGCGTGCTGCTCTGCCAGGCGCTGTTCGCCGACCCGGACATCCTGCTGCTCGACGAGCCGACCAACAACCTCGACATCAACACCATCCGCTGGCTGGAGAACGTCATCAACGCCCGCGAGTCGACGATGATCATCATCTCCCACGACCGCCACTTCCTGAACCAGGTGTGCACGCACATGGCCGACCTGGACTACGGCAAGATCACCGTCTATCCGGGCAACTACGACGACTTCATGGAAGCCTCGGCGCAGGCGCGCGAGCGGCAGTCGGCCGCCAACGCCAAGGCCAAGGAACGCGTCGCCGAGTTGCAGAACTTCGTGCGCCGCTTTTCGGCCAACGCCTCGAAAGCGCGCCAGGCCACCTCGCGCGCCAGGCAGATCGAGAAGATCAAGATCGAGGACATCAAGCCCTCCTCGCGCCAGTACCCGTGGATCGGCTTCGACTACGACGACAAGGAAAAGCTGCACCGCCACGCCGTCGAGATCGAAAAGATCGTCTTCGGCTACGACCCGAAGCAGCCGGTCATCAAGGGTTTCAGTACCACCATCGAGGCCGGCGACAAGGTCGCCATCATCGGCGAGAACGGCGTTGGCAAGACGACGCTGCTGCGCCTGCTGGCGGGCGAGAACCTCGGTGGCCTGACACCGCAGCACGGCACCATCAAGTGGGCCGAGAAGGCACGCCCCGGCTACTTCGCACAGGATCACGCCGCCGACTTCGCCGAGGACATGAGCCTCACCGACTGGATGGGCCAGTGGGTGCGCGCCGGCGGGTACGACGGCGGCGACGTCGAAACGCTGATGCGCGGCACCCTAGGCCGCCTGCTGTTCTCCGGCGACGAAGTGAAGAAGTCGGTGAAGGTCATCTCCGGCGGCGAGCAGGGCCGCATGCTGTTCGGCAAGCTGATCCTGCTGCGCAACAACGTGCTGCTGATGGACGAGCCGACCAACCACCTCGACATGGAATCCATCGAGTCGCTCAACAACGCGCTCGAACGCTACAAGGGCACGCTGGTGTTCGTCTCGCACGACCGCGAGTTCGTGTCTTCGCTGGCGACACGGGTGATCGAAATCAAGACCGACGGCAACATCGTCGACTACCGCGGCAACTACGAGGAATACCTGGCCGGGCAGGGCGTGGAGTAGCGCCTACAGGCTCATGATCCACCGGGCCAGGGTCAGCGCCTCGTCCTCGGTGATCGGATTTTCGGGCATGACGGCGCTTCCCAAGACGCCGGTGCCGCCGTTCTTGATCTTGGCGGCCAGTTGCCGCGCCGAAATCGGCTCCCGCTGGTATTTCGCGGCAATTTCGCGGTAGGGCGGTCCCACGCGCTTGAAGCTCAAGGTATGGCAGCCGAAGCAGCCTTTCTCCATGGCTATCTCGGCGCCGCGAACGAGGCCGTGGGGGTCGCAGAATTGCAGGCCCTTGTCGGCGGCGAACGAAATCTGCGGTAGCAAAAGACTGGCGACGACCAAAAAAAACCCCAACCGGAAATCCGACCGCATGACACCCCCCTTGATTGCGTTTTCGTGTCTCAGGAATATACGACGAACATTGCTTTTGGGATACCACAAGCGACTATTGTGGAACGAAGAAACGGCTGAACAGTTCTTCCAGCCCGAGCGTGCGCAGCAACTCGCCCAGCCGCTCGGCTGCACGCGGGTTGCGCTGGCCGGTCTGGCGGGCGACGATCAGTTCGTTCTTCATCGAGTGTTCCCAGCCGACCAGTTCGGTGACGCTGACCTGATAGCCATGCGCTTCGAGCTGCAGGCAGCGCAGTACGTTGGTGAGGTGGCTGCCGAACTCGCGCGTGTGCAGTGAATGTCGCCAAAGCTCCGCGAGCGGGTTGGCAAGCATCTTCCCCTTGTTCTTGCGCAGCACGGCGGCGACCTCGGCCTGGCAGCAGGGCACCAGTACGACGTAGGCGGCCTGCTTGGCGAGCGCGAAACGGATCGCGTCGTCGGTGGCGGTATCGCAGGCGTGCAGCGCGGTGACGATATCGACCGTTACCGGCAGTTCATCGGAGGCGATGGACTGTTCGACCGTGAGGTTGAGGAAGCGCATGCCGGCAAAGCCGAGTCGCGCGGCGAGCGCCCGCGACTTGTCGACCAATTCGGCGCGCGTTTCGATACCGAAGACCAGTCCCTCCTCGTCGCGGTCCTTGAAGAACAAGTCGTAGAGGATGAAGCCGAGGTAGGACTTGCCGGCGCCGTGGTCGACGAGACCGATGCCGGCATGATCGGCGCGCAGTTCTTCCAGCAGCGGCGCGATGAACTGGAAGAGATGATTGACCTGCTTGAGCTTGCGTCGGCTGTCCTGGTTCATCCGCCCGTCGCGGGTCAGGATGTGCAGTTCCTTCAGCAGTTCGGTCGACTGCCCGGGCTTGATGTCGTGCATGGCCTGGCGTCAGTTCTCGCCTTCGGTCGCGACCGGAGCGTCGCCGCCCGGCGGCCGGCGGCTGGCCAGCACCTTGTCGACACGCCTGCCATCGAGGTCGACGACTTCGAGCTTCCAGTCCTCCCAGGTCGTCGCGTCGCCGGTCAGCGGCAGACGGCCCAATTGCCACATGATCAGGCCGCTCAGCGTATGGTAGCGGCCCTTGTCTTCGTCGGGCACCGCCTTGAGTTCGAGCCGGTCCTTGAGTTCGGGGATGGGGATCAGGCCGTCGAGCAGCCAGGAGCCGTCCATGCGCTGCACTGCCCAGGCATCCTCGAGATTGCGCGGCTGGAATTCGCCGGTCACCGCCTCGAGCACGTCTTGCAGCGTCACCAGGCCCTGCACTTCACCGTACTCGTCCACGACCATGACCATCTGCACGCCGGAGACGCGAAAATGCTCCAGCAGGTCCATGCCGGTCAGCGACTCGGGTACGAACACGGCGGGCTGCGACAGGGCGACGATATCGGTCGGTTCGCCCTTCAACCGCTGGTTGAGCAACTGTTTGGCGCTGACCACGCCAAGCACGTCGTGCAGGCCGCCGCGGCAGACCGGGAAGCGCGAATGGTCGGAAGCGGTGATCACGCGCTGGCTATCCTCGACGGACTGCTCGACGTCGAGATAGACGATGTCGGCACGCGGGACCATCAGGGAACCGATATGGCGGTCGTCGAGGCGGAACACGTTGCGCACCATCTCGCGCTCCTGCTCCTCGATGACACCCGATTCCGAGCCCTCCTCGATCATGGCGTGGATTTCTTCTTCCGTGACGCCCTGGTCCGCGCGCTCGCGCTGCCCCATGAGACGCAGGATGGTATCGGTGGACACCGACAGCAGTCGCACGAAGGGCTGCGTCAGGAGTGCCAGGAACTTCATCGGTCGCGCCACCAGCCGGGCGATGCCCTCGGGGTTGAACTGGCCAACGCGCTTGGGCACCAGTTCGCCGATCACGATCGTGACGTAGGTGATGACCACGACGACGAGCGCGGTGGCGGCGAACATGCTTGCCTCCTGATCGAGGCCCAGCCCATGCAGCCAGGCCGCGAACGGCGCCGCCAGTACCGCCTCGCCGACGATGCCGTTGAGAATGCCGATCGAGGTGATGCCGATCTGGACGGTCGAAAGGAAGCGGGTCGGCTCGTCATGCAGTTCCATCGCCACGCCCGCCGCACTGTCGCCATCCTCCAGCAAGCGCGCCAGGCGCGAACGCCGGGCCGTCACCAGCGCGATCTCCGACATGGCGAACAGACCGTTCAGCAGGATGAGGGTAACCAGAAACAGTATTTCCATGGCAATCCAGTCGAAAAAGGCCGTCGAACGGCCTGGATGCCCGATTGTCCCGCAAACGTCTCGGCCTGTCATGGCGCTGCCCGCGGCGATGGTCGGCCGGAAACGGACATCCTTGGAGTGTCAGGCAAGTCCGGCAGCGCAAGCTCGGGCGGCCGACGACCACCGGCGCAAAGTGTAGGGCGCCGCCCTATCCCTCGCGTTGCTCGGGACCACCACTTCGTGGTGTCCTGCGCCCTCCGGGCTGGTCAGCCTTGGCGACACGCCACCCGGCGCCGCCTACGGGCAGAGCGAGGTGCCGCCGGCCTGCCAGTTCACTGTGGTCTTGCTGACCAGGTTGCCGCCGTCCGTTTCCGGCGTAGTCTGCTGCCCTTCGCCGGCGCCGAACAGCAGTGCGGCGATGCCGGCGGCGGCGACATCGGCCAGGTGCGCGAACAGCCAGTCGACGCGGTTGTCCTGCCAGTGATTGGTGGTGTTGTCCTGCGTCATGTTGCCGAGCGGGATCTGCCACATCACCGTCGGTTTGCCGACCGTGTCGGCCAGATCCTTGCTCCAGGCGAGATAGGCGACCGCGTCGGCGTCGTCCCACCAGGTGTCGCGGCCGATCGACTCATAGTAGCCGGCATCGCGGTCCGACGGATCGGTGGCGACGAAGTCGCTGTCTCCCGCCCCGAGTTCGAGCATGAAGGCACCGAGCGTCTGCCCGTCGTCGCTGTCGTAGGGCATCAGCCAGGGCGAGGCATGCAGGCCGACGGCAGCGTTGGGCGCGTACTTGCGCACCATGGCGATCATGCAGCGGGCGAAGCCGGCGGCGCTGTTCTCCTGCGCGCCGCAGTCGGCGGGATTCGCCGCCTTCACCGGCGCCGGCACGGCGTGCGGGTCGCTATTGACCTGCCGCACGTAACCCCAGAAGTCCGGCTCGATGTGCAGCATGACCTGCGCGTTGCCGACCTTCTGCAGGAGGAAGCGCCAGTCGTCGAAGTAGCGGGCGAGGAAGGTCGCCTCGTTGATCGCCGCGACCTCGCCGGCACCCTCGCTCGCCCCGGTGCTGTGCAGAATCTCGTAGTAGGTGAACATCGGAATCTGCGGCCGCGCCGCGCCCTGCCAGGTTGCCGCCGCAGTCTTCTGGATGAGTGCCGTCGCATAAAGGCCCGGCAACTGGCTCCAGTCCTGCCAGCAGCCCCACCAGTTGCCGCAGGCTGACGAACAAGTCGAAGCGCAGGTGCCGGCCGGGCGAATACCGCCGGCCAGATAGAGGTAGCGGGCGTCGAACGGCGCCGCCGCCGCGGTGGCGTCTTCCATCGAGGCGCCGACCAGCAGCGTGTCGCTGCCGAGGAAGCCGTCCGCGCAGGCATAGCCGCCGGAACTGCCACCACCCGCGCCGAGGCCGGAACTGGAGCCGCCGGAACCCAACCCGTCCGACGAGCCCCCGCCCCCGCCACAAGCGGTCAACACCGACAACAACAGGGCAATCAGCCATCCGCGCCGCATATGGTCATTCCGGTTTCCAGTCACTCGATTCTCGAGCGGCGGGATAACTGCCGCCATATGTCATCTTTTGGCGACGCCCAAACGGCGCCGGCACGGCATGTACGATGGCAACGTCGGCATCATGGACAACAATCCGCATCGGAGGCATCTCGAATGAAGAAGGGTCTACTGGTTCTGGCGACCGCGCTTTTCGCCCTCGTTTCCGCCTGCGGTGGCGGCGGAAGTACGAGCAATTCCAACGATACCGGCAGTTTGAGCGGATCGACCCTCCCTACCGAGTTGTCCGGGCTGGCGAGCAAATTCACCTTTCCGGCGCAGGACGCCAACGGCTGGTCGATCCTGACGCCCTCATCCGATTCGCGGCTGATCTACGTCTCCACCAGCGGCAACGACGGCACCGCGCAGACCTACTCGACCGCGAGCGCCGAGGTAGGCGCAGACCCGTACAACCCGTCCGGCGCCATCCTTCCGTACGCCACCATCGACGCCGCACTGGGCCAAGCCCGCGCCGGCTATCCGGACTACATCCTGCTCAAGCGCGGCGAAACCTGGACGCGTACCGCGATGATCAACATGAAGGCTGGTCGCTCCGCCACCGAACGCTCGGTGCTGGGCTACTACGGCAGTGCTGCCGCCCGACCGACCATTCTGCATAAAGGTGTCAACTTCAGTTGGGCAAGCTACTCCGCTGTAGTTGGCGTCCGCTTCTACGCTTCCCAGCGCGACCCGGCCTCTTCTGACTTCGTCGGCTTCGCCAACGTCAGCGGCGAGGCCGGTTTCGACGGCCTGATCGGTTACGGCGGCTCGGTGATCGGTGGGCTGCTGATCGAGGATTGCTGGTTCGACTGGTTCTCGGGCAATGTCTTGCAATCGCCCGTGACAACCTTCGCGCCGCTGATCGACATCATCATCCGCCGCAACCTCATCACCAACAACTATTCCACCGCAGGCCACGCCCAGGGGCTGTATACCTCCCGCGTCTCACTCTGGCTGGAGGAGAACGTCTTCGACCACAACGGCTGGTACAAGCAAGGGGATACCAACTTCAGCGATCAGGCCGAAGGCAAGGCCACCATGTTCAACCACAACACCTATTTCACGGATACGCGCGAGACCGTATTCCGGAACAACCTGTTCCTGCGTGCATCGAGCATCGGCACCAAGTTCACCTCCAACACCGCATCGGGCATCAACGAGGTCAAGGCCTGGGATGTGCTGGTGGACAACAACCTCTATGTCGAGGGCGAGGTAGGCATCAGCATGGGTGGCAACGACGACCAGAACAACGGTCCGCGCTGGCGCAACATCCACGTCACCAACAACGTGTTGACGCACATCGGCCGCACGCAGCCCACGCTGCGAACCCTGGGCTGGGGCCTGGACGCGATTGACTGGGACGGCGGCGAGATCAAGGGCAACCTCTTCGCCCACTGGGGCGATGCAACGCTAAACAACAACTTCGCGATCCACGTCACCGGCGACACCGACAACGTAAGCGTTACCGACAATGTCATCTACAACATTCCCAGCGGCAACCCGTTAGTGCTGTTTTCGGACGGTTCGACGCAAACCGGCACCCAATTCACCAACAACGACATCTGGACCGATTTCGCCGGACCATTGCTCTCCTACACGCTTACCAGCAATGCCGGTTTCGGCAACAACACCTTCCACTCCGCGCGCACAGCCGCGCAGTGGTTCTCCATCAACGGCGTCTACGCCAGCCTGGACGACTACAAGACCGCCACCGGCGACACAACCTCGACCGCGAGCGAGCGCAGTTACGTGGACTCGACGCGCACGATCGAAACCTACCTGGCGTCGACCGGGCGCCCGACCGACATGAACAGCTTTGCCGCCGAACTATGCACGCAGTCGAAGTTCCACTGGGTGCCAGCCCTGGGTGCCGCCGCCATCAACGACTACATCCGAGCCGGCTTCGCCACGCGCTAAGCAGGACGGCTGACCACAAAAGTGTAGGGCGTGCCCTATCCCTCGCGCCGCTCGGGACCACCACTTCGTGGTGTCCTGCGCCCTTTCGGGCTGGTCAGCCGTCGCGACACGCCGATCAGGAGTCGGTCGGCTTTCCCGCCAGCATTGATTTCAGGTCGGCGAACGGCGAATGCGTGGCGCCCTTGCCGCGCTTGCCATCGCTGCCCGGCTGGCCGCCGCCCGCTTCCAGTTCGAGCTGCTTCTGGTGCTCGTTGTCGTGGCAATAGAGGCACAACAGTTCCCAGTTGCTGCCGTCCGGCGGATTGTTGTGGTGGTTGTGGTCGCGGTGATGCACCGTCAGTTCGCGCACGTTTGCGTGCGTAAACTCGCGCGCGCAGCGCCCGCAGATCCACGGGTAGATCTTCAGCGCCTGCTCGCGGTAGCCCTGCTCGCGCTTTTCCGCCGCCGCCCGCGCCTCGGCGACGATGCGGTCGAGCTTCGACGGATCTTTGGGGGCCATGATGGATTCGATCCGTCTTCAGGTGGGAAAGTCAGCCGTGGCGGTACGCCACATCAGCCGTTCTCGGCGATGATGCGGGCGGCGATTTCCGCCGCCCTGCCCGTCATCTGGCGGCAGCGTCCGTCGAGTTTCCTGACCTGGAACATGGCCTGGCCTTCCGGCGTGCCCAGATCGCAGCCGTCCAGCAATATGTGGCAATCCCGGCTGCCGAATTCGTGCTCGAACATCCGCATCAGCCGCTCGGTCGCCGCGTAGGCAGGCTGGGACGGCGCTTTCGCGGTCGAGCGTCCCAGCGCCAGCCCGATGCCCATGATCGCGCCGGAGACCGCCCCGCAGGTTCCGCAAGTGCGCGACATCCCGCCGCAAAAGCCGGTCGCGATTTTGGGCAGGAGTTCGGAATCGACGCCCTCGGCCCTGGCGATGGCGAGGACAACGCTTTCCGCGCAGAACAGGCCCGAGGCAAAGGACTCCTCGGCCCACTTGCGTACTTGAGGAATTGCAGCAGCTTCCATGATTGTCTCCGCAAAAATTGATATCAACGGCGAACACCGGCTTCCGGCGCCTGCCCGCGCTTCTGCGACGCGGCTCGAATCTGCATTTTGACGCGGGAAGGTGCCCGCTGTCCATGGCGGCGGAACCGGTTTTGGTAGCATGGCCGGCAGCAGCGGGCGGCGCTCCGCCATCCCGCGAGGAGAAGACGACATGAAGAACCGGCGCGAACACGATCTGCTCGGCGAGGCGCATGTGCCCGCCGACGCGTACTGGGGCATCCACACCCTGCGGGCGCTGGAGAACTTTCCCATCACCGGCAAGCCGATCGGCAGCTACGCCGAACTGGTACGCGCGCTGGCGCTGACCAAACAGGCCGCCGCGCAGGCCAACGCCGAACTCGGCCAGCTCGACAGCGAGCGCGCCGACGCCATCGTCGCCGCCTGCCAGGAGATCGCCCGCGGCCGGCTGCACGAGGAATTCGTGGTCGACGTCATCCAGGGCGGCGCCGGCACCTCGACCAACATGAACGCCAACGAAGTGATCGCCAACCGGGCGCTGGAACTGCTCGGCCACGCCCGGGGCGACTATGCGCGCCTGCATCCACTCAACCACGTGAACATGTCGCAGAGCACCAACGACGTCTACCCGACGGCGCTGCGCGTCGCCACCTGCCTGTCGATCCGCGAACTCCTCGCCGCGATGGCCGGGCTGCGCGAAGCCTTCGCCGCCAAGGCCGCCGAGTTCGCCGACATCCTGAAGATCGGCCGCACGCAATTGCAGGACGCCGTGCCGATGACGCTCGGCCAGGAATTCACCACCTACGCGGTGATGCTGCAGGAAGACGAGCAGCGGCTGGCCGAGGCCATCGCGCTGATCCGCGAAATCAACCTCGGCGCCACCGCCATCGGCACCGGCATCAACACCGACCTGCGCTACGCCAAGCTCGCCGTCGCGCACCTTTCCCGACTTTCCGGCCTCGATCTCGCCGTGGCGCCCAACCTCATCGAGGCGACACAGGATTGCGGCGCCTTCGTGCAGCTTTCCGGCGTGCTCAAGCGCGTCGCCGCCAAGCTCTCCAAGACCTGCAACGATCTGCGCCTGCTTTCCAGCGGCCCGCAGGCCGGGCTCAACGAAATCAACCTGCCGCCGCGCGCCGCTGGCTCCTCCATCATGCCGGGCAAGGTGAATCCGATCATCCCGGAAGTGGTGAACCAGATCGCCTTCGAGGTGATCGGCAACGACATGACCATCACCATGGCCGCCGAAGCCGGCCAGCTTCAGCTCAACGCCTTCGAGCCCATCATCGCCCACAGCCTGTTCAAGAGCATCGGCCATCTCGCCTCCGGCTGCCGCACCCTCACCGTCCACTGCGTGCGCGGCATCACCGCCAACCGCGAACTGCTGGCCGAGCGCGTGCGCAGCTCGGCCGGACTGGCCACCGCACTCAACCCGCACATCGGCTACGAGAACGCCACCCGCGTCGCGCAGGAAGCGCTACGCACCGGCCGCGGCGTCGCCGAACTGGTCGAGGAAATGGGCCTGATGTCGCGGGAGGAACTCGACGCCGTTCTGCGGCCCGAGGTACTGACCGCGCCGCGGCGCCAGTAAAAGTCAGCCGTGGCGGTACGCCGCCAGGCTACTACGTGCCTGTTGCTTCCGTAGAGAGCCTTGGAAAGCGAACCTCAGGAACGTTGGAGGTAACCGGCCTTGCGCGGCTTTTCGCGCAAGGTCCGGTGACCGAGAGGTTATGCCTCATGGCTATGTTCATGAGAGCCACCCTGCTACTAGTCTCTCGACGTCCTCGATCATGGACCGCGCGTCTTTGTCATCGAAGTCGGCGAGCTTTCCGTGCGCCGCACTATTTCGTATGGCGGCCAGCGCGGTAATTCGCTTCTGGACAAGCGAGTTGTATTGCCCAGCCTTCGCCAAATCTGCGTTCATCTTGTCGAGCTTCCCCACGCCCAAGCCACGCGCTTCACACAGGGTGCGCAGATTAGTCTCTAGAACGACGCCGCAAATGACTGCCGCTGGCATTCGATAGCCAACAGCAAGAAGTTCATTGGCCTGTTCAAGTTCTGTTGAGAACACTTCTGCCTGAACCAGATTACGGACAGACGAGAGGTAGCCTCCCTCGAAGTCTTCTTGTGCAGCGAGAAACACCGCTCGGAGGCGACTAAGCCGTACGGGATTTTCCTCAAAAGGCCCCGGCTTCTCAGCTTCGACGAACGACTTGAAATGCTCTGACTCTCGACCGCAGGCGCTAGCGAGCAAATTGCGCGCTTTGACGCACCAACCAAGCAAGAGGTCTGGCTCAACGTGTTCATAAGAGCCATAGGCCTCACTGTGCTTTCGTTGTTTGGTGGCCGCTACTGCGTCGGCTTGGGAGAGTAACTCGTCAAAACGCTTCTTCAAATGCTCGGCCATTAGGCGGCTCCGAATAATGAGGCATGACGTCTGAATTCACCGGCCTTGCGCGGCTTTATGCGCAAGGTCCGGTGGAATGATGGGTTCGGCGTCTTAGGCATAGGGATTGATGCCCCCGTATTGCTTGATGTGCTCAACGAGTTCAGTTGCGTACCAAGACCGCACACCTTCCAATCGCTCAATGATCGGAATTGCCGCCGCACCTTCGTTCATGGCGAGGATTAGCGCGGCGCATTCTCGAATGAACGGCTCTAGTGATTTATCAAGAGCTATGTCTTTCAAGAAGGTGCTGGCGTTGGGTAACGACGAAATGATGGCTTCTACCGACTGCCCGATAGCGCCACGGGAAATGCCCCCCTCTTCGTCAATAAAACCCAGGAGCTTCACAACATGTTCCCGGGAGAACCCGGCGAGTTTGCTTCTGACGTGGGCCTTGGTCGCCTCAGTAATCTGTTCTCCGAAGTAAGCAATGTCGCCATGCCAAGGAATGTGCGCCAGGAAGTACACCGTGACGGGCGGAATTTCAGACGGCGCTCTATCGGTGATGTGTTGAATCAGGCGCGACCAGAAATCAAGGTTGTTGGGATAGCGACGAAACAGGACAATCAACCCGAGATATGACTCATCGGGTTTTTCGGATTCGAATAGTGCGGAAGCTTCGGGCAACGTGAGGTCTGGTACTTCACGAAGAACGGTTGGAACAAAAATCTTGGCAAAGGCGGCCTGGTCGAAGCGGTTGGCGTTGCTTGTTCGAAATCGAATGACGGTCTCGCTCGGATTTGCCTTCAGGTAGTTCTTGATATTTACCCAATGCGCTACCCCTAGCGCCGGGACAAAGACAACTCCCAAGACCGGAAGAGGATGGTTGAGCCAGTAGTCCCGGTGGCTTTCAATCGGAATTAGGCACTCTTCTCCGGAGGGGTTGTAGTACGAGGAGCCCGATTTGACCTGTATGGCGACTTGTCGGCTCAGCGGCTTTTCGTCACGTATGAGTTCAATGAGCGCGTCAATTCCAAGATCGTTTTCGGTTTCGATCTTGTGAAACAACGAGCCAGCGCCTTCGACCGCCGAGCGAACGAAGTTGATTCCGTTCTTCGCTGTGACATTTGTCTTCTTGTACAGGACCATGGAGATCAAGACGCCGAACGTTGTTTTCGGGAGCAGTTTTGCTGCATAACTTGGGCGGGTGCGCCCCAACTTGGCACCAAGAATCGCCCCGGAATCCGCATGGCATCGAGAGGCAGTTGTCTGGAATGGCGTTTCATACGCTACTAAATATCCGTGAAAAGCGGCAGGCCCAGGAAACGCCGACAGCATACCCCTGGCTCGGTCGATTGTCCGCTTCCGAGTATGGTGATCAAAGACCGCCCTGGCCGATCTCTGCCCTACTGTGAAAAGTCAGCCGTGGCGGTACGCCGCCCGTGCCCGCCCGTCTGCGCCTTTACAGCGCCATGCGCTTCCGAACACCTGGCCGCGTTCCCGACGGGTGCCACCCGGCCGCCGCTGTGCTAAGGTCCGGGTCTATTGGAATGGCATGCGCGAGGCGACGACGTCATGGTTCGACACGACAAGCTGTTTGCTGCGGCGATCCTGTCGCTGCTGGTATTCGGTTGCGGCGGTGGCGGCAGCGATGGTGGCGATCCCGCACCAGTCGCCAGCGAAATCCAGGTCGGCGCCACACCCGGTGACGATGGCGTGTTCGATCCGGCGCCGGCCCGGGACGGTTCGGGCACGTTGTGGATGAGCCATTCCAGCGTGAACTGGTCGGCGGACGATACGACGTTGTCGCAGGTGTACACGCGCATCGCGTCGTCGACCGACAGCGGCTCGACGTGGACCGATGCCGGCGTCGACCCGAACCACCGGCCGCCCGACTTTCAGGTGGGTTCCATCCGGGTGACCTGGCGTTTCGAAGTCTCCCGCCTCTTTTACGATCCCTACGACAGCGACGCGAGCCGGCGCTGGAAGATGCTCTGGCACCGCGTCGCCGCCATGGGCAGCCCGACGCCGACGCCGCTGTTCCAGAATAGCTGGATCGGTTACAGCAGCGCCGCGGCGCCCGACGGAAGCTGGAGCGCGGAACGCAAGCTCTTCACCGGTTCGCTGTACAACGCCGCGGAAATGGACGTGGTCATCGGGGCGCCGGAGTTTCCGCTGGACAGCCAGTACAGCGCCGATCTCGGCGGCTGCACGGTATTCACCGAACCCGGCGTGCTGGCGCGCAGCGACGGCATCTACGTCAGCCTGCAATGCACGACCGCGAAGAAGATCGTGCTGCTGCGCTGCGACCGTGGCTTCTCGGCCTGCGACTATCTGGGCGATCTGCTTACCGCGGCGGATGCGCCGCAGTTCTCGCAAGGCGGCGAAATGCTGGATTTCTTCGGCGCGCCGGAACTGGTGGATACCGCCACGGCGACCTACCTCATCGTCACCGGCGTCGATGAAATCGTCGCCGGGGGCGAGAACCGCTACAGCGGTTGCCTCGCATTCCGCATCGGCGATCTCGCCAATGCCACGGTGGAACGCAGCGGCGGCGTGCCGGTGCTGGTGGAACGGGTGAGCGGCACCAGCGGCAGCTTCAACGGCGCCTGCGGCTACGACGCCCACGCCACCGGCAGCGGCATCATCTACAGCGAATTCACTCCCTCCGCCACGCCGCGCTTCCATCTCTTCGCCAGCCACGTCGACCTGCCTTGAGCGGTCGCCGCCCGGGACCGCCGCTTCGCGGCGTCCTGCGCCCTTCGCAAAAGTCAGCCGTGGCGGTACGCCGCTGCGGACTACTTGCGGCCGACGAGTTCGATCATGTAGCCGTCGGGATCGGCGACGAAGGCGATGATGGTGGTGCCGGCGTTCATCGGCCCGGCCGGGCGGACGATTTTGCCGCCGCGTTTGCCGATCTCCGCGCAGGCGGCGTAGACGTCGTCGACTTCGATGGCCAGGTGGCCGAAGCCGTTGCCAAGTTCGTAACTGTCCACGCCCCAGTTGTGGGTCAGCTCGATCACGGAATTCTCGCGCTCGTCGCCGTAGCCGACGAAGGCGAGGGTGAACTTGCCTTCCGGGTAGTCCTGCCGGCGCAGCAGCTTCATGCCGAGCACCTGCGTGTAGAAATCGATCGAGCGGTCGAGGTCGCCGCTGCGAATCATGGTGTGCAGCAGTCTCATGGCTTCTTCTCCGGGTTGCCGACGACGACGGCGGGCGCCGGCACCGGTTCGCGCTGGCAGCGCCCCTGCTTTTCGAACCAGTAGGCGACGTTGCCGACGATGACGATGCTGCTTGAAATCACGGCGCTCACCGCCGCCGTCGCCGCCGCCGCGACGACGAGGGCCACGCACTCCTGATTGGAACATCTCATAATGCTCGCCACCTGCACCGGCTGGAGGTCCATCTGCCGGCTCACCACGTGGCATTCCGGATCGTACACTTCGAACGTCCGCGGCACGATCAGGCAGGACTGCAGCAGTGGGACGGCCAGGCACGGCAGCAGCCGGCGGACCCGGCCGGTCCGGGGCCTAGCGCTGGCCGACATTCCGCCGGATCGAATCGACGAACGGACGCAGCGCCTCCGGCGCTTCCGCCAGCGGATATCGGCGCGGCTGGCCGACCATCGTGCGCCGGGTGATCGCCCGGATGGAAAGCGCCTCGACCCAGTTCCAGAACTCCAGTCGCGCGTCGTCGGGAAAGCCGACATCGTCGAACGCGACGAGCAAGGCGGCCAGCCAGACGTTGCGCGCCGTCTCGTCGATGGTGAGCGGCAAATGCCACGAACGGAACCAGGTCAGCCCGCGGCTTTGGACACCATCCGGCAACTCTCCGGCAGAGTTAACGACAAACGTGGCGATCCGTTCGACGATCGCCGCAAAACGTTGCGGGTCGCGCGGAAACAGGTCGCCGACGCTCGAACGTTGCAGCAGTTCATGATGGTGCCGGACCAGCGCGCGCAGCACCTCCTCTCCGAGGGGCCCGAAAACGGCTGGCGACGGCAACGGCGGCGACGGAAAAACCAGATCGACCTCGGCCTCGTCGCTATTCGGCTTGGCGGCAGTTGAACGTGACATGGGGCGGAAAGCTTGTTATCTCGTGTGGACGCGAACCATTATGAGGCGGATTTCCATGGAAGGCGAGAGGGGCAAGACGGGCCGTGGCGGAACGCCGCCGAAGTGCTACGCTTCCGCCATGAACGAAAAGACGATCCTCGCCCTGGCCACGTGCATCCTGGCCGGCTGCGCCTCCTACGGCGGGCACGATCTGGTCATCGGAGAAGCCGGCGAGGCGGACGTGATCCGCACAATGGGCACGCCGGCAATGCGCTGGACGCAGCCCGACGGCGGCGTCCGCCTCGCCTTCCCGCGCGGACCGATGGGCGTGCATACCTACATGGCGGATATCGGCGCGGACGGCAAGCTGTCCGCCATCCGGAATGTCCTGACGCCCGAGACTTTCGGCGAGATCGCGGCAAACATGAGCGCGGACGAAGTGTTGCGGCGGCTCGGACCGCCGGAACCGTCATGGACGGCCTACTTCAGCCGCCGCAACGAACTGGTGTGGGTATGGCGCTACTGCGACGACTGGCACCAGTTGGCGCGCTTCGATGTGCTGTTCGACGCGACCGCCCGGCGCGTGCGCTCGACGATGACGCAGCGCGAAGACCAGATCGGCGACTGCGGCGGCGAATACGGCGGCGGCTGCTGGTGCTCGCGCTAGCGCGGGAAAGGTGTGGGGCGCTTCCGCTTCGTGGCGTCCTGCACCGTTCGGAAAAGTCAGCCGTGGCGGTACGCCGCCGGCACTAGAATTCCGGCTCCTCCATTTCCTGCCGGAAAGAACCGGGATGAACGCCCCGACCCACTCGCTGCTCGAAGACCTCCAGGCGCTGCTGGCCGGTACCCTGCTCATCTCCCTGGGCGTGAAACTGATCGGCGACGCCCAGCTCGTCACCGGCGGCATCGTCGGCCTCGCGCTGCTGCTCGACCACGCCACCTCGTTCGGCTTCGCCACGTTGTTTTTCCTGCTCAACCTTCCCTTCTACTACCTCGCCTTCAAGCAGATGGGGCGCGCCTTCGTCGTCAAGACGCTGGTCGCCGTCAGCCTGACGGCCGCCTTTGCCGCCCTGATGCCGCGCGTCCTCGCCATCGGGTCGATCGATCCGTTCTACGCGGCGGCCGTCGGCGGGCTGTTGATGGGCGTCGGCCTGCTGATCCTGTTCCGCCACCAGGCGAGCCTTGGCGGGCTCAACGTCTTCGTCCTCTACCTGCAGGCGCGTCGCGGCTGGCGCGCCGGCATCGTGCAACTCGGCATCGACGCCGCCATCCTGCTCGCCGCCATCCCCGTCGTCTCGCTGAAGTCGGTAGCGATTTCACTGATCAGCGCCGCCACCCTGAACCTCTCGCTGGCTATCAACCACCGCCACGACCGCTACATCGCCGCGTAACCGCCCGACTGCCGAAAACGGAGCCCTGCTACAGGAAGCGGTCGCGCCATTTCGGCACGGCCGGCGGTTCCCTTTCGAGCCAGGCCACGGCAGATGCCTCGTCCGAGAAGAGCTTGGTCACGTAACCGGCATTGAAAAGGGCCGTGGTGATGAAGTCATGGGATCTGTCGTCCGGTCGTACGAGGAATGCCGAGCGGGAATCTTTCGGGAAACCGAACCCCGATATCTCCTTGTGTGCGAATTCATAGTTGTCAACCACGGATTGCACGTTCGGCGCGTCCCGAAGGTCGAACAGGTATCCGGTCAAATTCTTCTCGACACCGAGGCGGAACGCTTCGGCGCCGCAGCGAGCCCCGATCGCACTCGTCATCGGCACAAGAACCTTGATCAGGATATATCGACCGCTGCCGGCGACAGATACTTGGTAGTCCATACTGATGCCCCATGCACATTGCCACTGCCGGATGGCCGCGACAAGCGGCATGATCCGGACACGCCGATAGCATACCTGCAGCGCGGCCGGTTGTCCGCTACTGCGTGAACTTGCTTCGAACTGCCGTTTGCCGTCTTCGCGACACTCGAAAAAAGTCAGCCGTGGCGGTACGCCAAGGTGATGGACGACACCCGTCCGTTCGCCGGCGGTGGGCGGACACCGGCCGACAACGGAACGGATGCGCGTAAACTGCGGGTATCTTCCCGTGGAAATATCGTCCCATGCGCAATTCCCCCTTCACCGTTCAAGACGCCAGCCCGCTGCAGAAGGTGCTCACCTTCGTCGTCGGCGGGGTGCTCCTGGTGCTCGGCCTGATGTTCTCCGCCGTGGTCGTCGTCGCCGGTATTGTCATCGGCCTGATCGTCTGGGGCTATCTGTGGTGGAAGACGCGCGAGCTTCGCCGCGCGATGCGCGAGGCGCAAAGCACCGCCTATTCGACAACGCGCACCGACGGCAACATCATCGAAGGCGAAGCGGTGGTCGTCGAGGAAATCCGCACGACGGAACGGGTAGAGGGCGCGGACGAAAACCGGAAGGGCTGAAGCGCGCCGCAGACGGCGCTCGATATAAGTCAGCCACGGCGATACGCCGGAAGCGGGCGATTTTCACCGCGGCGTTTCGATCTTGACCGGGATCATTCTTTTCCCGGACACGGTGTCCCATCATCGGCGCCTTGCACCGAAACAACGGACGACGAACACATGGCGTTGATACCTCTTCAGGAACCGTCGCGAAGCCACGGCGCGGACAGGACTTTCGCCCTCTGGCGCCTGGGCTTCCGACCCTTCTATCTAGCCGCGGCCGCGTTTGCCGCCATCGCCGTGCCGGCCTGGGCGGCGGTGCTCGCGGGTGCCGTGAGCCCGCCGATGGCGGGCATCTGGTGGCACGCGCACGAAATGATCTTCGGCTTCGCCGCCGCCGTGGTGACGGGATTCCTGTTCACCGCCGGGCGCAACTGGACGGGCCTGCCGACACCGACAGGCGGGACGCTGGCGGCGCTGGCCGTGCTGTGGCTGGCCGGCCGCCTGTTCATGGCGGTCGCGCCGGGCGGCGTCGGCGCAGCGGTCGACTTCGCCCTGGTGCCGGTCGTGGCGGCCTTGCTGGCCCGCGTGCTGTGGCGCGCCGGCAACCGGCGCAACTACATCATCGTCGTCATTCTGGCGCTGCTGTCGCTCGCCAATCTCGCCTTCCACCTCGGCCGGCTTGGGTTGCTTGCGATCGACCCGCTGGCGGCGCTACATGCGGCGCTCGCCGTGCTGATCGTGCTGGAAACCACGATCGGCGGCCGCGTCATTCCCTCGTTCACCGCCAGTGCGCTCAAGGGCGTCCGGCAGTGGCAGCGGCGCTGGCTGGACGTTGCGGCGATCTCTTCATCGGCGCTGGCGCTGGGCGCCTGGGCGCTGGCGCCCGGCACGGTGGCGGCCCTGCTCGCGGCGTTGGCGGCCGCCTTGCAGTTCGTCCGCTGCGCCGGCTGGAATCCGTGGGCAACGCGGCGGCAGCCATTGCTTTGGGTGCTGCACGCCTCGCACCTCTGGATTCCGGTCGGTCTGGCGCTCATCGCCACCGCGCAACTCGGCTGACTGCCGCTTTCGGCGGGGATCCACGCCCTGACGATCGGCGCCACCGGCGGCCTCATCATCGGCATGGTGACGCGCACGGCGCTCGGCCATACGGGCCGGCAGATCGTGGCGACCCGCATCGAGACGGCCGCCTTCGCGCTCGTGCAGCTTGCCGCGGTCGTCAGGGTAACGACGGTAGTCGCCGGACCCGGCGCGGGCCTCGCCGGCATCCACGCCGCGGCGGCTTGCTGGACGCTCGCCTTCCTTCTCTATCTGTGGCGCTACGCGCCCTTCCTCTTCCGCCCGCGCATCGACGGCCAGCCGGGCTGAGCAAGCGGCCGTGCCGAAAGTCAGCCGTGGTGGTACGCCATTAGCGGCGTTTTACCGCGGCGAGGATGCCTTCCATGAGCGCGATCGGCGTCGGCGGGCAGCCGGGGACGCGCACATCGACGGCGACGACGTTTTCGACCGGGCCGCAGGTAGCGTAGTTTTCGTTGAACAGTTGGCCGACTTCGCCGCAGCCGCAACCGCAATCGCCGACGGCGACGACCAGCTTGGGATCGGGCGTGCAGTCGTAGGCGATGCGCAGGGCGTTCTCCATGTTCTTGGTGACCGGGCCGGTGACCAGCAGCATGTCGGCGTGGCGCGGGCTGGCGACGAACTTGATGCCGCGCCCTTCGAGGTTGTAGTAGGCGTTGTTGAGCGCGTGGATTTCCAGTTCGCAGCCATTGCACGAGCCGGCATCGACTTCGCGGATGGTCAGCGCGCGGCCGAGGATGGCGAGGATTTCGTCGTTCAGTCGATCGATTTCGCCCTCGCCCTCGGCGTGCTGCTCACGCTCGCCCGGCTCGATGCGCGGCAGCGGCTCGGTAAGGTTTCCGGTGCGGAGGATGCGCCAGAGCAGCGAGATCACAGGTCGGCCCCCGAATACGAAAGGTTGAACGACTTGTTGATGAGCGGAAAGTCCGGAACGATGTCTTTCAGCACAGCATGTTCCAGCGCCGGCCAGATTTGCCACGAGGGATCGTGCGGATGGGCACGGGCAATGCGGCCTTCGCCGTCGAGTTGTACACCGACAATGACTTCGCCGCGCCAGCCTTCGACGACGCCGAGGCCGGCGGCGTTCGGCACCGGTGCAACTTCGGCGCGTACGTCGCCCTCGGGCAGACCGGCGCAAAGTTCCTTGATCAGGCGCAGCGATTCGAACACCTCGTCGAAGCGGACGGCGACGCGCGCGGCGACGTCGCCGCGCTCGTCGGTGGCCGGCCGCACGCCCAGCGCGTCGTAGGGCGCGGGCGGTATGTAGCCCTGTCGGTGGCAGCGGCCGTCGAGAATGATGCCGGTGCAGCGCGCCGCAACACCAGTGAGCGACAGTTCGCGCGCCAGCTCCGCGGTGATCGGGCCGAGCGTCATGAAGCGGTCCTGTAGTCCGGGGTGCTGGTCGTAGATGGCGCGCAGCGCCTTCACCTGGCGATCGATGGCGTCGCACTGTTCGACGACGAGGCGCAGTGCGGCGGCGTCGAGGTCCACTGCAACGCCGCCGGGGACGATGCGGTCCATGTTGTAACGATGACCGAACAGCTGCGCGTTGAGACGCAGCCAGTCTTCCTTGAGGCGCATGAACTGCGTCAGGCCGAAGGCGAAGGCGGCATCGTTGCCGAGCGCGCCGAGGTCGCCGAGGTGGTTGGCGACACGCTCGCGTTCGAGCATCAGGGCGCGCAGGCCGAGCGCTCGCGGTGGAACGGCGACGCCGCAGGCGGTTTCGAGCGCGGTAGCGTAGGCCCAGGCGTAAGTGCAAGTGGAATCGCCCGAAACCCGGCCGACCAGCCTGGCGCCGGTAGCAAGATCGGCGCCGATCAGGCGGTGCTCGACGCCCTTGTGCTGGTAGCCGAGGCGCTGCTCCAGACGCAACACGCGCTCACCGATCACCGAAAAGCGGAAGTGGCCCGGCTCGATGATGCCGGCGTGGATGGGGCCGACGGGAATCTCGTGGGCGCCCTCGCCGCCGATCTGGACGAAATCGTAGTCGCTGGGCAGGTTGGGGAAGCCGACGCCCATGCCGACCTCGTGCACGGTGTCGTAGCGCAGCGGATGCCAGCTTTCGGGCCAGGCGCCGTGGCGCAGCCATGGCCGCTGGTCGCCACCGTCGGGCGTAATGCCGACGAGATCGCGGGTGGCACGCTGCATGCGGCTGGCAGTCGGGAAAATGCCGGAAAGATCGGGATAGAACGGACAGTCGGCGCCGCTGGCGGGCAGGTCGAGCGTTACCCAGGCATGTCCCTCTTCGAGGCCGAACACGCAGTGGAGCCGGTAGCAGCCGTCTTCGCGCCGCCTGTCCTCGCCCCAGATGGCGGCGATGCGGCCTTCGTGACGATGAACGGAAACGGCGAAACGCTGCAAATCCTCGCCATCCATCGCCCGGCCGCGCCATACCGGGGCGCCATTGCCCGGCTGCGGCGAAAACTCGATGGGTTCGGCGTGGAAGAGCATCAATGACCTCCGCGCAGTCCGGCCGCCGGGCCGCCCCAAGGCCGGACGGCACGTTCGCGGAGCGAACACCCGCGCAGGCGATCGACCGAAGCGTCCCGTGATCGACGAGCGGAGCGAGCTTGCGGGCTCTCCCCCGCGAGGGGGAGTCGGAGGGGGCGGGCTATCATCCCAGCATCCTCGCGGCTTCCTGGAACCAGCGCGTCAGATAGGGGGGGATCCAGAGGCCCAGCATCAGCACAATCGCCAGGTGCAGGAACACCGGCGTAATCGCCGGCGCGTGCGGCAGGCGCTTGGCGTGCGTCTCGCCGAACACCATCGGCTGCACCTTGCCGAAGATCTGCGCGAAGGCAACGCCGAGCGCCAGCAGCAGGATGGGCGTCGCCCATGGGTGGTACTTCATGGCGTGGGTGAGGATCATGAACTCGCTGGCGAAGACGCCGAATGGCGGCATGCCGAGGATGGCCAGCGTGCCGAGCATCAGGCCCCAGCCGATCACCGGATTGATGCGGACCAGGCCGCGGATATCCGCCATCAGTTGCGTGCCGGATTTTTGCGTGGCGTGCCCGACGGCGAAGAAGATGGCCGACTTGGTCAGCGAGTGCATGGTCATGTGCAGCAGGCCGGCGAAGTTGGCCACCGCGCCGCCCATGCCGAAGGCGAAGGTGATCAGGCCCATGTGCTCGATCGACGAGTAGGCGAACATGCGCTTGATGTCCTTCTGCCGGCCGAGGAAGAAGGCGGCCATCAGCAGGGTCAGCAGGCCGAAGCCCATCATCAGGTTGCCGGCGAAGTCGCCGCCGATGGCACCGTCGGCCAGCACTTTGCTGCGCAGGACGGCGTAGAGCGCGACGTTGAGCAGCAGGCCGGAAAGCACTGCCGAAACGGGCGTCGGACCTTCGGCATGGGCGTCGGGCAGCCAGTTGTGCAGCGGCGCCAGACCGACCTTGGTGCCATAACCGACGAGCAGAAAGATGAAGGAGAGGACCATGATGCTCGGATCGAGTTCACCCCTGACTTCGACCAGGTGCGTCCACAACAACGCGTTGCCTGTCTCGCCGAGCACGCGCTCGGCGGCGAAGTAGAGCAGGATGGTGCCGAACAGCGCCTGGGCGATGCCGACGCCGCAGAGGATGAAGTACTTCCAGGCCGCCTCCAGCGAGGCTGGCGTACGGTAGAGCGAAACCAGCAGCACGGTGGTCAGCGTCGCCGCTTCCATCGCCACCCAGAGGATGCCCATGTTGTTGGTGGTCAGCGCCACCAGCATGGTGAACATGAAGAGCTGGAACATGCTCTTGTAGAGACGCAGGCGCGCGACCGTGAGTCTGCCGTGCTCGTGCTCGTTCTTCATGTAGGGGCCGGAGAAGATGCTGGTGGTCATGCCGACGAAGGCGGTCAGCGTGACGAAGAAGACGTTCATCGAATCGATGAAGAACTGCTCGCCCATCGCGAAGCGCGGGCCGTTGGTGATGATGTCGGCGGTGAGCAGCGCCGCGGCGAAGAACGTGCAGCCACTGGCGATGACGTTGAGGTTGGGCGCCCACTTGCGCTCGCCGATCACCGTCAACAGCGCGCCGCTGACGAGGGGAATGGCGAGCATGGCAACGAAGATATCCAGCTCAGCCATCCTTGAGTTTCTCCATGTGGCTGATGTCCAGGCTGTCGAACTGGTCGCGGATCTGGAAGAAGAAGACACCGAGGATGATGACGCCGACCAGCACGTCGAGCGCGATGCCGAGCTCGACCACCATCGGCATGCCGTAGGTGGCGCTGGTGGCGGCGAGGAACAGGCCGTTCTCCATGGCCAGGAAGCCAACCACCTGCGGGATTGCCTTGGTGCGCGTGATCATCATCACGAAGGCGAGCATGACCACAGCCAGCGCGATACCCAGCGTGCCGCGACTGACGGTCTGCGACAGCAGCGAAATCGGCTGGGCGACGTTGAAGGCGATCATCACGAGCACGACGCCGACCAGCATGGTGGTCGGCACGTTGACCAGCGATTCGACGTCCCATTTCACGTAGAGCTTGCGCACCAGCCGGTGCAGGATCCACGGCAGCAGAATCGCCTTCAGCGCCAGCGTCAGGCCAGCCGAATAGTAGAGATGATGCTGCCCGGTGGTCACCGCGACTATCAGAGTGGACAGGCAAAGCACCAACCCCTGCAAGGCGAACAGGTTGATCAGTTGCATCACCCGGCGTTGCGCCAGCATGGCGAACGCCAGCAGCAGAATGACGGAGGCGCAGAGGTTAATGAGCTGCGCGGAGAGGGGAATGATCGCGCTCATACGCGCGTCTCCAGAAGCAGCCTGACGAGCAGGCCGAGCACCGCCAACAGGAAAGCGGTACCGAGAAATTCCGGCGCGCGGAAGATGCGCATCTTGGCGTTCACCGTTTCGATCAGCGCGAGCACGAAGCCGCCGATACCGAGCTTCAGCAGCAATAGCGGGATAGCACCGATCAGCCCGAGGAAGTTATCCTTCTCGGCGATGCCCCACGGGAAGAACAGCGCCAGACCGAGGCAGGAATAGGCGTAGAGCTTGAGGCTGGCCGCCCACTCGATCAGCGCCAGATGGCGGCCGGAGTACTCGAGGATCATCGCCTCGTGGATCATGGTCAGTTCGAGGTGAGTGGCCGGATTATCCACCGGCACGCGGGCGTTTTCGGCCAGCGAGATCATGGTGAAGGCAATGCCGGCGAAGGCCAGGCTCGGGTAGATGATAAAGTCGCGGTGTGCCAGGGTCTCGACGATGGTGGCGACCGAGGTCGATTGCGAAATCATCGCGGTGGTGAAGATGACCATCAGCAGCGCCGGCTCGGCGAGGAAACCGATCAGCATTTCACGCCGCCCACCCAGGCTGCCGAACGAGGTGCCGATATCCATCGCCGCCAGCGAAATGAAGATGCGCGCCAGGCCGAATACGCCGACCAGCGCCAGCATGTCGGCGGCCGGCGCGAACGGCAGGTCGGTGGACAGGCTGGGAATGATGGCGCAGGCAAGCAGCATGCAGCCGAAGATGACGAAGGGCGCGGTGCGGAACAACGACGAGGCACTATGCGCCATCACCACGTCCTTGCGGAACAGCTTGTGCAGCATGAAATAGGGCTGCAGCAGCGGCGGCGCCGAACGGCTCTGCAGCACGGCGCGGCACTGGTTGACCCAACCGGTCAGCAGGGGCGCCAGCACCAGCGCCAGCGCGATGGCGAACAATTGGCCGAGCAGACCAGAAATGGAAATCATGGCCGCGCCACCAGCAGAAGCAGCAGCAGGGTCAGGAAACTGTACAGCAGATAGATGGCGATGCGGCCGCCTTGTATCCGCACGATCAGGCCCGAGACCCAGTCGGCCACCCGCGCTACCGGCAGGTAGAGCCAGTACCAGAAGTGGTCCTCGACCTTGACCGAGTAGTAGGGCTGTTCGTCGCGGATGCTCGGGAAGTGGCGTTCCATGCGGAACATCGGCTCGAAGATGCGGCGGATCGGCTGCGAAAAGCCTTCCGCGGTGTCCTGGGCGCGCGGCCCCTGGAAGAAATAGCCGCAGTCCCAAGCGTCCGATCGGCGCGTGCGACCGTGGTAGAAGCGGCGCACCATCCAGCGCGCCAGCAGCAGTACGGTGGCGATGGTGGCGAGGAACAGCATCGGCATGTAGCTGGCGCGGTCTGGCGAGATCGGCGCCAGCATGGCCCAGCCGTGCTCGGCCACCCTGCCGGCGAGGCCGGTGCCGAGTAGCTGCTGCGTCGCTCCATCGATAAGGCCGATCAGGGTCGAGGGAAGCACGCCGAGCAGCACGGTCAACACAGCCAGCCAGACGAGGCCGGCACGCTCCCACGGACCCGCGTCGTGGGCGTGAATCAGGTTCGGCTCGCGCATCTGGCCGAGGAAAATGATGCCGTGGAACTTGACCATGGCGAAACCGGCCATCGCCGCGACCAGCGCGATCACCGCCGCGGCGACCGGCACGATCATGTTGAGCCAGGAATGCGGCAGACCCGGCGAGAACAAAAATGCCTGCAGCAGGAGCCATTCGGAAACGAAACCGGAGAGAGGCGGCAGACCGGCGCTGGCGATCACGCCGAGCAAGGCCAGCCACGCGACCCAGGGCATTCGATGGATCAGGCCGCCGAGCCTGCCCAAGCTGCGCTCGTGGGTGGCGTGCAACACCGAACCGGTGCACAGGAACAGCAGGCTCTTGAAGCCGGCGTGGGCAAGACAATGATAGAAGACCGCCGTCATCGCCAGCGCGGCCAGTATCTCCATGTGGAAGGAATGGAAGAGCAGCGCCAGGCCGATGCCGACCGCCAGAAGGCCGATGTTCTCGATCGACGAGTAGGCCAGCAGCCGCTTCATGTCGGATTGCACGGTGGAATACAGCACACCGAAAAGCGCGGTGACGAGACCGATCGCCATGGCGACCACGCCCCACCACCAGATGGTCGTGCCAACAAGATCGAAGCACACCCGCAACAGGCCGTAGATGGCGGTCTTGAGCATGATGCCGCTCATCATCGCCGACACCGGCGAGGGTGCTGCCGGGTGCGCCTCGGGCAGCCAGACATGCACCGGCACCAGGCCGGCCTTGGCGCCGAAGCCGACCAGCGCGAGCAGGAACGCGGCGGAGCCCCAGAACGGCGACAGTTCCTGCGCACGCATGCCGGCGAAGGTGTAGTCGCCCGCGCCGCCAGTCATGACCCCGAACGAAAGCAGGATGGAGATCGCGCCGACGTGGGCGATCAGCAGATACAGGTAGCCGGCGCGGCGAATCGCCTCATGGCGGTGATCGGTAGTGACGAGCAGGAACGACGACAGCGCCATACCTTCCCAGGCAACCATGAAGGCGTAGGCGTCGTCGGCCAGCAGCACCATGAGCATGCTGGCCAGGAAGAGGTGGTACTCGATGCAGAGCAGGCCGGGTGCGGCACCCTCACCCTTGCGGAAATAGCCGGCGGCGTAAACCGAGATGCCGAACGAGACGAAGCCCAGCAGCAACACGAAAACCGCGGCGAGATTGTCGAGCCGAAGGTGAAAGGGAAGCGTCGGCAGGCCGATGGCCAGCACGGTCGCCTGCGGTTCATCACCGAGAAAGAACAGCGCGGTGACACCGACAATGAAGCTGACCACGGAACCAAAAGGGAACAGGGTCTTTGAAATAAATTCCAGCCGGCGCGGAGCCAGCATCCCAGCCAAGCCGATTGCCAGCCACGCGCAGGCGGCAATCAGCAGAACATCGATGGAGATGAGTGGCGGCATGGCGGTCGGATCACGAGCGGCCGATTATAGGGCCAGCCGCGAAAGTCAGCCGTGGCGACACGCCGCTAGAGCACCAGGTTCATCATCACCATCAACACTACGATGAACAGCACGGTCATGATGCCGCCCGCACGCATGAAGTCAGGAACCCGATAGCCGCCCGGCCCCATGATCAAGGCATTGACCTGATGGGTCGGCAGGAAGAAGGAGTTTGAAGTCGCCAAGGCTACGGTGAGCGCGAACACCGCCGGATCGGCGCCGGCGCCAATGGCGATATTGACGGCCAGCGGCACCAGCAGCACGGTGGCACCTACGTTGGACATCACCAGGGTGAAGGCCGTTGCAAGCACGGCGACAACCAGCTGGATACCCCAGACGGGCGTACCGGCAAGGTGGGTCAGCGCCTGCTGGGCGATCCATGCCGCCGTGCCGCTGCTCTCCACCGCGTGGCCGAGCGGAATCAGGCTGGCAAGCAGGAATACCGATTTCCAGCTCACCGCCTGGTAGGCCTCCTCAATCTTCAGCACGCCGGTCACGATCATGCCGATAGCGCCGGTCATCAAGGCAATCGACAGGCGGATATCGGTGAACAGGATCATGCCGAGCGCGATGACGAAGAACACCAGCGCCGGCTTGACCTTATGCGGACGCAGTTCCTCGTGCGGATACTCGGTGGTGATGACGACGAAGTTGCGGCGATCCTTCTCCAGGCGCGATAGCGCCAGCCAGGACGTATGCACCACCAGCGCGTCGCCGGCCTGCAGCGGAATATCGCGCACGCCCTCGCCCTCGCGCAGCGTCGTGCCGCCGCGATGCAGCGCGGTCAGGGAGATGCCGTACGTCTTGCGCAACCAGACGTCGCGTGCGCTCTTGCCAATCAGGTCGGAACCGGGCGGAATCACCACCTCGGCAATACCGGACTTGGTCGGCGCCAACTGTTCGCTGAAGGTTGCCAGCTCGTCGCGGAGAATCAGACCGTTGGCCGTCGCGAACTCATGCAGCACATCCGGAGCGCCGAGTATGCCCAGCACGCTGTTAGCGGCGATGACGACGTCGCGCGCCGGACCCATGCGCATATCGTCGCCACCGCGCAGGATGCCGACCACGCGCAAGCGGTTCGGCCCTTCGATATCATTGAGCGTCTTGCCGACCAGCGGATTGTTTTTGGGGACCGTGGCCTCATACACTGCGTAGTCGAGGCCATACATGCGCTGAAAATAGTCCATTGCGTCGGCGCCGTGGCCACTGCTATCCCGGCTTTTGCCCGGCAGTACGAAACGGCCGGCGAGCACAAAATAGACGATGCCGGTCGCCAGCAGCGCAAGACCGATCGGTGTCACGGAAAATAGCGACCAGGCTTCCATCTGCTTGTCGGCCGGCAAGACCTTGTTCGAGGTGTGAATCAGGTCGTTCAACAGGATCAGTGGGCTCGAACCGATCATGGTGATTGTGCCGCCGAGAATCGCGCAAAAGCCCATGGGCATGAGCAGGCGCGACATTGGCAGGCCTGTGCGCCCCGAAATGCGGCCGACCACCGGCAGGAACAGCGCGGCGGCGCCGACGTTCTGCATGAAGCTGGAGATGAAGCCGACCGTGCCGGAAATCGCCGGAATGACGCGCGCCTCGGTCTGGCCGGCAAACCTGAGGATGGTCGCTGCAACCTTGCTCATCAACCCCGTCTTGTCCAGGCCCGCACCCACGATCATGACCGCGATGATGGACATGACGGCATTACTGGAAAAGCCGCGAAACAGCTCGGAATCGTGCACGAGAGGCTTGGGCATGCCGATGCTGCCGCCGAAATGGCTGATGAGGCCCAGCAACACCATGATGCAGACGGCCGCAACGTCGACGCCAACCACCTCGAAGGCGAACAGGAACACCGTCAACATCAGGATGCCAAGCACGACGGCGATTTCGCGACTGGGCACCAGCGTCGTGGCGAAAGCCCAGACGACGAGAAAGAGAACGGCGGCAATCAGGGTCTTGGTGGCGAGGCGGGGCATGGCGGTTCCTGGTCTGGATGGCGGTGAAAATCAAGGGATGGCGGGACGCAGCGCGTCCTGGCTGCTGTTGTCGCCGGCTCTGGCATGTATGGCGGTCAGGGCGAGATCGGCAGTCGGGAAGACGTTGTCCTGGCTGACGACGTCGAACAGGCCGGTGGCACGCATGACGTCGATCACCTGCTTCTTGAGGCCCGAGAAGACGACCGTGACACCGATGCCGTCGAGTCGCTCGACGATGTGGCGCATGACTTCCTCACCCGAGGCATCCATTTCATTGATGCCGTCGCCGACGACCAGCAGGTACTTTGCTTTCGGGTTTGCCGCGACGGCTTCGAGGATCGCATCCTCGAAGTAGGCGACGTTGGCGAAGTAGAGGCGGCCATCGAAGCGCACGGCAGTAACAACCTCCGAGGCCGGCAAGTTGTGCACCCTGGCATCGCGCAGCGTGCCATCGGGATAGCGACCGAGAATGGCGACGCGCGGCGACATGGTGCGATACAGGTAGAGGCCGATGGCGAGGCCGGCGCCAACCATGATGCCGTTGTCGAGATGTGGCGCGAACGCCAGCGTGGCGACGAAGGTGACCACGGCGGCAATGCCGTCGTGCCGGTTGGCCTGCCAGGCGTGCTTGATGGCGCCAAGGTTGATCAGGCCGACCACCGCCATGATGATCACCGCGGCCAGCACCGCCTGTGGCAGATGATGAAGCAATGGTGTCAGGAACAGCAGCGTCAGCAGCACGAAAAGTCCGGTGAATACCGACGACATGCCGGTCTTCGCCCCGGCATTGATGTTCACCGCCGAGCGCGAGAAGGAACCGGACACCGGAAACGACTGGGTCAGGCTGCCGACGATATTGGCCAGTCCCTGTCCGACCAGTTCCTGGTTGGGATCGATCTTCTGTTTGGTCTTGGCGGCGATGGCCTTGGCGATTGAAATTGCCTCCATGAAACCGACCAGTGAAATGACGATGGCCACCGACAGCAGGCTTCCGAATGTCTCCCAGGAGATCGTCGGCAGAGCGACGGCAGGCAGCCCTTCGGGCACCTTGCCGACCACTTCGCCGCCACCGACCATCCTGAAGGTATCGGTGCCGGCGTGCGGAATGCGCCAGCGGCCACCGTCGCCCGCTTTGCCCGCGGGCACCTGACCGGCCGCGTGGTATTCCGGCGTGTCGCCGGCGCTGACTTTTTCGAACACCATGCTGCGCAAGGCGCGATTGCGCCGACGGTTCTCGTCCTCGCGGTCCTTGAGCTGAAGTCGCCGCAGCTCGATTTCGTAATTCAGGGTAATGGCTTCGTGCGACAGTTCGCCGTTCGCGATGCGCGCCCGCTTCAAGGCAGCCGATTTGGCAACGATGTCGGCGTTGATCTCCGCGATGCGCGCCTCGGCGCGCTCAAAGCCGGCCAGTAGCGCCTTTGCCTCGGGCTCCATGATCTGCTCGACACTCGCGATGTCGTTGCGCTCGAAACCGATCAGCCACGAGGCCATGGTCGTCACCGCGACGGCGATCAGGACGCCAGGCCATTTCGGCGCCTTCTTGCGGATGACCCACATGATGGCGATCGCCGCCACCCCCATGGCAAGCGTCGGCCAGTGGGTGTCGCCCACCTGCCTCGCCACCCCCCAGATATCCTCGATGAAACGCTCGGAGCGGCCCATGGGCACGCCGATCAGCTTGTTGACCTGCGACAGGCCGATGATCATGGCGGCGGCGTTGGTGAAGCCGACGATGACGGGATGCGACAGGAAGTTGACGATGAGGCCGAGTTTGAACAGGCCGAGGGACAATTGGACGATGCCCACCATCAGGGCCAGCATTACCGCCAGCGCCACGAAATGCGACGATCCCGGCGCAGCCAGCGGAGCCAGCGACGACGCCGTCAGCAACGAAACCACGGCGACCGGCCCCGTGCCGAGCTGGTTCGACGAACCCCACATGGCGGCGACGATCACAGGCAGGAAAGCAGCATAGAGGCCGTAATAGGCCGGCAGGCCGGCCAGTTGGGCGTAGGCCATGGACTGCGGAACTAGCACCAGAGCAACCGTCAGCCCGGCGACAAAGTCGGCACGCACATTGGCGGCGCTCAGTGGAAACCAGCGCAGGAAAGGCAGCAGTTTCAGGGTCACGACAGGAGTGGACATCGTATGGATGCGCAGGCCAGTCCAGAGGCCGACGCATTTACAGTAACTTGACTTTACGTTGACGAGCGCTTGACGAACTTTGCGATATTAGCAGTAGGGACATTTGGTTCGCCAACAAGCTTATTTGTGTTCGGATCAGGCGCCCGAATCCCGCGCCGCAGCAAAGTCAGGGCTGAGATGGAAACCTTCCCGTTCATGACGCTCGACGCCACCACGGCATTTCCGCTGGCGCCGGTCGGCGCCATTGCGCGCACATGAGCCATCCGCGGAGATCCGGCACCGGCTCGCCCGACCGTGAGGGATAATCGGGGCCATGAACATTCCCCTCAAGGTTCTGGTCATCGAGGACGATCCCGATCTCGCCGCCAATCTGGTGGATTTCCTCGCCGCTCGCGGCCATCTGGTGGATGCGGCCGGCGACGGCGTAACCGGCTTGCATCTGGCCACGATATACAGCTTCGACGTCATCCTGCTCGACCTGATCCTGCCCGGCATCGACGGCATCACGCTTTGCCGCCGCCTGCGCAACGAAGGCAGCAACATCACTCCCGTGCTGATGCTGACCGCGCGCGATACGCTGGAAGACAAGGTCGCCGGCCTGGAAGCGGGTGCCGACGACTATCTGGTCAAGCCGTTCGCGCTGCGCGAAGTCGAGGCGCGCCTGCACGCGCTGGCGCGCCGGGCCAACGCCGCTTTCGCGCACGGCGAACTGCGCGTCGCCGACCTCGTCTTCGACCCGAAGAGCCTGCGCATCACCCGCGCTGGCGTCCACATCGTCCTGCCACCGATTCCCCTGCGCCTGCTCGAAGCGCTGATGCGCGCGTCGCCGAAGGTGTTGTCGCGCAACGAACTCGAGCACGCCGCCTGGGGCGACGCACCGCCGGATTCGGATGCGCTGCGCGCCCATCTGCACATTCTCCGCAACGCCATCGACAAGCCGTTTCGTCCACCGCTGATCCAGACGTTGCGCGGCCTCGGCTGGCAGATCATGCCGCCTCATGGCTCGCCGCCATAGCCTCCGCTTCCGGGTAGCGGCCGCGTTTGCCGGTTTCGGCGCGGCGGCCAGTCTGCTCCTGACCGCAGGGATATGGTTCGCGGCACGCGACGTGTCGCAGCGCCTGATGGATCAGACGCTGAAAGCCGAACTCGACGACTACATGGCCCGCCGGGCGCGCAACCCGAGGTCGCTGCCGCCAAACACGGCGGGGCTGCGGGGCTACCTGCTGACCGCCGGCGAACCGGCCACGGACGTTCCCGAAGCACTGCGCGCCCTGCCGCCCGGCCAACACGAAATCCGCATGGATGGCACTCCCTATCGAGTCGCGGTCGCCGAGCGGGGTCCGGAGCACTACCTGATCCTGTTCAGCGAGGAGCGGCAAAAACTGCGCGAACAACATTTCCTCGTCTATCTGATTTTCGGGGCCGGCGTCATGACGATGCTGTCGGCAATCGGCGGGCTGTGGCTCGCCGGCCGGGTGATCGCGCCGGTGACCGAGTTGGCGAAAACGGTCTCCGCCGCGCCGCCGGAAGCGCCGCCGCGCCTGGCGGCTGCGGACGAACCAGCCGACGAAATCGCCGAACTCGCCGGCGCCTTCGATCAGTACGTGACGCGTCTGGCCGCCTTCGTCGAGCGCGAACGCGCGTTCGCTGCCGACGCCAGCCACGAACTGCGCACGCCGCTGGCGGTAATCCGCGGCGCCGCCGAACTACTGGCCGACGACGCCCGCGTGGCGGCGGATCAGGCGGCCCGGATCGACCGTATCCAGCGCGCCGCCATCGACATGTCGGACCTGCTCGCCGCCCTGCTTCTGCTCGCCCGCGAGGATGCCGCGCCAACCGACGAATCGTGCAACGCGGTGCAGATCGTGCGCGACTGCATCGGGCGCTACCAGCCGCTGGCGGAAACGCGCGGCACCGCGGTCGAGTTCGACGCACCGATGCCGGTGGAACTACCCGTCCCGGCCGCTATGTTCGCCATCGTCGTCGCCAATCTGGTGCACAACGCCCTGGTGCACACCCACCAAGGCACGGTCGCCATCGGACTGGATTCCGAACAATTGACCGTTGCCGATACCGGTATCGGCATCCGGGACGAAGAGATGGCGCAGGTATTCCAGCGCTATCACCGCGGTCCGGAAAGCAGTGGCGCCGGCATCGGCCTGTCGCTGGTGAAACGGGTCTGCGACCGCTACGGCTGGCACGTTTCGTTGGACAGCCGGCCCAATGGCGGCACCACTGCCGCCCTTCGCTTCCACGCTTGACGCAACCTTCACGGCCTGGCCGCTAAACTCGATCGTTCCGCGCCGGCTGCCGGCCAAATATCCTCGTCTGCTAATATTCATGCCTTCCCCAGCTCACGCTCAGGCGGCCGTAGAGTCGTCGACATCCCCGATGAAAATTCCCTCCGGCCCGCTGCTCAAGTTCCTGCCATTTCTGCGCTGGTGGCCCATGGTCACGCGCCAGACCGCGCGCGACGATCTGGTCGCCGGATTCACCGGTGCATTGATCGTCCTGCCGCAAGGCGTCGCCTTCGCCACCATCGCTGGTCTGCCGCCGCAATACGGCCTGTACGCCGCGATGATGCCCGCCGTGATTGCCGCGCTGTTCGGCTCCAGTTGGCACCTGGTATCGGGTCCGACGACGGCCATTTCGATCGCCGTGTTCGCCGCGCTTTCGCATGTGGCGGTGCCGGGCTCGCCGGAGTACATCAAGCTCGCCCTGACGCTGACCTTCCTGGTCGGCATCTTCCAGTTCGCGCTGGGTCTCGCGCGAATGGGCGCGCTGGTCAACTTCATCTCGCACAGCGTCGTGATCGGCTTCACGGCTGGCGCGGCGGTTCTGATCGCCGCCAGCCAGGTGCGCAACTTCTTCGGCATCGCCATCCCGCGCGGCACGCCGTTTTACGAGATTCTGCACCAGCTCTACGTCCAGTTCCTCGGCATCAATCCCTGGGTGCTGGCGGTCAGCCTGGTCACGCTTGCGACCGGGATTCTCACGAAACGCTACCTGAAAAAGATTCCCTACATGATCGCGGCGATGATCGTCGGCAGCATCGTCGCCGAGATCCTCAACCTCTGGCTCGGCCAGGACGCGACCGGCATCATGACCGTCGGCGCGCTGCCGGCCGGGTTGCCGCCGCTCTCCGCGCCGGACTTTTCCTTCGACACCCTGCGCCATGCGCTCGGGCCTTCGCTGGTCATCACCATGCTGGCGCTGACCGAAGCGGTGTCGATATCGCGCGCCATCGCCGTGCGCTCCGAACAACGCATCGATGGCAACCAGGAGTTCATCGGCCAGGGCCTGTCGAACATCGTCGGCGCGTTCTTCTCGTCCTATGCGGCGTCCGGTTCGTTCAACCGCAGCGGCGTGAACTACGAGGCCGGCGCACGCACGCCGCTCGCCTCGATCTTTGCCTCGGTGTTCCTGGTCGTCGTGCTGCTGCTCGTCGCGCCGCTCGCGGCCTACCTGCCCAACGCGGCGATGGCCGGCATCCTGTTCCTGGTCGCCTGGGGCCTGATCGACTTCCACCACATCACGCACATCGCCCACACCAGCCGCGCCGAGACGGTGATTCTCGCCGTCACCCTGATCGGCACCCTGTTCAATCTTGAGATGGGCATCTTCATGGGCATCATCCTGTCCCTGATGCTCTTCCTCTACAAGAGTTCCAAACCCGAGATCGTGCCCATGGTGCCGGCCGTGGAGGAAGGCGCCTACCACTTCGTGCGCGCCAAGGGACAGCCCGAGTGCCCGCAACTGCGCATCGTGCGCATCAACGGCCCGGTGTACTTTGGCGCCGCCAGTTACGCGCAATCCGCCCTGCAACAGATCGACGAGGACAACCCGCTACAGAAGTCCGTCCTCATCACCGCCGCCCGGCTGAGCTATCTCGACATTGCCGGCGCCGAAGTGCTGGCGCAGGAAGCGCGGCGACGCAGGCGGATCGGCGGTGGGCTGTACTTCTATCGCCTCAACAGCAACTGCCGCGAGCTGCTGAGGAAGGGCGGCTACGACGGCGACATCGGCGAAGGCGCGTACTTTCCGGTCATGACGAACGTTACCGGCGCGCTCTACTGGACGCTCGACCCCGACATCTGCCGCACCTGCAAAACGCGCATCTTCCCCGAGTGCCACGGCAAGCTGCTGCCCGACGGCTTCCGCCGCCAGCGCCTGATGCTGGCCACCGACGGCACCGAATTCGCCCGCGTGCCGACCGAAATCGCCATCGCCATGGCGGCCCGCTTCGGCGTCACGCTCGACGTGGTCACCGTCATCGCCTCCGAACTCGATGACGAACCCGGCCAGGCCAGGCTGCACGCCGTGGCCCATGAGGCGCGCGTCGCCGGCGTCGCCACCGAAGAGATCGTCCGCATCGGCAAGTCGCCGGTGCAGGAAGTGGTCGCTGCCGCCAAGGCCGCCGACACCAACATCCTCGTCATCGGCCGTCGGCCGCCGCGCGGCGACATCAAGGAAAGACTGGTCGGCGACAACGCCGCACAACTCGTCGCCCAGGCCGACAGCCACGTGCTGGTCGCAGGTTGGCAGGCCGGCATGTGGCGCAAGCGCATCCTGGTCGCCAGCGACGGCAGCGACTTCAGCGACACCGTCGCCGAACAGGCCGCGCAGATAGCCAAGGCCACCGGCACGCCGGTCACCCTGGTCGCCGTCGTCGGCGCCGGCCTCGGCCGCGAGGACGCCGAGGAAGACCTCGCCCACAAGGCCGGACAGATGAAGCTGGAAGGCATCGCCTGCGACACCCTGGTCGTCGAAGGCACCCCCTGCCGCGAGATCGTCGACGTGGCGATCCGGCTGCAAGCCGACCTGGTCGTCGTCGGCAACCGCCGCCGCAAGCTCTCGCGCGTCGCCGACCAGGTCATGGGCAACCTCGAGTGCGCGGTGCTGCTGATCAACGCCGCCGACCGCGGCGCACCGATCCGGCAGGATTAGGAAAAGTCAGCCGTGGTGGTACGCCACCTGCAATAATCGCGGGCAACCCCATCGAGGAGGCCCGTCATGGCCAATCGCCTGACCAATATCACCACCCGCACCGGCGACGCCGGCACCACCGGCCTCGCCGACGGCTCGCGCCTCGGCAAGGATGCGCCGCGCATCGCCGCGCTGGGCGAGATCGACGAGCTCAACTCGCTGCTGGGCGCCATCCTGTGCGAAGAAATGCCCGCCGAAGTGCGCGAGCTTCTGGTCGACATTCAGCACGACCTGCTCGACCTCGGCGGCGAACTCGCCGTGCCCGGCGCCACCTTCCTCAAGAAAACGCAGCTCACGCGCATCGAAGTCGCGGTCGAGCGCTACAACGGCGAATTGTCGCCGCTGAAGGAATTCATCCTGCCCGGCGGCACACGCGCCGCGGCGCTTGCCCACCTCGCCCGCACCGTCTGTCGGCGCGCCGAACGAACGCTGGTCGCCCTGGGCCACTTCGAGCCGGTGTCGGAGGTGGCACGCAAGTACCTCAACCGTCTGTCCGACCTCCTGTTCGTGCTCGGCCGCTGGCTGAACAAGTCGGCCGGCGGCGGCGATGTGCTCTGGCAGAAGGGCCGCAACGCCTGAGTCGTCAGGTCTCCTGAACCTGCGGCACACGCACGACGGTAACGCTGCACGGCGCCTCGGCGACCACGCGGGCCGAAACGCTGCCAAGATAGCGCCGCAACGCCGAGGAGCCGCGAGCGCCCATCACGATGTGGTCGGCGTGGGCAGTGCGGGCATGCTCGACGATCCGCCCCGCTGCCTCGCCGCCGGTGAGGACGTGGAAACGAACGCGATCTTCCGGCAAATGGAGCGAATGCGCCCACTGGCGAAGCATCGCCAGTTTGGCGGTATGCAGCGATCGGCCAATGGCGTCTCCCCCCTCCTGTTCCGTCATGATCGACGGTTCCAGCACGCTGACACAGGTAACGCGCCAGTGCGGATCGTGGGCGACCAGCCGCTGCAAGCTTGTACGGATGGCTTCTGCCAGCGCTACGTTGTGGTCGTCGGTATCGATGGCCACCAGCAGATGCGGCGCGCGTTCCAGTTGTCGCGCCGGCCGGACGGGTTGCGCAGCGTCGAGCCCACGCTCCGACCACCAGCGCTTCATGGCCAGCCAGGGACCACCACGCCGCAGGCGACGCCCGCGTTCGCCGATCGCCACCTGGTCCGGATGGGCGAGATCGTGGGCGAGTTGCGCCGCCGAGGCGTAGCGACGCTCCCGCCGCACCGCCAGGCAGTGGAGGATGATCTCCTGCAGCCACTCGGGAATCTGCGGATTGAGCGCGCGCAGCGGCGGCGGATCGAACCAGCGACGTCGATGCAGGTTCCATTTGCTCGCGGACTTGCCGAAGGGATAGCGTCCGGTCGCCAGACGATAGAGGATCGCGCCGGCGGCGAAAAGGTCGCTGCGCGGATCGCCGCGCACGCCGATCACCTGCTCGGGTGCGATCGTGGCCGGCGTGCCCAGCATCGTCGTCCTCCCGTCGCTTTCGCTGGCGGCCAGATCGGGCAGGTCGCCGTGGCAGGCGAGGCCGAAATCGATCAACGCCATATGGTCATCGGCGAGCAGCGCATGCGCGGGCGTCAGGTCCTGGTGAACCACATTCTGCCGGTGCAGCGCATGCAGCGCGTCGGCGAGCAGCACGCCGAGACGCGCCACCTCGGTGGCCGGCAGCGGCGCCCCGGCGGCAATCGCTTCCAGCGACCGCCCCTCGATCCGCTCGACGGCGAGCCAGGGACCGCGAGCGTCCTCGCCATGGCCGAGACAGCGCGGAACGTGCGGCCCGGCAAGCCGGCACAAAATCATTTGCTCTGTTTCGAATCCGGCCAGGCATGCGGGATGGACGTCGAAGCCGGATCGCGGCCGCTTGAGCAGGCAGCGCTCGCCGGCCGGCGTTTCCGCCTCGAAGAGATCGGCCATGCTGCCGGAACGGTACGGAGAGAGAACGCGAAATTCGCCCGCCACCTCGCTCATGTGCCGTGCTCCAGTCGTCGCGCCAGGCTTTCCGGCAAACCGGCGGAGCGCACCTTGGTCGCAGCAGTGATCCAGTCATAGGCGACGCGCTGAAAAGTCAGCCGTCGCGACACGCCGTCGAAAAGCTGGTAGCAGGCAGCCGGATTGCCGTCGCGCGGCTGGCCGACCGAGCCACCCAGGACCAGCCAGCGGCGGCCCTTGCTCAACGGCACCGCCACACCCGGACGCGGCGTGAAAGCGGACACCGTGTCGCGCGCGGAGAAATAGAGCATCGGCTGGTGGACATGGCCGCCGAAAACGATCCGCGCTCCCGTCGCCGCCAGGCAGCGGCCGGCCGCCACTGTCCCGGCGATGTATTCCCAGTCCTTCGGTTCCGCGGCGCTGGCGTGTACGAACAGCAGGTCGTCGCGCGCGACGACATAGGGCAACGCGGCCAGGAACTCGCGCTCGGCATCGCCGAGCCGGCCACGCGTCCAGATCGCCGACTCGCGCGACACGGGATTCATGTCCGCCCACAGGCCGCCCAGCGCCGCATCGTCGTGGTTGCCTCGCAGGACGATGGCGCCGCACGCGGCATGCGCCCGCACGACGTCGATGCACGCGCAGGGATCGGCGCCATAGCCGACCAGGTCGCCGAGAAAGGCGAATTCCTCGGCTCCTTCCCGCCGGGCATGCGCCAGACAGGCCACCAGCGCTTCGAGGTTGGCGTGGACGTCGGAAAGGATCGCGACCTTCATGCCGCCAAACGTAGCACGACCACGGCGCCGAGGAAAACCATGAACTCCAGCACGGTGACCCAGACCAGCAGGCGCACGATGCGCCGGCTGCGCGGCGCCATCGACAACATGAAGCCTTCGTTCCACCAGCGCCACAGCGGGAAGAGGGGCAGCCGGCCCCAGCGGCGGCGCGCCAGCAGATGACGGCGGATCGCCATCACCCAGGGCACCAGGCTCTTGTCGACGTCGGCAACGCGCGGGTCGTCCGCATCGTCGATGCGTGGATAGTGTTCGGTGACGACGAGCCGCACGCCTTCCGGCACAGCTTCGGCCATCACGCGCGTTTCGAGTTTCAGGCTGTTCGCGTAGCTCACCACGAGAGCGCCGTCGGCAGTGCCCGTTTCGGCCTCGGTGTCGATCCGCCGCCCATTGCTCTCGTTGAACGCGGCGAGGCGGAAACCGCGTGCGCGCGACTCCCAGCGCTCGATCGCCAACTGCGGGTTCAGCCGGAACAGCCGCTCGGCATCGCCAAGGAAGGCACGCACCGCATCGGCCGGCAGCGCCAGAACCGTTTCGGCGCGGGCGACATCTACGTCCGTTGCGCGATCAGCAGCGGACATGCCAGCCCACGCGCCAGCGTTTCCAGGTCCATGCGCGAGCGCAGGCCCTCTTCGCCCTTGCGGCGCGGCGGGCCGATGACGACAAGGTTCGCGTCCACTTCGGCGGCGACCGCCAGCGCCGTTTTCGCCGGATCGCCAAAGCGCAGCACCGAACGATAGGCGAACCCCATCTCGCGGCAACGGGTTTCGACGGCGGCCAGTTCGCGCCGGGCGTCGTTCTCCAGCATGTTCTCGACGTAGTCGCCGAACGCGTCGCGCGTCGACGCGTTGTTGAGCCAGTCGTCGCCCTGCATGCCGGCCCAGAGTTCCGGCACGATCAGGCAATGGATGATAGTGGTGACGCCGGGAACGGCGAGCTCGAAAGCGAGCGCCTCGGCCGCCGCCGCTCCCCGGGTGCCGTGATGGCAGAGGAGCAGCGTGGCCGGACGGAAGACCCCCGCCGGGAACGCCGCTTCGCGGCGTTCCCTCCCCGGGGGGGCCGGATAAGCCCCCGACGGTCCGGCGCTTTTCTCCTGCAGGAGGTTACTTGCCAACGATCAATACCACTCCGATGGCGATGACGATGGCGAAGATCAGCGCGCCGATGTCTTCCTTGCGGTCGCTGACGAAGATCGACAGGCTGCTGCCGCGCTCGAATTTCTGTTCGGACATGACGAATCTCCTTAGATGAATTCCTTGACGAACAGCAGCACGACGATCAGCGAACCGACCGCTTTTACCGTACCGACGACGCCGCCGATGACCAGCGGCTTGCCGCCGGCCTGTTTGAGCGCCGCGCCGGTGATCTGCATGCCCAGCCCGATCAGGCCGAAAGCGAACAACCAGGCGATCCAGTCGCGGAAGGCGCCGATCGCCTTCGAGCTGTGCCACGCCGCCTTATGCGCGTTTCCGAGGGCCTTCTTGGCGCCCTCGTCCAGGCCCGGCAACTTGCCGATCGAACGCAGCAGCGCATCCTGTTCGCGGGTGGTTTCCTTGCGGTTGGCGATCAGGTCGGCGATTGCCTGATGGGCGTCCTCGGGCGTGGCGTGGCGCTTGCCGACGTTGACGACGTTGGCAGTGAAATAGTCCTGCAACGCCTTCGCGCCTTCCGCCTCCCTCAGGCGGGCGAGTTCCTTGCCGAGCGCGGCGGTTTCGTTCTCCTTGAGCAGGCTCTGTTCCTTGACCTTGGCCGCATCGAAATACTTGCCCTTGTACTGGTCGGCTGGCGCGAAGACGCCGATGGTCGACAAGGCGAACATCAGGATGAAGCCGAGCACGAACACCGGGAACTTCGAGATCAGCACGTTGCCGAGGTTTACCTTCTCGGCGCCGGCTTCGTGTTTGACGTACCAGGCGGCCAGCCAGATGACGATGATCGGCAGGAACAGCACGCGGGTGATGTTGAAGATCTCGGCGACTTTCAGCGTTTCGATGCCCTTGGGATCGAAGGCCAGCGCCGCGCCGGCGACCTGCGCCGAGTTGAGGATGCCGGTGCCGGCCCAGGCGCCGAACTGCACCGGGCCCATGCCGAGCAGATGGCCGATGGTCGGGAAGATGAACATGCAACCGACACCCCAGACCAGGATGGTGCCGATCGTGTAGGCAATCTCCGCAGCCTTAGCATTGACCACCGGTGACGCGGCGACCGTCGCCGAGACGCCGCAGACGCCCATGCCGGCCGAAAGTACCGCCGTCATCGAATTGCCGGCCTGCATGCGCTTGCCCATGAGCAGCACCATCCACACCGAGCCGAGCACGAAGATGCCGATCATCACCACCGACAGCATGCCGAGCTGCGCCAGCTCCGCCGCACTGTAAAGCGTGCCGAGCAGGATGACGCCGGTCTTGAGGAAGAAACGCGCCGTGCGCACACCATTGGCCGCCCAGTCGGGAATCCGGAACACATTAACAACAACGATGCCGATGACGATGCCCAGCACCACGTAGTTGAGGTTGAATATCTTGGCGAAATCCCAGCCCAGCGCCGGCTTGGCCGCGCTGCCCCAGTTGGCGAACATCGGGTCGAGCCCCCAGCGAACGATGAAGGCAATGAGAAGAATGAACGCCATGCCGGGAAAGATCGACAAGTAGTAATCGAGGCTGCCCTCCTTCGGCGTCCAGAGGAGGATCAGCAAGCCGAGCGCGGCCGCAATGCCGCCGAAGATGTAGCTCAACTGGGCCTGTTTCGCCTTGGCGCTGTCGAACTTGGATTTCGGCATTTTCATTTCCGGCGCCGGCACTCCAGTCGCCTGGGCCTTTTCGGCGGCAGCCTTCAGGTCGGCTTCGTATTTCTTTTCGACTTTCTGGTGATCGGACCAGGCACTGTGCTGCAACCAGCTCTGCACTCCGTCCACGCTACCGCTGGCGTTGAGCCAACCCCACAGCAGCATGATCACGCCGATGACAAGCAACGCGGGTGACTTTCTCGTGTAGATCATTCCCCTCCCCCCCCTTCAGTCATGCGATGAAAGACCGGAAGCGACGCCTCCGGTGATTCCGGACTCATCGAAACATCACGAGCGCCGACCCGTCCCCCTCCTGTGCCGATGAACGGCACGCATGCAGCATGATCGGGGCAGCGCGCCGAATATACTCCAGCGAACAAGTCAACTGTCAAGCGGCAGAATGACGCATCGCAGCACGAAAGTGTGGAGCTTCGCTCCATCCCTCGCGTTGCTCGGGACCGCCACTTCGTGGCGTCCTGCGCCCTTTGGGCTGGTCAGCCGTGGCGACACGCCGATTAAGCCGCCGCTAATCATCCATTAAGGCGCTCATAAGTCGTGGCGCCCAGACTCCAGCGCCGTGTTCACCGCCCAAGGAGCCGATCATGAATCATTACCTCCTGCTGTCGCTGCTGCTGGCCAGCGCCGCTTCCGCGGCGGAAACGCCGCACCAGACTCTTGATCTCTACACCACCGAAGCCGCCCGCCGGATTCCCGGTTTCGAGCCGAATGCGGGTCTCGGCGAAGTTTTCTTTCAGCGCCGCTTCGCCAAGGCGCCGAACACGCCGTCGTGCGTCAGTTGTCACTCGGACAACCCCGTCAAACATGGTCGCCATGCGGCGACCGGCCATCGCATCGGCCCGCTGGCGCCAGCCTCCGGCAACGAGCGCCTGACCGATCCGGCGATGGTCGAAAAATGGCTGGCGCGAGACTGCCAGCGCGTCATCGGGCGCGAATGCACCGCCGGCGAAAAGGCCGACCTGCTGTCCTACCTGATTTCGCCGGATTGACTCGCGTTTGCCGGCGGCAAGTGCAACCAGGCTTCCAGCCCGCCGCCGTCACGCCGCCGCAATTCGACGCGCCAATGGTTGGCCTGCGCCAGTTGGCGGACGATCGCCAAGCCGAGTCCGGCACCGCCGATGGCGGGATTGCGTGCGGCGTCGAGACGATGGAAGGGCTCGAACACCGCGTCGAGTTGTTCCTCCGGAATACCCGGCCCGCGATCGAGAACACCGATGCGAATCTCGCCCTCCCACGCCTCGGCCACCAGTTCGATCGGCGCCTCGCCGCCGTAGCGGCGCGCGTTATCGAGCAGATTGCCGATGGCGCGGCGCAGGCCCAGCGGCGGCGCTTTCACGCGGAGTTCCGGACTGCTGACCGCTACCCTGCCGTCGCTGCCGGCCAGTTCGAGCAACAGTCCGCGCACATCGACATCTTCCAATGTCCCGCTGGCCAGGCCGCGCGCCAGGTCGAGCACGTTGCCGATCAGGCGATCCATTTCCTCGATGTCGGCCTCGAGCCGCAAAAAGAGCTTCGGGCCGGGCTTCTTTTCCAGCAGGGCCAGCGCCACGCGCATGCGCGCCAGCGGCGTGCGCAGGTCGTGCGACACGCCCGCGAGCAGGGTCGTGCGCGCGGCAAGCAGGTCTCGCACCTGGCGCGCCATGGCATTGAAGCGTTGCGCCAGGGTCGCCAACTCGCGAGGGCCGGCTTCCGGTAACAGTTCCGGCACTTCGCCGCGACCGACCCGCGCGGCCGCCCGCTCAAGGCGGGCAAGCGGGCCGACGGCCAACCGCGCCAGCCATACCGCGGCCAGCAGCGCCATGACCAGCCCCCCCGCGAGCGAGATCAGCATGGTGTTCAACGGCTGCGTTCCGATCCGGTCGTGCGGCAGGCCGACGGAAATCGTTCCGCCCCCGGAAGGCAGCGACACCCAGTACCATGTCTGGTCGCCGACGACCTCGGCCGTGAGATGAAGGCGACTGCCAGCCTTCTCGGCCAGCGCTTCCTCGAGGAAATAAAGATAGGGGCCGTGCAGGGGGTCCTGCACGGCCGGCGGCATGTCGGCACGCAACGCCAGCAGATGGTTGCGCGCCAGTTCCACTTCGAAAGCCGGCCGCGTATGCGGAGGCAGTTCGGCCCAAGTCTGCGCCGAGAGCACCATCAACCCGGCCAGGTCGCCCGCGGCGCGGCGCGCCATCGGCAACATCAGCATGCTGACGACCACTACACCCATCAGCAGCTCGAACACAACGAAAAACACCGCCAGCAGCAGCGCGTACTGCCGGGCCAGACTGATGCCATTTCGCTTCATGTCTGCGTACCGAGGGGATTGAAGAGATAGCCTTCGCCGCGCACGGTGCGGATGTAGTCCGGCGCCGCCGGATCGCGCTCGATCTTTTTCCGCAGGCGGGTGACGCGAATGTCGATGCTGCGATCGAAGGGATCCCGGTCATAGCCCTTGAGCAGATCGACCAGCACATCGCGACTGAGCACACGGTTGGGGCGCTCGGCCAGAACGCGCAACAAATCGAATTCCGCGCCGGTCAGGCGAACCTCGACACCATCGCGCAGCAGGCGCCGCGCCGCCGTGTCAATGAGGAACTGGCCGAAGCGCATCCCGGCACCGCCCTCGCCCGCCTGTGCCACGCTGCGCGTCCGCCGCAACAGCGCACGCAAGCGCGCCAGCAGTTCGCGCGGACTGAAGGGTTTGGCCAGGTAATCATCGGCGCCGACCTCGAGGCCGACCACCCGGTCGATTTCCTCGCCGCGCGCAGAGAGCATCAGGATCGGCACATCGGAATGCGTGCGCAACTCGCGCGCCAGCGCCAGACCATCCTCGCCGGGCAGCATCAGGTCGAGGACGATCGCATCCGGCACGCCATGTGCCAGCACCCGTCGCATGGCCTTTCCGTCGCCCGCGGTCGTGACCGAATAGCCGCTCGCGCCCAGATAGTCCGACAACAACTCGCAAAGCGCCGGATCATCGTCGACAACAAGGATGCTGGTCGTGTTCGGGGATGTCATGCGGCAAGTCTAGCGCCCGCGAGACATATCCGTTAGTCCGGAAACGCGCAGAAACAAACGGAAACGGACAGTAGCCGCCCGGACATGCCATGGTTACGGTACGCGCCGAGTATGGCCTCACCGACCTCGACAACGAGATAAACATGTCACTTTCGCTTCGCCGTCTCTCCGTTCTAGTCATCGCCATCGGCCTGTCTGCCCCGCTTGCGGCGCAGCAAACCGCCACGACGGCAGAACGGCGCGACCCGGGGAGAAAGCCGCTGAATCTCTCGCTGCCGCGCGAGGCTGTATCTCCTTCCGACAGCACCACCCGACTGGATCCGAAGCTGCGCGACAACGTGAGCGCCCCATCTCAATCGGCCACCAAGAACGATCAGGCGGCCGACGAGACGTGGGAGCAACGTCAGGAGCGCCTGTCAAATCCGCCCTATGGCACGGGATTCGAAGCCCGCCAGCGCCGCTACGGCGGCGGCTTTGGGGAGGGCTTCGGCGGCGGCTACGGTGGCAGCGGTGGTGGTGCCGGCGGAGGCGGCTTCGGCGGCAACGGGGGGGGTGGCGGCGGTGGCGGGGGTCGGGGACGTTAATCCTTCCATATTTCCTGCATGAAAAGGAGTTCGACATGAAACCCTCGAAAATTCTCGCCTTGATGTTCGCGGCAATGATTGCTTCCGGCGGCGCCCTGGCTGGTGGTGGTGGTGGTGGTGGCGGCGGCGGCGGTGGTGGTGCCGGCGGTGGTGGTGCCGGTGCCGGTGCCGGTGCCGGTGGCGATGGCGGTGGTAGTGGTGGCGGCGCCGGTGGTGGTGGCGGCGCCGGTGCTGGCGCAGGCGGCAATAGCGCGGGTCCGGCCGCCGGTTTCGGCAGTACCAATGCCGTGCAATCGCAAAGTCAGGTCCAAAGCCAGGTCCAGACGCAAACACAGACCCGCGCGCAAATCCAGGACCAGTTGCAAACGAAGGATCAACTGCAAACGAAGGATCAGTTGCAAACCAAGGATCAGTTGCATACGAAGGATCAACTGCACACCAAGGATCAGCTGCAAACTCGCGATCGGACCATGGATCCCGCAACACACCAATAACGGCATCCGGCGTCGCAGGGAACAATTCCCTGCGGTGCCGGCTTGTTGTCCAACCCCGGACAAGGAGAACATCATGAACGGAAGAAAACTGATGACGGCGGTCGCGCTCGCCGTACTGTCGATCGGCAGCGCGGTCGCGCAAGACACGGCGCCCGTCTATGGCAGCCAGTTGATGACACAACAGGAGCGGATGGAATACCGCAATCAGATGCGGACGCTCAAGACGCAGGAAGAACGCAACGCCTTTCGGCTCGAACACCACAAGCGGATGCAGGAGCGGGCAAAGGAACGCGGTGTCACGTTACCCGATGCTCCGCCAGCCGCCGGCAATGGAATGGGGCCGGGCGGCGGCCGCGGGATGGGTGACGGACCAGGCATGGGCGGCGGCATGGGCCGTGGTCGCCAGTAGCGCCGGCAAGTCCGTTAAGAAACGATTAAGCCCGCTCTAAGAGTGGCTTAAGCCCCGGCGCTCATACTCCGACCCATCGTTCCTGCATTTTGGAGTCGGAGTATGAATCGCGTTATCCCGTTGTTGTTGATCGCCGTGTGCAGCGCATCGTCGGCTGAAACGCCCAGCCAGATCGGCGACAGCTATGCGGCGATTCAGGGCGCCAGATTCCGGGCGACCCCGGCGCGCGGCGCGGAATTCTTCACGCGCAAATTCAGCGTGTCGGAAAAGTTCCCGTCCTGCTCGACCTGCCACACCGAAAATCCGATGGAGGCCGGACGCCACGCGATCACTGGCAAGACGATCAAGCCGCTTTCGCCCGTCGCCAATACCGAGCGGTTCACCGACCCGGCCAAGGTAGAAAAGTGGTTCAGGCGCAACTGCAAGGAAGTGGTCGGGCGCGAGTGCAGCGCCGACGAAAAAGCGAACTTCATCGCCTTCCTGGCCGGGGGGCGCTGACATGAGGAAATACGTCTTCGTAGCCACTATCCTGACGGCGGCGGCGCCCGCCTTCGCCGATCGCATGCCCATTCCGTCCGACGCGCTGCCGGTGTTCAAGGCGGAATGCGGCAGTTGCCATCTGGCCTTCCCGCCGGCGCTGCTGTCGGCCCCGGACTGGCGGCAAATCATGGGCCGACTGGAGAAGCACTACGGGGACAACGCAACGCTCGATGAAGCGACCCGCCGGCGGATCGAGGATTTTCTCGTCGCCAACGCCGGCTCCGGGCGCCGCACCGAAGGCGCTGGCGCCGCGGGTGGCGTGTTGCCACGGCTGACTTTTTCCAACTGGTTTCGCCACGAACACGACGAGGTGCCAAAGGGAGCCTGGAGTGACAAGCGCGTCGGCAGCGCCGCCAACTGCGCCGCCTGCCATACGCGCGCCGAGGCCGGCAGTTTCAGTGAACGGGAGATCCGCATGCCCGGAGGCTACCGCCATGAACGCGACTGACCGCAAAGTGCTGGTCTGGGACTTGCCGGTACGCGTCGGCCACTGGCTGCTGGCGACCTGTTTCGTGGTCGCCTGGCTCACCGGCGAGAGCGAGGAGTGGCGCCTGGTGCACGTGCTCGCCGGCGGTGGCGCGGTCGGCGTCGTCCTGTTTCGGCTACTGTGGGGATTGTTCGGCAGCCGCTACGCGCTTTTCGTCGACTTCATAAGCGGCCCGCGGGCCGCCTGGTGCTATTTGAAAAGCCTGCTCGGGTCGAAACCAATGCACTGCGTCGGGCACAACCCCGCCGGCGGCTGGGCCATCGTCGCGCTCCTTGGCCTGGCGCTTGTTGCCGGCGCCACCGGCTGGACGGTCTATCAGGATATTGGCGGCGAGTGGCTGGCCGAACTGCATGAAGGCGCGGCGAACGCGATGCTGTTGGTCGTGCTGATTCATCTTGCCGGCGTGTTGGTCGGCAGCTTGGCGCACCGCGAGAATCTCGTTCGGCCGATGTTGACCGGCAGGAAGGATGGTGGCGCTGGCGACGGCATTCTGGGCAGCCGGCCGGTCGCGGCGATGCTTTTACTGGCCTGGGTTGCCGCAGTCGCTTGGTGGATGAGCCTCTGAGTCACTATCGACAATGGACGCCCGGCTTACAAAACTACCGAAGTGGACACACTGAGCAATAATGCCCCCATGCGAATACTGCTAGTAGAAGACGACCCCCAGCTTGGCGACGGCCTGACCGTCGGCCTGCGTCAGGCCCAGTTCGCAGTCGACTGGGTCAAGGACGGCGCCGCCGCCGACCAGGCCCTGCAGACGGAAACCTTCGACATCGTGGTGCTCGATCTCGGACTGCCAAAATTGTCGGGGATGGAGTTGCTGGAACGCTTGCGCCGCCGCGGCCAGTCGCTGCCCGTGCTGATCCTGACCGCGCGCGATTCGACCGCCGACAAAATTGCCGGGCTGGATACCGGCGCCGACGACTATCTGGTCAAGCCGATCGATCTCGACGAACTCGCGGCGCGCATCCGCGCCCTGTGCCGGCGCGCCGCCGGCCGCGCCGAGCCGGTGTTGCGCACCGGTACGGTAACGCTCGATCCCGCCAGCCGGCGTGTCACCGTGGCTGACTTTCCGGTCGAACTGTCGGCACGCGAATTCGCGGTCTTGCATACGCTGCTCGAAAACGCCGGCCGGGTGATGTCGCGTGCCCAGCTCGAAAGTTCGATTTACGGCTGGCGCGACGAGCCGGACAGTAACGCGCTGGAAGTGCACATCCATCATCTGCGCAAAAAACTCGGAGCGGACCTGATCAAGACGCTGCGCGGTGTCGGCTACATGATTCCGAAATGAGCACCGTCTGGTTCCCCTTGCGGCGGCGACTGGTCGGACTGCTGCTCGGCGGCGTAACGGTTTGCTGGCTGGCAATGCTCGCCTGGGGCTATGTCGACACCCGGCATGAAATCGATGAACTGATGGATGGCCAGCTCATCATCGAAGCCCATACCCTGCTCGCGCTCGCCGCCCACGAGGCGGATGAAATGGCACCCTTCAAGGATGAGTACGACTATCAGGATTACGAACATCTGGGGTACTTCCGATTCCAGATCTGGGTCGAGGATGGCCGACTCGTCATGAACTCGCCCGGAACGCCGACAGTGGCGCTAACTGATGTCGAAGGTTTCTCCGACGCCGCGGATAGCGACGGCAAAAACCAGCGCTGGCGCTACTACATGCAGTGGAACAAGAAACGCACGGTGCGGGTCATCGTCGGCGAGAACAATCACGTCCGTGAAGAGCTGATCGATCACGCGCTCTGGCAGATGTTGCTGCCCACCTTGATGGGGTTGCCGATCATCGGCATCTGGGTCTGGATCGCCATCCGGCGGGGACTGCGTCCGCTGAATGTCGTCGCCGACCTGATCGCCGCCCGCGAGCCCGAGCACCTCGACGTGCTGGAACCCGAAACGGCGCCCGAGGAAATCCGCCCGCTGGTCGAGTCCGTCAATCAGTTGTTCGCCCGCGTCGAGCAGGCGATCGAGGCCGAGAAGCGGTTTACCGCCGATGCCGCCCATGAGTTGCGCACGCCGCTGGCGGCGCTGGCGACGCAGGCCCAGGTAGCGCTGCGAGCGCGCGACGCCGATGAACGAAGTCACGCCATCGATCAGTTGATTGCCAGCAGCCGCCGCGCCGCACGCCTGGTCGACCAGTTGCTGACGCTGGCGCGCCTCGATCCTGCCGACGCGGCGCCTTCCGGACGCGTCGACCTGGCGCGGGTCGCCGAGGAGGTGTGTGCGCACCACGGCACCCTGGCAGTAGACAGCAACGTCGCACTGGAACTCGATGCGACGCCGACAGTCGTCTCCGGCGATCCCGACATGCTCGCCATTCTGGTGCGCAATCTGGTGGACAACGCGATCCGTTACACGCCTGCCGGCGGGCAGGTGACCGTGACAGTCAGGAACAGGACACTGTCGGTCAACGACACCGGCCCGGGCATTCCCGCGGCCGAGCGCGAGCGGGTATTCGACCGCTTCCACCGCCTGGCCGATCAGGAAAAAGAAGGCAGCGGCCTCGGATTGTCGATCGTCGCGCGCATCGCCGAGCGGCACGGCGCGAAAATCCTGCTGGCCGACGGTGATGGTAGCGTCGGCCTGCGGGTCAGCGTGGGGTTTCCGTAAGCGTAGCGTGAAATACGTCGATGAGCGCGCTGGGTGATTTCGAGCGCAGCGAGCACATTCAGACCCCCGCCTTGGGGCGGGGGCAGGGGGTGGGGGGCGTCAAGTGCTTTTTGGGCCCGGCTTTCTCTTGCGATATTTCATCCACCGCGGGTGGTTCCGCGACCATGCGCGTCTAGCTTGCTGCGAGCGCCAGGCGGCGCTGCCGGACAGCCTCGGCCAGTCGATCCAGCACGGTTACGGTGTCGTCCCAGCCGAGGCAGGCGTCGGTGATCGAAACACCGTGTTCGAGCGCTACGCCCGGCTTGAGATCCTGGCGCCCCGGGTTGAGATGCGATTCGATCATCACGCCGAAAATACGGTCTTCGCCATTGGCAAGCTGGTTGGCAATGTCCTGCGCCACGTCGATCTGTTTCCGATAATCCTTGCGGCTGTTGGCGTGCGAGAAGTCGACCATGACCCGTGCCGCCAGGCCGGACTTGCCGAGTTCGATACAGGCCGCTTCGACGCTGGCGGCGTCGAAATTCGCATGCTTGCCGCCGCGCAGGATGACGTGGCAGTCCTCGTTGCCGTTGGTGGAGACAATGGCCGAATGGCCGGCCTTGGTCACCGACAGGAAGTGATGGGTCGTCGCCGCGGCCTTGATGGCATCGACGGCAATCTTGATGTTGCCGTCCGTACCATTCTTGAAACCGACCGGGCAGGAGAGCCCCGAAGCCAGCTCGCGGTGCACCTGCGATTCGGTAGTGCGCGCACCGATGGCGCCCCAGGCGATCAAGTCGGCGGTGTATTGCGGCGTGATGGTGTCGAGGAACTCGGTGGCGCAGGGCAGGCCGAGTTCGTTGACTTCCCAAAGGAGCTTGCGCGCCAGGCGCAGTCCCTCGTTGATTTTGAAGCTGCCGTCGAGGCGCGGGTCGTTGATCAGGCCCTTCCAGCCGACGGTGGTGCGCGGCTTCTCGAAATAGACGCGCATGACGATCTGCAAATCGGCGCCGAGCCGCTCGCGCTCGGCTTTCAGCCTCCGCGCATACTCCACCGCGGCGTCGTAGTCGTGGATCGAGCAGGGGCCGACGATGACCAGCAGCCGGTCGTCCGAACCGTGCAGGATGCGGTGGATGTCGGCACGCGCCTCGTAGGTGGTCGTCGCCGCCGGTTCGCTGGCGGGAAATTCACGCAACAAATGCGCTGGGGGCGAGAGTTCCTTGATCTCGCGGATGCGAACGTCGTCTACGATGTGCTTCATGGCGCGGTGAAAAAGTCAGTCGTGGCAGGACGCCGATTTTACCGCACCACAGCGGCCATTCCGGTCTTTATCGACCCCCGGTGCCGCCCACGGTCAGTCCGTCGACACGCAGCGTCGGCTGGCCGACGCCGACCGGCACGCTCTGCCCTTCCTTGCCGCAGGTGCCGACGCCGGGGTCGAGCCGCATGTCGTTGCCGATCATCGACACGCGCGTCAGCACATCGGGACCGTTGCCGATCAGCGTCGCACCCTTGACCGGCGTGGTGATGCGGCCGTTCTCGATCAGATAGGCCTCGGCAGTGGAAAAGACGAACTTGCCGCTGGTGATGTCGACCTGGCCGCCGCCGAAGTTCGCAGCGTACAGCCCCTTCTTTACCGAGCGGATGATTTCCTCCGGCGATTTGTCGCCGTTGAGCATCGCAGTATTGGTCATGCGCGGGATGGGCATGTGGGCGAAGGACTCGCGCCGGCCGTTGCCGGTCGGGGCGACGCCCATCAAGCGGGCGTTGAGCGTGTCCTGCAGATAGCCTTGCAGGATGCCGTCCTCGATGAGCACTGTACGCTGGGTCGGGTTGCCCTCGTCGTCGATGGAGAGCGAACCGCGCCGGTCGGGAATGGTGCCGTCGTCCACCACCGTCACGCCCCTGGAAGCGACGCGCTGGCCGACGCGGCCGGAAAAGGCCGAACTGCCCTTGCGATTGAAGTCGCCTTCGAGGCCATGGCCGATCGCCTCGTGCAGCAGGATGCCCGGCCAGCCGGCCCCGAGCACGACGGTCATGGCGCCGGCGGGCGCCGGTTTCGCGGCCAGATTAACCGAGGCCTGATGGACGGCCTCGCGCGCATATTCGCGCAGGCGTTCATCCGTGAAATAGCCATAGTCGTAACGGCCACCGCCGCCCGCGTGACCCTGTTCGCGCCGGCCCGCCTCGGCCATGTTGACCGTGATCGACACGCGCACCAGCGGCCGCACATCGGCGGCGAGATGTCCGTCCGCCCGCGCCACCAGCACCACTTCCCACGTGCTCGCGATGTGGGCCATCACCTCCGCGACGCGCGGATCCAGATCGCGGGCGAACTGCTCCAGCCTCTCCAGCAACCGCACCTTTTCGGCATCGGCGAGCGACGGTATCGGGTCGTACGCCGCATAGAGTGGCCGGGTGGCCCGATGCGCCAGCACCGGAACGCTGCCGGACGCACCGGCGGCCGCGATGGCGCGCGTGGCCTCGGCGGCACTCTTCAGCGCCGGCAGGCTGATCTCGTCGGAATAGGCGAACGCCGTCTTTTCGCCGCTCACCACGCGCACGCCGACACCCTGGTCGATGTTGTAGCTGCCCGACTTGACAATGCCCTCCTCCAGGCTCCAGGCCTCCGAACGGCTGTACTGGAAGTAGAGGTCGGCATAGTCGACCTGGTGGCCGAATATCTCGCCGAAAACGACGGCAAGCTTGCCGGGCGTCAGGTCGTAGGGGGCGAGCAGGGTTTGCTCGGCGGTGCGGTAACGATCGGTCATGAAATTCCTTATTCACCACCAAGGGCCCCAAGAACACAAAGAAAAAATGTTCTTTGTCCTGTCCTTCTTGGTGCCCTCGGTGTTCTTGGTGGTTACAACTTTCTGTGCTTCAAAGCCGGCAGACTGGTTCTCACTTCGGCAATCCGCGCCGGATCGAGTTCCGCGCTGATGACTCCTTCGCCCTTGTCCATGCGGGCGACAATGTCACCCCAGGGGTCGATGATCATGCTATTGCCGTGCGTCATGCGGCCGGTCGGATGCTGCCCGCCCTGAGCGGACGCCAGCAGGTAGCACTGGTTCTCGATGGCGCGCGCGCGCAACAGCGTTTCCCAATGCGCGCGGCCAGTAGTGTCGGTAAAGGCGGCGGGCAGGACGATGAGGTCGAGCACACCCATCGCGCGAAACAGCTCCGGAAAGCGCAGGTCGTAGCAGATGGCCAGACCGACGCGGCCCACCGGCGTATCGACGGCCACTACCTTCTCGCCGGCCTCGATGGTGGCCGCCTCGTCGTAATGCTCTTCGTTCTTCGTGAATCCGAAGAGGTGAATTTTGTCGTAGCGCGCCACCTGGCGGCCGTGGTCGTCGAAAACCAGGCAGGCGTTGAGCAGCTTGCCGGGGGACCGCGCGGTCAGCGGTATCGAGCCGCCGACCAGCCAGATGCCGTGCTGACGCGCCTGAGCGGCAAGAAACGCCTGGATCGGTCCTGCACCGGGCGCCTCGCGCGCTGCAAGCCGGGCCTCATCGGTAGCACCGATCAACGGGAAGTACTCGGGCAGTGCCACCATGCGCGCGCCCGTGGCGGCCGCCTCGGCGATCAGTCGCGCCGCCGTGGCGAGGTTGGGCTCGACCTCGGGCCCGGAGATCATTTGTACTGCCGCGACTCTCATGGAACCACCTCATTCTCCGCCGGTCGCGCCAGTCCAGGTCCCTGCACCGCCACTTTCTTCACTTTCGGGTCGTCCCAGGAGCCGGTCACCGCGTAGTCGAAGGCAAACACTTTGTCGAGCGGGTTGCCGAATACCTTGTTCATCACCCACGCGGTCGCACCCATGACGGGATTGATCAGCAACACACCGGTCGCGACGGTTTCGCCGAGCGTTGGCTGCACGCGCACTTTCAGGTCCTGCGTTTCGCCAACAATATCTACCGTGCCGTTCATCAGAACCGTGGCCGCCGGTCCGTCGATTTCAAGATCCTCGGTTTTCATGATGCCGCGATTGACCGCCACATTGCCGTCGATGCTGTCGAAGGCGAAACCTTCACTGAAGATATCCCGAAAATCGAGCGAAATGCGTCGCGGCAGGGACTGCAGGCTGAGAATGCCGAGCAGGCGGCCGACACCTGGCTCCAGCTTCTTGAACTGTCCGCGCTCGGCTTCCACGGTCAGCTTCCCGCCCAGGGTTTTGTAGTCGATGCCGGTCGGTGCGCCCACCCAGGACAATTGGCCGGTCAGCGCAGCCTTGCCCCGCCTTACCGCCCCGGAAAAACCCAACCTCTCCAGCGTCCCTTCGATATTGCCGGTCTTCAGCGAGAAATCGATCACCGAGACCGCCGGCGACGTCGACTGCGCCGGGCGCCAGAAACCGGTGCCTTCGAACTGGCTGTCCTCGTTGTGGATATGGTAACGAGTACTCCACAATCCAGCGGTATCTTTCGCCTCCAGTCGGAGTTGGCCCAGTTCGCGGCCGTGCATCAGGAAGTGGTCCACGGTCAGATCGATCGATGGCAGGCGTCCCGTCTTTTCTTCAACGGGGTCCGTCGCCGTCGACTTCGGCGCGGCCGCGTCGCTGTCGGGGATGTCCAGCCGCGCCACATGCCCGGACAGTCGATCCGCTTCGTCGCCGCTGGCCCAGGCCAGATCGCCACTCACCTCGCGGCTGTCGACTTGCATCTTCCAATTGCCGTTTTCCTGGCGGCCGGACAGTCGCAGGTCGTGGATCGAGCGACCGAATCCGCGCAGTTCTTCGACGCGCAGGTCAACGAGATCGATCGGAAAGCCGCTGTCGCCACGGCCGCCGCCCAGGCTCCGCCAGAGGTCGGCATCCACCCGCGCCGCCTTTACGGCCAGCAGGACACCGCGGTCGGGCAGGCGCGCCTCGGGGGCACCGATCGCGATCAATCCGCGTTCGGTAACTGCGCTGCCGCGATCGGTGCGTCGCCGCATCAACTGCGCGCGCAACACGTCGCCAACATGGATGTCCATCTGATCCTGCGCGTCAGGCGTGGCGGCGCGCTCATTTGCCGCGGTCTTGCGCTCGAAAACCAGCGGCAGCGGCTCGCTGGCGGTCTTGTTGAACGGCACGGGCAGGCTGGAAGACATGCCGAGCAGCGAGGAATCGACGCGCACTACGGCAGCGTGCTTCTTCACCTGTATCGTCGCGCTCCAGGTCGTCCCGCCCCCCAGATGGTCCAGCAAAGGCTGGTCATACTGCTGGCGCAGTGCCGCCACGCTGGCGCTGCCGTTGGCGCGGAGCGCGACCTGGCCGTCCTCGGTCTTTATGTCCATCAGCAGCGGCGCGCTGAACATGAGGGCGCGAACCTTTTTCGCCGCGACACTTTTTTCGGTGAAATGCAATTCGCCGTTGATCGCGGAAATGGGTGGCAGGTATTCATCGTAGACAAGCCGGTTGTCCTGCACACGAAGGTGGCCATCCACTTTCGTCGCCTCGATATCGTTCAGCGGCAGGTCGAGCCGCAGGCGCAAGCTACCGTCGCCAGTCGCCTGCATGCCGTCGGTAACGTGGCCGATGTAACCGGCGACGGGGCTGGATTCGACGAAGCGCAGGAAGTCGGCGGTCGGCCCGCTGGCAACGCCGGTCACCACCAGCGGCTGATCGTGCTGGTTCATGTCGGCGAGTTCCGCCTTGACGTCGGTGAGCTGCACACCCCACACAGTTGCCTTCTGCGCGCGAATCAACATGCGCGAGCCGGAGAACAGCAGATCGCCCATCACGTTGTCTATAGTGGGCCAGCCTTCCGCATAGCGCAGGGTCGCCCCCTGAAACGGCCCTTTGACTTCGAAGACTCCCGACCCGTCATCGAACGGGAAGCGCTTCAGGTCGCCCTTCAAGCGCAGGCTGGCGGTCGCGGCGCCCCCGCTGATCGATTCATGCAGCCAATTGCGCACCTGTTCATTGACGACCAGCGGCATGTAGCGCCACACGGCGCCGCCATCGGCACGGGTCAGCCTGGCCCAAAGGTCGATTTCGCCGGGACCTTCTCGGCTGCTGCGATAGCGGCCGCTCGCTTCGCCCGCGGCGTCGACATTCTGAAAACCCGCCTTGAGCAGGCGCACTTCCACCACGCCGTCGCGCATGGTCCATTCCGCGTTCGCGTCCAGCTTGGACAACGGGATCGACGGCTGCTCGAATACAGCCGGGAAGTCGAGGCTAGCCATGCGGCTGGCCAGGACGATATTGCCACCCCGCTCGTTGCCGTCGATTGTGCCGTCGAAACCCGAAAATCCCGGAATCGTGCCAGCCGCGTTGAAGCCGAGCTTCTCGAAGCGCGTCTTGATGCGATATGAGGAGAGGGTGTCGGACTCGCCAACCCAAGCCAGTTGCATGTCGCGCACACGGCCCCGGGGAGCGTAGGCCACGATCCTTTCTCGCACGTCGGCATTGAAGGGAAGATAGGAGGCCAGCGCCGCCATGGCGCCCAGATCGAGCATGTTGGCGCTGAATTCGCCGTGCGCCGCCGCGCCTGGCTGCCAGTGGAAATCGAGATCGGTCGGTTCGAGGCGGATGCCGTTATGCGTGGCCAGCGCGAGATGGCGGGTCTGTAGCGTGAATCCCTCCTGGTCGCGTCGAGCCGTCAGGCGTCCGTCCACCCGGTCGAGGTCGAGCATGGGCAGCGTGGGCGCCAGGCGCACGATGGTCCTGCCCATCCGCAGGTCGGCCGTGCCGCCGACCACGGCCCCGCGCTCCAGGTCCAGCCAGAGACGCAGACCGCCGGAACCATGGGGCAGCTCGAGCGGGTAGTCCACCCAAGCATGCCAGCCGGACAGCTCCGCGTAATCGAGTTCCGCGTAGAGTCGCGCCTTTCCGTCGAGCAGCGACACTGCATCGTCGTCGCTGAGTTCGCCCCGGACATCGAGCCGAGCCGCCAGCCGAGGTGGCGGCTCGGCGGTGAGTCCGAAGCGGTGCCGGTCGCCCCGGTTTCGCAGCTTCAGGTTGACTCGCGACAGCACCAGCGGCGGCGCGCGGCGGTATTCGTCGCGCCAGGTCAGGGTCGCGTCGCGGATCACGATGCGGTCCTGAGCCAGCAGCCATTCGGAAAAGCCCGCATCGTTCCCGTCCTCGGTCTTGATCTCGAGACCGGCGACGAACAGGCGGCCTTCGGCATCGCGGCGGAGGTCGAGGCGCGGCGCTTTGATCTCCAGGCGTGCGAAGTGGGGTGCGAGATGCCATAGCGACGACCAGGCGACGTCGGCCTCGACTTCTTCGAGATCGAACGCCGGCCGACCCTCCGCGTCGCGGATTTCCAGGCCGTGAATGCGCAGGTTCGGCCAGAACAAATGCCAACGGGCGTCCACGGCGCGGATCGTCACCGGCCGCGCCAGCGCGCGGGAGAGTTCGGTTTCGATCTCGCCGCGATGCAGGCCGACCTCCGGCAACACGAAATGGCGCAGGACGAGCACCAGAATGCCGAACGCGAAATAAAACACGATGGCCGCCCACGCCAGAATGCCAACGAGCCGGCGTAGCCAGGGCATCGCCATCAGGGTGGCCAGAGGGGGGAAGGGACGAGGGATGAGCATGGGCCCGGCCGGGCTAGAATGACCGTCAGACAAAGTGAGTGATTGTAAATCAATGCCTCCATCCAGCCTTCCCGACGCCGTGGCCGCGGCCAGTCGCCGTTCGCGCCATCTGCAACGGCTCGTGCAGGCCAGGCCCGAACTTGCCGGGGGTTTCGTCGATACGCCGCTGACGCGCGCCGGACTGGACGACTGGCTGGCGGCGGAATCGCCGACCGAAAGCAACCTGCAACGGGTGTTGCGCCAACTGAAGCAGCGCGCCTACATCCGCATCTGCACGCGCGACCTCGCCGGCCACGCGCCACTTTCCGAGGTAACCGAGGCGATGACGCTGGTGGCGGAGGTCGCCGTCGAAGCGGCCCTGAAGGTTCTCCATGAGAGCCTTGCCGCCCGTTACGGCGAACCGTGCAACGAGCACGGCAAAGCGCAGCGGCTGATCGTCATCGGCATGGGCAAACTGGGGGGCCGCGAACTCAATGTGTCCTCCGACATCGACCTGATCTTCGTTTATCCCGACGACGGCGAAACAACACCAACAAGCGACGGCGCGCGGCCGATCTCCAACTTCGACTTCTTCACCCGGCTCGGCCGGCAGTTGATCGCCGCCATCTCCGAGATTACCAACGACGGCCAGGTGTTCCGCGTTGACATGCGGCTGCGGCCGAACGGCGATTCCGGGCCGCTGGTCTGCTCCTTCGACATGCTGGAGAACTACCTCGTCACCCAGGGCCGCGAGTGGGAACGTTATGCCTGGATCAAGGCCCGGCCGTTGACGGGGGAACGACACGACGAACTGGAAGCCATCCGCCGCCCCTTCGTCTTCCGCAAGTATCTCGACTTCGGCACCATCAACGCAATGCGCGACCTGCATGCGCAGATCCGTCGCGAAGTGGCGAAGAAGGACATGGCCGACAACGTCAAGCTCGGCCCCGGCGGCATCCGCGAAATCGAGTTCATCGCCCAGGTGTTCCAGCTGATCCGCGGCGGCCGCGACCGTTCGTTACAAGTCAAGCCGACGCTGCAGGTGCTCAAGCTGCTCGTCGAGAAAAGTCAGCTGTCGCGGGACGCCGGGGTCAAGCTGGCGGCCGCCTACGATTTCCTGCGCCGGCTCGAACACCGCCTGCAGTATCTCGACGACGCGCAGACGCATAGCCTGCCGGCGAGAGCCGAAGATCGACAACTGGTTGCCGAAGCGATGGGCTTCGCTTCCTTCGCTGCGCTGGCGACGGAGCTCGACGATCATCGGCAGAACGTGTCGGAGCATTTTGAAGCAGTATTCGCCGACCCCAACGACGACAACCACCGATTCGACGGCGTCTGGCACGGCGCCGATGGCGAAAGTCAGTCGTCGCGACACGCCGAGTTGGCCGCCATGGGCTTTCGCGACGCACCGGCGGCCGGCGCGCGCCTCGCCGCCATCCGCTCCGGCAGCCGCTATCAGCAGCTATCGGATGCGGCGCGCGGCCGCTTCGATGCGCTGGTGCCCCGCCTGATCGAAGCCGCGGCCGGACTGGCCGATCCCGATGCCGCCCTTTCGCGCGGACTGGATTTACTGGAAGCCGTGTCGCGCCGCGCCGCCTATCTCGCACTCTTGCAGCAATACCCGCAGGCGCTCGAGTGGGTGGCCAGGATCGTCGGCAGTTCGAGCTGGGCCGCGAACTATCTGAATCGCCATCCGGTACTACTCGACGAACTACTCGATCCGCGCCTGCTCGAAGCCGCACACGACTGGACCGCCTTCCGCGAGCAGTTGGCGCAGACCCTCGACGAGGTCGAACCTGACACCGAGCGACAGATGGACCTGCTGCGCGAGGCGCACCACGCCCAGGTCTTCCGCCTGCTGACGCAGGATCTTTCTGGCCTGCTGACCGTCGAGAAACTGGCCGACCATCTCTCGGAACTGGCCGATATCATCGTTGACCGCGCGCTGATCCTCGCCTGGCGCAAGCTGGCCACACGCCATCTGGACGCGCCCCGCTTCGCGGTGATCAGCTACGGCAAGCTGGGCGGCAAGGAACTTGGCTACGCCTCCGACCTCGACATCGTGTTCCTGTTCGACGACCCGGCGCCGGAAGCCGCCGAGATCTATTCGCGTCTGTCGACCCGGCTCAATACCTGGCTGTCGGCGCAGACTTCGGCCGGGCAGTTGTTCGAGACCGATCTGCGCCTGCGGCCGAACGGCGAGGCCGGACTCGTCGTCTCTTCGATGGACGCCTTCCGCAAATACCAGCTCGAAGCCGCCTGGCTGTGGGAACACCAGGCGCTGACGCGGGCCCGTTACACCGCCGGCGACCCGGCGGTCGGCGCCGCCTTCGAGGCGATCCGCTGCGAAGTGCTGACGCAGAAGCGCGACCTTGCCAAGTTGCGCGACGAAATCATGGCCATGCGCAAGAAAATGCTCGACGCGCATGCCACGAAGCTCGATGAGCGTGACACGGTATTCGACCTCAAGCACGACCCCGGTGGCCTGATCGACGTCGAGTTCGCCGTCCAGTACCTGGTGCTGGGTTACTCATGGCAGTACCGTGAGCTCACCGAAAACAAGGGCAACATCACGTTGCTGGCCATGGCCGCCAAGCGCGACCTGATTCCTGTCGACCTCGCCGACGCCGTGCGCGACGCCTATCGCGACTACCGCCGCATGCAGCATGCGCTGCGCCTCAACGACCAGAAGAGCCGCGTCGCCAAAGCCGACGTCGCCGAACGCGTCGCCATCGTCCGTCGTCTCTGGAAAACCGTCTTCAACCCCGACTGAAACAAGGAAACCACCATGCCCGTCAACCTGAACCCGCCCGTGGCCGCCAACCTGTATCCGGTCGCCGGTGTGCGCCTCGGTGTCACCGAGGCCGGCATCCGCAAGGCCAACCGCCGCGACCTGACGCTGATCGAACTGGCGGCAGGCAGCCGCGTCGCCGGCGTGTTCACGCAAAACCGCTTTTGCGCCGCGCCGGTTCAGGTGTGCCGTCAGCATCTGGCCGCCGGAGAAATTCGCGCGCTGGTGATAAACACCGGCATCGCCAACGCAGGCACTGGCGAACCGGGGCTGCAAGCGTCGAAGCAAAGCTGCCAGGCCGTCGCGCGCCTGCTCGACCTGCGCGCTGACCAGGTGCTGCCCTTCTCCACCGGCGTGATCCTGGAGCCGCTGCCCGTCGAGCGCCTCATCGCCGGCCTGCCGGCCTGTCAGTCGGCGCTCAAGGCTGATGGCTGGTACGACGCCGCGCACGCGATCATGACGACCGACACCGTCGCCAAGGCCGCGTCGGTGCAAGTCGATGTTGGGGGCCAGACCGTCACCATCACCGGCATCTCCAAAGGCGCGGGCATGATCAAGCCGAACATGGCGACCATGCTCGGCTTCGTCGCCACCGACGCCGTCGTCAGCCAGCCGATGCTGGACCGCTTGGTGAAGGAAGTTGCCGACGAATCGTTCAACTGCGTCACCGTCGATGGCGATACCTCGACCAACGACTCCTTCATCCTCATCGCCACCGGCAAAAGCCGCGCGCGCTTCGAGACCGTCGATGCGCCACACTGGGCCGAATTCAAGGCAGCCGTCATCGGCGTCGCGCGCCACCTGGCCCAGGCCATCGCCCGCGACGGCGAAGGCGCCACCAAGTTCATCGAGATCGCCGTGTCTGGCGCGCGCTCGAAGGACGAAGCGAAAGCGGTCGGCTATGCCATCGCGCACTCGCCGCTGGTGAAGACGGCCTTCTTCGCCTCCGACCCCAACCTCGGCCGCATCCTCGGCGCCATCGGCAACGCCTGGGGCAACGACCCGAGCCTGCGCGATCTCGACGTCGCCAAGGTCAAGGTCTGGCTCGCCGATGTTCTCGTCTCGGAGAACGGCGGTCGCGCCGAAAGCTACAAGGAAGAGGACGGTGCGGCGGCGATGAAGCCCGCCGAGATCGTCGTCAAGGTCGACCTCGGCAGAGGCTCAGCGCAGGGCAAGGTGTGGACCTGCGACTTCTCATACGACTACGTGAAGATCAACGCCGACTACCGCAGCTGAAAAAAGTCAGCCGTGGCGGTACGCCACCTGGCCGAAGAAATGGAGCAATCGTTGCGGCAGCCAGTCGAGTCGTCCCGGCAGGCTGCCGCTGACGAAGCCGACGTGGCCGCCTTCATGCGGAAATTCGGCGGTCACGCTTGAAGACATCTCGTTCGTCTGCGGCAATCCATGCGCGGGCAGGAAGGGATCGTTCTTCGCGTTGAGCAGCAAGGTCGGCACGCGAATGCCGCGCAGCATGGGTTTTGCAGAAGCGCGTCGCCAGTAGTCCTCGGCGCCGGCGTAGCCGTGCAGCGGCCCGGTCAGCAAGTCGTCGAAGTCGTAGAGCGTGCGCACGTCGCGCAGTCGCGCGCCGTCGAACAGACCGGGAAAACGCGCCAGCTTTTCTTCGGCGGTACGTTTCAGCGTGGTCAAGAAATGTTGCGTGTAAACCCGATTGAAGCCACGACCGAGATGGTGGCCGGCAAGCGTCAGGTCGAGCGGCGCGCTCACCGCGGCGGCGGCGGCCACCACGTCGCCGGCCGATTGTTCCCGTTCGCCGAGCCACTTCGCCAGCGCATTGCCGCCGAGCGAGACGCCGGCCGCGAAGATCGCGCGATCGGAAAACCGATTGCGCAGCCGACGCAACACCCAGTCGATCTCGGCCGAGTCGCCCGAGTGGTAGGCGCGCGGCAATCGGTTCGGTTCGCCCGAGCAGCCGCGAAAATGCGACACCACACCACCCCAGCCGCGCTGACGCAACGCGGCCATCAGCGAGACGGCGTAGTGACTGGCCGAGCCGCCTTCGAGGCCATGGAACAGCACGACCAGCGGCGAGTCGGCGGAAGCGTCGATCCAGTCGAGGTCGATGAAGTCGCCGTCCGGCGTGTCGCAACGCTCGCGGCGATATCCCGGCGGGGCAGGCTTGATCAGCAGCGGATAGATGGTCTGCGCATGGCCGCCGGGCAGCCACTTCGGCGCGCGGTAGGTGGGAAAGTCCTCACCCACTCGAAAAGTGTGGGGCATTGCCCCATCCCCCCGCGTTGCTCGGGACCGCCACTTCGTGGCGTCCTGCGCCCTTCGGGCTGGTCAGCCGTAGCGGTAAGCCACTCATGCCCGTTTGCCGAGCTGGATCAGGCGGAACCAGCCATCGGCCATTGCCGGTTCGTCGTGATGGCGAGTCAGATCGGGCGTGGCTGCAAGGACTTCCTCAAAGACAACATCGAGCCGCGTGGCGAATCGGCGCGTGAGCGGATTCAGCGCCCGCTTCCACAGCGCGCGTTCGCCGGGTTTGAGGAACTTGTCGAAGACAAAGATGCATCCGCCGGGGCGCAGAACCCGTGCCGCTTCGGCCAGGCAGGCTTTCGGATCGGGCACGACGGCGAGGATCAAGTGCAGCACCACGGCGTCGAAGCGTTCGCCCGCGAAAGGCAGGCGATGCACATCGCCCTGCACCAGCCTGACGGGCAGGCCGATGGCGCGTCGCCTCGCCTTCGCCAGCATGGCACGGGTGAGGTCGATGCCGACATAACGATGTTGGGGCGGCAGGTGCGGAATGTCGAGGCCGGTGCCGATACCGGCGATCAGTACATCGCCGGGCGGCTGTCCGCTTAGCGCGGCGAGGCTGCGGCCGCGCACGGCATGCGTTGTCGCGGTGAGAAATGCGTCGTAGAACGGTGCGATCAGCGCGTAGCTATGCTTGAGATTCAATGGCGCCAGTCAGTGCAAGGTTCTGGGCATGGACAGCACGAACTCCGGAATCTCGGCGTCGAACCTGGTGCCGTCATCGGCCACCATCTGGTACGTGCCTTTCATGGTGCCGACGGGAGTCTCTATGGCTGCGCCGCTGGCGTATTCGTACTTCTCCCCGGGCTGCAGCAGCGGCTGGTCACCGACCACGCCAAGGCCGCGCACTTCCTGGACTTCGCCATCGGCATCGGTGATCAGCCAATGGCGCGAGACCAGTTGCGCAGCGACGCTACCGACGTTGGTAATGGTAATGGCGTAGGAAAACACATAACGGTCGGCATCCACGTCCGACTGCTCGGGCAGGAAGCGCGTCGCCACTTCGACGCGGATATCGTATTTGTTTGCCTCGGTCATGCCTGTCAGTCGTCTTATGGGTGCTATCAGAAAAAATTAGCCGGCCTGATGGATCGCCCCGCTAGAATCGACTTCATTCTAAATGAGGAGACTTCCCATGGCCTATCGCATCGCGCCATCCATCCTGTCCGCCAACTTCGCCAGGCTCGGCGAGGAAGTCGATAACGTACTCGCTTCCGGCGCCGATATCGTCCACTTCGACGTGATGGACAACCACTACGTTCCCAACCTGACCATCGGCCCACTGGTCTGCGAAGCGCTGCGCAAGCACGGCGTCACCGCGCCGATCGACGTCCACCTGATGGTCAAGCCGGTCGACCGCATCGTCCCCGACTTCGCCAAGGCCGGCGCCACCTACATCACCTTCCACCCGGAAGCCTCCGAGCACATCGACCGCACCATCGGCCTGATCAAGGAAAACGGCTGCAAGGCCGGCCTGGTGTTCAATCCGGCGACGCCGCTCGACGTCCTCGAATACACGCTCGACAAGCTCGACATGGTGCTGCTGATGTCGGTGAACCCCGGCTTCGGCGGCCAGAAGTTCATCCCCTTCGTGCTCGACAAGGCGCGCAAGGTGCGCAAAATGATCGACGACCGCGGCCTCAAGGTCGAACTGGAAATCGACGGCGGCGTCGGCCCGGCCAACATCGCCGAAGTCGCCCGCGCGGGTGTCGACACCTTCGTCGCCGGCTCGGCCGTGTTCGGCAAGCGCAACGAAAGCGACCCCAACCGCTACGACAGCATCATCGGCCAGATGCGCGCGGAACTCCGGAAAGTCTAGGGACAAGGTTCAAGGTCCAAGTTGCGAGTTTTTCCTTGAACCTTGAACCTTGAACCTCGTACCTTGCACCTCGAACACATGAGCTTCCCGGCAAAAGCCGTCCTCCTCGACCTCGACGGCACCCTCCTTGACACCGTCCTCGACCTGCATGCCGCCGCTAACGGCATGCTCGCCGACCTCGGCCGGCCGCCGGTCGCCATCGAGGACATCCGCGCCTACGTCGGTCGTGGCATTCCGAATCTGGTCAAGCGCGTCCTGGCGGGAAATCTCGACGCGGCGGACGATCCCGCACCGCCACCTGATGCGGCGCTGACGAGTTTCAAGCGTCACTACACTGAAGTGAATGGCCACGCAGCCAAGCCGTTTCCCGGTGTCATGGAAGGGCTCGCAGCGCTACGGGCGAAGGGCCTTTTGCTCGGCGTCATCACCAACAAGGCCCGGGCTTTCACCTGCCCGCTGCTCGACCGCACCGGCCTGCATCCATTCCTGTCGGTGGCAGTCAGCGGCGACGACCTGCCGCGTCCGAAGCCCGACCCGATGCCCGTGACCTGGGCCTGCGGCCGGCTCGGCGTTTCGCCTGCCGACGTCGTGCTGATCGGCGATTCGGTAAATGATCTCAAAGCCGGCCACGCCGCCGGCTGCCGCGTGCTCCTCGTCCCCTACGGCTACAACGAAGGCCAGGACGTGCGCGGGCTCGAATGCGATGCTATAGTCGCCACCATTCTCGACGCCGCAAGCCGCATTACTCCAGCATGAACGCTCACTCCGCAACGAAAGTCGCCCAATCCCGTTGGGCAGAGGCCTGGCCCTGGCGCCCCGCGCGCTGAATCCCGCCACCCCCGCGCTGGCGCCGTGTATTCGGCGTATCGCCAACGCTGACTTTCGCAAGCCGTACCCTGTGGAGCCATCATGAACGAAGCTGTGCTTTCCGAATCCGAATTCAACCGGCTGGCCGCCGAAGGCTACAACCGGATTCCCGTCACCCTCGAAACCTTCGCCGATTTCGACACCCCGCTGTCGATCTACCTGAAGCTGGCCGGCGGCCCCTATTCCTACCTGCTCGAATCGGTACAAGGCGGCGAGCGCTTCGGCCGCTATTCCTTCATCGGCATCGCCTCGACCACCCGCATCGCTGTCGTCGATTCGAGCATCATGCTGCTGTCGGGGGACCGCGTTGCCGAGCGGCGCGACCACACCAACCCGATTTCGTTCGTCTCCGAATTCATGGCGCGTTTCAAGGTGCCGGACATCCCCGGCCTGCCGCGCTTCACCGGCGGCCTGGTCGGCTACTTCGGCTACGATACCGTACGGGCCATCGAGCCGAAGCTGGCCGACACGAAGAAGCCCGACCCGGTCGGCACGCCCGACATTCTGCTGCTGCTCTCCGAGGAAATCGCCATCGTCGACAACCTCTCGGGCAAGCTGACGCTGGTGGTGTACGCGGAGCCCGGCTTCCCCGGCGCCTGGAAGCGCGCCCAGTTGCGCCTCAAGGAGCTTCTGGCGAAGCTGCGCGTACCGGTCAAGCTGCCGCAGGAAACCGTGGCGGCAAGTGCCCCGGCCGAGTCCGAATTCGGCGAGGAGGCCTTCAAGGCTGCCGTGGTCAAAGCCAAGCAGTACATCACCGACGGCGACGTCATGCAGGTGGTGCTGTCGCAGCGCATGAGCAAGCCGTACCAGGCCTCGCCGCTGGCGCTCTACCGGGCGCTGCGCACGCTGAATCCATCCCCCTACATGTTCTACTTCGACTTCGAGGACTTCCACGTCGTCGGCGCCTCGCCGGAGATCCTGGTGCGCCTCGAAGACGGTACGGTGACGGCACGGCCCATCGCCGGCACGCGCAAGCGCGGCGCCACGCCGGCCGAAGACGAGGCACTGGCCGCCGAACTGCTGGCCGACCAGAAGGAGCGCGCCGAGCACCTGCAACTGCTCGACCTCGGCCGCAACGACGTCGGGCGAGTCGCCAAGGTTGGTTCCGTGAAAGTCACCCAGCAATACGTGATAGAGCGCTACTCGCACGTGATGCACATCGTTTCCAACGTCGAAGGCCAGCTCAAGGACGACGAAGGGCCAGTCTCGGTGCTCAAGGCCACCTTCCCGGCCGGTACGGTCTCCGGCGCACCCAAGGTGCGGGCCATGGAAATCATCGACGAACTGGAGCCGACCAAGCGTGGCGTCTACGCCGGTGCGGCAGGCTACCTCGGCTTCAACGGCGACATGGACCTGGCCATCGCCATCCGTACCGCCGTATTGAAGGATGGCCGCATCTATGTGCAGGCCGGCGCCGGCATCGTCGCCGACTCGGACCCCGCTTCCGAATGGGAAGAAACCCGCAACAAGGCACGGGCGCTGCTACGCGCCGCCGAGATGGCCGAAGGCGGCCTCGACACGCACTTCGACTGAGGGCGACACCATGGACGACATCCAGCCGCCGCTCGATGAAGACACCCTCGCCGCGCTGGCCGAGCGCATCGAAACACTGCCGGCCGAGCATGTCGACTGGGTCGTGCAACTCTTCCTCGAATGCCGCCGCGCCCGCGAGGCGGAAGCAGGCTTCCTCGCCGCCGGCTGCCAGGAGCAAAGCTCGGCAGACGCCACGCAGATCGTGCTCGACACCGCCGACTGGCTGCACACCCTCTGGGAAGTCGGCTACATGGGCAGCGAGGCCCTGCCTGCCCCGCCGCGCACCGACTTTCCGCAGATCAACGTCGAGGACATCGTCAAGTCGGCGCTGTTCGCCCGTATCCGACGTGGCAAGCGGCCGCTGCCCTTCCCGCCGCCGACCCGCCACGGCGTGCCCTGGCACGAAGCGGTGGAATCCGACGAGGCCTTCGACGTGCGCGCCGAAGCGACGCGCGACAACCGCGCCATCATCGAGGGCTGCGCCGAGTGGCAGGTCATCGATAGTGTTGCCGGCACGCTGGTCGTCCAGCACCGCGGCAAGGGACCGCTCTACCGGCTGATGCTCGACGGCAACGGCAACGGCACGCTGCAACGGCAGCCCGCCTCGCTCACGCGCCGCATCTTCCGCCAGGAGCGCGCCAACATCGTCGCCTGGCTGCTCGAATGGCCGAAGGATGATGGCGGTATCACCCAGGTACCGTTGCGCGCCGCCAACTGGGAGCGCGCCGAAAACGAAGCCCAGCGCTGGGTTGCGCTGCGCCACCCCGACCTCTATGGTCAGATCCGTTACGAACGAAGCGAGGCATGAAATCATGCTGCTGATGCTGGACAATTACGACTCCTTCACCTACAACCTGGTGCAGTACTTCGGCGAACTCGGCGAGGAAGTGTGCGTCTATCGCAACGATGCGATCACGCTGAAGGAGATCGCCGCCATGAAGCCCGACCACCTGGTCATCTCGCCCGGCCCCTGCTCGCCCCGGGAGGCCGGCATCTCGGTCGCGGCGATTCAGGAGTTCGCCGGCAAGATCCCGCTGCTCGGCGTCTGCCTCGGGCATCAAAGCATCGGCTATGCGTTTGGCGGCGAGATCGTGCACGCCAAGACGATGATGCACGGCAAGCTCTCGCCCATCCATCACGCCGACAAGGGTGTGTTCAAGGGGCTGCCGAATCCGCTCACCGCAACGCGCTACCACTCGCTGGCTATCCGCCGCGACACGCTGCCCGACTGCCTGGAAGTCACCGCCTGGACCGACGATGGCGAGATCATGGGCGTGCGCCACAAGACGCTGGCGGTGGAAGGCGTGCAGTTCCATCCCGAATCCATCCTGACCGAGCGCGGCCATGACCTGCTGCGCAATTTCCTCCAAGGAGTCCGCTGATGATCACCCCGCAGGAAGCGCTCCAGCGCACCATCGAACACCGCGAAATCTTTCACGACGAAATGCTGCACCTGATGCGCATGATCATGAAGGGCGAGATGTCGCCGGTCATGACTGCCGCCATCCTCACCGGCCTGCGCACCAAGAAGGAAACCATCGGCGAGATCGCCGCGGCCGCCACGGTGATGCGCGAGCTGTGCACCAAAGTGGATGTCCCGCACAACCCGCACTTCGTGGACATCGTGGGCACTGGCGGGGATTCCGCGCATTCCTTCAACATTTCGACCGCCTCTGCCTTCGTCGCCGCCGCGGCAGGTGCCACGGTGGCCAAGCACGGCAACCGCAGCGTCTCGTCGAAGTCCGGCAGCGCCGATGTGCTGGAAGCGCTGGGCGCCAACATCAACCTGCAGGCGCCGCAGGTGGCGGAGTGCATCCAGGCGACCGGCATGGGGTTCATGTTCGCGCCCAACCACCATCCGGCGATGAAAAACGTCGTGCCGGTGCGCAAGGAAATGGGCGTCCGCACCATCTTCAACATCCTCGGCCCGCTGACCAACCCGGCCAGCGCGCCGAACACGCTGATGGGCGTCTTCCACCCCGATCTCGTGGGCATCCAGGTGCGCGTCATGCAGCGCCTCGGCGCCGACCACGTACTGGTCGTCTGGGGCAAGGACGGCATGGACGAGATTTCACTCGGCGCGGCCACCCTGGTCGGCGAACTGAAGGACGGCCAGGTAACCGAGTATGAGGTTCACCCGGAAGACTTCGGGCTGCAAATGGTTTCCAACCGCAGCCTCAAGGTCGCCGATGCGCAGGAATCGAAGAACATGCTGCTGGCCGCGCTGGAGAACAAAGCCGGCACGGCGCGCGAGATCGTGGCACTGAACGCCGGCACGGCGCTTTACACCGCCAACCTCGCCGCCTCGATCGGCGACGGCATCGCCAAGGCGCGCGAGGTGATCGCCAGTGGCGCGGCGCGAGCGAAGGTGGACGAGTTCGTTCAGTTCACCAAGAAGTTTGCATGAGCGACATCCTCGACAAGATCCTCGCCGTCAAGCGCGAGGAAGTGGCCACGGCGCAAGCCGCCAGGCCGCTCGCCGTCGTGCGGGCGGAGGCCGAAGCACTGCCCCCCCCACGTGATTTCGTGGGCGCCATCCGGGCGAAGATCGGGGCAAAAGTCAGCCGTGGTGATACGCCACACTCGGCGGTCATCGCCGAAATCAAGAAGGCCAGCCCATCGAAGGGCGTGCTGCGTGCGGATTTCAGGCCCGCCGAGATCGCGGCGAGCTACGAGCAGCACGGCGCCGCCTGCCTGTCGGTGCTCACCGACCGTCAGTTCTTCCAGGGCGCGCCTGAATACCTGCAAGCCGCGCGCGCCGCCTGCGCCCTGCCCGTACTGCGCAAGGACTTCATGATCGATCCTTACCAAATCTACGAAGCCCGCGCCATGGGCGCCGACGCCATCCTGCTGATCGTAGCCGCGCTCTCCGTGGCGCAAATGCAGGACATGGAAGCAATCGCCAAATCACTCGGCATGGCCGTGCTGGTCGAAGCCCACGACAGCGGCGAAGTCGCCGCAGCCCTGCAACTGCAAACGCCGCTGATCGGCATCAACAACCGCAACCTGCATACCTTTGAAGTCAGCCTGCAAACCACGATCGGCCAACTCGACCGGATTCCCGCCGACCGCATCGTCGTCACCGAATCCGGCATCCTCGGCCCCGAGGACGTCGCCCTGATGCACAGTCGGGGTGTACACGCTTTCCTGGTCGGCGAAGCGTTCATGCGCGCCGCCGACCCCGGTGCGCAACTGGCCCACCTGTTTTCGTAAGAAACTGTTTTTTATAAATATTTCTGGATATGCCATGCTGATCTTCAGCATCGCGACAACAGGCGTTGCAAAAAACCAACACTCCCTTCGGGGTAGGCCCGGAATCCCGGGCTTTTTCTTGCCCGAGCCCTACATGGAGGGCAGAATCCCCGCAGCTTTCGGAAACGGAAGTACCAGCGGGTTCAGTGATCAGCCACGTGGAGTCATTGAAACCGCGATCTCAACCAATAAGGAGATACATATGCAGAAGAAGCTTATCGCTGTCGCCGTTGCCGGCCTGCTGTCCAGCGCCGCCTTTGCGGAATCGAACGTTACGATCTCGGGCGTTGCCGATGCCTACTACGCCCGCCTGACCGGCGACAACCTGAAGTCGATCAATGCCATCGGTACCGGTGGCTTGTCCGGCTCCCGCATCGCCCTCAACGGCGCGGAAGACCTGGGCAACGGCCTCAAGGCCATCTTCCAGATGGAACTGGGCTTCAACCTGGTCAACAACGGCTCGACCCTCGCCAAAGCTGCCGGTTCGCTCAGTGACTCCACTGGTGCTGGCAACGGCATCACCACGACCCGTCAGTCCTATGTCGGTCTGGCCGGTTCCTTCGGCGCCGTCGTCGCCGGCCGCCTGCAGGCCCCTGGCTACTATGTCGGCAAGTTCGACGCCCTGGCCAGCTCCGCCATCAGCCCGCAAGCCATCCTGTCGGCCGGCGCCATGAACGGCACCCTGCTGCCGTCGACTATCGCCCCGAGCAACGCCGCCCGCGCCAACAACGCCGTTGCCTACTTGTCGCCGAACTTCAGCGGCTTCAGCGCTGTCGTCGCCGCCTCCAGTGGCCCGGTTGTTGATGAATACGCGATCGCCAACGGCTCCACCACCGCCGACGAAAACGCGACCGTCCTCGGCCTGAACTACGCCATCGGCCCCGTCACCGTCGGTTTCGTGCATCACAACATCCAGAACGTTCTGGGCGTGGATGCCTACGACACGAAGGAAAACATGATCGGCGCGACCTACAACGCCGGCTTCCTGACCGTCGCTGGTTCCTACCAGACCGCCAAGGTCAAGGACACCGACACCAACAAGCTGTATCAAATTGGTGTTGTGGTTCCGGTTGGCGCGGGCAACATCCACGTCGCCTACGGCAAGCTGAACATGAAGGACGATACGCTGGATGCCAAGTCCACGACCATCGCCTACACGCACGGCCTGTCGAAGCGCACGACCGCCTATGCCGGTTACAACAAGACCGACAACGAGTCTGCTTCCGCCCTCGGCCTGTACGCGACGGCTGGCAGCTCCAACAAGGGTATGGTTGTTGGCCTGCGTCATACCTTCTAATCGACTCCCGTCGATCTGAAGTTAAACGGCCGCCTTCGGGCGGCCGTTTTTATTGGTACTGCAACAGCAACAAAAAAGGCCAGAGATTTCTCTGGCCTTTGTGTTTGGTGGACCGAGGGGGGATCGAACCCCCGACCTCCGCATTGCGAACGCGGCGCTCTCCCAGCTGAGCTATCGGCCCGAAGGAGGGGCGGATTATAGCGGAAAGGCCGCAAACGACAAGGGCGCCGAAGCGCCCTTGATGCCGGTTTGGGGGTCGATCAGACCGAGAACGACGAACCGCAACCGCAGGTGCTGGTGGCGTTCGGGTTCTTGATCACGAACTGAGAACCTTCCAGTCCTTCGGTGTAATCGATCTCGGCGCCGACCAGGTACTGGTAGCTCATCGGATCGATCAGCAGCGTGACGCCGTTCTTTTCCATGACGGAGTCGTCGGCGTTGGCGGTTTCGTCGAAAGTGAAACCGTACTGGAAGCCGGAACAGCCGCCGCCGGTGACGAACACCCGCAGTTTCAGTTCCGGATTGCCTTCTTCCTGAATCAGCTCCCGTACCTTGTCGGCGGCACTGTCGGTAAACAGCAACGGCATCGGCATGTCGTTTGCGCTCATGTTGTTCTCCTGTTTATTCCATTGGGGGGGAATTGCTACGACGCAATTATCTGCGCGGGAGGCGACAGGGTCAATTGCTGCTTGCGGCCAGCTTGAGTTCGATCGACTTGCCCGGCTGACCGGTGTGGACCATGCGGCCTTCGACAACGGCGCCGAGATGCATCTCGATACTGTTGTACTGGATGTCGCCGGTCACCCGTGCCTTGGGCTGGAGTTCGAGAAAGCCGGTCGATACCACCGGTCCGACGACTGTACCGTTGATCACGAGGTGGGCCACCGCAACTTCGCCATCGATGCGGGCCTGTTCGCTGATGACCAGCGTCGAGGACTGATCGCTGGTCGCGCGAACGTTTCCCTTGATTTCGCCGTCTATGCGCAATCCCCCGGCAAAGGTTATATCGCCGGTAACCGTGGTGCCAGCGCCAATCAGGGTGTCGATGCGGCTCTGCGGTTTGTTGTCCTTGGTAAACATTATGATGACTCCTACAGCGATGCGCTTTGCGATGCCACGATAGCGCCATTTTGAACCAGTCTTGCCTCGACCCGCTTGATGGTGGCGTCGACCGGAATCCGGAAACTCCCCTCCAGGCTGCGGAATGCGCGAAACGCGACCGAAAAACTGCCCGCGTCCGGATCGCCGGAACGCGGCAGGACGATGATAGCACTCTGGCCGCCGGCTTCTAGCACGGTAATCTGAAATTGAAGCGATCCCTTGAACTCCCGTCGCGCTTCGGCCCCCTGTATCGAGGCCAGCACACGATAGCGATACCTGCCGGGAGTGGCATCGGGTTCGATACGCAGCCCGCCAAGGCTGACACCCGCTGAATTCCCGCCACCCGCAGCAAGGTTTTCGAACACTGCAAGACTTTCCTTGAGGTGCGTTTTCTCTTCCTCGAGCACGCGCACCTGGGCTGTCAGTTGTTCGACGGTGGCCCGGTCGATCTGCATGCGGCTCTCGCTGGTGTTGGCGATGCTGCGCAACCGGGCCATCTCCGCTTCGAGGTGCTGCACCTTGTCGCGCAGGAAACTGATCTCGCTTTCGCTCTCCTGCCGATCGAATCCGGCATACCGCCGGCCGGCGTCATATATCCACCCCCCCAGCGCCAATGCCAGGCCCAACACGACGACAGCGGTCAGCACCCGCCAGTGCCACGCCACATGCGTCCGCACGGCCACGCGAGGCGCGGCGATGCCGAACCGGCCGCGCAAGCGACGCAGTGTCAGGGCAAGACGGGAACGTGCGAAAGCCCGATACATTCGTCCAAACCGAACATGAGGTTCATGTTCTGCACCGCTTGTCCGGCTGCGCCCTTGGTCAGATTGTCGATCACCGACAGTACCACCAGTGTATCGCCACCCTGCGGCCGGTGCAGCGCGACGCGACAAGTGTTGGAGGCGCGCACAGAGCGCGTCTCGGGATGCGACTTCGGCGGCAGCACGTCAATAAAAGGTTCGCTCGCAAAACGCCGCTCGTAAATGGCCTGAAAATCCTCCTCCCGCGTGATGCGCGCGTAGAGCGTGGCGTGAATGCCGCGGATAAGCGGCGTCAGGTGCGGCACGAACGTTAATCCGACTTCCCGTCCGGCTGCCCGTGCGAATCCCTGCCGGATCTCTGGTAGATGTCGATGTCCGGCAACGGCATAGGCCTTGAAATTGTCGGATGCCTCAGCGAACAGAATATGCGTTTCGGCCTTCCGGCCGGCGCCAGAGACGCCAGACTTGCAGTCTGCGACCAGATGGTCGATGTCGACGCAGCCGGCCTCGATCAACGGCAACAATCCGAGCTGGACGGCGGTTGGATAACAGCCGGGGTTGGCCACCAGCCTGGCATGGCGTATCGCTTCCCGATTCACTTCCGGCAAGCCGTAGACCGCCTCGGCGACGAGATCGGGCGCGACGTGCGTCATGCCGTACCACTTTTCCCAGACGCCGACATCCTGGATCCGGAAGTCGGCAGCGAGATCAACGACGCGCACGCCCGCGTCGAGCAACTGCCGGGTTTGCTGCATGGCAATTCCGTTAGGCGTGGCGAAAAAAACGACGTCGCACCGATCCAGCGGAGCATCCTTGGGGTCGACGAACTTGAGCGATACCTTTCCACGCAAACTGGGAAACATGTCCGCGACCAGCGTACCTGCCTCGCCGCGCGAGGTGATCGCCACCAAATCGACTTCCGGGTGCAGCGCCAGGAGGCGCAGCAACTCAACGCCGGTATAACCGGTTCCGCCGACGATGCCAACCTTGATCATTCGGGAAAACCCTCCACGAAGCCTATTGCGGAAGTATGGTAACTCAAGAGACGAAAAAGCCGCCCAAAGTTCCCCTCGGGCGGCCTTTTTTGTCTGTAACAGGCGCGATCAGCGCTTCGAGAACTGCTTGCGACGCCGCGCCTTGTGGAAGCCGACCTTCTTGCGTTCGACCTCGCGTGCATCGCGGGTGACGAATCCCTCGGTGGAAAGCGCCGGCTTCAGAGCCGCATCGTACTCGATCAGTGCGCGGGTAATCCCGTGCCGAACGGCGCCGGCCTGTCCAGACTCGCCACCGCCGGTGACGTTTACCATGATGTCGAAGGTGCCGGTGTGCTGGGTCAGCACCAGCGGCTGCCGAACGATCATGCGCCCCGTCTCACGGGAGAAAAACTCGTCGACCGGCTTGTCGTTGACGACGATCTTGCCGCTGCCGGATTTCATGAACACGCGTGCCACCGCCGTTTTGCGGCGACCGGTGCCATAGTAATAGTTGGCTGCCATGTCTGTTCCTGTCTGAGAATCGGGGCCTTAGAATTCCAAGGCCTTCGGCTGCTGGGCCGAATGCGGATGGGCCGCGCCGGCGTAACATTTCATCTTCTTCGCCATCGCGTAGCCCAGCGGACCCTTCGGCAGCATGCCCTTGACCGCCTTCTCGAGGATACGGCCGGGGAAGCGCTGCTGAAGCTTGGAGAAGTTGGTCTCGTAGATACCGCCAGGGTAGCCGCTGTGGCGGAAGTACTTCTTGTCCTGGGCCTTGGCGCCGGTAACGCGCAGCTTCTCGACATTGACCACAACGATGTAATCGCCGGTATCGACGTGCGGGGTGTACTCGGTCTTGTGCTTGCCGCGGAGTCGGCTGGCGATCTCGGCGGCCAGGCGGCCGAGCACCTTGTCGGTCGCGTCTACGACGAACCAGTCGCGCTTGACTTCGTGCGGCTTGGCGGAAAAAGTTTTCATGACGGGTGTTTCCTTGGACTTGTCTTCGTAAAGCTGCGAGCTTGAGCCGGAAATCTGCCTACTGCCTAGCGTCCCGGCGTTGAGGCGGAAAAGCCGCGCATTTTAGGCAATTTTGCGGCCTCGTGTCAAACTTGATCCCCTGTCACGAAGAAAAAGGCGCAACCCCTGTCGGGGTTGCGCCGAATCCACACCAAAGGAGGAGGGTGGAGGAGACACCGGAGGAAGCGCAAGACGACCGAACCACGCTTCGTTGGAGTCAAGTATCCCAGAAGTTATTGTGCAGTGCAAGATTTTTTGTGGGGGCCAAAAATCCGCTTTCCTGAAGTCTTCTAGAATGTGGCAAATTCGCAACAGGGGGTAAGGCATGGAATGCACGGTACGTTGGCATGAGGGAATGAGTTTCATCGCCCAAACCGGCAGCGGCCATCTGGTGGCGATGGACGGCGCCCCGGAGGCGGGAGGACACGACTGGGCGCCACGTCCGATGGAGATGTTGCTGGCCGGTGCAGGCGGTTGCACGTCATTCGACGTGGTCATGATCCTGCAGCGTGGAAGGCAGGACATTCAGGGGTGCGAAGTCAAGATTTCGGCTGAACGCGCGGAGAGCGACCCCAAGGTCTTTACCCGCATCCATTTCCATTTCACCGTGAAGGGCCGCGGATTGAAGCCGGATTCGGTAGAACGCGCCATCAAGTTGTCGGCGGAAAAGTACTGTTCGGCATCGATCATGCTCGGCAAGACGGCCGAGATGACGCACGACTTTGAGATCGTCGAAATTTAGATGTGGTAGGCGGTCGAGGTCATGATCCTCGACATGGCCTTCATCGCGAACTTCGCCGGCAGCGGCAGTTCCCGCGCACCGAGCTGGATCGCCGTTTCGGCATGGTGGATTTCATCGGCCTTCATCTGTTCGACCACTGCCCGCGAACGCTGATCGGCCACGGGAAGGCTGTCCAGGTGGCCATCGAGATGGGCTTCCACCTGACGTTCGGTTTCGGCCAGAAAACCGAGGTTCCAGTCGTCGCCCAACCTTCCGGCGATGATTCCGAGGGCGAGCGATCCGCCGTACCAGAGCGGGTTGAGCAGACTCTTCCGTCCGCCGAGTTCGCCAATTCGCCGTTCGGTCCAGTTCAGGTGCTCGGTTTCTTCCCAAGCGGCCTGCCGCAACGCGTCGCGGACATCCGTATCGCTGCAGGTCAGGGCTTGGCCCTGGTAGAGCGCCTGGGCGCAGACTTCGCCGACGTGATCAACGCGCATCAAGGCGGCGGCATGGCCTCGCTCGGTGGCATCGAGCTCGGCCTCGGGCAAATCCGCACCGGGCATCGCCCGGTTGGTCGGCGCCGGCGCAAATACGGTACGCAGCGCTTTGTCGAATTCCAGTATCAATCGGTCGATCATGGTACGGCGGAATGCTTGGGGGCCGTCCGGCGGTGCGATGGAAGCAGGCGCGCCAGTTCGTTGAGTGCCAGCTCATAGACCTCCCGCTTGAACTCGATCACCGCGTCGAGGGGCACCCAGTAGTCGCTCCACCGCCAAGCGTCGAACTCGGGATGCTCGGTGGCGCGCAATGACACGTCGGTATCGCGACCGACCAGTCGCAACAGAAACCAGATCTGCTTTTGGCCTTTGTAGGTGCCGCGCCATTCACGGCGAACCCATTGCTTGGGCACGTCATAACGCAGCCAGTCGCGTGTACGGCCGATGATGCGGACATGATCCGGCTCCAGCCCGACTTCCTCTCGCAACTCGCGAAACATTGCCTGCTCGGGCGTCTCGCCCTTCTTGATGCCCCCTTGCGGGAACTGCCAGGAATGTTCGCCGATGCGTTTGCCCCAGAAGACCTCGTCGTGCTGGTTGAGCAGAATTATGCCGACATTCGGGCGATAACCTTCCCGGTCGAGCATGGTGAAGCAACCTTCCAATGTTTGTCTGGGAACCATTCTTTCATAGTTGCTTCCTCAAGGAAAGAACGCCGACGACGTTAAAATGGCTGTTTTTCAGACGGATTTCGTGACCATGCGTGCCAGTCAGTTTTTCATTTCCACCCTCAAGGAAGCTCCCGCCGACGCGGAAGTGGTCAGCCAGAAACTGATGCTGCGCGCCGGCATGATCAGGCGTCTGGCCGCCGGCATCTACACCTGGATGCCGATGGGTCTGCGCGTAGTACGCAAGGTGGAGCGCATCGTTCGCGAAGAAATGGATCGGGCCGGCGCCATCGAGCTGTTCATGCCCGCGGTGCAGCCGGCCGAGTTGTGGCAGGAGTCGGGCCGCTGGGAGAAGTATGGCCCCGAACTCCTGCGCTTCAAGGATCGCCACAGCCGTGATTTCGTCATCGGCCCCACGCACGAAGAAGTCATTACCGATGTGGTGCGGCGAGAAATCCGCAGCTACCGGCAACTGCCCAGGCACTTCTACCAGATCCAGACCAAGTTCCGCGACGAAATCCGGCCCCGCTTCGGCGTCATGCGCGGCCGCGAATTCACGATGAAGGACGGCTACTCCTTCCACGCCTCTTTTGAAGACCTGCAGCACGAATATCAAAACATGTACCAGACCTACAGCCGCATCTTCACGCGGCTGGGCCTGGGCTTCCGCGCCGTCGCCGCCGACACCGGCTCGATCGGCGGCACCGGTTCTCACGAGTTCCATGTACTCGCCGATTCCGGCGAGGATGCGATCGCCTTCTGCCCCAATTCCGACTACGCGGCCAACGTCGAGCTGGCCGAGGCGCTGGCGCCGCAAAAAGTCAGCCGTGGTGACACGCCACCTCTGGAGAAGAAGGCGACGCCCGGCAAGATCCGCTGCGAGGATGTCGCCGAATTCCTCGGCGCGCCGCTGACGAGTACGGTGAAAGCCATCGCCGTCATGCACGACGAGGAGTTCGTCCTGCTGCTGATTCGCGGCGATCACAACCTGAACGAAGTGAAGGTCAGCAAGCTGCCGGGAATGGATCCGTTCCGTTTCGCGACCGACGAGGAGGTCGAGGAATTCCTGGGCTGCAAGCCCGGCTACATTGGCCCGGTCGGCGTCGATCGCAATAAGGTGCGCGTCATCGCCGACCGCAGCGTGGCGGCGATGGACGACTTCGTCTGCGGCGCCAACGAGGCGGGCTTCCACCTGACCGGCGTCAATTGGGATCGCGACGTGCCTGACCCGGATGTCGTCGCCGATATCCGCAATGTCGTTGCCGGCGATCCATCGCCCGACGGCAAGGGCACGCTCGACATCTGCCGCGGCATCGAAGTCGGCCACATTTTCCAGTTGCGCACCACATACGCCGAGGCGTTGCAGTGCAAGTTCCTTGACGAGCAGGGCAAGGAGCGCGTCATGGAAATGGGCTGCTACGGCATCGGCATCACGCGCATCGTCGGCTCCGCGATCGAACAGGGCAACGACGACAAGGGCATCATCTTCCCCGCGGCAATCGCGCCGTTCGAGGTCGTCGTGGTGCCGATGGGCTATCGCAAGTCGGAAGCGGTGCGCGAGGCAGCGGACAAGCTGCGCGACGACCTGCTCGCGGCAGGCATCGACGTGATCCTCGACGATCGCGACGAGCGGCCCGGCGTAATGTTCGCCGAGTGGGAACTGATCGGCATACCGCACCGCGTCGTGATCGGCGAGCGCGGCCTGAAGGAAGGCAAGTTCGAGTACAAGGGTCGCCGCGAAGCCGAGGCAACCATGGTGCCGGCGGACGAAATGGCGCAGGTGCTGCGCGGAAAGCTGGCTGCTTGACCGCGCATCGAATTGTTGCATTGGCATTGTGGATCGCATCCGGCGCGGCCTGGGCCGGCGCGCAGCAGTACGAACCGCTGGCCGCCAGCGTACAGGCGGCACTCCATGCTGCCGTCGCCGATCGCACGTCGCCGGAGCCGATCTTCCCGAGCGAGCAGGAGAAGTACGCCTGGATGGCGGAAATGTCGCGCCGGCTGACAAAGCGCATTCCTGACAAGCGGGCGCGCCTGGGCTTTCTCAAATCCGTCTACTACGAGGCCCAGCGCGCCGGACTGGATCCGCAACTGGTCCTCGGCCTGATCCAGGTGGAGAGCAACTTCAAGAAGTACGCCGTATCGCGGGCGGGGGCTCGCGGGTATATGCAGGTCATGCCGTTCTGGGTCAAACTGATCGGCAACGGCGACCACGATCTCTTTCACCTGCGCACCAATCTGCGCTTTGGCTGCACGATCCTGCGCCACTATCTCGATATCGAAAAGGGCAATCTCTATCGCGCGCTTGGGCGCTATAACGGCAGTCTTGGTGCGCCCGCATACCCGAATCGCGTACGCGCGGCCTGGGAAAATCAGTGGGGCTGGAATCAGCCGACGATCTCGGCGACGCGCTGAGAAAAGTCAGCCGTGGTGGTACGCCGGGTAGTAGTCAGCGCATGCCCGGCAGCACGCCCTTCATGCCGCGCATCATCTTCGCCATGCCGCCCTTGGAGAACTGCTTCATCATTTTCTGCGTCTGCTCGAACTGGTTGAGCAGGCGGTTGACTTCCTGCACCTGAACGCCGGCGCCGGCGGCGATGCGCCGCTTGCGGCTGGCCTTGATGAGTTCCGGTTTGGCCCGCTCCGCCGGCGTCATGGAGTTGATGACGCCCTCGATGCGGCGGACGTGCTTGTCTTCCATGGCGCCGCCCGCCTGCTGCGCCATCTGGCCGAACTGCGCCGGCAGCTTCTCGAGCATGGACGAGAGTCCGCCCATCTTGCGCATCTGGCCGATCTGATCCTTGAAGTCGTTGAGATCGAAGCCCTTGCCGGACTTCATCTTCCTGACGAGATCCTGCGCCTTTTCCTGATCGACGCTGCGGTGCGCCTCTTCGACCAGGCCAAGGATGTCGCCCATGCCCAGGATGCGCGAAGCCATGCGCTCGGGGTGGAACTCCTCGATGCCGTCCAGTTTTTCGCCGATGCCGGCGAACTTGAGCGGCTTGCCGGTGACGTGGCGCACCGACAACGCCGCACCGCCGCGCGCATCGCCATCCAGTTTCGTCAGAACGATGCCGGTAAGCGGCAACGTTTCGGCAAATGCCTTCGCGGTATTCACCGCGTCCTGTCCAAGCATGGCGTCGACCACGAACAGGGACTCGATCGGCTTCAGCGCGGCATGCAATTCGCGCACCTCGGCCATCATCGCCTCGTCGATCGCAAGCCGACCGGCGGTATCTACGAACAGCACATCGTGGTAATGCTTTTTCGCGTAATCGAGCGCCGCCCGCGCGATGTCGAGCGGCTTTTGTCCTACTTCGGACGGGAAGAAGTCGATCCCGGCCTGTGCGGCAACGGTCTTCAACTGCTCGATGGCGGCCGGACGATAGACGTCGCAGCTTACCGCCAGCACCTTCTTCTTCTGCCGCTCCCTGAGCCACTTGCCGAGCTTGGCCGTGGTCGTCGTCTTGCCGGCGCCTTGCAGACCGGCCATGAGGATCACGGCCGGCGGCGTTGTCGCGAAGTTGAGTTCGCTCTTGGCGCCCCCCATCAGTTCCGTGAGTTCGCGATGCACAACGCCGACCAGCGCCTGGCCAGGCGTCAGCGAGCCGACGACTTCCTGGCCGACCGCCTTCTCCTTGACGCGGGCGATGAATTCCTTGACCACAGGCAAGGCCACGTCGGCCTCCAGCAACGCTACGCGCACTTCGCGCAGCATCTCCTGAATATTGTCGTCGGTGAGGCGCGCCTGGCCACGCAGGGTCTTGACGACCTTGGCCAGCCGTTGGGTCAGGTTATCCAGCATGAGATTCGGGACAGGGGAATGAGGTAGACTTCCGGGATGCCCTCGATTCTACTGCATGCCGTCGCCGCAACTCTTTACCTGGGGCTCGCTGCGCTCTCCTGGCGCCGCCGTTGGCGCGGTTCGACCCTCGACCGACCGCTCGTCCCGCTTGCCGGATGGGAACGAATCTGGCTTCTGGGGGCGCTTCTCGCGCACGGAGTTTCGCTGGCCGGCGAACTGTTTCCGGGCGACGCCATGCACTTCAGCTTTTCGATCGCCATTTCGTTGATCTTGTGGCTGGCAATCGGCTTTTACTGGATCGAGAGTTTCTACACTCGTATGGAAGGCCTCCAGATGCTGGTCTTGCCGGCGGCGGCGGTTGGCGCGCTGCTGCCGACGATTTTCCCGGCCGAACACCTGCTGGCCAATGCCGGCTCGGTGCAGTTCCGGATCCACTTCCTGATCGCCATGCTGGCCTACAGCCTGTTCACGCTCGCGGCGCTGCACGCGATCCTGATGGCCGTCGCTGAGAAAGGGCTGCACCGGGGCCGGCTGACGCCGCTGCTGGCCAGTCTGCCACCACTATTGACGATGGAAGCGCTGCTGTTCCGGCTCATCCACATCGCATTCCTGCTGCTGACTCTCACCCTCGCCTCGGGCATCCTGTTCTCGGAGTCCCTGTTCGGCAAGGCGCTGACGTTCAACCACAAGACCGTGTTCGCGATCATTTCGTGGATCATCTTCGCCCATCTGCTGGCGGGAAGACATTTCCGCGGCTGGCGCGGCCGCAAGGCGCTGCGCTGGACGCTGGCCGGCTTTGCGGCGCTGCTGCTCGCCTACGTCGGCAGCCGGTTCGTGCTGGAAGTGCTGCTCGGCCGGGGCTGACCCGCACTAGATGGACGAAATCCCGCTTTCCGTACTCGGCAGCGCCCTGGCCGTCCTGTTGGTCCTCTCAGGTTTTTTCTCGATGACCGAGACCAGCATGATGGCGGCCAACCGCTACCGGCTTCGTCACCTGGCCGGCGAGGGGCACCGCGGCGCACGGCTGGCCCTCGATCTGCTCGAACGCACCGACAAGCTGCTCGGCGTGATCCTGCTCGGCAACAACCTGGTCAATGCGGCGGCGGCCACGCTGGTGAGCGTTATCGCCATCGAGCTGTTCGGCGACGAGAAATGGGCGCTCGGCGCCGGCACGGTCACCATCACGTTCCTGATCCTGGTGTTTTCCGAAATCACCCCCAAGATCATCGGCGCCACCCATGCCGACCGGCTGGCGCTGCTCCTTGGCTACCTGCTTTGGCCTTTGTTGCGCGCCTTTTACCCCATCATCTGGTTCGTCAATCTGTTTGCCCAGGCCCTGCTCAAGTTGTCGCGCCTGCAACCCAGGCCCGGCCACGAATCCGCGCAGCTTTCCCCGCAGGAGTTGCGCGCACTGGTCCTCGAGTCGAGGGGAATCCCGGGGCAGCACCGCGACATCCTGGTCAACTTGTTCGAACTGGAACAGGTGACGGTCGAAGACATCATGGTGCCGCGTGGCGACATCGAGTACATCGATATCGAGACACCCATCGAGGACATTCAGACGCAACTGGCGACGAGCTACCACACGCGCCTTCCGGTCGTGGAGGGAGACCCGAACAACGTCATCGGTGTGCTACACCAACGCCGCCTGCTTGCCAGTGCGATCAGGGCACCGCTCGATGTAGAAACCCTGCGCGAAAGTCTGAGTGAGCCCTATTTCATTCCGGCTGCGACCCCCGTGTATGCGCAACTCCAGTTCTTCCGCGACAACCGGCAGCGCCAAGGGCTGGTCGTCGATGAGTACGGTGAACTCCTCGGGCTGGTGGCGCTGGAAGACATCATCGAGGAAATTGTCGGCAAGTTCACTACCAGCATACCGGGAGCAAGCATCGAATTCGCCTGGAACGAGGATGGCGAAGCACTGGTCGATGGCAGTCATAGTCTGCGTGAACTCAATCGCCTGTTCGAGATCGACCTGCCGCTGGATGGTCCGAAGACCTTGAGCGGACTGATCATCGAATGGCTTCGGGAAATCCCCGAAGCCGGCGTCTGTCTGCGAATTGCCGGGGTTCCCATGGAAATCCTTCAGGCTCAGGACAGACGCATCAAGATCGTCAAGCTGTTTCGTCCGCAAAAAGCGGAGTGAAAAAGTCAGCCGTGGTGGTACGCCATCTTTACAAACGCCCGTCAGGCGGGCATTATCGGCCCGATATGTCCGGTAAATCTGGTGCCCCGACGGGCGGTCAGCCTCGATGGCGGTAGCGATTCCAGCCACCCTGAGTGGACTGGCCCGTGCGCTCGTCCAGCAGGACCTACTCCGGGAAGCCGAAGCGGAGCGGATCGCCGCCGAAGGCAAACCGGAAACCGGTGGCTTCGTCGGTCAGTTGATTTCCACCGGCCGCATGTCGGCGCGCGACATCGCCGTGTTCGCTTCGCGAACCTTCGGTTACCCACTGCTCGATCTGAACGCCTATTCGGCTGAGCACCTTGCCAGCGATGCCATCGACCGTCGGGTGATGCAGAACCACCAGGTCGTTGCGCTCCTGCGCCGAGGCAACCGGCTGTCCGTCGCGGTAGCGGACCCGACCAATCTGCGCGCCCTCGACGAAATCCGCTTTCAGACCGGCATGGCAGTCGACCCGGTCGTGGTCGAGGCAGACAAGCTGACGCCTATCCTCGCACGTCTGGCAGAAAAGCCGGAAACCTCACTGAAGAATCTGGTCGACGATGATCTCAACCTCGAATTCGACGACGGCAGCGCGGCCGAGGCGGCTGCGGCCGAAGCGGCGTCGATCGAGGTCGATGACGCGCCGGTCGTCAAGTTTATCCAGAAGATCCTGCACGACGCCATCGCCGAAGGGGCTTCGGACATTCACTTCGAGCCGTACGAGAAGTTCTACCGCATCCGTTTCCGCGTCGACGGCATACTGCGCGAGGTTGCCCAGCCGCCACTGGTGATCAAGGAGAAGATCGCCTCTCGTATCAAGGTCATTTCGCGGCTGAACATCGCCGAGAAACGCGTCCCGCAGGACGGCCGGATGAAGCTGGTGCTGTCGAAGACGAAGACCATCGATTTCCGGGTCAGCTCGCTACCAACGCTGCACGGCGAAAAGATCGTGCTGCGGATCCTGGACTCGAGTTCGGCAATGCTCGGCATCGATGCCCTCGGCTACGAGCCCGACCAGCGGGAGGAACTGCTCAAGGCGATCCACCGCCCATATGGCATGGTGCTGGTCACCGGTCCGACCGGCAGCGGGAAAACCGTTTCGTTGTACACCTGCCTCAACATTCTCAACCAGCCGGGCACCAACATCTCGACGGCGGAAGATCCCGCCGAAATCAACCTCGCCGGCGTCAACCAGGTCAACGTCGACGACAAGGCGGGACTGACCTTCGCCGCCGCGCTGAAATCGTTTCTGCGCCAGGATCCGGACATCATCATGGTCGGCGAAATCCGCGACCTGGAAACCGCCGAGATATCCGTCAAGGCCGCCCAGACAGGTCACCTGGTGCTGTCCACCCTGCACACCAACGACGCGCCGCAGACACTGACCCGCCTGATGAACATGGGCGTGCCGACATTCAATATCGCATCGAGCATCATTCTGATCACCGCCCAGCGCCTCGCCCGAAAGCTGTGCACCTGCAAGGTCGCGATAGACGTGCCAATGGAAACGCTGCTGAACGCCGGCTTCACAGAAGAGGATCTCGATGGCAGCTGGAAGCTCTATGGGCCGGGGAAGTGCGATCGCTGCAAGGGTTCCGGCTACAAGGGCCGGATCGGCATTTATCAGGTAATGCCCGTTTCGGAAGAAATCCAGCGCATCATCATGGCCAACGGAACTTCGCTCGATATTGCGGCACAGGCCGAAGCGGAGGGCGTGCGCGACTTGCGTCGATCCGGGTTGCTGAAAGTCAAGCAAGGCGTCACCTCGCTAGACGAAGTGCTCGCCACTACCAACGAGTAGCGCATTCAACTCAGAAACCGAAAGGGCTAGACCATGGCGGCACCCAGAAAACCAGCGAGAAAAGATCTTGGTGTCAAGGAATTCACGTTCGTCTGGGAAGCGAAGGACAAGGGCGGCAAGATCGCCCGTGGCGAGATGCGCGCCGCCAGCCAGGCCGTAGTAAACACGACGCTGCGCCGTCAGGGACTTCTGCCGACCAAGGTCAAAAAGCAATCGTTCCGCGGTGGCGGCAAGGTGACGGAGAAAGATATCGCACTGTTCACCCGGCAGATGGCGACCATGATGAAGTCGGGCGTGCCCTTGTTGCAGTCGTTCGACATCGTCGCAAAGGGAGCCTCGAATTCGTCGGTATCGAAGTTGCTGCTGGATCTCAAAGCTGAGGTCGAAACCGGGTCGGCGCTCAACCAGGCTTTCCGCAAGCACCCCATCTACTTCGATGCCCTGTACTGCAACCTGATCCAGGCCGGCGAGCAGGCCGGTATTCTGGACTCACTGCTCGAACGCCTCGCGACCTACAAAGAAAAAATTCTCGCCATCAAATCGAAAATCAAGTCGGCGATGTTCTATCCGATAGCGGTATTGGTGGTAGCCGCCATTGTCGTCACGATCATCATGATCTTTGTCATCCCCGCGTTCAAACAGGTGTTCAAGAGCTTTGGCGCCGACCTACCGGCGCCGACTTTGCTGGTCATCGCCATCTCCGACTTTTTCGTCGCCAACTGGTGGCTGATTTTCGGCGCCATCGGCGGCGGCTTATGGGCCTTCTTCTACTTCTGGAAGCGTTCCGAGCCCATGCAGATTGTTCTGGATCGCTTTTTCCTGCGTTTGCCCATTTTCGGTCCGGTGCTTCGAAAGGCCACGCTTGCCCGCTGGACGCGCACGCTATCGACAATGTTCGCCGCCGGGGTACCGCTGGTCGAAGCACTGTCATCCGTCGGACCGGCATCGGGCAATCACGTGTACAAGGTCGCAACCCAGGGCATCCAGAACGAGGTCAGCACGGGCTCCAGCCTGACGGTGGCAATGCAGAACGCCCTCGTATTCCCGAACATGGTGCTCCAGATGGTGTCGATCGGCGAGGAGTCCGGACAGCTGGACGCAATGCTGGGCAAAATCGCCGATTTCTACGAAGCGGAGGTCGACGATGCCGTCGAGGGCCTGTCCAGCCTGATGGAGCCAATCATCATGGTCGTGCTCGGCGTCCTTATCGGCGGCATGATCATCGCGATGTACCTGCCGATTTTCAAGCTCGGCGCCGTGGTGTAAATCTTCATGGAAACTTTGCTGCAACCGGGCGGCCCGTTCATCGCCGCCGCGGTTTTGCTCGGGCTGGTAATCGGCAGTTTCCTGAACGTCGTCATCCACCGCCTGCCGCGCATGATGGAGCGCGACTGGTCGGTTCAGTGCGCCGAGTTGCGCGGCGAAACGCCGGAGCCGGCCGAGCCACTCTCCCTGCTTCGCCCCCGTTCCCGCTGCCCGCACTGCCGCCGGCCCGTCGGCGCACCGGAGAACATTCCCGTCCTGAGTTTTCTCATCCTGCATGGCCGCTGTCGCGGCTGTGGCAAACCGATAAGCTGGCGTTATCCGGCCGTGGAATTGGCAACCAGCCTGCTGTTCGGGCTCCTTGCCTGGAAGCTGGGGCCGAGCCTGGCCGCTGCAGGCGCGATGGGGTTTGTTGCGGCGATGATCGCGCTCACCTTCATCGACTTCGACACCCAACTACTCCCCGACGACATCACCCTGCCCCTGCTCTGGGCCGGTTTGCTGCTGAACGTCTCGGGCACCTACACCGACCTGACCAGCGCTGTCATCGGCGCCGTGGCGGGCTACCTCAGCCTCTGGACAGTCTATTGGTTGTTCAAGCTGCTGACCGGCAAGGAAGGCATGGGCTATGGAGACTTCAAACTGCTGGCAGCCATCGGCGCCTGGCTCGGCTGGCAGATGCTACCCCTGACCATTCTGCTTTCGTCGCTGGTGGGCGCCGTCGTCGGCGTCGGACTCATCGTCCTGGCCAGGCATGGACGCAACGTGCCGATTCCGTTCGGACCCTATCTGGCTGTCGCGGGGATCATCGCCCTTTTCTGGGGCAAGTCGCTGACTCACGCGTACCTCGGTCTGTTCTAGCGCGCAAGCCCGCGCTTGAAACCGGCCCCCCCGGCCCCAATCTTTTCAGCGCCATCGGCGCCGCGCCGCATTCCATACCGGCGCCTGAGATATAATCCATTGTTTTCACGGAGAGATCGATGCCCATCTACGCCTATCGCTGCAACAGTTGCGGCCACGAGCAGGAGGTCTTGCAAAAGATGTCCGATGCGCCGTTGACGACCTGTCCGCAGTGCAATACCGAAACTTTCAGCAAGCAACTGACCGCGGCCGGCTTCCAGTTGAAAGGAAGCGGCTGGTATCAGACCGATTTCAAGGGTGGCGCCAAGCCCGCCAAGAACGACAATCCACCCCCCTGCCAGGGCGGAACGGGGTCCTGCGCCTGCAACACCTGATTCCTTGTTTCCATCGTATTCGCTAGACCCACGCGCTTGAAAAAATACTTCATCACCGGCCTGCTGATCTGGATTCCCCTGGCCATCACGGTCTGGGTGCTCGCCCTGATCGTAAACGCGATGGACCAGTCGCTGTTGCTGCTGCCAATGTCAATCCGGCCGGAAACGCTGCTTGGCTTCTACATCCCGGGCATCGGCGCTTTGGCAACGCTTCTCGTCGTATTCCTCACCGGACTGATCACTACCAACATCATCGGTCAGCGCCTGGTGCGCTTCTGGGAAGGCATCCTTTCGCGCATCCCCGTCGTCAAGTCGATCTACTACAGCGTCAAGCAGATCAGCGATACCGTGTTCTCCGGAACCGGCGAAGCCTTCCGCAAGGTGCTGCTGGTCCACTATCCGCATCCGCAAGCATGGTCGGTCGCCTTTCAAACCGGAGCGCCCGCCAAGGAAGTCCTCAATGCCAGCGGCGAGGAACTGGTTAGCGTCTTTATCCCGACCGCGCCCAGCCCGGTCAACGGTTTCTTCTTTTTCGTCAAAAAGCAGGACACCATCGAGCTTGACATCAGCGTGGACGATGCACTCAGGTACATCGTCTCCATGGGCGTCGTCGCGCCGGCGCCCTCGCCCGCCAACGTCTCGGCCGGCGCCCTGCTCGGACGCGCCCAGAACGAATAGGCATTCCACAACCCGCCGTGGCGTATCGCCGCGGCTGACTTTTCCTCGGACTCAACATGCGTACTCATTACTGCGGCCAACTGAACGCCGGCCTCGCCGATCAGATCGTCACCCTTTGCGGCTGGGCGCACCGTCGCCGCGACCACGGCGGCGTGATCTTCATCGACCTGCGTGACCGCGAAGGTCTGGCCCAGATAGTCTGCGATCCCGATCGACCGGAGATGTTCGCGATCGCCGAGTCGGTGCGCAACGAGTTCGTCCTCAAGGTCATCGGCAAAGTGCGCCGCCGCCCGGCTGGGACGGAAAACCCCAACTTGCCGTCGGGTGAAGTCGAGATACTCTGCCACGAACTCGAAGTACTGAATCCGGCCGTCACGCCGCCCTTCCAGCTGGACGACGAGAATCTCTCCGAGCACGTTCGCCTGGTCAACCGCGTCATCGACCTGCGCCGGCCGCAGATGCAGAAGAACATGATGCTGCGCTACAAGGCCGCCATGGCCTTCCGCCGCTTCCTCGACGGCGAGGGCTTCATCGACATCGAAACGCCGATGCTGACCAAGAGCACCCCCGAGGGCGCGCGCGACTACCTAGTACCTTCGCGTGTGCATCCGGGCCAATTCTTCGCCCTGCCGCAATCGCCACAGCTCTTCAAGCAGTTGCTGATGGTGGCCGGCTTCGACCGCTACTACCAGCTGACCAAGTGCTTCCGCGACGAAGACCTGCGCGCCGACCGCCAGCCCGAATTCACCCAAGTCGATATCGAGACCTCCTTCCTCGACGAGACGCAGATCACCGCGCTGATGGAGGAGATGATCCGCTACGTGTTCAAGGAAGCGCTTGCGGTCGAACTGCCTTCGCCCTTCCCGCGCATGACCTACGCCGAGGCCATGCGCCGATTCGGTTCCGACAAACCCGACCTGCGCGTCACGCTGGAACTCTCCGAAGTCACCGACTCCGTTCAGGACGTCGCCTTCAAGGTCTTTAGTGGTCCGGCCTCCACGGGAGGCCGGGTAGCGGCCCTGAGAATTCCCGGCGGCGCTTCGCTGTCGCGCGGCGAGATCGACGGCTACACCGAATTCGTCAAGATCTACGGTGCAAAGGGTCTCGCCTACATCAAGGTCAACGACGCCTCGAAGCTGAACGAAGAAGGCCTGCAATCGCCTATCGTCAAGAACATTCACGCCACCGCGCTGAAGACCATCATGGAGCGCACCGGCGCCCAATCGGGCGACCTGATCTTCTTCGGCGCCGACAAGACCAAGATCGTGAACGACGCCCTGGGCGCGCTGCGCATCAAGATCGGCCACGAAAAGGGCTACGTCAATGGCAAGGCTTGGGAGCCGCTGTGGGTGGTCGACTTCCCGATGTTCGAGTACGACGAGGAAGAAAAGCGCTGGTCGGCCTGCCACCATCCCTTCACTTCGCCGAAGGACGGCCATCTGGAACTGATGACGACCGACCCGGGCGCCTGCCTGTCAAAGGCTTACGATCTCGCGCTCAATGGCTGGGAGATCGGCGGCGGCTCGGTGCGTATCCACGAGGCCGACGTGCAGGCCAAAGTGTTTGCCGCGCTGGGCATCGGCGAAGAGGAGCAGCGCGCCAAGTTCGGTTTCCTGCTCGACGCGCTCAAATACGGCGCGCCGCCGCACGGCGGCCTCGCCTTCGGTCTCGACCGCATCGTCACCATGATGACCGGCGCCGAATCGATCCGCGACGTCATCGCCTTCCCAAAGACGCAGCGCGCGCAGTGCCTGCTCACCGACGCCCCGTCGCCGGTCGACGAAAAGCAGTTGCGCGAACTGCATATCCGCCTGCGGCAAAAAGTCGAAACGCAGGTCGAAGTCGGCAAGGGCTAACGTGCGGCGCCTCTTCCTCGCGCTGTGCCTCGTCGTCGTCGGGCTGGCGCAGGCGGCGGACATCGCCATCGGCGATCTGCCGCCGGAGGCGAGAACGACCTTGCAACTGATCGAACAGGGTGGCCCCTTCCCCTACCGTCGCGACGGCGTCGTGTTCGGCAACTACGAGCGGCAACTGCCGATCAGGCCGAGAGGCTACTATCATGAGTACACGGTGACGACGCCGCATCTGCGTCACCGCGGTGCACGACGAATCGTGACAGGCCGGCAAGAGGAACGCTATTACACGAGCGACCACTACCGGACATTCAGGCGGATCGTGAAATGAGCAACGACGTCCATCTTCAAACGATTCTGGCGGATGCTGCCAAGGCAGGTGTCTACCATCTGCCGCACATGGACAAGAAGCAACTGGTCGCGTCCGCCAAGGCCGCCGGACTGGCCGCATTCCGGGTCAACCTCGCCAAGGCCGGCGACAAGGAACACCTGCTGGCGGCGATTGCCACGAAGATGAAGTTCCCCGACGGATTCGGCCACAATTTCGACGCGCTGGCCGACTGCCTCGCCGACATGGACTGGAAGCCGGCCGATGGCTACGTGGTGCTGCTCGAGCATTGCGACGGAATCCACAACAAGGCCGAAGACGACTTCGTCAGCACCCTGAATATCTTCGAGCAGGCCGCCGACGAATGGCGCGAGCAGGATATCCCCTTCTGGTGCCTCGTCGAGATGCAGGCCGATGGCGTCGCCTGGCTGCCGACGGAGCCGTGAACCTGGAGTCCTCCGCGCTCGCAAACCATGCATCATGACCAAGAATCCAGTCTCGGTTCTGGTTGTCGTCCACACCCCCGCGCGCGACGTCTTGCTGCTGGAACGCGCCTCCTATCCCGGATTCTGGCAATCGGTCACCGGCAGCCTCGAAATCGGCGAGCAGCCGGCGCAAGCCGCCGTCCGCGAAGTTGCGGAAGAGACCGGCATCGCCTGCACCGCCGCCGACCTGTGCGACTGGCGGCTCTCCAACCGCTTCGAGATTTTTCCGCAATGGCGCGCCCGCTACGCCGAAGGCGTAACCCACAACGTCGAGCACGTCTTCAGCCTCTGCGTCCCGCGGCAGTCCGTCGCCATCGCCCCCGACGAGCACATCAACTGGCGCTGGCGACCCTGGCGCGAAGCCGCCGCGTCCTGTTTTTCGTGGACCAACCGCGACGCTATCCTGATGCTGGGCCAGAACGCTCAGCCGCCAATGCAGCCTTGAGGCAGTCGGGACACAGGCAGTCCGGCACGGCGGGATCGACAAAAGTCAGCCGTGGCAGCACGCCGCACCAGCAGGGCGTTCCGGTCGCCGCGCCGCAGGAAAACACGGTGCCGCAGCGCGGGCAACGCTTGTCGCCCGCGGGTCTGTCTCGCAGCGAATCGTCCGCCATAAATACCTCTTGAATTCTCCGGGATCGGGCCTATTTTCGGGGTGAAGGAACAGTACTACCGGTTCCGCCAACCCATGCAAAGGAGAACATTATGGCCAGTTTGACTCGTTACGATCCGCTCGACGATTTCTTCCGCGGTTTCTTCGTACACCCGGTCGAAATGGGCAATGTGCCTGAGGCGCCTACCGTGAAGATCGATGTCAAGGAGCAGGACAACGCATTCGTCGTCCATGCCGAGATGCCGGGCATCAACAAGGACGACATCCACGTCAATATCGACGGCCCGACGGTTTCAATCAGCGCCGAGCGCAAGCAGGAAAAGGAAGTGAAGGAAGGCGAACGCGTGCTGCGCACCGAACGCTACTTCGGCAAGGTGTCGCGCAGCTTCCAACTCGGCCAGGACATCGACGACGGTAAAGCGAGCGCCAAGTTTACCGATGGCGTGCTGGAATTGACGCTGCCGAAGAAGGCGGCGACGCAAGCCAAGCGCCTGACCATCCAGTAATCGGCTGACACAAGGAAATGAAAGGTTCTTCACCGAACTCCGGGGAAAGCTGAGCGGATTTTGAGGAAGAAGTAGGCGTCATCGCGGAAGCCGTAGGCCATACGTTTGATCACCTTGATCTTGTTGTTGATGCCCTCGATGATATTGGTGCCCAGTGGCCA
>JAHJPX010000015.1 GCA_018819515.1 Gammaproteobacteria bacterium
AGGTCACACCCCTTTCAGTCTGGTGCCCATAGCGTCCCGGAACCACCCCTTCCCATCCCGAACAGGACCGTGAAACAGGACCGCGCCCATGATATTGCGGACTACCCGTGAGAAAGTAGGTCAGCGCCAGACTATCCCTTCCCAAACGCCCCACCTTCCAGGTGGGGCGTTTGTTTTTGTGCGCTGGTAGAATTGACGTCCATGAAAACGACCTTTCTCGACTTTGAACAGCCGATAGCAGAGCTTGAGGGCAAGATTGAGCAATTGCGTTTTGCTCAAGACGATTCGGCAGTCGACATCTCTGAGGAAATTGGCCGCCTTGAAACGAAGAATCTCGCGCTGACCAAGGACATCTATGCCAAGCTGTCTCCGTGGCAGATCGCCCAGGTCGCCCGTCATCCGCAGCGCCCCTATACGCTCGACTACGTAGAGCACATCTTTACCGATTTCGAAGAGCTGCATGGTGATCGCGCCTTCGCGGACGACAAGGCAATCGTTGGCGGTATCGCGCGTTTCGGTGGCCAGTCGTGCGTGGTGATCGGACACCAGAAGGGGCGAGACACCAAGGAAAAGATCTTGCGTAACTTCGGAATGCCGCGGCCCGAGGGATATCGCAAAGCGCTACGGTTGATGCGCCTTGCCGAGCGATTCGACATGCCGGTGTTTACTTTTGTGGATACTCCGGGCGCCTATCCGGGCATCGATGCCGAGGAGCGTGGCCAATCGGAAGCCATCGGTCGCAACCTCTATGAGATGGCAGAACTGAAGGTGCCCATCATCACGACCATCATTGGTGAAGGTGGCTCTGGCGGTGCCTTGGCCATCGCCGTCGGCGATGCGGTTCTGATGCTCCAGTATTCGACCTATTCCGTCATTTCTCCGGAAGGATGCGCGTCCATTCTTTGGAAGAGCGCTGAAAAAGCCGCCGAGGCGGCCGATACCATGGGCATTACGGCGGCTCGTTTGAAGACCCTTGGATTGATCGATCGCGTCGTTACCGAACCGCCCGGCGGGGCACACCGGGATCATCGGGCGATGGCTGTGGCGCTGAAAAAGGTTCTTCAGGATCAACTGAAGCAATTGGTGACGTTGTCTTCGGCCGAACTGATCGAACGTCGCTTCGAGCGTCTTCTGGCATATGGCCGCTTCAAGGAAGTCCCTATCCACTGAGCGGGTCCTGGCGGCCGCGGGCAACTGCCTGAATCGCCATGCCGGCGCCGATGATCGCTTGGTCGTTGGGTTGTCCGGCGGAATCGACTCGGTTGTCTTGCTCCATGTGGCAAAGCAATGCTCGCCTACCGTTGCAGCCTTGCATGTTCATCACGGGCTGAGTCCAAGCGCCGACAGTTGGACCCGCTTCTGTCGCGATTTGTGCCATGAATGGAACGTTTCGTTACAAGTGGCCCGGGTAAAAGTCGACCGTAGTAGTGCTGATGGATTGGAAGGGGCGGCACGTCGTGCGCGGCACGATGCTTACAAGAGCGCAGTCGCCGATTGGATTCTGCTGGGACATCATCGCGGCGACCGGGCCGAAACGCTGCTGTTCAACTTGCTGCGCGGTGCAGGCATTCGCGGCGCGGGCGCGATGCCGGACCGCAATGGCCGGTTACTACGCCCTTTGCTGGCGTTAGGCCGGGCGGATATCGAGGCGTATGCAAGAACGCACGGGTTGAGCTGGATCGACGATCACAGCAACGCGGATACACGATTCTCCCGCAACTTCCTTCGCCACACCATCTTTCCGTCGCTGTCGCGCCGTTTCCCTGCAGCGGAACAGCGCCTCGCCAGTGCGGCTGCACGCTTCGCCGAGGCTGCCGATCTCCTTGATGAGCTTGCGCGACTCGATCTTGGTTCGCGTGAGGCTTCATTTCCGATCGACGTCGAATGCCTGGTGCATTTGTCCGAATCGCGCGCCCGCAACCTGCTGCGCTACCTGCTCGCGTGCCAAGGAGTCGGGATCCCCAGCGAGGAACGCTTGTACGAAGCCTTGCGCCAGTTCATCGAGGCGGGGCCGGACAAGCATCCCGCACTGGTTTTTGGCGGCTATGTGATGCGCCGCAAAGCCGGGCGAATCCTCCTTGAGCCGGCATAAAAAGTCAGCCGTGGTGATACGCCGAGATACTCCCTCTGCCTAGCCATGCTGATTGCCGGCCAGCAGCTGCGCGAGTTCTACGGCTGACTTCACGGCCATCTTCTCGAAGATCCGCGCCCGGTGAACTTCGACGGTGCGCATCGCGATGTTGAGGTCGGCAGCGATCACCTTGTTGTACTGCCCGGCGAGGATACGGTCCATGACTTCCCGCTCGCGGTTGGTCAGGCTGCGCAATCGGGTTTCGATCGACGCCGTCGATGCCGCGTGTTGGCGCTGCTCCCGGTCGAGCTGGAGGGCGGCGATGACCCGGTTTACCAGTTCATTGTCGTTGCATGGCTTCTCGATGAAGTCGAAGGCGCCTTTCTTGAGCGACTGAACCGCCAACGGGACATCGCCATGGCCCGTCAGGAAGATCGCCGGCATTGTGCAACCCAATGCCAGAAGCTGGTCGAACAGTTCCAGGCCGCTCATGCCGGACATCCGGATATCGAGCACCAGGCAGCCGTTCAGGTCGGGACGATAATCGGCCAGAAACGCTTCAGCCGAACTCCAGGCTTGCGAAGCCACGCCCCGCGAACGCAACAGCCAGGCCAATGCATCACGGATGGCATCGTCATCATCAACAAGGAAAGCGGTGCCGGAACTCATCGGCGCTTGGTCGGGAGCAGAACGTGCACGATGCTACCACCATCGGGATTGGGCTCAATCCACAACCGCCCCTTGTGCCCCTCGACCACCGAACGGCAGATGTTGAGGCCCATCCCCATCCCTTCGGACTTGGTCGTGAAAAAGGGCTCGAATAACCGATTGGCAACTTCCTCCGGAATCCCGGGGCCATGATCCGCGATGCACAGATGTACCTGATCATCTTCTCGTTGAGCCGTAACAATGAGGATGCGTCGCAAGGGCTCGACATTGCGCATCGCCTCGATACCGTTGCGGATCAGGTTGAGGATAACCTGTCCGAGCAGGATGCGGTCACCCTGAACGGAAGGCAGCGATCCAGCCAGCCGGCGCTGGATACGCATGCCTTGCCGGCGCGCGTCGGGTTCAATCAGGGCGATGACCTCGTCGGTCAGCTGGGCGACGTCGCACGGCTCGGACTTCGGTTCCGCCCGCCGCACAAATTCGTAGATGCGGCGGATGATTCGGCCGGCACGTTGCGCCTGCTCGGTACTCTTCGCAAGCGCGGCTTCAATGTCGGCGAGATTTGCGTTGCCCGAGGTCAGCATGTTGAGACAGCCGGCGTTGTAGCCGGCGATCGCCGCGAGCGGCTGGTTGAGTTCGTGGGCCAGGCTGGAGGCCATTTCCCCCATTGCGATCAGGCGCTGGGTTGCCTGTAGGCGCTCCTCCTGCTGGCGGGCCAACTCGGCGGCGCGCTTCTGGTCCGAAATGTCGATCACGGAACTCATCCAGCCGGTCTGCCGCCCGGCCGTGTCGATCAAGGGTGCCTCGTGGATCAGCACCGGGAATACCTCGCCATTACGACGCTTGAAGGAAACTTCGAAACCCCGCTCCGGGCCTTCACCGGCCAGGATACGATCGTGCAGTGCTTGAGTTGCATCGATGTCCTCATCGACCCAATAAGGCATTGGCGGTTCGCGTCCGACCAGTTCGTCCGCATCCCATCCGACCATTGAGCAGAAGGCCGGGTTGACGTAGGTGATGCGCCCTTCGAGATCGCGGGCGCGCATACCCGTCTGCACTGAATCCTCCATCGCCTTGCGGAACGCATGCTCGTCGCGCAATGCCTGCTCGGCAGCAAGGCGATGCTGAGTGTGGCGGCGAAGCGCCCACATGCTCCACAAGACAGCGATAGCGAGCACGACGAGCGCTGCGGACAGCAAGCGCCCCGCCAGTGGTGGTGGCAAACGATATGGCGTGGCCTCAAGCGCGAGGCCGTGTCCCGGCGGATCGAAGGCAAGTTGGTAGCTGCCTTCTGCTGCTGGCGCCTCGACTTTCGAGCGGGAGGCATACGCCTTGCCGCCGGTATCAATGACCACAATGCGGTAGCGCTCGGCCAGCCACCACGGCACGGATTCTTGAAGCAGGCGATTCAGAGAGTAGCTGCCGACGACCGTGCCGGTGCTCTGATCGTTACGATAGAGCGGCACATGAACGTCGAATTGCCAGTGGTTGTTGCCGATGTCGTAGGGGCTGCCATAGACTGGCTTGCCTACCGACAGGGCAAGGCGGCTTGTTTCATGATTGGGCGCTGGCGCCGATCCGCCGGGCAGTTCGGCGCGGAGCTGGCCCTCCGGATCGACCCAGAAGACTCTTACCAGACCGGTCTGGCTATCGATCAGCGTTCGAGCATGTGCCTCGAATCTGCTGCCATCGGTGGGCGGACGCGGACCGATCTGGCCGAGCAATTCCTCGTTGTGCCTCAGCACGAAGCGAAGATTCTGTTCGAGCCAGAGCATGTCGCTAATCAGGGTGGCGCGTTGTTCCTCTTTGTCGGCGCGATCGGTAAGCCAGAGCAGACTGAGGACGGCTGCGATGAACAGCGCGAAAGACAGCCGTGGCAGGAGCCACAGCCAGCCCGCCGCCGGAACTGCCACCTCCCGGTCTGATGGTATTCGCCCACTCATGGCCGGATGATACGGCGCGTCTGCGGAAATCCACAATTCGGGGAAGGCCGAACTTTGGATAAAGTCAGACACCGACACAAACAATGAGGAGAATTGGCATGAAGATAGTTGTCGCGACCCTTTCCGCCTTTATTATGTCCATCACGGTTCAGAATGCCGTCGCCAGCGATTGTGCGCCTGGTGCGCGGGTGGTCAAGTTCTCGCACGTGACTGGCGGCACGACCCATCCCAAGGTAGTGGCGGCCAACAATTTTGCTGCCCGCGTGAACAAGGAACTCAGCGGTGTTCTATGCGTTGAGGTGTACCCCAATAGCACGTTATTCGGCGATTCCAAGGAACTCGAAGCCCTTTTGCTGGGCGACGTGCAGTTCCTGGCCCCATCGCTGTCTAAGTTCGGTTCCTACACCAAGAAACTAGGCGTGTTCGATCTGCCGTTTATCTTTAAGGACATGGACGCCGCCATCAGGTTCACCAACGGCAAGGTTGGCAAGAGCCTGCTCAACTCCATGGAGGATGTTGGTTTTGTCGGCCTGGGTTACTGGATGAGCGGCATGAAGTACTTTTCGGCCAACAAGCCGCTGTTGTTGCCAAGCGACGCCAAGGGCCTGAAGTTCCGCGTGCAAACCTCGGACGTGGCCAAGGCAATGATTGACGCGATGGGCGCCTCTCCCCAGCCGATGGCCTTCGCCGAGGTCTATGGTGCCCTGCAAACCGGTGTGGTCGATGGTCAGGAGAACACCTGGTCGAACATCTATACCAAGAAGTTCTTTGAGGTGCAGGACAGCACAACGGAGACAAACCATCAACTGCTGGCCTATCTGTTCATGACCTCCAAGGAATTTCTGGACAGCCTGAAGCCGGATGTCCGTGCCAAGCTAGCGATGATTGCCGACGAGGTTACTCAGGAAGCCAACGAGAGCGTGAAGGCTGCCGAGGCCAAGAACCGACAGAATATTCTGGACGCTGGTGGCAAGATCCGCACCCTGACACCAGAACAGCGCAAGGCTTGGGTCGATGCCATGAAGCCGGTCTGGAAGCAGTTTGAAGGCGAGATCGGCAAGGACATCATCGACGCCGCCGCGGGTTCCTGACCGACCCGTTATTTGCAGACTGCAATCTACAGCGACCACTCCGTTGCCCGGAGTGGTTCGCTGCGTGCTGACGGGTAGCGCGCAGCGTCCATTGCATAAGAATTCGCGAAGAATATTCAGGGACGAGCCATGGGGTACTGGACGCATGCTTGGCTTCTTGGGCTGATAGTGGCACTGTATGCGTGGGAGCGCTATTCGCCTGCCACCCTCAACCGCCTGGAAGAAAACGTACTCGTCGGTTTGATGATGCTGATCACGCTGGTGTCGTTTGGCCAGGTGGTGGCGCGCTACATGTTCAGTGCCGGGTGGTCTGCTGCACTCGAATTCACAACCATCTGCTTTAGCTGGTTGATTCTGTTTGGCATGAGCTACGGCATCAAGAATGGTACACACCTTGGCGTCGATGTCCTCATCAACCATCTTCCGACCAAGCCGGCGCGCTGGCTGGCCATTCTGGGCGCCGGAGCCGGTGTTCTGTATGGTTTGATTTTGCTGGATGCCATCTGGCTGCAGGCGCTTGGCATCGAGACGCGCTCGGGCGCGATCGACTACTGGAACAAGATGTATCGCATCAATATCGGTACCGAGGAATTGCGCTGGCCCGGTTTCATTCAGGAGTGGTTCGGTGTCAAGGACCGGGTGCAGCGCTGGCTGGTGCTGATCATGTTGCCCATCAGCCTTGCCCTGCTGGCGTTTCGCAGCCTGCAAGCCATGGTGCAAATCTACAAGGGCGAGCGACTTAAAGTCATCGCTGGTCATGAAGCCGAAGAGCTGGTCGCCGAGAATCGGGGTGTACTGGCCGACCCGAAAGACTGAGCGGATAACGATATGCAAGCCATCTTCCTGTTTGGTCTGGTTCTAACCCTACTCTTCCTGGGCGTACCCGTGGGCTTGTCCCTCGGTTTGTCGTCGATTCTGTATATCACGTTCTTCACGACGGATTCGCTCTCGTCGGTCGCGATATCCCTGTTTGGCGTGGGCCAGCACTACACTTTGATGGCCATTCCCTTCTTCATCCTGGCCTCGGCTTTTATGTCCACGGGTGGAGTGGCCAAGCGGCTGATTCGTTTTGCCATCGCGGCTGTCGGTCATTTTCGTGGCGGCCTGGCGATGTCCTCGGTGCTGGCCTGCATGATGTTTGCCGCACTCTCGGGGTCCTCGCCCGCGACGGTGGTGGCTATCGGCACCATCGCCATTGCCGGCATGCGGCAGGTCGGCTACAGCAAAGAGTTTTCCGCGGGATTGATCGCCAACTCCGGCACGCTGGGCATCCTGATTCCACCTTCCATCGTCATGGTGGTTTACGCCGCATCGGTCGATGTATCTGTCGGCCGCATGTTCCTGGCGGGTGTGGTACCCGGCATGGTGGCCGGCCTAATGCTCATGCTCACCATCTATGTTGCCGCCCGATACAAGAACATGCCTGCTGAACCATGGCGCGGTTTTGGGGAGTTTGTCAGTGCCGGGAAGGACGCATTTTGGGGCCTGTTCTTGATCGTCATCATCATGGGCGGCATCTACGGCGGCGTCTTCACGCCTACCGAGGCCGCCGCCGCCGCCGCCGTCTATTCCGGGCTGGTTGCCGTGTTCATCTATCGGGATATGGGGCCATTCAAGAATGATTCCTGGGTACGGGATTCGGACAGTCCGGAGGCGGTGTTGGGCTTCAAGGGTTCGGTCTATGGACTGAGTTTCTTTTTGGTATTTGCCATCCTCTCGTTTTTCGCCGTGGGAGATGCAAAGATCGTTGCGGCCAGCACGCGTTACAAGTGGGGAGGCATGCTGTCGATCCTGCTCACCTTCGTCTATTTCGTCTGGCGCGGTCGATCGGCCAATCCGGTACAAGTGGCGAAGCTGCTGGTGGCGGGATTCGCGATCTGGAAGCGCAACCTGAACTTGATGGCGCGCGGCCTGTTCCCGGCTTTCACGGGAGGCGAAACGCGTCAGGTGGTTCTGGACGCCTCCAAAACGACGGTGATGCTGATGTTCATCATTGCCAATGCCCTGCTTTTTGCTCATACGCTGACGACAGAACGTATCCCGCAAACTATTACGGAATGGATGCTGGAGGCGGGATTTACCTGGTTCACCTTCCTGATCGCGGTCAACGTCCTGTTGCTGATAGGTGGGCAGTTCATGGAGCCATCGGGACTGCTGCTGATAGTCGCGCCGGTGGTGTTTCCGATCGCCATGAAACTGGGGGTCGATCCCATTCATCTGGGCATCATCATGGTGGTCAATATGGAGATCGGCATGATTACACCGCCGATCGGCCTGAACCTCTTCGTTACATCCGGCATTACCGGAATGAGTCTGGGGAGGGTGGTCAAGGCGGCCATGCCATTCGTGGCTGTGCTGTTCGTTTTCCTCATCATCGTCACCTACGTGCCCGTCATGTCGACCTGGCTGCCATATCTAATGATGGGGCCCGAGGTAATCGCGAAGTAGCCGAACCGAGTCAAAGGATGCGTTTCATGAGGGCCCGCAAGCTGGTCATCGGCCTGGCCGCCGCAACCTTCTCGCTTGCCACATTGGCTGGGCAAGCGATCGTGATCAAGTTCAGCCACGTTGTCGCTGTCGAAACACCCAAGGGCAAGGCGGCGGCTTTCTTCAAGCAGAAAGCCGAGGAATTGACCCATGGCAAGGTCAGGATCGAGGTCTACGCCGACAGCACCCTCTACAAGGACAAGGAGGAACTGGAGGCGCTGCAACTGGGCGCCGTGCAGATGATCGCGCCGTCGCTGGCCAAGTTCGGTGCACTCGGCATCAGGCAATTCGAGCTCTTCGATCTCCCATACATCTTCAACGGTTATGAGGAACTGCACAAGGTGACGCAGGGTCCGATCGGCCGATCATTGCTGGATATGCTCGATAGCAAGGGCATCCTCGGACTAGCCTTCTGGGACAATGGATTCAAGGTGATGAGCGCGAACACGCCGCTCAGGAGGCCGGAGGACTTCAAGGGCCTGAAAATGCGTATCCAGCCTTCAAGCGTGCTTGACGCGCAGATGCGAGCGTTGGGTACGCTGCCACGGAGCATGGCCTTCTCGGAGGTATATCAGGCTCTGCGAGGCGGCGTAGTCGATGGCACGGAGAATCCGCCCTCCAATCTTTACACGCAAAAGATGCATGAGGTACAGGAATACGTGACCCTGTCAGACCACGGCTATCTCGGCTATGCGGTCATCGTCAACAAGAAGTTCTGGGAGGGCCTGCCGTCGGATATTCGCCAGCAGCTTGAAAGTGCGATGGATCAGGCGACGCGCTATGCCAACCAGATCGCCAAGGCCGAGAACGAGAGCGCGATGGCGGAAGTGGAGAAGTCCGGCAAGAGCGAAATCATTACCCTGACGGCCGACGAGAAAAAGGCGTGGAAAAAGGTACTGCTCAAAGTGCATGAGCAAATGTCCGATCGCATCGGCAAGGATCTGATTCAATCTGTCCACAAGGAAACCGGCTTCGATCCGGCCAAGTTCTAGGCGCTTTCCAAAATCATCCGGCGGATGGTGTTGCCTTGGGCATGCGGTGGCAAGGTTCGTGTTGCCCGCGGGCGGTCCCGGGCTTTTTTCGGGTTCTTCACCGAACTCCGTGAACTGAAAGAGGCCAAGCGGCCGTCACTGTTATCTTGGTGTTGCGAGGCATCAAGGAACAGGAGGACGACCGTTGGCCCAAGGGGAGTGTATTGCCCGGCTGGGAGGCTGGGAAGGATA
>JAHJPX010000016.1 GCA_018819515.1 Gammaproteobacteria bacterium
CTTCCCAGCCTCCCAGCCGGGCAATACACTCCCCTTGGGCCAACGGTCGTCCTCCTGTTCCTTGATGCCTCGCAACACCAAGATAACAGTGACGGCCGCTTGGCCTCTTTCAGTTCACGGAGTTCGGTGAAGAACCTTTTTATTGGCTATTCTTACCGAGAGAAGCGCTATCGATTTGCCTGAAAGGTCGAGTTCGTTTTGTCCCTTCATTAACGCCGGGCTTGGGGAACAGCCGCTCAAAAGGAACGCAAGAATCAGCAATGGAACCGCAATCAGGTTGGTTGATTCCAACCTGCATCTTGTAAGAGTCATTCGCTACCTCCCATGAACGATTGGATACGTTTAGTGAATCCATTCCGCTAAACTCGTTTGGGGAGCATCGAGGCCCGATTGCACCGACGTTTGCTGCATCAAACGGTGCCAAGCTCAAATGTTTTTTTTGCATTCTATGTCAAATCGGTATCGCGCCACCATGCGGACTGGATGGCGATCTCACAGGGCCGCGACGGGAATGGCGTCAGCGCCCCGCCCAAATCAAAGGGGCCAATCAAAGCGGCCAGACTCATATTTCCGGGGAGCGGCCGTACTGGATAACGCCGATAACATACCTGTAGCGCGATCAGTTGTCCGCTTCGGGGCATGATGATCGAAGGCCGCTCGTGCCCGTTCTGCGACTTCCCTGAAAAGTCAGCCGTGGCGACACGCCACCCCTGTCTCAATCCGCCGGAATCAGTTGCGGATTCCAGGTGACTTCCCACAGGTGCTGGTCGGGGTCCTGGAAGTAGCCGGCGTAGCCGCCCCAGAAGGTGTCTTGTGCCGGTTTGACGATGACGGCACCCGCGGCTTTGGCCTGGGCCATGACGGCGTCGACTTCGGTTCGCGAGGCGACGTTGTGCGCGAGGCAGACGTCGGTGAGGCTGGGCGGGCTGCGGGCGATGCCGGCGTCGTGGGCGAGGCTGGCGCGCGGCCAGAGCGCGAGTTGCAGGCCGGCCTGCAGTTTGAAGAACGCGACGGCGCCGTGCTCGAAGGCGGTGCCGGTGATACCGGGCGTTTCCAGCCCGAGACCGTCGCGGTAGAAGCGCATGGCGCGCTCCAGGTCGTCGACGCCCAGGGTGACCATGGTGATGCGTGGCTTCATGGCGTCCTCCGAAAACTGTGGGGCGCTGCCCCATCCCTCGCGCTGCCCGGGACCGCCACGTCGTGGCGTTCTGCGCCCTTTGGGCTGGCGGCGTACCGTCAGCGTCCCTCGGCGTCTCGTAGCCGTTGATCGGCCTGCTGTTGGGCTTGCTGAACTTCGGAGATGACCTTTTGTTGCGCGGCCTGCGCCTGCTCGACTTCCTGCGCTTTGCTCTTGCCGGCGACCGCCGCAGTGACGGCGGTGTCGCCCAGGCCACAGCCGCCGATGCAGGCGAGGGAGATGGCGATGAGGGCAGTTTTCATGTCTGGGGTCCTTTGCATGCAACATTCCATAAAGTCAGCCATGGCGATACGCCATAGTGCGGACAGCGTGCAACCACTGGCTGACGAAGCGTGGCGTGTCGACAAGCCAGTGACTGAAGTCTAGGTCGTAGCTTCCGGGATCGCCAGTGAATTCCTTGCCGGCGCCATGAACGATCTTCGGGAGCCGGGGCAAGCTAAAGGCTTGAGTCTGAACTATGGTTCAGAAGGTAATCTGATCCTGAATGGCATATCAGGCGAACCGCCTGCCCAGCATGAACACAAATCCAAAAACCAGCGGCGCTTACACCATTGGCAGCCTGGCCCAGGCGGCCGGAGTCGGAATCGGGACGGTCCGTCTGTACCAGAAGCGAGGGCTGTTGCCGGAGCCTGAGCGGCCGGCTTATGGGGGGGTCCGTCGTTACGGTGTCGAGGATCTGGCGCGTTTGGCCCAGATACGGGGAGCCCAGGAGCTTGGCTTCACCCTGGCCGAGATCCTGCAGTTGTTTTCCCATCTGGATCGGTGCGAATGCGACTCGGCGCGCGAGATCCTGGATCGAAAGCTGGTCGAACTGAAGACGCGGATGCGTCGCCTGCGGACGGCACACCGGAACCTGACGAAGCTGAAGGCGGCCTGTGCGGCCGGGTGTGACGAAAGCTGCCTGATACGCAGGGTGTTTGGCAACGGCAAGATCGCTTGAAGCAGACGAGACCGGAACGGCGATTTCGACAAGCGTCGATTCGATCGAAGGTGCAAGGGGAGACATGAGGGCTGTGCTGCTCCGGCTGATGACGCCGGGAACCGTTGGCGAGCCATGGGCCCTGGCCCTCGCCATAGTTGCCAGTGCGGCCATATTCATCGGCAACCTGGCCGTGCCGCCCGTCTTCAGCCTGCGAATCCTGTACCTGCTGCCGCTGGCCATCCTGGCCATCCATGTATCGCGCCGCGCGGTCCTCGTGTCGGGCAACCTCGTCGTCCTCGCTGGCGTCGTCCATTCCATCGCCATCCTGGACATCCCGGAACACTACTGCCTGGTCCAGTGCGTCCTCGCGATCGCGGCCTTCCTGATGGTGAGCTACATCCTGCGCATCGGCCGCCAGCGCTTCATGGCCTTGCGCGAAGTCGCTACCCATGATCCCCTGACGGGGCTGAATACTCGTGCCATCTTCCGCGATGCCCTGGAAAAGGAAATCTTCCGCCAGCGGCGCTATCACGGCACATTTTCGCTGGCGATCATCGATCTCGACTACTTCAAGCAGCTGAACGACACGCGCGGGCACGACGATGGCGACGTCGCCCTGCAGATCGTCGCGCGCACCATGGAGCAGTACACGCGCGCGGCGGATACCCTGGGCCGGATCGGCGGTGACGAATTCGCCCTGCTGATGCCGAGCACCAATCAGGAGGACTGCGATCGGGTCTGCAACCTCCTCGCCGAACGGATCGCCCTGGCAATGCGCAAAGCCGGCTACGCCGTCTCCGCCAGCGTCGGCGGAGTCACCTTCGAACATGCACCGGTCTCGTCGATCGAAGCCATGCGGGCGGCCGACACGGCCATGTACCAGGCGAAGGCGCGCGGCCGCGGCTGCTCGGTCACCGTGTGCATCGCACCGCTGATGCGTGAAAGTCAGCCGTTGTGATACGCCACCCGCAGCCAGCGGGCGGTCACTTCTCCACGAAAGCGCGTTCGATGACGTAGTCGCCCGGTTCGCCCCGGCGCGGGGAAATGGTGAAGCCGCGGGCGTCGAGCAGGGCGGAGGTGTCCTTGAGCATGTCCGGGCTGCCGCAGATCATGGCGCGGTCGGCGGCCGGGTCGAGCGGCGGGCCGCCGATGTCGGCGAACAGTTTGCCGGACTCAATGAGCTCGGTCAGCCGCCCTTCGTTGCGAAAAGTTTCGCGGGTCACGGTCGGGTAGTAGATCAGCTTTTCGCGCACCCATTCGCCGAAGAACTCGTGGTCCGACAACTCGTTCTCGATGTAGTCGTGATACGCCAGTTCGTTGGTCCGGCGCACGCCGTGGACCAGGATCACCTGCTCGAAGCGTTCGTAGGTTTCCGGGTCGTGGATCAGGCTCATGAAGGGCGCCAGCCCGGTGCCGGTGGCGAACAGGAACAAGCGCTTGCCGGGCTTCAGGTCGTGCAGCACGAGGGTGCCGGTCGCCTTGCGGCTGACGTAGATCGGATCGCCGACCTTGAGGTGTTGCAGGCGCGATGTCAGCGGGCCGTCCTGGACCTTGATGCTGAAGAACTCCAGGTACTCCTGGTGGTTGGCGCTGGCGATGCTGTAGGCGCGCGTCAGCGGCTTGCCATCGACATCGAGTCCGACCATGACGAACTGGCCGCTGGTGAAGCGCAGGCTCTGTGCGCGCGTGGCGCGGAACGAGAACAGCGTGTCGTTCCAATGGTGGACCGAAATGACCGTCTCGAGATTGAGGTTGCTCATCGTCGCATTCTCCCGATGCCGTTTGATCGTCGATATCGCCTAGTATGGTGCCAATGGAACTCGTTCGCATCTACCACGAGCGGTCGAAGCATCGCCAGGATCGCTATGCCCCCGGCCCGGGCGGGCTGGATTGGGCCACGCAACCCAATCCCTTCCGCCGCTACGCCGGCGCGCCGGAACTGGAACTGCCGCTGCTCGCGGGCGAGCTGCCGGTCTGCTGGGACGACCTGTTCGGCCCCGGAGTTCCGCAGCAGGCCATGACCGTCGACAGCATCGCCAGCTTCTTGCAACTGTCGCTCGGCCTGTCGGCATGGAAATCCTACGGCGGCAATCGCTGGGCTCTGCGCTGCAATCCCTCCAGCGGCAACCTGCACCCCACCGAGGGTTATCTGATCTGCCCGGCGCTGCCGGGGCTGCCGGCCGGCGTCCATCATTACCGACCCGACCAGCATGGTCTCGAACAACGCGCGGTGGCACCCTTCGCCTGGTCCGGCGGCGTCCTGCTGGCGCTGACCGGCATCCACTGGCGCGAGGCCTGGAAGTACGGCATGCGCGCCTTCCGTTATTGCCAGCACGATTGCGGCCACGCCCTCGCCGCGCTGTCCTACGCCGCCGCCGCGCTCGGCTGGCCGGCGCGCCTGCTGGCCGACTGGGGCGACGACGAGATCGCCGCGCTGACCGGCCTCGCCCGCGCTGCGGACTTCGCCGGCGCTGAATCCAAGGAGGCCGAGGAACCCGAGGCGCTCGTCTGGATCGGGCCGGGCATCGCGCCCACCGCAGCGGCGGTGCTGGCGACGCTGAACGACGCCGAATGGGCGGGCCACGCCAACACCCTGAGCCCGCAGCATCGCGACTGGCCCGACATCCCCGCCGTTGCCGCCGCCACCCGCAAGTCCGCCGGAACGAAGGTGGTGCCGGCGCAACTCGCGGCGCTGCCACCCCTCTCGCCCGCGTCGCAAGAACCGGTGAGCCACCTCATCCGCCGCCGCCGTTCCGCCCAGGCCTTCGATGGCGTTTCCGCCATCACCGCAGCGAGCTTCTATCGCATGCTCGATGCCCTGTTGCCACGCATCGCCCTGCCGCCCTGGTCGCTGACGGATGAGGCACCGTACGTGCATCCCGTGCTGTTCGTGCATCGCGTCGACGGCATCGAGCCGGGCATCTATTGCCTGCCGCGCACACCTGCCGCACTAGCCGAACTGCGCGCATCGATGCGCCCCGACTGGCTCTGGGCGAGCGTTCCCGGCTGTCCGGCCCACCTGCCGCTCTACCTGCTGGCGCCGATGGACGTGCGCGACTTCGCCGCCGCGGTTTCCTGCCAGCAGGACATCGCCGCCGATTCCGCATTCGCCATCGCCATGCTGGCGCGCTTCGACGACATCGACCCCGCACACGCCTGGCGCTACCGCCAGCGCTACTGGGAAGCGGGCATGCTCGGGCAGGTGCTCTACCTGGAAGCCGAGGCCGCCGGCGTCCAGGGCACAGGCATCGGCTGCTACTTCGACGACGCCCTGCATCGCGCGCTGGGCCTCGACACCGCGCGCTTCCAGGACCTCTACCACTTCACCGTCGGCAAGGCCGTGGTCGACAAACGGCTCGGCAGCGACGCGCCGTACGACCGCTGAAAAAAAGTCAGCCGTGGCGAGACGCCACGTAGGGACTCCTTACTGCCAGTAGCGGACCTACTCCTCGCGCGGGTATGCTGTCGGCGTTTCCAAATTTGACCGGTCTTGGCAAATCAAGCTTGGCCCATTTAACTGTGGCCCAATTAACTGGGAGCGTGTTATGAACAATACTGGCTTCAACCGCAGCGCCATTGGCGATGTGAAATCACTGGTGTGCTTGTGTATCACCGGAATTGTGCTGACCGGGTGTGCTGATGTAGTCGAAAGACAAATTGGCGTGCTTAATGAACCCGATGGACGCAGGCGGATTGACGCAGTCACAAAGTTAGGGGAACGAAAAGATGTTCGTGCAGTCGAGCCCCTCATAGCCGCTCTTAAGGATCCAGATAGCCAAGTCAGAAGTGCTGCGGCATATGCGCTGGGTGAGATCAAAGATGTTCGTGCGGTCGAGTCCCTAATCGCCGCTCTTAAGGATCCAGACGACGATGTCAGAAAAGCTGCGATGTATGTGCTGCGTGAGATCAAAGATGTTCGTGCAGTCGAGCACATCATTGCCGTTCTTAAGGATCCAGACGACGATGTCAGAAGAGCTGCGGCAGATGCGCTGGGGGCGATCAAAGATGTTCGTGCGGTCGAGCCCCTCATTGCCGCTCTTATGGATCCAGACCACCATGTCAGAATAGCTGCGGCAAAAGCGCTAGGTGAGATCAAAGATGTTCGTGCGGTCGAGCCCCTCATTGCCGCTTTTAAGGATTCTGACTGGTTAGTCAGTAGAGTTGCTAAACATGCGCTGCGTGAGATCAAAGATGCTCGTGCAGTCGAGCCCCTCATCGCCGCTCTTAAGGGTCCAGACCGCCATGTCAGAAGTGCTGCGGCTGATGCGCTGGGGGCGATCAAAGATGTTCGTGCGGTCGAGCCACTCATTGCCGCTCTTAAGGATCCAGACGGCGATGTCAGAAGAGCTGCGGCAAAAGCGCTGGGGGCGATCAAAGATGTACGTACGGTCGAGCCACTCATTGCCGCTCTTAAGGATCCAAACAGCCAAGTCAGAGATGCTGCGGCAAAAGCGCTAGGTGAGATCAAAGATGTTCGTGCGGTCGAGCCCTTCATTGCCGCTCTTAAGGATCCAGACGTCAATGTCAGAAGAGTTGCGGCAAAAGCGCTAGGTGAGATCAAAGATGTTCGTGCGGTAGAACCGCTCATCGCCGCTCTTAAGGACCCAGACGGCGATGTCAGAATTCATGCGATGCATGCACTGCGTGAGATCAAAGATGTTCGTGCAGTCGAGCACATCATTGCCGTTCTTACGGATTCTGACTGGCAGGTCAGAATAGCTGCGGCAAATGCGCTGGGGGCGATCAAAGATGTTCGCGCGGTCGATCCCCTCATTGTCGCTCTTAAGGATCCATACGGCGGTGTCAGAATAGCTGCGGCAAATGCGCTGGGGGCGATCAAAGATGCTCGTGCGGTCGAAGCCCTCATTGCCGCTCTTAAGGACGACGGCTATGTCAGAGATGCTGCGGCAGATGCGCTGGGGGCGATCAAAGATGTTCGTGCGGTCGAGCCTTTGATCGCCCTACTCAAAGATATGGATGTAGACGTCAGATGGTACGCGGCTTTGTCGTTGGGAAAGATCGGTGATTCCCGAACGATCAATCTCATCATCCCTTTGCTCGATAGTACAGATTTCAAAACCAAATCGGCTGCAGCACACGCGCTATCACGCTTTAGCGACACTCGGGCGCACGATGCGATACGGCCCATCCTTGAGTCGGCCAAATCAGCCGATGCCATGATTGCGGTTGGCGACGACGCTTCGGAGGGAATATTGGCAGCTATGATAGAAATTTCTGGCTCTGGCACGATGGCCCTGTCTTTTATGAATAGCGGCAATAGCCGCTTGAAACAGGCTGGGAAGGAGTGGGCAAGTAAGCATGATTTCCGCTACCAAGTCAGAAGGGAGATTTGTTCGTCGCGGTGTTCCGGGAACTGGGGTAGTCGGTCCCGCTAGGTTGGAGCAAATTGGGGACTACGATTCCCCTTCCCTTCCCTGAAAAGTCAGCCGTGGCGACACGCCACAGTGCCGGTTTGCCGTGAGTCGTTGGGCCTGAAAATCATCTGGCCGGCCGCGGTTACCCACTGCCGCCACATAACGGGAATCTTTGCCGCATCCGTCGGGTCAAACGAGCGCGTGCCCTGTAGAGGAGGAATGGTCATGTCCGACTATGCGCATCGCCCCGAGTCCGCTTTTGTCATGCCGCAGATTCGCCAGGTCCCGTTCAATGAGCCGATTCGCTGGCTGGGCGAGGGGTGGGGCGATCTGCGGCGGGTGCCGCTGGCGAGCGTGGCCTATGGCGTGTGCTTCGCGGTGGGCGGCTGGGCGATGGCCTGGGTGTTCTCCGATGCCTATCCCCTCTTCGTGGTCCTGCTGATGGGCTTCCTGATCCTCGGGCCGGCGCTGGCGATGGGCACCTACGATTTGAGCCGGCGGCTCGAACGGGGCGAGACGCCGCGCTTCCGCGACACGGTGACGGCGTGGCGGCCCAACCTCGCCAACATCGGCATTCTGGCCGCGGCGCTGGGCGTGCTGTTCCTGCTGTGGGCGCGGGCCTCGATGATGGCCTTCGCGCTCTTCTTCGATACCGGCGCCCTGCCGACGTTCGCAGACATCCTGCGGGCGATCTTCGCCTTCGAGCAGCCGAAGTTCGCCGTGATCTATCTGGGCGTCGCCGGCCTGTTCGGCGCGCTGGCCTACGTCGTCAGCGTCATTGCCCTGCCGATGATGCTCGACCGCAAGGTCGACGCCGTCAACGCCGCGCTGGCGAGCATGGCGGCGTGTGCGCGCAACCCGGCGGCGATGCTGGTCTGGGCGGGCTGCATCGTTTCGCTGATCGTCGGCAGCCTGTTCGCTGGCTATGTCGGCCTGGTGGTCGTCATGCCCTGGCTCGGCCATGCCTCCTGGCATGCCTATCGGGGTCTGACAGCGAAGCCCGACGCTGCCGGTTGAAGTGGCACGCGATGTCGCCCCGATGAGGATGGTCAGCCGGCGGGCGACCACTGCCCGACGAAGCGTTGCGCGTCGACGAGCCAGTGATTGAAGTCGAGGGCGTAGCCGGCGGGATCGGCGAGGTATTCCAGTTCGGCGTGCAGGAGCGGGTTGGGCTGGCGGGCGCGGCGCGACATGCGGGCGAGCACGTCGGCGATGCCGTCGATGTCGCGGTAGCTGGCGAGCCAGTCTTCGTCGGCCATCAATTGCAGCGCGAAGTGGGCGGACGGCGGGATGTCGTCGAAGCGTTCGGCGATGAGACGATAGACCTCGGCGCAGAAATCGGCGAGCGGCCGGGGATGGAGTTCGTGCCAGCGGCGGGCGAGCAGGTGGTCGTAGAGGATGTCGACCACGACGCCGCCGTAGCGCCGCCGCGCGGGGGAGATGCGGGCGCGGCTGGTGCGGAAGGCGGCGTGCGTCTCGGCGTGGCTGTCGATGGCGCGGTGCAGGGCGACGCCGCGCGCGAGGTCGGCGGGCAGGGCACCGCATTGTGGGCCGGATAAGGGCCCCTTGATCCAGTCGCCGATGACGCCGCCGACGATGAGCGCGGGGTCGTCACCGGCGAGGAAGGCGTGGGCGAGGAAGTTCATCGTTCGACGGGAAAAGTGTGGGGCGCTGCTTCATCCCTCGCGCTGCTCGGGACCGCCACTTCGTGGCGTCCTGCGCCCTGCGGGCTGGTCAGCAGTGGCGGTACGCCAGGCAGTGGCGCATTGGTAACCCGATTCGCGCCCTACTGATCAGTTTCCTTGTTCCTTTGGAGAGTCCATATACGAAGGGTCAAGCCACACTGCCTTGCAATTGCGGAAGTACACGAACCTGTCGAACCTCTATTCTGGTGATGTCGCAGTTTGAATACTGAACACGTAGCAACGCCGAAAAGTCGCACTCCTTGTTGCGCTCAGGTAGCGCGTCGTAAATTTGCTGCCAATGCTTCTTCATACATTCGCCCGCAGCCCAGGTCCCTATTCCCCTAATGCCGGCAAGCCAAATAATCTTGTTTCTCGAATTCCAAGGATTCTGGATTTTGGTGACAATGGCCAGATCTTCAAACATTCGCTCGGAGAGCTGGCTTCTCGGAATATTCTGCCCAAGGTACTCCTTCTCTTGACTGAAGCTCTTCGACTCCAGTTTTCCATCCCCAATGTCAATAACCCACTGCGGTCCGCTTTTTTGCGCGAATTCAAACGCCTGAACACCACGTTCCACAAGCTCCGCTTGCAATTCGTTTGCAAACGTATTCGACTTCGGGCTGCAAATGACGACCAGGTTTCTTCTCTTGTCGTCTGCGCTGACATGTCTGGTGTCACGGACACCGATCGGATGAGGCCAGTCGATTGATATTAGCGCACTAATGAAGTTGTTCATTGACAGGAAGTCTTCCGTCGATGTACGAGGAAGAATTGCTTCTGATATTTCTTCACGATGAGGAAATATGAACAACAGCGCGTCGCTGCCGAAATTCAGCAGTTGGTTTAGCGGCCTTTGTTCGTGGATTCGATCAAGCCTTCGTTGCAGATACGCACCCAGTAGCGCGCCGACAATTGATAGAACGAAGCCAGTCAGCAGTAGAACCAGGTCTCGCCATTCGATGGTGGGCATCGCGTGTCTCCTGTATGACAGTACGTTCAAAATCACCGGCCTGCGCGGCTTTTCGAGCAGGCCGGGTGCATTGCCGGGTTGGGCATCGCTTCAGGTTGCGACACATATTCCAACTGGCCAAAGAGGTCCGTGATTACGCTGTCCGTGAACCCCGGGATACCTCACTCCGCCCCACCAGAACTGACCCCCCGGAACTGAAGGGACTATTGCTGAACGAGAAGCAGACAGGTTTGCAGATCCATGTCGCCCATAACCGCCATGCTTAAAGCGATTTTTAGCCGCGCCATCCCCGTCAAGTACTTCGCGTCCTGATTGCTGACTCCTCCAAATGCAGGGGCGCTTCGAATCTTCCTTAGAACGTCTTCTTCCAGGCGGTCAAAGACACTTCGATCAGGACCTTGCGGGACAGAAATCGGCCCGCCATGGAGGATCAGTTGAAAATCGCCGGCCGAGAATTCCGAAAGATCGACAGTCCACCGGTGTCCGGTTCCCCACGCCAAGCGTTGGCCGGAGACCTTCAGCGAACTCGGCCAATCGTTTGAAGATGCCTTTTCAGCTCGGTCCGATCCAGTTTGTCCGAGATCGCGACCGAATATCCGATTCAAGATGCCCATGAAAGTGCCCTCCCGCGTTCAAGCCAAAAAACTGAAGGTGCCAGGCTCACAATTCGGCGAACCGCAGCCCTTGGAAACGCCGATAGCATACCTGCAACGTAAGCTATTGTCCTCTTTCACAGTATGGTAATCGAAGGCCGCTTCTGGCCGTATTCATGCCGCCGAAAAAGTGTGGGGCGTTGCCCGGGACCGCCACTTCGTGGTTTTCTGAACCCTTCGGGCATCCTGCCATTGGGCTGCGCAACAGGACGCTGCCTGTGTTTGCAGGCGCGTTGTCAACTGCGGCGGGATGGATTGCTGCCGATCTCGGCCATCCGGAAAAGTCAGCCGTGGCGATACGCCACCGGGCCGGGCGCCGGGTCGGCGGGCGGCTGTCCGGCTTCGGGTAACATGAGTCGGTGATCACTTCATGCGGAGGAACACGATGAACGGCATCAACTTCAAGCGCGAGATCCAGGACACGCTGGACCATGCGATCGAGCGGGCGACCAGGGCGCTGGCCGCCGAGGGATTCGGCGTCCTGACGCGCATCGACATGCACGCGAAGATCAAGGAAAAGACCGGCAAGGACATGATTCCCACCGTCATCCTCGGCGCCTGCAACCCCAACCTCGCCTACGAAGCCTACGAGGCCAATCCCGACGTTACCAGTCTGTTGCCGTGCAATGCCGTCGTGCGCGAAATTGCGCCGGGCAAGGTCTCGCTGGAATTCGCCGCACCGACCGGCTTGATGCGCATTCTCGGCGACGAGCGGCTGACCGAACTGGCGGCGGAGGCCGACCGGCGCATCCAGCGGGCGCTCGACAACGCCTAAGCAAACGTGCGGGGCGATGCCCCAACCCTCGCGTCGCCCGGGATCGCCGCCTCGCGGCGTTCTTCGTCTTTCGGGAAAAGTCAGCCGTGGCGGGACGCCGCTTCGTCGAGCGGAGCTAGGCGATGCATACGGCCATTTGCCCCAGTCCTTCGATACCGCAGTCCATGCACTGGCCGGCGTTCACGGGGCCGACGCCTTCTGGCGTTCCGGCGAAGATGAGGTCGCCGCGGCGGAGTTCGAACAGGGCGGAAAGCTGCGCGATGATTTCCTCGACCGACCAGATGAGGTCGGCGAGGTCGCCGCTCTGGCGGCGCTGGCCGTCGACGTCGAGCCAGATGGCGCCGCGCGCCAGCAGACCGGTGGTGGCGACCGGATGGATGGGGCCGACTGGGGCGGACTGGTCGAACGACTTGCCGGCTTCCCACGGGTGGCGCTTGTCCTTCGCCGCCTGTTGCAGGTCGCGGCGAGTCAGGTCGAGGCCGATGGCGTAGCCCCAGATGTGCTCGTGTGCGCGGGCCTTGTCGATGTTGGCGCCGTCCTTGCCGATGGCGACGACCAGTTCCACTTCGTGGTGCAGGTCCACGGTCGCGGGCGGCCAGGCGATGCGGCCGGTCGTATCGGGCGGTATGGCGACCACAGCGTCGGCGGGTTTCATGAAGAAGAAGGGTGCCTCCCTGCCGGTCGCGCCCATCTCGCGGGCGTGCGCCGCGTAGTTGCGGCCGACGCAGTAGATGCGGTGGACCGGGAACTTGCGGTCGTCGTTCCGGATAAGGACTGCGGGAAGCGGGGCGGGTTCGAAGGCGTAGTTCATGTTCGTCTCGGGGGCCTCACGAAAAATCAGGCGACGCCGCAACGCGGAGCAGGGGCGCCGCTTACTTGTACTTCTTGAACACGACCCGCGCATCTTCGTGCGCGCGGTCGAGCGTGCAGATGCTCGGGTCGTCGTCGTGGCCGCTGAAGTAGTCGGCGGCCTGGGCGCGCATGACCATGGCGATGGCGACTTCGTCGGCGAGGCCGTACTTTTCGGTGATGAGGGTGGTCACTTCGTCGAGGTGCTGCTCGTAGGTCATCGTCATGCGCTAGCTCCGTAGAGGATGGATCCAGACCAGCAAGGCCTGGTCCTGGGATTCGGCGAGGCGGGCGAGGTCGGCCAGGTCGGCGAGCATGGCGGCGATGGCATCGGTCTCCCAGCCCGTGTACTCGAACTCTTCGGTGGCGGCGAGTTCCATGGCGACGTCGTCGAGCGTGCCTTCGTCGAGTGCGGAGAGACGTTCGACCAGTTCGTCGGCGAGGCGAAGTACCACCGCGCCTTCGCTGGCGGAAACGTGAACGGGTTCGTAGCGGGCGATGGCGTCGTCGAACAGGTCGCCGATGAGCAGGCTGTGCAGCGTGGCGATCTTGGCGGTGTCGACATCGCGCATCTGGATGCCGCTCCATTCCTCGACCGGGTTGAGCGACTCGCCGACGGCTTCGATCTCATCGTCTTCGGCGGCTATGAACTGGGTGAGGATCGACATGGCCTGACTCTCCGTGTTTGCACTGCGCATTGTGGCAGCAGCTCGCCGCGCATGCGTTATCCGTGCTGGCGAAGTAGTTGATAGTTTTACTCGGATGATCCACACTGGGCTTGTCGTCTGCTTCCTTCTGAAAGGAGACCCTGATGACTCCCGACAACATTGCCCCTGACGATCGCGCTACCTTCAACGAGGCGATTGCTTCGATCCGCGCCGACCATGCCGTGCTGCGCGACTTGGCCAAGGCCGCCTCCATGCATGTCGGTTCCATGGCCGACGAGACGATGTCGCTGGCGGATGCCATGCTCGCCCACGAGAGCGCCGAGGCGCGGCTGTTCGCGCTGCCCTTCGTTACCCGCCCGCCCGATAGCGTGATCTCCACATCCGCGCGGGCGCGCCAGCGCTGTCTCGAATACAAGTCCGGCACCTACCGCCTGCCAAATGCCGAAGCTGCGGCCGGGGTATTCATCGACGCCTTGCTCACCCACCTCGCGGTCGAGGACACGTGGCTGGACCACGAGGACGAGCACCAGAAGGATCGCCTGCGCACCATTGCCTAGACCCGCAGCGAGAAAGTCAGCCGTGGTGATACGCCGCGGCGGGCGCCCGCGTCGGCCGGGGCGCCGTCACGATTCCGCGTCGGCGCCGCGTTCGCGCAGGCGCTGGACGTCGTCGACGATGACGTAGAGGCTCGGCACCAGTACGAGGGTGATGGCGGTGGCGAAGACGATGCCGTAGCCGAGCGAGATGGCCATGGGGATCATGAAACGGGCCTGGCGCGAGGTTTCGAAGATCATCGGTGCCAGGCCGCCGAAGGTGGTGACGGTGGTGAGCAGGATCGGGCGGAAGCGGCGCACGCCGGCGGCGATCATGGCGTCGAAGGCGGACATGCCTTCGGCGCGGCGGCGGTTGGCGTAGTCGATCATCACCAGCGCGTCGTTCACCACCACGCCGCCGAGGGCGATCATGCCCATGACGCTGATCATGCTCAGGTTGTAGCCCATCAGCAGGTGGCCGAGGATGGCGCCGACGGCGCCAAAGGGGATGGCGGTCATGACGATGGCGGGCTGCACGTAGCTGCGGAAGGGCACGGCGAGCAGCGCGAAGATGATCACGAGCGCCAGGCTGACGCTGACGAAGAAGCTGTTGACCGCGTCGCGCATGCTGGCCTGGCGTCCTTCGAAGCTGTAGGCGAGCCCGGGATAGTCGCGCAGCAGTTGCGGCAGCACTTCGTCCTTCACCGCCGCCAGCACGCGCGCGGTTTCGTCGATCGGCTCGACGTCGGCGGTGACGGTGACCGTGCGGCGGCCGTTGCGGCGGTTGATCGAGGTGAAGGCGCGGCCCGGTTCGATCATGGCAATTTGCGCCAGCGGCACGTCGCCGCCGGTCGGCGTGCGGATCAGCATTTGCTCGACGTCGGAAAGATGCTGCCGTTCGATCTCGGGCAGGCGCACCAGCACCTTGACCTCGTCGTTGCCGCGCTGCTGGCGCAGCGCCTCGGCGCCGTAGAAGGCGGCGCGGATCTGGCTGCCGATCTCGCTGGCGGTGAGACCTAAGGAACGCGCTTCGGCGGTGAGGCGGAAATCGAACTGCTTCTTGCCGGGCGTGAAGCCGTCGTCGACGTCCTTGACGTTGCTGAACTGCGCCAGCCGCTCGGCCAGGACGCTGCTGGCGCGGTCGAGCATGGCGACGTCGTTGTGGCTGAGTTCTACGCTGATCGAAGCGCCGCCGCCGGGGCCGCCGCGGTCGGATTCGTAGCGGCTGGATTCGGTGCCCGGGATCACGCCTGTTGCCCGGCGCCATAGCCTGGCCACCTCGGCGGTGCTGATCGGCCGTTCGCCGGGTGGGCGCAGGTAGGCGCGGATGGAGACCTTGTTTTCGTCTATCAGGGCGAAGACGCCGCTCGACAGGCGCTCGCCGCCGTTTTCGGCAATCACCTTGTTCAGTGCTGCCAGCAGGCGGTCGCGCACGGCCTCGGCCTGGGCCAGCGGCGCGCCGACCGGCAGGGTGACGGTGGTGTCGGCGCTGTCCGACTCCACCTTGGGCATCAGGATGATGCCCATGTGACCGCCCAGCGGAATCGCGGCAACTACGGCTAGCAAAGCGATGGCGCAGGTGACGGTGAAGTAGCGGTGATCCACGGCACGGCGCAGGAATGGGCCATACACGTCTTCGACGAAGTGGCGGAAGGCGAGGCTGAAACGCTGCTGGCGCGAATGCAGCGCCTCGCCCCAGCGCGTGGTCCGCTTGTCGCGGACATGCGCGAGGTGGGCGGGCAGGATGAACAGCGCCTCGACCCAGGAGATGAGGAAGACGGTGCTGACCACCAGCGGAATCACCGACCAGATTTTTCCGAAGGTGCCGGGAATGAACAGCATCGGCAAAAAGGCGATGATGTTGGTGAGGATGGAAAAGCCGATGGGAACGGAAATGTCGCGCGCACCGCGAATCGAGGCCTCGAGGAAGCCCATGCCGCGCTGGCGGTATTCGTAGATGTTCTCGCCGGCGATGATCGCGTCGTCGACGACGATGCCGAGCGCGATGATGAAGGCGAACAGCGAGATCATGTTGATCGATACGTCCATGCCCGGCAGGAACAGCAGCGCGCCGAGGAAGGAGGTGGGGATGCCGACGGTGACCCAGAAGGCGAGCTTGAATTCCAGGAACAGGCTAAGGAAGAGCAGCACCAGCATCAGGCCCATGAAGCCGTTCTTGAGCAGCAGACTCAGGCGCTCCAGATAAATCCTGGAGCGATCGTTCTGGATCTCCACCTGGATCTGCGGCGGTAGTCCGGCGGTGATCGACGGCAGTGTGGCGCGCACGGTGTCGGCAACGCCGAGCGGCGTCTGGTCGCCGACGCGCGAGACGCCGACGCCGATGGCGCGCTTGCCGTCGAAAGTGGCGACGCGGTTGCTGTCGGCGAAGCCCTCGCGCACGCTGGCGACGTCGCCCAGGCGCAGCAGGACGCCGCCTGCGCCGGTGACCAGCGGCAGCGTGGCGAACTCGCGCGCCCACTGCCGTCGTTCGTTGACCCGCAACAGGATCTTGCCGCCGCGGGTTTCGAGGCTGCCGCCGGCACGGTCGACGGCCAGTGCGCGTACCGACTGCGCGACTCCGGCCAGGGTGAGGCCGTGGGCGCGCAGCGCCGCCTCGGGGATTTCGACGTGCACTTCCTGCGCGCGCGCCCCGAGGAAGTCGACCTGGGTGATGCCCGGTTGCTGCAACAGGCCTTCACGAACGCGCTGGGCGGCCCGGAAGAGCGCATCCTCGTCGGCGTCGCCGAAGACCTGGATGTCGAGCACTGCATGCTTGTGTACGTCGATGGCGATCTGCGGCCGCTCGGTTTCCGCCGGCAGGGTGGTGATGCGCGCGACCGCCTGTTGCACGTCCTGATAGAGTTTTTGCGGGTCGGCGCCGCTCAGCAGTTCGAGACTGACCGTGGCGCTACCTTCGGCGGCGGTCGAGCGTACTTCCTTGATGCCTTCCAGGCTGCGCACGGCTTCTTCCACCGCCAGCACCACACCCTGTTCCACCTCTTCCGGCGTGGCGCCCGGATAGGCGATGCGTACCGAAATCGTGTCGAGATCGAAGGCGGGGAACACTTCCTGCTGAATCTTGGTGGTCATGAACAGGCCGCCGAGCAGCAGCACCAGCATCAGCAGGTTGGCGGTGACCGGATTGCGCGCCATCCACGCGATCGGCCCCTTTTGCCAGTCTTCGCTCACGGCGCCGGCCTTTCTTTCTTGTCGGCGGCGGTGCGTAGCGGCATCCTCTCGACGGCGACGGCGAGATCGCTGGTGACGATGCGGTCGCCCGCCTCGAAGCCGCCGCGCACATAGGCCTGGTCGGTGCCACGATAGACGACTTCCGGCTTGCGCATGGCGAGCTTGCCGGCGCTGTCCATCACCCAGACGACATCGCCGTCGCGCAACCAGTTGCGATCGAGCGCGATCACGTTCTTCAGTTGACGGCCCTGGATCTCGGCGCGCACGTAGGCGCCGAGCAGCAGCGCCGGCCGCCTGGCGCCGATCTGCCCCAGCGGATCATCGACGGCCGCCAGCACGCGGGCCATGCGTCCTTTTTCGTCCAGGTCACCGCGCAGGCGAATCAGCCGGCCGGCACGGAACCGGTCCTTGCCCCAGACGCGCTCCTGGAAGAAGTTCACCTGCGCACCCTTGCCGCCGTTGCCCGGCAGGTCCAGCCATTGCAGGCTGGCCGCCGGCACCGCCAGTTCGACCCAGAACGTATCGGTACCGGCCAGACTGGCGAGCGCGGCGCCGTTGGTCACTCGGGTGCCGGCGTTGACCGAACGATCCAGCACCACGGCGTTGAAGGGCGCACGCACGGTAGTGCGCGCCAGCGCCAGTTCGGCGGCCGCCAGTGCCGCCTCGGCGGAAGCGACGGCGGCGCGCGCGGTTGCCCGCTGCGGTTCGCGCAACATCAGCCGGCGCTCTTCTTCGGAGGCGCCGGTTTCCTTCGCCAGCAGGGCGAACTCCTGTTCGGCGACGGCGCCCTTGCCGTCTTCCAGCGCCAGGTCGGCGCGCGCCCTGGTCAGTTCGGCCCGGCGCTGGCGCACCGCGAGTTCGTAATCGGCCGGATCGATCTGTAACAGCAAGGCACCCCGGCGCACATGGGCACCCGGCTCAAAGGCGCTGCCCACTTGTTTCACCTCGCCGACGGCCTGGGACTGGAGCGTCACCTGTCGCGCCGCCTGCACCGTGCCCCATGCCTCGACGAGCAGTTGCTGGTCGCCGGCCGTCACGGAAGTCACTTCCACCAGCCGCGCTTCGCGCGCGGGCTCGGCGCGGGTGGCCTCGCTGCTGGTGTTCATCAGGATGATCACCAGCACGGCCGCCACCAGGGCCACGATCAGTGGTGGCACGAGCTTCCGGCCGTGCCGGCGAAAGAGGTTGGCGATGCGCGTATCGGTCATTTCAGGTCGTCCTGGGAAAAGCGATTAACCACGGAGAGCACAGAGAAATGCAGAGAATAATTTCGGGGTTGTCATGGTCGGGTTATTTGCCTGCAAGTCCGGGGCTTGTCGCATTGGTTGTCCTCTTTGACTCCGTGCCCTCTATGTCCCCTGTGGTTTGTTGTTCGGGTTCCTGATTCTTCTTTTCAGCAGTCGACCTTGGCGGTGCGGGCAACCAGCCCCCGGCCAGCGCACGCACGAGGGCGATGCGCTTGCTGACGAGCTGGCGCCGGGCGGCCACCTGCTGACGCTCCAGGCTTTGGCGGCTGCGCAGGGCGTCCAGCACCGACAGGTAGTCGCTGTCGCCCTGGAAGTAGCGACGGCGCTCGAGTCGCGCCACGGCTTCGACGTGCGCCAATTGGTTGTCGAGGCTGGCGAGATAGACGCGCTGGCCGGCTTCATCGCTGAGCGCGTCCTCGACTTCGCCGATGGCTTCCAGCAGCGTCTGGCCGTAACTGTTGAAAGCTTCGTCCACCACGGCGCGCGTGCGGTTCACTTCAGCCCGGCGCTGACCCCCGTCGAACAGCGTTACCGCCAGTTCGGCGGCCAGCTTGCCGATCCAGCCTTCGAACAGGCCGCCGGTGGCGCCCGGTGTGGTGATGGCCGCGGCAAGGTCGAGGGTCGGATAGCGCGCCGCTACGGCGACGGCGACGCGGGCGTCGGCGGCGCGCAGGCGCAGGAAGGCGGCCTGGAGGTCGGGACGGCGGCGGACCAGATCGGCCGGCACGCCGGTGGCCGGCAGCGGTCCCAGCGCCGGCAGCGCCCCCGTGTCCGGCAGGCTGGCGGCGCCGGGCGCTTCGCCGATCAGGATCGCCAGTTGATGCGCCAGCGTGTTCCGCTGCATTTCGGCCTGGGCGCGCTCGCCTTCGGTCTGGGCCAGCAACTGGCGCTGGCGATAGACGTCGCTGGCGGTGGCCTGGCCGATGCGGAAACGCGCCTCGACCAGTTGCAGCAGTTGCCGGTTGATGGTGATCTGGCTGTCGATCAACATCAGCTGGTTGCGCTGCTCGACCAGTTGGTACCAGGTGGTGGCAACGGCGGCGCTGAGTGTGATGACGGCGGTTTGCAGGTCAGCTGTCGAGGCGTCGGCATCGAAGCCCGCCGCTTCGCTGCCGGCGCGCACGCGGCCCCAGAGGTCGACTTCGTAGGCGGCAAACAGTCCCGCCTGGCGCGTGACCGTGCTGTCGTCGCGCGTCCGGCCCTGCCGCGTGTGGCTACCTTGCGCCGTCAGTGTCGGCCACAATGGCGCGTCTTGCCGCCTCGCCACCGCCTCGGCCTGACGTAGCCGCGCCCAGGCGGCGCGGAGGGAAAAGTTGTCGGCTAACGCCTTGTCGATCAGCGTGTCGAGCTGCGGGTCGGCGAAGTCACGCCACCAGTGCTCATCGATGGCCTGTTCGCCTCCCGTGACGCTGAACGTTTCCGGTAGCGGCACCGATAGCGCGTCGCGTTCGGGTGTTACGGAACAGCCGGCGAGCAGGGCGGCAAGCGCAACCGCGAACGTCGCCGCGTACCTGGTCCGTGCGCCAGACCGGCCGAGCAGATGGCCGAGTGGTTCCCGCAAATTCAGCTCCCAGTAGGCAAGAAACCATAATTATCCGCTATCGGACCTGAACGAGAAATTAATCAACAGCGACGATTTGCCGCGTATGCCGAGGCGGTCCGGGTCAGCGGTGTTTCTTGTACGTGCCCATGAGTTCGGCATGCCCGACGATGTGTCCCTGCATGGCTGCTTCCAGCGCGGCCTTGGTCGGCGTGTGCAGGTTGGGCAGGACGGTGTCGAGAGCGTAGAGCTTGTGGAAGTAGCGATGCCGGCCGATGGGCGGGCAGGGTCCGCCGTAGCCCGCGCGCTGCCAGTCGTTGAGTCCTTCCTGCGCGCCGGGCGGAAGCTCGCGCATCGCTTCCGGCAGCGAAATCGTGCCGGGCGGGATGTTGTACAGCACCCAGTGCACGTAAGTCATCTTCGGCGCGGCCGGATCGGGCGCATCCGGGTCGTCGACAATCAGCGCCAGGCTCTTTGTCCCGGCCGGTACGTCGTACCAGGCGAGCGGCGGCGAAATGTCCTTACCGTCGCAGGTGTACTTCGAGGGGATGTCGCTGCCCTGGGTGAAAGCGGTCGATGCAAGTTGGAGGGGCATGGTGTGTCTCCTCTGCCTGTTTACTGAAAGTCAGCCGTGGCGATACGCCGCCCAGGCGACCTATTTCCGGCGCGGTGGTGGCGCAGCACGGCCGGGCACATGACGGTAGGTGATGCGTCCCTTGCTCATGTCGTAGGGCGACATTTCCAGCGTCACGCTGTCGCCGGCGATGATACGGATATGGAACTTTCGCAGGCGTCCTGCGGTATGGGCCAACAGCTCGTGTCCGTTATCGAGCGTGACGCGATAGCGGGCGTCGGGCAGAACTTCGGTGACGACGCCGTTCATTTCGATGAGTTCTTCTTTTGCCATGCTGCACTTCCTTTTCTGGTAAGTCTTTTCCTCGTGCCTGGGCACGAGGTTTCCCCGATTGCGCCGGTTGTGATTCGCAGGCACCAGTCGTCGATCCGGCCGCGATCCATGCCGGGCTTCGCGTTTGCGGAACGATCGGATCGACGATACGCTGGCGACGACGGGCGCGGGGCAGGCGCCCTGCGTGCCGGGAACCGATGGCATCGGAACCACGGCGCAGCGGAATTATGTCAAAGGATTGATTCCGGTGCAAGCGACAGTACAACAAAATACCATATGAATCATGAAGATATGCATGATTCGAGCAGTGCGCCCGACCTCCGGCGGGCGCCGTCGTCGACTTCCAGGCGCGGGATTGCGGCAAGCCCATCCCTCGCGTTGCTCGGGACCGCCACTGCGTAGCGTCCTGCGCCCTTCGGCCTGGTCAGCCGTGGCGAGATGCTGGGCGTTGAGCTTATTGCTGGTTGAATTTCTCGATGCAGGCCGACATTTCTTCGGCGCTGCCGACGGCACAGTTGCCCGACTTTAGCGGTGCGCGCTGGCTGGCGCGTGAAGTGGGGGGCGTGGCGCGTCGGGGCTGTTGCGTGGCCTGTTCGGCGCGCTTCATTTCTTCGATCTGCGCTTCGAGTTCCTCGGCGTGGAGTTCGGCTTTCTCGGCCGCGCGTTGCGCATCTCGCGCATCGAGCCGGTATTCGGCGTTCTCGCGCTGGAACTTGTCGAGCAGCTTGACGTTGCGTGCATCCTCCTTGCGCGCTGCGTCGAGTTCCTCCTGCATGCGCTCGACAACGCTCCCGTGTTTCTCGAGCTGGAGCGACAGCATTCGGTAGGAAAGATAACCGCCAACGGCGAGGCCGACGATCAGCAGGAGCAGGGCGATCGCCAGCCGGAGCAGCAGGGAGGGACCGGACGCCGCTGCACCTTCGTCGGCCGCTTCGCGCGCCGGCCCTGAGCTGCGCCGGTCGTCGCTCGACTCGTCATCGGAGCCGCCGAGACGGCTGCGCAGGCGCTGCAGCACCTGGATGCCGGCGTCGAGAACGGGAATGAGGCGCCGGGCGACGGCGCCGGGTCCGGTGGTTTCTTCCTCGCGCTCTTCGTCCGGCTTGCTCATTCCAGAAGCGTTCCCGTTACGGCTTTACGGCCGGGGCCGGTTCCGTCGGCGCCGGTGTGACCGGTTCGGCAGGCATCGGGGTGGCGGGCTCCGCGGGTGCGGGCGCGGCCGGCTCGTTCGGCGTCAGCGGTGGAGCGACGATGACGGGCGCGGGCGAGACGGGTTGCTCGTCGAGGGCCCGGGCGCCGGTGACGAAATATTCGGTTTCGGCAAAACAGTTGGTCGGCACGAACTTGTGTTGTTCGTAGCTGAGCACGATGCGCTTGCCGGCCAGGGCGTTTATCTGATGGGCGACGGTGTCGTCGCGTACCGAGAATTCGAACTTGTCGGGAATGGCGCCGGGCATGGTGACCATGGCGATTTCGCCTTCCCAGGTCTTGCATAGCCAGCCTTTGTGCGAAAACTTTTGTACGTAGCCGGCGCGTTCGCCTTCGGAGTAGCTCCAGTTCAGGGTCAACCAGACCCAGCCTGCAAGCGCCAGCAGCACCAGTCCAAGGAACACGAAAAAAGCGCGCATCGGGTGCTCTCCGAAATTTACGTTGTCGCGACTTTACCGCATGCAGATGACGCTACCAAGCTTAGCCGCCGAAACGGCGCAGTCCGTTGATATCCGTCACGGTGACGCCGCCGTACTCGACGCTCAGATAGCCGGCGAACTGCAGCACCTTGAGCGAGCGATTGACGCGCTGGCGGGAGACGCCGGTGAGATAGCCGATCTCCTCCTGCGAAACCGCAAGATGTCGGCCGGTGCCCGGGTAGAGCACGGGATTGAACAATGTGGCCAGGCAGCGGGCGACGCGGGCATCGGTGTCGAGCAGGCGTTCGGATTCGAGCAGGCCGATGAACTGGCCGAGCCGCTCGTTCAGTTGCACCAGCAGGTAGCGGTTGAAGCCGATGCTGTGGTCGAGCAGCCATTGGAAAGTGCTGCGGCGCATGCAAGCCACGCGCGAGTCGCGCAGCGCTACTACGTCGTAGCGGCGCGGCTCGGTCTTGAGCAGTGAGCCTTCGCCGAACCAGCCGCCAGGCGGTACCCCGGTGAGCGTCGCGGTCTTGCCGTTTTCGAGATCGCTGGTCAGCTTGAGCAAGCCGTCCATGACGCCGAACCAGTGATCCGCCGGCTCGCCTTTTCGGCAAATGAAAGCGCCGGCCGGCAGGCGGCGTTCGGACATGCCCGCTTCGACATGCTCAAACTCCTCGTCGGAAAGATCGCAGGCCCAACGGGAGTTACGCAGGGTTTCTGCCAGCGTCGGCGGTTTTTTTGCGGAATTGTCGGCCACGCGACAATTCTAGGCCGTCCGGTGACTACAATGAACTTCACATCGACCGGGCGGCCCGACCGCGAACGGCAAGCGAGGAGACTAGGATGGTGGCAATGCCGGCGGCGCTGGAGGAAGGCGCCATGCTGGATACTTTTCCGCGGCTGTTGCGGCACCACGCCAACGTGCGCGGTGACAGGCCCGCCATGCGCGAGAAGGATCTCGGCATCTGGCAGAGCTGGACCTGGCAACAGGTCGCGGACGAGGTCGCCGCCATGGCCTGTGGGCTGGCCGAACTCGGCTTCAAGCGCGGTGACCGCCTCGCCATTATCGGCGACAACCGGCCGCGCCTCTACTGGGCCATGCTCGCGGCGCAAAGCCTGGGCGGCATCCCGGTTCCCCTCTACCAGGACGCGGTCGCGCAGGAGATGGTCTTCGTCCTGCAGGACGCCGATATCCACATCGCCATCGTCGAGGACCAGGAGCAGGTGGACAAACTGCTCGAAGTGCGCGAGCAATGCCCGGCGCTGAAGCACATCCTCTACGACGAACCGCGCGGCCTGCGCCATTACACCCAGACCTATCTGCACGGCCTCGACGAAGTACTGGCCATGGGTCGCATCCACAACACGAACCAGCCGGACTTCCTTGGCCAGGAGATTGCGCAGGGCAAGACCGACGACGTCTCGGTGATCCTCTATACCTCCGGCACCACCGGCAAGCCGAAGGGCGTCTGCCAGACCCACGCGGCCTTCATTGCCGCAGCGCGCGGTTCGATGCTGTTCGATCACCTCACGGATGCCGAAGACATCCTGTCCTACCTGCCGATGGCCTGGGTCGGCGACCACCTGTTCTCGCTAGCGCAGGCGGTGGCGGCCGGCTTCACGGTGAACTGCCCGGAGTCGGCCGAAACGGTGATGATCGACCTGCGCGAGATTGGGCCGAGCTACTACTTCGCGCCGCCGCGGGTGTTCGAGAACCTGCTGACGCAGGTGATGATCCGCATGGAAGATGCGGGGCGCATCAAGCGCGAGATGTTCCACACCTTCATGAAGGTGGCCAAGCGCAGCGGCGCCGAGATCCTCGACGGCCATCCGGTACCGGCCATCGATCGCCTGCTCTATGCGCTCGGCAACCTCCTCATCTACGGCCCCTTGCGCAACGTGCTGGGCATGAGCCGCATCCGCGTCGCGTATACAGCGGGCGCGGCCATCGGTCCGGACCTGTTCCGCTTCTACCGCTCGATCGGCATCAACCTCAAGCAGCTCTACGGCCAGACGGAGACCTGCGCCTACGTATGCCTGCAGCCCGATGGCCAGATCAAGTTCGATTCCGTCGGCAAGGCGGCGCCGCAGGTCGAGGTGAAGATCGCCGACAGCGGCGAGATCCTGGTGCGCGGGCCGATGGTGATGAAGGAATACTACAAGCGGCCGGATGCCACCGCCGAGGCCATCGATGCCGAGCGTTTCTTCCACACCGGCGACGCGGGCTTCATCGACAGTGACGGCCACATCAAGATCATCGACCGCGCCAAGGACGTCGGCAAGCTGGCCGGCGGCGCGATGTTCGCGCCCAACTACATCGAGAACAAGCTCAAGTTCTTCCCGTACATCAAGGAGGCAGTCTGCTTTGGCCACGACCGTGACATGGTCTGCGCCTTCATCAACATCGACGTCGGTGCGGTCGGCAACTGGGCGGAGCGGCGGGGCCTGGCCTACAGCGGCTACACCGACCTGGCCAGCAAGCCTGAGGTGGTCGACCTGATCAGGGACTGTGTCGGACAGGTGAATGCCGAACTGGCCACCGACGCGAAAATGGCCGAGACGCAGATCCATCGTTTCCTGGTCCTGCACAAGGAACTCGACCCCGACGACGACGAACTGACCCGTACCCGCAAGGTGCGACGAGGCTTCATCGCCGAGAAGTACGCGGTGCTGATCGATGCGCTGTACTCGGGCAAGACGCACCAGTTCATCGAGACCGAAGTAAAATTCGAAGACGGCCGCCGCGGCAAGGTGGCGGCCGACCTGAGCATCTGCGAAGCGAAAGTCGAGGCGACGGGGAAGGCGTCATGAGAGAGATCGGCGACGTCATCCTCGATCTGCGCAGCGTTTCGCTGGCCTTCGGTGGCGTCAAGGCACTGACCGACATCTCCTTCGACGTGCGCGAGCACGAGATTCGCGCCATCATCGGCCCCAACGGCGCCGGCAAGAGTTCGATGCTCAACGTCATCAACGGCGTGTACCGGCCGCAAGAGGGCGAGGTGATCCTGCGCGGCGAACACTTCAGGCGCATGGACCCTTATCGCGTCGCCAGGGCCGGCATCGCCCGCACCTTCCAGAGCCTGGCGCTGTTCAAGGGCATGAGCGTGATCGACAACATCATGACCGGTCGCAACCTGAAGATGAAGGCGAACCTGTTCCAGCAGGCGGTCTGGTGGGGGCCGGCGCAGCGCGAAGAACTCGCCCATCGCGCCAAGGTCGAAGAGATCATCGATTTCCTGGAAATCCAGCACATCCGCAAGACGCCGGTCGGACGGCTGCCCTACGGCCTGCAGAAGCGCGTGGACCTCGGGCGGGCGCTGGCCATGGAGCCGCAGATCCTGCTGCTCGACGAGCCGATGGCCGGCATGAACGTGGAAGAGAAGCAGGACATGAGCCGCTTCATCCTCGACGTGAACGACCAGTTCGGCACCACCATCGTGCTGATCGAGCACGACATGGGCGTGGTGATGGACCTGTCCGACCGCGTGGTGGTGCTTGACTATGGCAGGAAGATCGGCGACGGTTCGCCCGACGAGGTGCGTACCAATCCCGAAGTCATCAAGGCCTATCTGGGCGCCAGCCATTGAACGGGGACGACTGAAATGGCCTTCTTCCTCGAAACCCTGATCGGCGGCCTGATGGCGGGGATGCTCTATTCGCTGGTGGCGCTCGGCTTCGTGCTCATCTACAAGGCCTCGGGTGTCTTCAACTTCGCCCAGGGCGCGCTCGTGCTGTTCGCCGCGCTGGCGATGGCGCGCTTCTCGGAATGGCTGCCGGCGTGGACGGGCATCGAGAACCCGGTCTTGGCCAACATCGGTGCCTTCATCGTAGCCGGCCTGATCATGTTCGTCGTCGCCTGGCTGATCGAGCGACTGGTGCTGCGCCACCTGGTCAACCAGGAAGGCGCGACGCTCTTGATGGTGACGCTGGGCATTGCTTACCTGCTCGAAGGCATCGGCCAGGGCTTCTTCGGCAACGACATCTACAAGATCGACGTCGGCATGCCCAAGGAACCGGTGCTGGTGCTGGAAAACATGTTCGAGGGCGGCATACTGATCAACAAGGAGGACTTCATCGCCGCGCTGATCGCCGCGCTGCTGGTCGGCGCGCTGGCGTTGTTCTTCCAGAAGACCGCGACCGGCCGCGCGCTGCGCGCCGTGGCAGACGACCATCAGGCGGCGCAGTCGATCGGCATCCCGCTCAGCCGCATCTGGGTGATCATCTGGTGCGTGGCCGGTCTCGTCGCGCTGGTGGCCGGCATCATCTGGGGCTCCAAGCTGGGCGTGCAGTTCTCGCTGGCCACCGTCGCGCTGCGCGCGCTGCCGGTAGTGATTCTCGGCGGCCTTACTTCAATACCGGGCGCCATCGTCGGCGGTCTGATCATCGGCGTCGGCGAGAAGCTCTCGGAGGTCTATCTCGGTCCCTACGTCGGCGGCGGCATCGAAATCTGGTTCGCCTACATGCTGGCGCTCGTCTTCCTCCTCTTCCGCCCGCAGGGTTTGTTCGGCGAGAAGATCATCGACCGGGTGTAAATATGGCCCCCCACGCTCACATTCGTTCGCTGCCCCCCACAGGGGGGCGTTGCCTCCCTCGGGGCGGCCCTTCGGGAGGCTAGTCATGTTCTACAGAGAGAACGGCCAGTTCAAGACCTCCTACCAGTCGGACCAGCAGATCTTTCCGATTGCGCAGGACCGCTGGGCCGTGCTGGCGATCATGGCCTTCGCCTTTGTCGGCGTGCCGTTCCTGGTCGACGAGTACCTGTTCCGCGCCATCCTGATTCCCTTCCTGATCCTGGCGCTGGCGGCGCTGGGTGTGAATCTGCTGGTCGGCTACTGCGGCCAGATCACGCTCGGCGCAGGCGCCTTCATGGCGGTCGGCGCCTATGCCGGCTACAACTTCCTGATCCGCATCGACGGCATGCCGATGCTGGCGGCCATCCTGCTCGGCGGCTTCGTTTCGGCGCTGGTCGGCATCGTTTTCGGCATACCGAGCCTGCGCGTGCGCGGCCTCTATCTCGCGATGGCGACGCTGGCGGCGCAATTCTTCTGGGACTGGGCCTTCCTGCGCATCAGTTGGTTCACCAACGACGCGCCGTCCGGCTCGGTGTCGGTGTCGAACCTGGAGCTGCTGGGCTTCCCCATCGAATCGCCGCTGCAGAAATACCTGTTCTGCCTTTCGCTGCTGGTGCTGTTCGCACTGCTCGCCAAGAACATGACGCGCAGCGCCATGGGCCGGCAGTGGATGGCGATCCGCGACATGGACGTGGCGGCCGAGGTGATCGGCATCCGGCCGATGTTCGCCAAGCTCTCGGCCTTCGCGGTCAGTTCCTTCTACCTGGGCGTCGCCGGCGCGCTCTGGGGCTTCGTGCACCTCGGTTCCTGGGAGCCGGCGGCCTTCTCGATCGACCGTTCCTTCCAGTTGCTGTTCATGGTCATCATCGGCGGTATGGGCTCGATCATGGGCAGTTTCTTCGGCGCGGCGTTCATCGTCGTGCTGCCGATCTTTCTCAACCAGTTCCTGCCCTGGCTTGGCAACCTGGTCGGGATACATATTTCCACCGCGGGCGTGTCGCACGCCGAGTTCATGATCTTCGGGGCGCTGATCGTGTTCTTCCTGATTGTCGAGCCCCATGGCATTGCCCGGTTGTGGTCGACCGGCAAGGAGAAGTTGCGGCTCTGGCCGTTCCCGCACTAACCAACGAAGTAGGAGGAGACAAGATGAAAGTACGCAAACTGATGATGGCCGCCGCCCTGGCGGCAACGCTGTCGGCCCCGGTCATGGCGGCGGACCAGTTCTTCCCGGTGCTGGTCTATCGCACCGGCCCCTATGCGCCCAACGGTACGCCCTGGGCGAACGGCTATGTCGATTACCTCAAGCTGGTCAACGCCAAGGGCGGCATCAACGGCGTCAAGCTGACCTTCGAGGAATGCGAGTTCGGCTATGCCACCGACCGCGGCGTCGAATGCTACGAGCGCCTGAAGGGCAAGGGCGGTGGTGCAACCGTGGTTCAGCCGCTGTCGACCGGTGTCACTTTCGCGCTGACCGAGAAGGCGGCGGTCGACAAGATCCCGTTGATCACCGCCGGCTACGGCCGCAGCGAGTCGGCAAACGGCGCCGTGTTCACCTGGAACTTCCCGCTGCTCGGCACCTACTGGGTCGGCGCTGACGTGGCCATCCAGCACATCGCCAAGAAGGAGGGCGGCCTGGACAAGCTGAAGGGCAAGAAGATCGCGCTGGTCTATCACGACAGCCCATACGGCAAGGAGCCGATCCCGCTCCTGCAGGAACGCGCCAAGATGCATGGCTTCGACGTCATGCTGCTGCCGGTTGCCCACCCGGGCGTCGAGCAGAAGGCGACCTGGTTGCAGATCCGCCAGAACAAGCCGGACTACGTGCTGCTGTGGGGCTGGGGCGTGATGAACTCGACCTCGCTCAAGGAAGCGCAGGCGACCGGTTATCCGCGCGACAAGATGTACGGCATCTGGTGGGCCGGCGCCGAACCGGATGTGAAGGACGTCGGCGAAGGCGCCAAGGGCTACAACGCGATGACCTTGCAGCACGGCGCCGAGCCGAATTCGAAGGTGGTCAAGGACACGCTTGCCCTGGTGCATGCCAAGGGTCAGGGCACAGGGCCAAAGGAGGAAGTCGGCTCGGTGCTCTACATGCGCGGCGTGCTGTCGGCCATGCTCGGCGTCGAAGGCGTGCGCAAGGCACAGGAACGCTTTGGCAAGGGCAAGACCATGACCGGCGAGCAGGTGCGCTGGGGTCTGGAGAACCTCAATCTCGACCAGAAGACGCTCGACGGGATGGGTTTCGCCGGCGTGATGCGGCCGGTACAGACCTCCTGCCTCGACCACATGGGTTCGTCGTGGGTGCGCGTGCATACCTGGGACGGCGGCAAGTGGAACTTCTCGTCCGACTGGTATCAGGCTGACGACAAGGTGATCCGGCCGATGGTGATGCTGGCTTCGGGCAAGTATGCGGAGGAGAAGAAGCTGACGCCGCGCACGCCGGAACAGTGCAAGCAGTAATGGCAGCGGGGGCCGCGCGAGCGGCCCCATTTACCGCCGAGGAGGCTATGGCCGACACGCTACTCAACGTCAACAGCATCGAGGTGATCTACAACCACGTGATCCTTGTGCTGAAGGGCGTCTCGTTCACCGTGCCCGAGGGCGGCATTGTCGCTCTGCTGGGCGGCAACGGCGCCGGCAAGACGACCACGCTGCGTGCGGTCAGCAACCTGCTCGAAGGCGAGCGCGGCGCGGTGACCAAGGGCAGCATCGAGCTGCGCGGCGAGCGCATCGAGGCGCTGACGCCGGCGGAGCTGGTCAAGCGCGGCGTGATCCAGGTGATGGAGGGCCGGCACTGCTTCGGCCACTTGACCATCGAGGAGAACCTGCTGACCGGCTCCTTTACACGGCGCGACGGCAAGGCCGCCGTGGCCGAAACGCTGGAGAAGGTCTACACGTACTTCCCGCGCCTGAAGACGCGCCGCACCAGCCAGGCCGCCTACACCTCGGGCGGCGAGCAGCAGATGACGGCGATTGGCCGGGCGCTTATGGCCAACCCGAAGATGGTGCTGCTCGACGAGCCGTCGATGGGCTTGGCGCCACAGATCGTCGACGAGGTGTTCGGCATCGTCAAGGACCTCAACCAGAAGGAAAACGTTACCTTCCTGCTGGCGGAGCAGAACACCAACATGGCGCTACGCTACGCGGACTTCGGATACATCCTGGAGAACGGCCGCGTGGTGATGGAAGGCGCCGCCGACGAGCTGCGCAACAACGAGGACGTCAAGGAGTTCTACCTCGGCATCTCGACTCACGGCCGCAAGAGCTTTCGTGAAGTGAAGCACTACCGTCGACGCAAGCGGTGGCTGGCATGAGCCAATATCTCGACGACTCCGAAACACGATCCCCGGAGGTACGCGAGGCTGCGCTGATGGCGCGCCTGCCGGTGCAGCTCGCCCACGCGAAAAGTCAGTCGTCGTGGTACGCCACTGTCCTGGCCGAGTTCGATCCGCAGGCCGTCGCGTCGCGTGCCGATCTCGCGCGGCTGCCGGTGGTGCGCAAGCATCAGTTGCTGGAATTGCAGAGAAAGACCTTGCCCTTCGGCGGCCTCACTGCGACGCCGCTGGCGAAGCTCGGACGTGTCTTTTCCTCACCCGGGCCCATCTACGATCCCGAGGGCACGGGCGCCGACTGGTGGCGTTTCGGCCGGTCGTTGTACGCCGCTGGTTTCCGTGCCGGCGACCTGGTGCACAACACTTTCTCCTATCACTTCACGCCGGCCGGCTTCATGGTCGACGGTGCTGCGCGCCGGCTCGGCTGCCCGGTCTTCCCGGCCGGCGTCGGCCAGACCGAGATGCAGGTGCAGGCCATCGCCGACCTGCGCCCCGCCGGTTATGTCGGCACGCCCAGCTTCCTCAAGATCATCCTCGACAAGGCCGACGAGCTGAAGGCCGACGTGTCGAGTTTGAAGAAGGCGGTGGTCTCCGGTGAAGCCTTCTTCCCGGCGCAGAAGCAGGCCTGCGCCGAACGCGGCATAGCCGCGTATCAGGCCTATGCGAGCGCCGACCTCGGCGTCATCGCCTATGAGACGTCGGCGCGCGAAGGCCTGGTCGTCGAGGAAGACCTGATCGTCGAAATCGTCCGGCCGGGCACCGGCGAGCCGGTGGCGGCGGGCGAGGTCGGCGAGGTGGTCGTCACCACCTTCAACCCCGACTATCCGCTGGTCCGCTTCGGCACCGGCGACCTCTCGGCGATCCTGCCCGGCGTTTCGCCCTGCGGCCGGACCAACGTGCGCATCAAAGGCTGGATGGGGCGGGCCGACCAGACTACCAAGGTCAAGGGCATGTTTGTGCATCCGGAGCAGGTGGCGGCGGTGGTCAAGCGCCACCCGGAAGTCGCGCGGGCGCGCCTCGTGGTGACGAATGCCGACGGCAACGATGTAATGACCCTGCATTGCGAAGCGGTAGCGTCGGACCCACTCAAGGCGGCGCTTGCCGATAGCATCCGCGATGTCACCAAGCTGCGCGGCGAAGTGGCCTTCGCCGCCGCCGGTACCCTGCCCAACGACGGCAAGGTCATCAGCGACGACCGCAAATACGAGTAGCAGGAAAGTCAGCCGTGGCGGTACGCCGATAGCGGTCGGCGTCATGCTATAAGAGCGCATGCAAACCACGCTGGCCTTGCTGCCCGATTTCCTGCTGATCCTGCTTGGATACGCCCTGCGCCGCTGGCTGCACTTGGGCGACCATTTCTGGATCGGGCTGGAGAAGCTGGTTTACTTCGTGCTCTTTCCGGCGCTGCTGTTCAATTCGATCGCGCGCGCCAACCTGGCCTTCGCGACGGCGGCACCCCTGCTGCTGGTCGGCTTGTTGACGATGATGGCCGGCATGGTGCTGGGTGGCGCGGCGCGCTGGCTGTTCCACATTTCGCCGGTGTCCTTCGCCTCGCAGTTCCAATGCGCTTTCCGCTTCAATACCTACATCGGCCTGGCGGTGGCGGCCAAGCTTTACGGTACTGAGGGCATTGCGGCGATGGGTCTGTTGACCGGCGCGATGGTACCGCCGGTGAACATCGCGGCGGTCGGCATGCTGGCGCGCCACGGCGGGGTCAGCATTTGGCGCGAGCTGGCGAAAAACCCACTGGTGCTGGCGACGCTGGCGGGCTTGTTGTGGAACCTGACCGGCGTGGCGCTGCCGGCGCCGGCAGGGCAGTTCCTCGGCCGGCTGGCCGAGGCGGCGATTGCGCTTGGCCTGCTGGCGGTGGGCGCGGCGTTGCGCATCGATGGCCGGCCAGGCGGCGGCTACGGGGCCGGCACCTGGTTTCTGGGCGTCAAGCTGCTGGCCTTGCCGGTCGTCGCGCTCGGATTGTCTCGATTGATGGGGTTGTCCGGGCTTTACTACGGGGTGGCGTTGGCTTTCGCGGCTTTGCCGACTGCGAGTTCAGCCTATATCCTCGCCCAGCGTATGGGTGGCGACGGCCGTAGCGTGGCCTGGTTGATTTCGGTCGGCACGCTGCTGGCGATGGCGACGCTACCGCTTTGGCTTGCGCTTGGGCGCTGAAGGTTTCGCCGGCGCGGTTTCGGCGGCAGGCTCGGTGGCGTCGTCGTCTTTGGATGCGGCTGGTGGCATAAGGTTCCAGGGCCAGAACGCATTGGGTGTCGTCTCGGATTCGCCGGCTTCGGCTTGCTGCCCCATCGCCTGAAAGGCCATGAGCGTTGCCCGCTGCATCTCCAGCCCCTGGATGGTCATTTGCAGCATTGAGAGATTGCTCTTCAGCCAGCCTTCGACCGCCTTGAGATCGGTGATGCGCCGCCCCAGTTCGTCCGTATCGACCGTGGGAGTAACCATGCCCGGTAAAGGGATACCCATATTGCCCCACAGCGCCTTGAAGAACTCCATAGGGTTCTGGTCGTTGATTGAATCGGTCATGGCGTATATCTCGGAAGGGGCGATGAGGCTATTATTGCACCGGCCTTGATATTCGCAAATCGGCAATGATGCCGGCCGACGGCGATTCGCGCTAGACTATCGATTGTCATATCCGGACTTCGAAAGGGACGGAAGATGCTGAAGCTCTTGGTGATCGAGGATCACGCCTTGGTCAGGGAAGGTCTGTTGCAGGCATTGAAGAGCCTGGATGATGAAGTTGTCACCCTGGGCGCTGCCGATGCCGAAGCGGGACTTGAGATACTGGCGACCAACGAGGATGTGGATCTCATATTGCTCGACCTGATGCTGCCGGGAACCAGCGGCATGGCCCTGCTGGGCGTGTTGCGGAAGCGTTTTCCGGCGATGCCGGTTGCGGTGCTGTCGGCGCTGGACGATCCGGATACGGTCGCGCGCGCGATGCGGCATGGCGCCGCAGGCTTTATTCCGAAAGCCAGTTCGACGGCGATCATGATCCAGGCCTTGCGGGACATCTTGGCCGGCGAAGTCTGGTTGCCGCCGCGTCTGCGCGATCCGGCCGCGCGTGGTTCCGGCCGTGGCCGCGACGCTGCGGAGCGGTTTGGCCTGACGCCAGCGCAAGTGCGGGTGCTCGAGCTGCTGGTCCAGGGCAAGACGAACCGTGAGATCGCAAAATTGCTGGACGTAACCGAGGGCACGGTGAAGATCCATGTTTCGGCGATCTTCAAAGCCATGAACGTGACCAACCGCTCTCAGGCGTTGCTTGCGGCGAGCAAGAACCGGGTCAAGGTATAGCGTCGGATTTCGTCGCCGACGGCTCCTCCCTGTCTTCAACCAGCAGATGATGCAGCAGCGCGCGCAAGCGAGCCGGCCGCAAGGGCAGGGATAGCGAAGCGTCCACCTGGATCGCGATGTCGGCAGCGGATTTGTTTTCGCCGAGCGTGATTACCAGCGGGGGATTCTGGCTGCCGGGCAGGTGTTTGGCGACTGCGCTCAGTGTCATAGTGTCGCAAATGACTGCAGCCGGCTCGTCGCTTAGCAGACTCGAAAGTTCATCGTCCGAACCGGCGCAATGCCGCTCATAGCCCCACGCGTCGAGCAGGGCGCAAACGTCTCCGCAGCGGCACTTATCCTCCAGACGGACCAGAATGTTGGCGCGGAAGGGGAAGCCCGCGGGCGGTTCCATCAGTGATGGCAGGACTGGCGTTGCGGCGGGAATGCTAACCGCAAAGACCGAGCCGCGACCGGGGCGCGACTTGACCTCGATGGGGTGATCCAGGATTCCGGCCAGTCGCGCGACGATGGACAGACCCAAGCCAAGACCCTTTGTGGAATCTCGTTCTGGGTTGCCGATCTGGTAGAACTCATGGAATAAATAGGGGAGGTGCGCCTCGTCGATACCGACCCCGGTGTCCCAGACTTCGATCCGGACGCGTTCCCCTCGCTTGCGCGCAACGATCAAGACTCCGCCGTGATCGGAATAGCGGACCGCGTTAGAGACCAGATTGCCGATCATTCGCCGCAACAACTGCGGGTCAGTATCCACCCAGAGTGCGGTCGGCCGATGACGAAGACTCAATCCCTTCGCCTTGGCGGTTTGATGGTGGCTGTCGGTGATGACTTCCAACAGCGGCTCCAGAGCGACCGCGTGACGGTTCGGCTGTACTGCGGCGATGTCGAGCCGAGAGACATCAAGGAGCGCGCTAAGCAGTTCGCCCATGGCGCCAGCCGCGGTTACGATCTGGGACGCAAGCTGCAGGTTGTGCATCTTGGTCATGCCCGATGCCAATTCAGTGGCAAACAAGGTCAGGGCATGCAACGGCTGCCGCAAGTCGTGGCTGGCGGCGGCGAGAAAGCGCGACTTCGCTTCGCTGGCACGCTCGGCTTCCTCCTTCTTGGCTTTGGCGATTTCCAGTTGCCGTGCCAGTTCCGCCTCGCTGTCCGCCAGCGCGCTGGCGGAGCGGCGGTGGCTTGATTCGAGCGCTGCCGCCATTTCGTTGAAGCCTGCTTCAAGCGATACCAGCGTTCCCGATTGGTGCGGTGGAATGCGAACGTCCAGTGACCCGGCGCGGATTCTGGCGACGGCATTTTCCAGTGCCAGTACGGGCTCGATGATGTCCCTGCTCAATCGGATAGCCAACAACAGGCCGCCACCGAGGACCAGAACGGTTACCAGCAGGGTTACCCAGAGAATTTCGCGTTTTCGCGAGCTCAAGTCGGCTCGCGAAAGCTCGAGTACGACTTTTCCTAGCGGTCGATCATGTTGCGCCACCGACGATTCGGCCGCTTGGAACGGATCATCGAATGCCAATACGGGCTGATTGATCGTGGCCTGAAATACTTCCACAGCCCCGTTGTGATCGGTGGTATCCGTTGATGCGGCTGGACGTCCGCTTGGCGATGGCGAACCGGTCCCTGTTGCGCTGGCCAGCAGTTGTCCGGCCGCGCTGTAAATGGCGACCGAGACTACGTCGGGTTCTTGGGCTGCTGCCCGCGCGAGCCGCGAAAGATCCGCCCGGTTTCCGGCAAATGCTCCGTACTCGGAAGCCGGAGCCAGTTGCCGCACCAGCGCCTGTCCGCGATTTTGCAGAGCTTCCTCGACGTCCGCATACCGGACAATCAGGAAATAGGCGGTCAGAACGATGGCAATAGCAGCCGTTGGCGCCAATGCCAAAAAGATTGCCCGCTGTCTAATGCCCCACGACCGAGTGCTCATTTCGCCGCAATTGTCACCGCGTCGGGTGGCCGCAGCAAGCGTCGGGCAGCTATCTAAGAAGGTGCGGCCATGCTCAATTGAGCTGGCGAGTGCTGATCGACGATTTCCTGGGTGGCATCGATCGGAATCTGAAGCAGATCGAGAATCTGGTGAGCGATCGACCGGCAAGCATTCGCGAGCGACGTCGGCAATGCGGGCGGAACGTGCTTCTGTAGCATTAGTTTGCTTGCGCCCAAGGCATATACGGGATCAAGTATGCGGTCATGGTATGGGTCCAGCATGTCCGCGACCAGCCGTTCGGCTGCATCCCGGGCCCATGCGTTGGTTGGCCATTGCGTTGGAACCGCGTAGGCCCGCGGGAACATGTCAAGATCTCGGATGACGGTGCGGATGTCCTCTTGGGAATCCCGAAACGGGAGAAGCACCAGGTCGGCGAGGCCATAGAGATGCCGGTCCGTCTCGGTACGGTTGCCGCCGCCGTCGATTACGCCCATCCAAGCGTTCAAAGTTCGAATCTTGTCCACTACGCGCGCCAAGGCCTCTCGGTTGCGGGCGTCTGCTACCAAATAGCGTCTCCCGGCAGGCGCGAGCGGTTCGCGATGGGTGTCGGTAAGAACGCAAACGGACCGCTGGCCAAGCAGGCCCATGCCCTGGCAGAGCATATGGGAGAGCGTCGTTTTCCCGGTTCCGCCTTTGTTTCCAATGATGCAGATAATGTCCGCCATAGCTCCTCCGCCCCAAAATCCCGCTGGGCGCTATGGCGGCATTATTGGTCAAGCACCCCGCCCGGGATGGGGCGAAATGCAACGGATTCAGGGTCTTTATCGGCTCCCCGGAGTAATCTTGCGCCCTGGCCTGTAGCAATAGAGGTGAGTCATGCGTCGATCCGTGACCTGAAGTACCTGTAAGGCCTTTTCGTCTGGAACCTCGAACGAGTTGCTGACGAGCCACGCATCAGGCCCCATTTCCGTCGCCGCCTTGTCCCACAGGTTTGACATTGGGGCGGGAGATAGAAAGGCGTAGACAAGGTCGAAATCCGCCAAGGAATGGAGCCAGTAGTCGCCGAAATCTATCCGGCAATTGCCGAGTCCGGCACAGGTCAGGCGCGCCCAAAGCCAGGGTAGCGGCGCATATTCGACGCCGACAAAGCTGCAATCAGGCCTGAGACGCGCCAGATTCCTTAAGAATGTGCCGTTTCCACAGCCCAGGTCCATGACCCGTCCGCCGTGATCAGGCAGGAGGGAGGCGACCTCGGATGCAGCCTGATTACTGCTGAGATAAAGAGGCACCCGGCTCTGAGGAACTCGCCAATAAACGATCAGCAGTGCCACGAATGCGCCCAGATACCAGTAAGGGGCTAGATTGAGTTCGTTGGCTATTACAACAAGAGGCATGAAGCCGAGGTGAATGGGGTGCCACCAGGGCGGCGACTCCAGTTTGTAGCTTGTAAATGCGGCACAGAGCCCCTGAAGTAAGGCGACGTTCAAGGGCTGAGTAAGTAAATGCGGCGCCAACAGTGCGATCAGCCCAACGGCCACCAGCCCACCGAGAATCTGGGCCAGTAGCGCTGCACGCAGCGGGGAGATGGGTTGATCTTGGGCCATGGCACACAAGGAGCTTGCAAAGACTGAACGCATTCCGATTATTTCACGGGTGCGGGATGCCCCTGGAGCAAATCAGCCAACTTGGTCATCCCCATTGACAGCAGTGGCGTCTCCCGGTCATAATTCGCCGTTTCGCTGGAGGGGTTCCCGAGCGGTCAAAGGGATCAGACTGTAAATCTGACGGCTCAGCCTTCGAAGGTTCGAATCCTTCCCCCTCCACCAGGAAATTAACAGAACTGTCATGCCGAGAGGTTATGCAGGGGGTGGTGAGTTGGGATGGAGTCGCGGGCGGGTGTAGCTCAATGGTAGAGCTGAAGCCTTCCAAGCTTAAGACGAGGGTTCGATTCCCTTCACCCGCTCCAGAACGGTTTCGCCCATGTAGCTCAGTGGTAGAGCACTCCCTTGGTAAGGGAGAGGTCGCGTGTTCAATCCACGCCATGGGCACCAGGGTTTTTTGGCATCGCGATTATTTTTTGATTGGGGTATTGGATCATGGCAAAAGGCAAGTTTGAGCGTACCAAGCCACACGTAAACGTTGGGACGATTGGGCACGTTGACCATGGCAAGACGACGTTGACGGCGGCGATCACGACGGTATTGGCGGCGAAGTTTGGTGGGGAAGTAAAGGGTTAC
>JAHJPX010000017.1 GCA_018819515.1 Gammaproteobacteria bacterium
GAAGTGTTGATACGCAGGCCCGAGGAGAGGCGTTGTTGAGCGGTTTGCAGGCCTTCAGCGGAGCGGTTCAGGGCGGCACTGGCGAACAGTGCGGCAACGTTGGTGTTGATGACTTGTGCCATTTTGCTTTCCTTTCAGTACGTTATCTCTTACAAGAGGAGCCTGTGCTCCTCGTATTGCGGGAGATTTTGTTTCCCGTTGAAGCCTGTAACGGAATGGCCGCGGGAAACTTTAGGAATATCCGGTGACCTGCCGGTGCGGCGAAAAGTCAGTCGTGGCGACACGCCACCTGTGGCGGGATCAAGCCGCCGATCCCTGGGTCTTGTTTGCCTGGACGCCCTTCGAGGCTTCCATCGTGCCGCAGGATCATGCCGCCGATCCCCGGATCTTGTTTGCTGGCTTGGTCCATATGGTTGAGCCGGCGTTCTTTACCCTTGGTGCAACACGTACAATCCAACCGAGTGCCCCGCGTTCAGGATGTGCTTGGCGCGAAATCCGTCGGAGATGCAATATGGCAAAGAAGCGACCCGCTAAGGGTAGCCGGGCCGTGAAACAATCGGTTGTCCGAGAGCAAGTAGTGCAGCCGGATTACTACGCGAAGTTTCGCTGCATCGGGGGTGAGTGCGAGGATAGTTGTTGCCGTTTCGCTTGGCGGGTGGACATCGATCGCGCGACGTGGCAGCGCTACCAGGCTTGTCAGAGCGAGACCCTGAAGCCCCTGTTGCAAGAGTTCATTCAACCGGAGCCGAGCCCTGATCTCCGCAGATTGGGGAAGTTTGCCACGGTCAAGTTCCTGCCCAACCAGGACTGCCCTTTTCTGAATGCGGACATGCTGTGCATGATTCACAAGGAACTGGGCGAGGAAGCGCTATGCAATACCTGCGCCGCATATCCACGCGTTGTAAACCGTTTCGGTCAACAGGGGGAATACGGACTGGCCGTCTCCTGTCCGGAGGCCGCTCGCGTCGCGTTGCTGCATCCTGAGCCCACCGTGTTGGTCGTAGGTGACGTCGATGGCGCCCTTGCCCGCCGCGGCATCATGAACTTCACGGTTGATGGCGGCGCCAGGAATGTGTCAGTCATGAATCAGTTGCGCGTGCTGATCTTGCGCGTTCTGCAATGGCGGAACGTGAGCCTGGGCGCCCGAATGATGCTACTTGGTTCGCTGCTGAACGAGGTGAGCCCCTCGCAGGGTGGGCCGCGATTCAGGGATGCTGCGGGGATGACGTCCGTACTGGATACGTACGCCACCTTGTTTGCCGACCCTGGCTACGTCGAAGCCGAGTTCGAGCAGTTGCCCGGCAACCTGCCGCGCAAGCTGCAATACACAACCGGGTTCCTCGCCGACTTCCTGACAGGAGCCACGCCTCGCTTCCAGGAATGCCTGACGGCATTCGCCAGTGGCCTGCTCAACGGCAATGCCAATGAAACCGCTGGCAGTATGGCCGCGCTTATGGCGCACTACGAGAGAATCTACGATGATTTCTACCTGCCGTATTTTCGCGAGAAGAGTTACGTCCTTGAGAACTATCTGGTGAACGAAGTGCTCTACGGTCTGTTCCCCTTCGTGCGTGGCAGTGTTATCGAACTGTATCGAGCCATGGTCTTCAATCTGGCCATCATTCAGGTCATGCTGGTCGGGATCGCGGGGCACTACAAGGGGCTTACCGACGAGCGGGCCATTCAGTTCATTCAGTCATTCGCGCGCCGGTCGGCACACAATGATAGTTACATACGCGAACTGACTGAAGCGATCGCCAGCAAGGACGAGCCCTCATTCGTCGAAGTCATGTGGATGTTGAAGGAGCGCTAGGCTTCAGGCTGCGGCGACCAAGTTATTGGCACCTATCCCAAAAGTCAGCGGTGGTGGCACGCCACCCGGATGAAACCAGGCAGCGACGCCCCGGTTCTTTCCCGCTCGCTTGCCGAGGTGCATCGCTTGGCCGGCCCGCCAATGTCTGCCTGACCGTCGGTATCTTGAATTCCACCGGGGAACGCTTGCCGCTCACGGCACCTCCTTGATGCCCCTCAGTTAAGGGCTTCGAGATGTCTACTTAAGCCGGAGCGATTCCGTTGCGACCATTTCTACTTTACCCGAACCGTCTCTACGAAACCCGGGGTGATCCAGTCTTTCTCCGGTACAGTTCGAACGTTAGTACTCCAACAGGCTTGATAGCGCCTGCTGGAGTTGGGGCGATGCAATGTCAATGGCAGTCCTAAGGGCAGGGGACCCCCGTGTTCAAAGCCAACACTTACATTCTTGAGCAAGTACTCCAGCATCTTGCGGATATCGGTATCCGTTTTTCCGTACACGGTACCTCGACGAGAGACCGCTATGCTTTCAAGAGCCTTCGGCAGGTCGAAGAGCAAGGCATATATTTTCTGGTTGGCGGGCTCCCGAATCCTCCGGCAATCCAGCACTCGATCATCCTCTATCCGGAAGAGTCCTTCGGTGGAGAAGGCAATGTGACCATCCGCGTCGAGAATCCTCAACTGGTTTTCTACCAGTTGATGGAATCGATGGTGGTCCAGCCTGAAAGGCCGGCTGGCATTCACCCGACCGCGATCGTCGGCGAGGGGTGCCAGATCGATCCGGGTGCCTACATCGGCCCCTATTGCGTCCTGGAAGACTGTATCGTCAAGGCCGGTGCAAGGCTGCACTCACATGTTGCGGTGATGCGCGGCACCACTATCGAGGAGGATGTCACGATCGAGTCGCACTCGACGATCGGAGCCACAGGGGCAGCGTGGGTCTGGAATCCGGCTACGCGCCGCCGCGTCATCCAGCCCCAGATCGGCTACACGAAGATCGGCAAAAGCACCTTCCTGGGGAGCAACATCTCGGTGGTTCGCGGTTCGGTGAACGAAACGACATCCATCGGCGAGGGCTGTGTCATTGCGCCTGGCAGCAAGATCGGCCACGGTTCGCGCATTGGCGACTACTGCCACTTTGCCAACAACGTCGCCATCGCGGGCAACGTCACGCTGGGCCGGCAGTGTTTCCTGGGCTCGGGCGCCGTCGTCCGCCCCCAGACAAGGTTGGCGGAGCGTACTGTGGTGGGCGCCGGCGCTACGGTAGTCAAACACTGCGACGAGCCTGGCCAGTTGCTCATGGGGACTCCGGCCAGGCCTGTGAAATCGGCCTCGGACAAGATGTCAGGCGTACCGGAACCACTGGATAGCGAGGAACCAAAATGATCGGCGAATTTTCCATCGTGTCAGAGAAGGCCCGGGTTGCCGAAGGCGTTTCCATTGGCCGTTATTGCATCGTCGAAGACGATGTCGAGATTGCCCAGGGCGTAGTGATGGAGGATTACGCAATGATCCTCAAGGGGGCCAGGATCGGTCGCAACACGAGGATTGGCACCTATACCAAGATCGGCAAGAATGTCGTGATCGGCAGCGACTGCTCTTTTACGTCCTTCTGTGAGATCCGTGACAACTGCCGGCTGGGCAACCATGTGCTCATGGGCAGTCGCGGCACGCTCTCGGCCAACACCGTTGTAGAAGACGATGTGGTGATGAAATATGCCTTCGTGGTGACCGATACCCCCGACCTGACCAGGAATGACGAGAAGGTATCGGGTCGGCTGAAGAAGGGATCGCGATTCGGCGCCAGCGTGGTGATCATGCCGTCCGTGACCATCGGCGTGAATTCCGAGATCGGCGCCTGCTCACAGGTCAGGAAGGATGTACCGGACAATGAGGTTTGGTTCGGTATGCCTGCCAAGTACTACAGGGACGTGTAGTTGTCCTTGTTACCCTTGTGGCATGAGGGCGTCGATGGGCCGCGAGCGCAACTACGTGCCAGGTTCGAGTGGATTCTTGATGGGAAACGCGTAGCCGCTTGGCATCCAGACACGGCTGGAACACCGGATCGGTGCTGCGCGCCGGGATCGCCCTGGCACCGACAAGGTGTGGCATCACCTGAACCGCGAAGGATTTCAAGTGACGCGCTGTACTACTGAGCGACTCTTGCGCCGCCATCGGCAACTCGCCGAAATGACCGTTGCAACCATCTTTTCTCGAGCAATATTGCCTCTACGAAACTCAGGGTGATCTACTCGAAGAAACCCAGATTTACCAGCAGATAGTCCGACTGTTGGTTCCTTACCAACTGCGGAGGTACCCGCAAAATCGAAAGATGCGATTCGTGTCACAAATTCAGCAAGTATCCGGGCGGTGCCCGGCGGTCCGCTTCGATCCGCAGCGGGGAGGTTGGGGATGAGCCTGCCGCCGGAGCAGCAGTTGCGTGAAGCGGCCGAACACTTTCGCGCCGGCCGCCTGGCCGAGGCCGGCGCGATCTACATGGCCATCGTCGAGGCGAGCCCCGATCATCCCCAAGCCAACTACAGCCTGGGCCGAATCGCGGTGGCCGCCGGACAACCGGAAGCGGGGCTGGCCCATTTCGTAGCGGCGCTGAACGCCGATCCCGAAAGCGGCCCCTGCTGGTTGCACTACGTTGATGCCCTGCTGCTGGCCGGTCATGACGAGGAGGCGCGCAGCGTGCTGGCGCTGGCCCGTCAGCACGGCCTGGCCGGGCCGGAGGTGGACGAACTCGTCGCTCGCGCGCAGGAAGATGACGAAGTCGCCGAACCCGCGGCCCCGGTCGCGGCCAGCCGGCGCCGCAATCCGCGCCGTGGCGAAACCGATACCTTGCTGGCCCTCTTCCGGCAGGGCAGATACGCCGACGTGGTCGCCCAGGCACGCGCCATGACCCGGAAGCACCCCCGCTTTGAACTGGGCTGGAAGACGCTGGGAGTGGCGCTGCAATTGCTGGGGCGAAACGACGAGGCGGTCGAGCCGCTGCAAAAAACTGTCGAGCTTTTGCCCGCCGATGCCGAGGCGCAATACAACCTGGGTGTCGCCCTTCAGGAGTCCGATCGCCTTGAAGAGGCGGAGAGCTGTTATCGGCGGGCATTGCGCCTCGATGCCGGTTACGACGACGCTGCCTTGAATCTGGGGGTCGCGCTCCACAAACTGGGACGTATGGCGGAGGCCGAGCAAAGCCTGCGCGATGCCTTGCGGCGGCGCCCGCGCGATGCGGCGGCGCACGATAATCTGGGTTCGACGCTGTTGGAACTGGGCCGACCCGACGAAGCCGAGACCAGCTTTCGCCGGGCAATCGAGATCGCGCCGGGCAATGCGAACACGCACCGGAACCTCGGCATGGCCTTGTATGCACGCGACCGACTGGACGAAGCCGAAGTGGCCTATCGAGACACGTTGCGACTGGCGCCCGACGATGCGGAGGCGCACAACCGCCTCGCCGTTTTGCTTCAGGGCAGTGGCCGAATGGATGAGGCCGACGAGCATTTCCGGCAGGCGCTGGCGATTGCACCGGAAGCCCCGATGTTGCATGGCAATCGCGGCAACCTGCTGAAACACATGGGCCGCCTCGGCGAGGCGGAAGCATGCTTCCGCGAGGCATTGCGCCTGGCGCCGCAGGACGCCGCAATGCACGGCAAGCTGGGCTATGTGCTGTGGAAAACGGGGCGCCTCATTGAGGCGGAAGCCGTGCAGCGACGGGCCTGCGAGCTGGACCCGGACGACGACGAGGCGCTGAATGCGCTGGGCAATACCCTTCGCGACCTCGGTCAGCTTGATGAAGCGGAAACGTGTTTCCGGCGGATACTGCAAATCCGGCCGGACAGCCCATCGGCATTGAGCAACCTGGGGCTGGTGCTGGCCACTGCCGGGCGCCGGGAAGAGGCTGCGGACTGTTTTCGCACGGCCCTGCGACTGGCCCCCGATCATCCGGCGCTCTATGGAAACTATCTCCATTTTCTGACCTTGAGCGAATCCGCCGAGGGCGACGCCGGCACCCTGTTCGCGGAACACGTCCGCTTCGGCGAGCGCTTCGAGGCGCCGCTGCGCGACCAATGGCCGGTCCATGCCCAGTCCTGCGATCCGGAGCGCCGCCTGAAGATCGGTTTCGTTTCCCCGGATCTGTACGAGCATCCCGTCGCCACGTTTGTTGAGCCGATCGTCGGGAACCTGGTTGGCCACCCGATGCTGGAACTCCATGCTTACTACAACAACTTCATCAACGACGAGGTGACGGGAAGCCTGCGCCGCTATTTTGACCACTGGCATGCCATCGCGAACCTGCCGGATGCCGAGTTGGCCGCCAGCATCGGCGCCGACGAAATCGACATCCTGATCGACCTGGCCGGGCATACAGCCCACGGCCGGCTGCTGACTTTCGCGCGCAAGCCGGCGCCGGTGCAGGCGAGCTGGATCGGCTATCCCGGGACGACAGGCCTGCGCGCGATGGACTATTTTTTTGCCGACCGCTACCTGTTGCCGCCAGGGCGGTTCGACCACCAGTTCACCGAAAAGATCGTCCGCCTGCCGGCCAACACACCCTTCCTGCCGCAATTGGACGCCCCGGAGGTCAACGCCCTGCCGGCGCTGGCCAATGGCTATCTGACCTTTGGCAGTTTCAACCGACCGAACAAACTGAACCGCGAGGCGATCGCCATTTGGGCGACGCTGCTGCGCGCCCTGCCCACATCGCGCATGTTGCTTGGCGGCATGCCCGAGCACGGCCAATACGACAGACTGCTGGCCTCGTTCGCCGAGGAAGGCATCGCGCGCGAGCGCCTGACGTTTCATCCGCGCGAAGGCATGGCCGGCTATATGCGCCTGCATCATCAAGTTGACCTGTGCCTCGATACCTTTCCCTACAACGGTGGCACGACCACGCTGCACGCGCTCTGGATGGGGGTGCCGACGCTGACCGTCGCGGGAAACAGCATGCGCGGCAGGACCGGTAGCGCGATCCTGTCCCGGGTCGGGATGCAGGACTTCGTCGTCGAGCAGCCGGAGGCGCTTGTCGACCGCGGGCTGTACTGGGCGGCGCATCTCGACGAGCTTTCCCGCCTGCGCAGCGGCATGCGCCAGCATCTCGGACAGGCGCCACTGCGCAACCCGAAGCGGCTGGCGGCCAGTTTTCATCTGGCATTGCGTACCATGTGGCGGCGCTGGTGCGAGGGGTTGCCGCCGGAGTCGTTCGAAGTGCCGCTTGCCGAAATCGAAGACAGCGCCGGGAGCTAGACCATGACCACGCCTGAACAGGACAAGACCTACGTCACCCGGCCGCTGTTGCCGCCGCTCGAGGAGTTCATTCCCTACCTTGAGCAGATCTGGGCGAGCAAGCGCCTGACCAACAACGGACCGTTCCATCGCCAGCTCGAACAGGCGCTTTGCGAATATCTCGGCGTCGAACATATCTCGCTGTTCGTCAACGGCACCCTGGCGCTGGTCACCGCCTTGCAGTCCCTGCGCATTACCGGCGAGGTCATTACCACGCCGTATTCCTTCGTGGCGACGGCGCATGCCCTGGTCTGGAACGGCATCAAACCCGTGTTCGTCGATGTCGTGCCGGACACGCTCAATCTCGATCCCGACAGGATCGAAGCGGCCATCACCCCGCACACCACGGCGATCCTGCCGGTGCATTGCTACGGCCGGCCGTGCGACATGGTGCGCATACAGGAGATCGCCGACAACTATGGCCTGAAGCTGATCTACGATGCCGCCCACGCCTTCGGCGTGCGCCAAGACGGGCAAAGCGTATTGCGCCACGGCGATCTGTCGGTGCTGAGTTTTCACGCGACCAAGGTGTTCAACACCTTCGAGGGCGGCGCCATCGTCAGCCAGGACGCCAAGACCAAGCGCCACATCGACCACCTGAAAAACTTCGGTTTCGTCGACGAGGTGACGGTAGTGGCTTCGGGCATCAACGGCAAGATGAGCGAAATCAACGCCGCCTTCGGCATGCTGCAGCTCAAAGGCATCGACGAGGCAATCCAGCGCCGGCGGGACATCGACGCCCGCTATCGCCAGCGGCTGGCGGGCGCAGCCGGCATCGACTGCCTGGGGGGCGGCCCGGACGACGTGACCAACAGCTCGTATTTCCCAATCATGGTTCGCCCCGAGTTCCCGCTGAGCCGCGACGCGCTCTACGCGAAGCTGCAAGACAACGGAATCTATGCGCGGCGCTACTTCTTCCCGCTGATCAGCGACCTGCCGATGTATCGCGGCCTGCCGTCGGCCAACGGCGCCAACCTCCCGGTGGCGAAGCGGGCGGCGGAACAGGTGATCTGCCTGCCCATCTATCCGGATCTGGCGCCAGAACAGGTCGACTTCATCGCCGACCTGATTCGGCGCTGAAGCACGCGACGTGACACGACAGTCAGCGTTGCTGGTATTTCCGATCGACGTGCCGCAGTCGGCCGCGTTCGCGCGCACCGCGCATCAGCTCGGCTTCAAGGTGGTCGCGGCCTCGTCCGAACCGATGGCGGCGGACCGTTATCCCGACTATCTGCCCGCCTACTTGCCTTACGTGACCGAGCACGGCTTCGGTGCCGCACTGGCCGAGCTGCTCCGGACGCACGGCATCGACGCGGTCTTCGCACCGCATCCGGCGATCTGGTGGCATCTGCGCACACTCTGCCAGTCGGCGGAATTCCCCGTTGCGTTTCACGTGTGCAACGAATCGCCGTACGAGATGGACTGGCAAAGCTACGGTGAGGCCTATCGCTGGGCGGAGGATTGCGTGAACGCCGACTTCCTGACGACAGGTACTGCCACGCCCGGCCTGCCGTTATCGAACCTCGCCGGCCTCTATCGCGGCTATAACCAGATTCCCGGACAGAGCGACAACACCAAGCTTCGCGCGTTGACACAAATCGCTCGGCAGACGGCTCCCGGAGATATCGTCGAGATCGGTTCGCTGTACGGTAAATCCGCCTTCGCCCTGGCCTGGCTGGCGAAGTTTCATCGCATCGGCTCGGTCGTGTGCGTGGACCCGTGGGAGCTTTCGGCTATCCGCCATCAGGGCGAGCAGGCCAGCCTGATCAACGCAGCCGCGCCGAGCCGCGATTGGCAGCAGGCGTTTCTCGGCTTCGCCGCCTCGCTCTCGGTGTTCGACAACGTCACCTACCTCCGCGACACTTCCGGGCAGGCTGTCGAGCGCTATCGGCAGGCGGCGGACGCGGGAAACATTCGCTCCGACGAATTCGGCAGCACCCCGATCACCGGCCGGATCAGCCTCCTGCATATCGACGGCAACCACAAGTACGAATCCGTCCGCCAGGATGTCGAGGCTTGGCGGCCCCTCGTCCAGCCCGGAGGCTGGATACTGCTCGACGACTACGTCTGGGCTTTCGGCGACGGCCCCCGGCGGGCGGGCGACGAACTGCTCGCCACCGGAGGCGCGAAGACAGCCTTTACCGCAGCGGACACCCTCTTCGTGCAAGTGTGAGACGTCGGTCGTGGAGGGCGCCCCACGACCGATCAGAAATTGAAGCTGCCGCGCCAGCCTCCGCGCCACCGTCCATTCCACCTCGATATCCCGGCCGTTGATCATCGCCGTCGCACTCGGCGTACCGCCACGGCTGACTTTTGCGGCGCGCAAGTATCAACGCCAAAGAAACTGTGGGCTGAGCCAACCCCGCTTTCGCTATACGCCTTTCACTGGAACGCACCCAAGAGCCGGATCGCCGCGGCGACATTCTGGATCAGGACGTTCGACAGTTCGCTTAAGCGAACTGTCCGAGCCTTGAACGCCATGCTATAGCGATGCGTTCCCGGCGGTCTTGCTTAGAACATCGGGCCCCTCCATTTCGTTAGTCGGAGGTGCCAACAATCTCGGAGGAAGGACGGGAACGCCCCCCCGAACGAAACTAGGCTGCGACGACCCGGTTCTTTCCTGCCCGCTTGGCGAGGTACATGGCCTGGTCGGCGCGCTTGACGGCGTCGGGCGGCTCCTCGTCTGCGCCGAGTTCAGCGACGCCGCAACTGAAGGTGATTAGTAGCTTTTCGTTGTTGTGCAGGAAGAACTTGCGGGTCAGTTCGCGCTGGACGCGTACCATGGCGTTGATCGCGTCGTCGAGCAGTGTGTCGGCAAGGATGATGACGAATTCCTCGCCGCCGTAGCGGGCCAGGGTGTCCTGCGGGCGCAGTGTTTCGCGCACTACCTTGGCGAGATGAACCAGCGCCTGGTCGCCCGCTTCGTGGCCGTAGGTGTCGTTGATCTTCTTGAAGTTGTCTATGTCGAGCATCGCCACGGACATCGACGCGCTGCGTCTTCGGGCTCTCCCGACCTCGCGTTCGATCGCTTCGTCCATACCCTTTCGGTTGAGTGCGCCGGTCAGCGCATCGTGACGCACCATTTCGCTGGTCTGCGCCAGTTCGTCCTGCAGGTGAGCCACTTGCTGCTCGGCCTCCCGTACGCGTGCACGCATTTCCGTCAATTCATCATGGGAGCGCTGGGCGGCGAGCTGGACTGTGCGCGTTTCCTGCATCACCACATCGAGAACCTCGGACAACTCGGACACGTCCTTGGCCTTGCTGATCTTGTCGGCACAGGCGTCGATCCGCTCGTGATACTCGCCGGTGGTGGAGGCGAAATCCGCCAGCCGGTCCACGAAGGTGGCGAGCATCGTCTTGAGTCGGTCCTGTGTTTCGCTCAAGCCCTTCTTGAGCGCGCTCTGTTTGTAGATCAGGTCCTTGAGCCGGCGCTCGACGTCGTCGAGTTGTCGCAGGTTCAGGGGCTGGCCGACCAGGTCGCGGACGACCGAGACCTGGCCCTGCATCCATTGGTCGTCGACCACCAGTTCGTTGATGTTCTCGACGATCAGTTGTAAGAGATGAAGCAGCGCACCGCGCAGTTCCGCCTGGCCTTCGGCGACGAATTGCAGACGGTAGCTGAACTTCTTCAGGCGCGAGGTGAATGAGGCAATCTGTTCCGGCGTGACCGCGCCGCGAATGTCGGCCGCCAGGCCGGCCGCTTCCTGATTGAGGTCCGGCGTGTCGATCAGCAGCACGCTCAGCGTGTTTTCCAGCAACTGCGCCAGCAGTTCCTGTAGCTCAGAACCCATCGGCTTGCCTTCGACTGCCAATGCCGATGCAGGTGCCGACGCGGGGATCGGCGCGTCGACCTCGGCAAGCGCTCCCTCCGCGGCGATACCTTGCGACCAGTTCTTCGCCAGCGACTGTAGCCGGTTGAACAGGATGTCCGGCGTGCCCGACGCGGTCAGGACATGTTCAAGGGACTCACGCTTTTTCGCCGGCGTGGTGCCGGCGTGGCGGCTTTCATACTGGCTGAACAGGTCGCGGATCAGGCCGCTCCAGTTGGGCGGCGTTGCCGTGGTCTTGTTGAACAGCTCGGTCAGCGCGGCCTTGATGCCGCTCCAATTGCCGTCGCCGATCGCGGTGTCGATCTGGCGCGCGAGACGCATCTGCTCCGGGGTCTTTCGCGGCAGGCCGCTGGCAAGTCCTTTGAGGGCGCGTTCGGGGAAGTCCTCCACCGCTGGGGTGCCGGAGATCTCGTGATACAGGGTGCGGTAATTGTCCGGCGTTGGCGGCACCCGGCGTAGCGCCAGTTGGCGCAGGGTTTCGCGGGCGAGTTCCGAAGGTTGCTTCGTGTCCGCCATCGTGTTCAGCTCAGTCCGTTTTCGAGGCCGTAGCGGATCAGCTCGGCGGTGCTGGACAGACCGAGCTTGTTCAGGATGCGGGCGCGGAAAGTACTGATCGTCGCGACCGCCAGATTCAGTTCCTCGGCGATCTGCGTCAGTGTCTTGCCGGTCGCGATCAGTTTCAGCACTTCGTATTCGCGGTCCGACAGCAGCTCGTGCAGCGGTTGTTCTGAATCGTTGGCTATAGCGTCGGCCAACTGCATGGCGACGGTCGGGCTGACGTATTTTCGGCCGCCCGCGACCTGGCGAATAGCGGTTACCAGTTGTTCAGGCGCGCTTTGCTTCGTGAGGTAGCCAGAGGCGCCGGCCTTGAGGGCACGTACCGCGTACTGTTCCTCCGGGTGCATCGAGAGTATCAGCACCGGCAGGCGCGGGAACTCCTTCTTTAACTGCTTCAGCGTATCGATGCCGTTGCGATTGGGCATCGAAACGTCGAGCAGGAACACGTTCCATTCCTGCTGGCGGGCAAGCTGGAGCGCCTCGACGCCGTCGTCGGCCTCGCCGGCGACAATGAGATCTTCGGTTTCGGACAGGATCTGCCGCAGCCCCTGGCGCACGATGGCGTGGTCGTCGGCGATCAATACGTGAATCTTGTCGTCCATGGTCAAAATAGCTTGCGCTGTAGATCTTCTGCGTCGTCAACGATCGATGGCTCGGTACCGCGGCGTTCCGGCACCTGCAACCGGATATAGGTGCCGCCATGTTCGCCCGAGGTGATGGTGAAATCTCCCGAGAGGCTATGCACGCGCTCGCGAATACCGCGCAAACCGAAGGACTTGGGCTTGGCCATGTCGGCGTCGGAGATGCCGCGACCGTTGTCCCGCAGTTCAAGTGCAATGCTACCTTTTTCCCGCTTCAACCGCACGACGACCAGCGACGCGTGGGCATGTTTTGCGACGTTGGTCAGGGTTTCCTGGACAATGCGGAAGAGCGCCAGCGAAGTATCGGGATCGGCGTCCAGATCGTCGTCGCAGTGCACCCGGCAGGTAATGCCGAAATGTTGCGAAAAGTCCTCGGCCAGCGATTCGATTGCCGCCGGCAGACCGAATTCCTTGAGGATGCCGGGGCGCAATTCCCTGGCGACGCGGCCTGCGGCCCCCATCGCCTGGTCGAGCAGGCTCTCGATCGCGCGGGCCTTTTCGCGCAGGGCGGGAGGATCGATCGGCAGTTTGGCCGCCAGCAACGTGGCCTCGATCTTGAGGCGGACCAGGAAACTGCCCAGTTCGTCGTGAATGTCGCGGGCGATGCGTTCGCGTTCCTGTTCGCGCGCCGCTTCGAGGTGGAAGGAAAGTTCGGAAAGCTGTTCGCGCGAAGCGCGCAGGGCCGCTTCGGTTTCCTTGATGGTCGTGATATTGGTGGCGATGCCCTGCCAGTTGACGATGCCGTGGCTACCGCTGCCGGAATCCTCGTCGCGCTGCGGCGTCGAGCGCAGGTCGATCCACTTTCTGCGGCCGCGACCGCGCAGGCGGCCCGACCAGTCGAGCGGCGTACCCGCGGTCGCCGACCGGTGCAGTGCCGTTTCCAGCGCTTGCCGGTCGTCCGCATCGAAGGCCTCGAAAAACCGTTTCGCCGAGGCCAGTAACTCATGCTGCTTGATGCCGAGCAGGCGCTGGCTGCCTTCGCTGACGTAAAGAAACCTGTAGCTGCCGTCCGATCCGCGCTGCAAATGGAAGACCATACCGGGCAGGCTGCCGGCCAGGCCCCGAAAACGGCGGTCGCTGTTCTGAACCATGGCCAGCGTGGCGCGGTGATCGGCACGGTGGCGTGCTTCGCGTACCTCGCGCTCGACCGCCGGCGCGAGCCGGTCGAGGCGGTCGCTGAAGATCAGATCATGGGCGCCGGCGCCCATCGCTTTGCCCGCCGCCCTCGCGTCGACCGGATCCGCGACGACAATGAACGGCAGATCGAGATCGCGGCCATGCAGGACTTTCAGTGCGCCGGCAGGTGTCAGTCCTGCCAGATTGAACTGGTAGAGCACCGCGTCCCACTGGCCGGCGCGCAGTGCGTTGCGCAGGGCTGCCGCGCTGGCGGCCCGAAGGAAGGTCGCCCGTTCGAATTCGCCGGCCAGCGACGATGCTTCATCCGCGCCGGCGGCGAGAATCAGCAGGTTCAGCGGAGCGTCGTGCGGAGTTTGCCGGTCGGTCATGAGCAGCGGTAGAACGTGAAGCGCCGATTGTACCGGGCGCGTTGCGCCCGGCGCGGGTAATCGTCCTTCGCGCAGGTGCCGGGTGGCGTATCGCCACGGCTGACTTTCTCAGGTTGAATAATCGCACCATAAGACAAACTTCAGAAACCGGGAACGAGAATTGGCTATCCTTGTTCTGCGTAAGGACATGGGGGATGGGGGATGAATAGAGTCGGGAAAGCCAGATTCTGGCCGGGCCGTTCCGTTTTTGCGGCGATTGCGGCACTGGTCATGGTCAACGGCAATGCGGCGGAAACGGCGACAGTGGCGGATCGCTGGTTGATCAATAGCGGCGAACATGGGGAGAAGGACAGGTTTACGCTCTACCCGGCCTGGTCGAGGCTCATCGAAGCCACGTCGGGCAAAGCCGGGATCAATTCAATGTTCGTGTTCTCAAAAAGCGCGACCGAGGATCTGTTCGCCACGCGCGGCGGCACAGTCGCCGTGATCGCCGGGCCCGCGCACATCATCGGCAGCGCCTTGCGTTACGGACACTATCAGCCTATCGGGGTATCCAATCGTCGATTGGGTGTCGTGCTGGCGACGCTAATGAGTTCCGGCATCCACAGCTTTGCCGACGCCAAGGGCAAGTCGCTGGGCGTACCCGGCCAGGACGCGATCGCCACCTACCTGATGCGCGGCGAGGCCAATGCGGCCGGCACCACGCTGAAGCAGCATTTCAGCATGCTCTATTACACCTACTATGAAGGCGCGCTGCTCAACGCCCTGAAGTTCGGCACGGTCGACACGGTCGCTGTCGAAGACAGGATGTTTGAGCAGTGGCGCGCGGCGGGCGAGCCGGTGGTCGAAGTGATGCGGACCCGGGAACTACCGGGGCTGGGCGTCGTCGCCCACAAGTCGCTCGGCCGAAAGGCGATAGATGCCATGGAAGACGCGCTTGTCGGAAAGAACGTGCCGTCCTCCGACAAAAGCAGCGGCAGCTTCCAGCGGCTCGATCCGCGCGCCTACGAATACGTCGCCACCCTGGGCTACTTTACCCCGCGAGTACTCGAGGGCGCCCAGTTGATCAACGCCAAAAAGGCGCGCGAGTTGTCCTTGCGCGGGGTGGCGTTCTTCGACGGTCGTACGGAAGAGGAATACCGGACCGGGCACCCTGCCGGCGCCCGCTGGCTGCCTTATGTCGAGCGCAGCACGAAGGAAACCGACTACGACGCCAGCAAGGACGAGTTCGACGTCCGCCAATTGCCCGCCGACAAGAACCAGGAGGTTATATTCTCCTGCGGCGGCCCGGAATGCTGGAAGAGCTACAAAAGTTGTCGCCGCGCGATGAAGGAAGGCTACAAGCGCGTCTACTGGTTCCGCGGCGGCATCAAGGAATGGCGCGACGACGGCCTGCCGGTGGAGAAGGGCTGAGGCCGCACGCCCGGCGTGCCACCACGGCTGACTTTTCCGAATGGCGCAGGACGCCACGAAACGGCGGTCCCGAGCAACGCAAGGGATGGGGCGATGCCCCACACTTTTGACGAGACTGCCGGGTTCCCTTCCTTAGTCGATTAGCGCCGCGGTGTGGCGGGCGATCATCCATTCCTCGTTGGTGGGCAGCACCAGCACATCCACCGAAAAGTCAGCCATGGCGATACGCCGATCGTGGCGGGCGTTGGCCGCCTCGTCGATGCGCACGCCCAACCAGCCGAGCGCACCGCACACCTGCGCGCGCACCGGCGCGGCGTGTTCGCCGATGCCGCCGGTGAACACCAGCGCGTCGAGGCCGCCGAGCGCCGCGGCCAGCGAACCGACCTCACGCACGATGCGGTAGCAGAACAGGTCGACCGCCTCGCGCGCTTCGGGACGATCGGAGGCGAGCAGTTCGCGCATGTCCTGCGAGATGCCGGAAACGCCGAGCAGACCGGATTCCTTGTAGAGCAGTCTTTCCAGCGCCTTGGCGTCCATGCCCTGGTAGTCCATCAAATAAAGGAGCACGCCGGGATCGAGGCTGCCGCTGCGGGTGCCCATCATCAGGCCCTCGACGGCGGTGAAGCCCATGGTCGTCGCCACGCTGCGTCGTTCCTTCATCGCGCACATCGAGGCACCGTTGCCCAGATGGGCGACGATCACGCGGCCGTTCGCCTTGTCGCCGAGATGTTGCGGCAGCACGTCGGCGATGTACTCGTAGGAGAGGCCGTGGAAGCCGTAGCGGCGCACGCCTTTTTCGGTGATCGCGCGCGGCAGGGCGAAGCGCTGGGCGATCTCGGGCTGGCTGCGGTGGAAGGCGGTGTCGAAGCAGGCGACCTGCGGTACGCCGGGCAGGGCGGCCGTCATCGCTTCGATGCCCGCGATGTTGTGCGGTTGGTGCAGCGGCGCCAGCGGAATGAAGCCGCGCAGCGCATCGAGCGTCGCGGCGTCGAGCAGCAGCGGCCGCGAGTACATCTCGGCACCATGTACGACGCGGTGACCGACCCCGACTACTTCGCGGCCGCCGTCGTGGCCGCGCAGCCAGTCGACCAGGAAGGCCAGCGCCGCGCGGTGCTGGCCTTTGCCCGTCAGCGGCAGGTCGCAGTTGTCGAGCACGTCGCCCGCCGCGTTCTTCGCCTTAAGATGGGGATGAATGTCGCCACCGAGGCCGATGCCGTCGATCTGGCCGACCACTTCCGGTTCGGCCGGAATGGCGTGGCCGTCGGCGAACAGCGCGAACTTGATCGACGACGAACCGGCGTTGATGGTGAGGATGGCGTCGGACATTAAGGCTTCTTCCGCTCGCTGTGAACCATGACGACCGCGATGGCCGTCGAGGCGGTGCGCGCTTCGGCCGAGTCGGCGCGCGAAGTGAGCACGATGGGCACCCGGGCGCCGAGCACGATGCCGGCCGAAAGCGCGTCGGCCAGGTATTCGAGCTGTTTGGCAAGCATGTTGCCCGATTCGATGTCGGGGACCAGCAGGATATCGGCGCGTCCGGCGACGGCCGAACGAATACCCTTGGTGCGGGCGGCGAATTCAGAGATCGCGTTGTCGAAGGCGAGCGGGCCGTCGAGGACGCCGCCCCTGATCTGGCCGCGGTCGGCCATCTTGCAAAGCGCGGCGGCGTCGAGCGTCGCCTGCATGGCCGGGTTGACCGTTTCCACGGCGGCGAGGAGGGCGACCTTGGGTTCGGCGATGTGCAGCATCAGCGCCAGGTCGATCGCGTTCTGGACGATGTCGACCTTGTCCTCCAGTGTCGGCTGTACGTTGACCGCCGCATCGGTGATCAGCAGCGGCCGCGGATAGGTCGGCACGTCCATCATGAACACGTGGCTGATGCGCCTCTCGGTGCGTAGCCCCGTCGCCTTGTCGATCACCTCGCTCATCAGTTCGTCGGTGTGCAGCGAGCCTTTCATCAGCGCCGCCACCTCGCCCTCACGGGCCAGGGCTACGGCCGATTCGGCTGCCGCATGGCTATGCGGGACATTGACTATGCGGCAGTCCGCGAGGTCCAGCGTCAGTTGTTCCGCGAGAGCGCGGATCTTCGCTTCCGGGCCGACCAGGGTCGGCACGATCAGGCCGCGGTCGCGGGCGAGAATGGCGCCCTTGAGCGACTCGTCATCGCAGGGATGTACCACCGCCATTGGTATCGGCGGCAGCCCGCGACTGATTTCGAGTACGTGCTCGTAACGAGCCTTGCGCGTAGACGAGAGGCGGAACTCCGGCATGTCGGCCTTGGGTCGGCGGATTTTTTCGGTTGGCGCCAACACTTCGGCCGTGCCTTGAATGACCGTCTGGCCCTCCTGATTGACACACAGGCAGTCGAAGACGATGTGATGGTTGTGCTCGAACTTCCGATGGCAGGTGACGGTGACCGTGATGGTATCGCCGACCCGCACCTGGTGGTAGAACTTGAGCGTCTGGTCGACATAGACCGTGCCCGGGCCGGGGAACTGGGTGCCGAGCACGTTTGAAATCAGCGCGGCGCCCCACATGCCGTGCGCCACTACCTCGCGGAAGGTCGAAGAGCGCGCGTATTCCGGATCGACGTGGGTCGGATTGAAATCGCCGGACATGATAGCGAACATCTGGATGTCTTCCGGCCGCAAGGTGCGCACCAGCTTTGCGCTATCGCCGACGGCGATTTCGTCGTAGGTTCGATTTTCGATGTGCTCGATGACGTTGGTACCGGTCATGTCCGATTCTCCTGGTGTCCCGATACCATTGTGGCGTGAGACATGCTGCGGCGCAACGTCGGGGCGTTACGAACGAGATTCAGTTGTCGCCGAAGCGGGCCAAAGGCAGGCGGATGCGGAAGGTCGAGCCAGCCCCCGGCGTGCTATCGACTGCGATCGTGCCGCCGTGACGTTCGATGACGGTCTTGACGATGACCAGCCCGAGTCCGATCCCGGGCTGGTCCTTCCGGCCTACCCGGCCGTAGGGTGTGAACAGCCTGTCCACATCTTCCGGGGCGATTCCGCAGCCCTCATCGGCGACGTCTAGTTCCAGCCAGTCTCCCGCGTCGCGCAGCGTGACGCGGACGACGGTCGACTCGGGGCTGAACTTCACGGCGTTGTCGAGCAGGTTGGTCAGCGCCCGGCTCAGTTGCGTTGCCTCGCCCAGCACCAGCGCTTCGCAGCCACAGTCGTCCCGGACTTCAACCTTGACGTGTTTGCACTCCGCAGCCGGCCAGACGGCATCGGCCGCGTCCTGCGCCAGCGAAGCGAGATCGGTGGCCTCGAACTTGCGCGCGTCGATGGCCTCGGCCTTGGCCAGCCGGAAGAAGTCGTCGGCCAGGCCGAGTGCTTTTCTGGCGTATTGGCCGGCGTGTTGCAGCCGGCTGGCTTCGTCGGCGCCTTCAGCCAGGGTGACGATGGAGGCGAGCGGCGAACGGATGTCGTGGGAAATGAAGCGCATCGTGTCGTCGCGGGCCTTGCGGGCCGCGCGGTGCCGCTTGGTTGCTGCGCGGATTATGGCGATGCGGTTTTCCAGCGGGTCGACGCTGCGCATCCGCGCCGGGTCGAGGGGGGCGGAGGGTTCGGCTTCGTGCAGCTCGCGCAATTCGGCATCGACGAAGCGCTGCGCGGTTTCCAGGCGGCGCCAGCTCCAGAACGGGTAGGCCAGCGCTGCGCCGAGCAGGATTGAGACCGGCGGCAACCAAACGTGTCCCCATTGCAGCAGTACGATCGCCCCGACCAGCGAGGCGAAGCCGACCACGGCGGACAGCAGCAGTCCGCCGCGCGCGGACAGGAACAGCAGCCCGCTCATCAGCGCCAGCAAGATTACGGCCGTTGCGGCGGCCACCTGCCCGGGCGACAACCATTGGGCGGTAGCGTTGCTGCGCAGGGCATCGAGGAGTGTGGCCTGGATTTCGACGCCGGACATGGGCAGGCCCAGCCGCGACATCGGCGTTGGATACTGGTCGCCCAGTCCGGTGGCAGTCGCGCCGACGAGAACGACCTTGCCGCGCAACTGCTCGGCGGTTACCGCGCCGGTCAGGACGTCTACATACGATACCGTGCGATAGGTGCCCGGCGGTCCGGCAAACAAGGGATGTACCCACATGTCGCGCCGCCAGCCGCGTTGCCCCGGGGCCTCGTCCGGCACGCCGGGTGCACGCAATAACTGTGGTGGCGTACCGCCACGGCTGACTTTCAGCAAGGCCAGCGCAAACTGCGGATAACGAGGTGTGTCGATGCCGCCCCACAGGTACAGGCTGCGCGCGATGCCGTCGGCGTCGAGTTGAATCTCGATATGGCCGAGTTCGGCGGCGGTGTCGCGGAACATCTGGATTGGCCGTCCATCCGCGAGCAGTCCCGGCGCCAATACGTGCGGTACCACGGGCAGTACGACGCGACCGTTGCGCTTGATCGCGTCGGCCATCACGCGGTCATCGTTCGGCGTGGCACCATCCGCCTCGCTGAGAATGATGTCGAGACCGACCGCGGCGGTGCCGGCTTCGGTCAGCCTCTCCAGTAGCGTCGCGTGGATGGCCCGTCGCCACGGCCACCGCCCGATACGGCGCAGGCTCTCATCATCGATGGCGACGATCAAGAGGTCGTCCGGGACCGACCGCGAGCCGAGCGACTGGCCGATATCGTAGACGAGTTGGTCGGGGCGCCACAGCCAGCCTTCGGCTGCGGAAAACGAAACCAGCGCGACCAGTGCGGCGGTCAGCAGCGCCCATTCGCCGAATGCGCGGCCTTGCCGTCGCATCGCCTATAGCGCCAGGGGCACGAGCGCCAGCAAAGGCAGCCACCACGGCGGCCGCGGGTACGGCACCTCGACGATTTGCGTGTCGGTGAACGGGCCGACAAAGCCGTCGGCGTCGGTGGCGCGCACCCGCATGTAGTAGGTGTCCGGCTGGGGCCGCGGCAGGGTGATCGAGGCTTCGGTCAGCTCGCGTTCGGCGACAAGGTCGGTGAACTTGTCGTCCCGGGCGAACTGGAACAGGAAGGTCTGCCCAGGCTCGCCCGACCAGGCGAGGGTGAGTTCGTGGTCGTCGAGCTTCGGTGGTTCGGGTGCGGCTGGCAGGGCGCGAAGCCGGAAGCGCTGCGGGTCGCCCCAAGGGCCGACGTCGCCATCGGCGCGGATGCTTCTCGTCCGCCACAGATAGTCGCCCGGCGGCAGTTTGCTCGCCGGCATGATGGTCGTGCCCTCGACACCGTCGATGTCGGCGAAGATCCGCGCGAAGGCCTCGTCGTGCGTCACCTGGACGCGGTAGCGCGCCGCATCGGGATTCGTTGTCCACGCCAGCGCGGCCGATACGGCGCGCAGTTTGACGTTGCCGACCGGCGCCGTCGCGAAGGGTGGCTGCGGCCGGGCCTTGAGCCTGAAGCGGAAATCGGCGTCGCGACCCTCCAGCCCTTTGGCATCGATGCCGCGCACCCGCAGCGTGTATTCGCCGTCGGGCAGGCCGCCGAACTTGGCTTCCGGTTGGCTCGCAGTTGTGTCCGCGAGCAGCACTTGCAGGTCGGCGTCGGCGCCGACCTGGAAACGGTAGGACTGCGCACCGGCCAGCGGTGGCAGCACGAAGCGGATGACAGGGCGCTCGTAAAGCGCCGGTTGGCCGCTCAGGTCCGGGGCCGGCAGCAGCGCGACCGGTGCGGATATGGCGCCGCCGGGCTCGGCAACGATGCCGAAGCCAGCGTGGAGCGGCGCGGATTCCTTGGCGTCGTCGCGGCCGACGGCGACCGTGCCTTCGGTGACCTCGGCGCGGCTGGCACCGTTGGCGCCCTCGCTGCCGACGCGGAAGCTCGTGCCGCGCACTCCGATGGCGGCGGTCGGTGTGTTGATGATGTATTTCGGGCGCGGTGCCAAGCTCTTGGTGACAACCGACTCGACGCGGCCGGCGTCGAGTCGCAGCCGTGTTTCGGGCAGGTCGGTGTTGCGGTAGCGCGACAGCATTTCGACTTTCAGGCTGCTTTCCGGTTGCAGCACCAGGCGCGAACCGTCAATCAATTCGATGGTAACGAACCCCTGTGCGCCAGTGGTGATGTGGGCGTTCGGGGCGATGGTATCGGCAGGCTTGAGTGGCCTGCCGTCGGCGCTGACTTCGCCGCTCACCGACCTTACCCTGGCCGTGGCGGATTCGAGTTTGAGCAGCGCGACCGGCATGCGCAACGCGGAGCCGGGAATCAGATGATAGGGGTCGGTAATACCGTTCAGTTTCTGTATCCAGGGCCATTGCCGCGGGTTGATCAGCATCTTCTGACTTAGAGCGATCAGCGTGTCCCCCGGCCGGATGGTGTAGCGAATCTCATCGTCCGCGCCAGCCGTCAAGGGGGCAAGCGTCAGGAGTGCAGCCAGTGCCACGGCTAGGTTGGCGAGCCGTTTCATGCCGGCTCGGCCACCACGCGCTCGAGTCGGTATCCGTAGTTGTAAGCCGGTGCGAGCCGAAAGCCGTTTGCAGGGTGGATGTCGAGTTTTTTGCGGATACGGCTGATGTGCGTGTCCAGGGTACGGGTCGGAATCGCGGCACTGAGGCCCCAGATCGCCTCGAGCAGGTGCCCGCGAGAAAGCAGCCGACCCACGTTCTGGAACAGGAATACCGCAAGCGCGAATTCCTTCTCGGTCAGGTTTCCGATTGTTTCCCCGTGGCGGGAGACGCGGCGACGCTCGATGTCGATCTGATATGGGGGCAGGTCGAGCACCGGTTGCGTTTCGGCATGGGTGCGGAAGCGGCGGCATATCGCTTCCAGGCGGGCAAGCAGTTCCAAGCGACGAATGGGTTTGACCATGTAGTCGTCGGCGCCGGCGGCAAGGCCGGCGACGATGTCCTCTTCGGCGTCGCGGCTGGTCACGAACAGTACGGGCGAGGCGATGTCGCGTTCCTGCCGCAGCTTGCGCAACACCTCGGGGCCGCTTTGGTCAGGCAGCATCCAGTCGATCAGGAAGGCGTCGAAACTCTCGCGGCTTGCGTGACGCAACAGGTCGCCACCAAGGCTGAAAACGTGGGTGTCGTGGCCGGCCCCGACCAGCCAGGACGCCAGGGTCTCTGCCTGCGCCGGATCGTCTTCAAGGAGTGCTAGTCTCACGCGGCATACCTGCGGCGAACCAATCGAAATCCATGCTGCATCAAGTTTTCCACACCACCGTCAAGGTTGTCACCAATAGGCGTCACTTGCCAGTGGCATTGCAAATGTGAACTAATGTTACACGGAAGGGTCGTGTGATGTATTCCGGAACACTCTGGACTAGGATGACCCCGCCAGAAAGATTGCGCAATTCCCGTCAATTCACAAGGAGGTGAACAATGAAGTCAAAGTCCATCAAACTCGGGGTAATTGGTTCCGTTCTTCTCGGTGTGTGCACCACGTCTGCGCTCGCCCAGGTCGTTAATAACGAAGCCTATTTGACCGATACCCGCAGCATCGTCGCGCGTAGCGGACACGGCCTGTGCTGGCGGACCGCCGAGTGGACCCCGGCCATGGCCATTGCTGAATGTGATCCCGATCTGGTCAAGAAGCCAGAACCTGCTCCTGCGCCTGCTCCGGTGGCGGTTGCGCCGATGCCCGCGCCCAAGCCGGTACCGCTGCCCCCGCCGCCTCCGCCCAAGTGCGACTTCACTGCCACCCTGGCAGCGGACGCTACTTTCGCCTTCGGCAAGTCGGTGCTTACCGCGGGTGCCAAACGGCAGCTTGACGCCGTTGCCGCGAAGGCTGCGGCATGTGCCTCCGTTTCTTCCGTGACGGTGATCGGCCATACCGATCGCATCGGCAGCGAAGCGGCCAACCAGAGGTTGTCGGAACAGCGTGCCGCCGCGGTCAAGAGCTACCTGCAGGGCAAGGGTGTCAACGCGGTGACCTTTGACGCCAAGGGCGCCGGTGAATCGCAGCCGCTGGAGAACGTCAATTGTTCCGACAAGCTTTCACGGGCGAAACTGGCGGCCTGCCTGGCGCCGAACCGTCGCGTCGTGATCGACCTGGAAGGCACTGGCAAGTAAGCTGCTCCAGCGTTCGGCGACCTCGATCGCCGTCGAAGGCCTCCGCGAAGTTATGCGGAGGCCTTTTTACTTCCCGGTCAGCCAGTCGACCGCCCAGGCGAGCGCGGCGTCAAGGTTGTGCGCGGCCAGTTTCGACAGGGGTTCGCCCAAGTCGAATGAATGGGCGCCGATGGCGAGTTGCCAACTCGGTGGAGGAGTTGCCTTCTCGATGTCGAGATAGGTTTGCAGCACGCTTTGCGGTGACATTGCGTGGCTGGTGAAGGTGGTGTCGCGACTGGCTTCGATCCGTGTTGCGGTGATCGTCGCCGTATCGACGCTGGCGTCGACGAACAGCACCCGCTGGCGTTCCTTGAGATCGAGCGCATGCTCGACCTGAAGCTGGAAGTCGGTCAGGCATTCCACGCCGGGCAGGTTCATCGCCTCGATGCGTTCGACGAACAGCGGGCCGAGCGCATCGTCGCCGCGGCCGGGGTTGCCCCAGCCGAAGACCAGGATGGGCGCAGTCAATTGCGCGAGCAGATGCCGCGCGCGTCGCGCATCATGCGATCGAGTGGCGTACCGTCACGGCTGACTATTTCCACCTCGAGCGGCATCTGGCCGAGCGCATGCGTGGCGCACGACAAACAGGGATCGAAGGCGCGGATGGCGACCTCGATATGATTCAACAAGCCTTCGGTGACCTCGCGGCCGTCGAAGTACTGACGCGCGACCTGGCGAATTGCCTCGTTCATTGCCTGGTTGTTGTGCGTGGTCGAGACGATCAAGTTGGCGCGGAAGACCTCGTCGTTTTCGTTGACGCGGTAGTGGTGGATCAGCGTGCCGCGCGGCGCCTCGATGACGCCGACGCCGCGTTCCTGCCGTTCGCCGAGCGGTGCCATCAGGTCCGTGCCGACGATATCGTCGTCGTTCAATAGATCCTTGATGGTCTCGGCGGCGTGCAGCATCTCGATCATGCGCGCCCAGTGGTAGCCGAGCGTCGCGCCCGCCGCGCTGCCGCTATCGTAGGCGAGGAATTCCTGCCGTTCGCGATCGGCCAGCGGCGTCGGGATGAAATCGCAGTTGGCGACGCGCGTCAGCGGCCCGACACGGTACCAGCCATCGTCCGGTCCCTGATTCTTGAAGAACGGGAACTTCATGTACGACCAGGGCTTCACTTCCTCGGCGATCACGTCCCAGTAACGGCCATAGTCGAAGTGGTCGAAGAGCGTCTTGCCCGACGCGTCGCGCGCGCGCAGCCCACCATGGTAGAGGTCCATCGCACCGTCGGCGCGCACCAGTCCCATCGACTGCGCGGTGAAGCGCCCGAAGGCGTTGTACTCGGCCAGATTGCTTTCGAACAGCGCGCGAATCATGTGCACCGCTTCGCGGCTCCACGCCACCATCTGGTAGATGTCCTTGCGCAGTGCTTCGCGATCTTCGGTCGAGAGCGATTTGTTCACGCCTCCCGGTACCGAGCCGGTGCCATGCACGCGCTTGCCGGCCGTCATGCGGATTACCTCCTGGCCGAACTTGCGGAGCAGCACGCCTTTGGTGGCCGTCTCGGGGGCAGCGGCGATCACGCCGACGACATTGCGTTTGGCCATGTCGGAGCCGAAGCCGAACAGCAGGTCGGGCGACGAGAGGTGGAAGAAATGCAGGGCGTGCGATTGCAATATCTGGCCGTAGTGCATCAGACGGCGAACCTTCTCGGCGGTTGGTGTGAGCTTCACGCCCAGTACCATGTCCATCGCCTTGGAGGCGGCGAGGTGGTGCGAGACCGGACAGATGCCGCACAGTCGTTGCACCATCACCGGCACTTCCCAGTAGGGACGGCCCTGGATGAAGCGCTCGAAGCCTCGGAACTCCACGATGTGCAGCCGTACCTGATGCACGTGATTGTCGTCGTCGAGCAGGATGGTGACCTTGCCGTGGCCCTCGACCCGCGATACGGGGTCGATGGCGAGGCGCCTCAGTTGTTCGGGATTCGTGGCGGTTTCAAGTTCGAAGCTCATGATCGTTTCAGATTCAGTCGTAGTGCAGCAGGCCGTGGCCCATCACGGGCGTGCGGCCGGCAATCAGGTCGGTGAGGAATTTCCAGATGGCGTCCGCAGGCGGCGGGCAGCCGGGCAGGTAGTAGTCGATCTTCACCACTTCGTGGATTGGATGCACCTTGTCGAGCGGCAGTGGTAGTTCCGGATCGTTGGGAATCTTGCTGCCGCGCGCGAGTCCACCTTCGGTCTCATAGACCTCCTCGAGGATGTCGCGCAGGTCGAGATGGTTGCGCTGGGCGGGCAGGCCGCCATTGACCGCACAAGCGCCGAGCGCGACCAGGATCTTGCAGTTGGCGCGGAACTCGCGCAGCACATGCACATTCTCTGCGTTGCAGACGCCGCCTTCGATCAGGCCGAGGTCGCAGGGGCCGCAGTGCTTGATGTCGGTGATCGGCGAGCGGTCGAACTCCACCAGTTCAACCAGCTTGAGGATGCGCTCGTCGATGTCGAGGAAGGACATGTGGCAGCCGAAGCAGCCGGCCAGGCTCGTCGTGGCGACGCGCAGTTTTCGATTCGGCGCGTTCATCAGACTTTCTCCTTCGTGGCGGGAGTGACCGGCTTGAAGCGCTCGACCTGCTCGTTGATCGGCTTGAGGTCGTAGGTGCGCTGGCCGATTGGTACCGCGAAGCCGTGCCGCTTGCGCAGGATCACGCCGACCGGACAAACCTCGGCGGCCTTGTCGGTGACCGCAAAGTCAGTGTCGGCGAGACGCCCCGATTCGGCATTGACGATCAGGTGCTTTTTCAATCCGCGTCCGGAAAGCGCGAAGACGTTCTTCTTGTCGACTTCGGCGCTGGCCCGAATGCACAGTTCGCACAGGATGCAGCGGTTGAAGTCGAGCAGCATCTCCGGATGCGAGAAGTCGACCGGCCGGTCGGGAAAGAATTCAGTGAAGTGCGGCGACATCACGCCCAGCGCGTAGCCAAGCGCCTGCAACTTGCAGTTGCCGCTCTTCTCGCAGGACGGGCAGAAATGGTTGCCTTCGACCAGCAGCATCTGGATCAGCATGCGGCGCTTGTCGTTGATTTCCGTGGTGTTGTTTTCGACTTCCATTCCCGCCGCGGCTGGCGTGGTACATGAGGTGGCCGGTCGGCCGTTGACCTTCATCGTGCACAGCTTGCAACTGCCATGCGGGCGGAACTCGGGGTGGTAGCAAAGGTGCGGGACGAAGACGCCGGCGGTCAGCGCGGCCTGCATCACGGATTGACCCGGCTCGAACGGAATCTCCTGACCGTCGATGGTGAATACATTGCTCATTCTGCATTCTCCAGGTGGGCGGCCAGATCGTCGCGGCCCGTCATCTGGCGCGCCTGGGCAAGCGCGCCGTCGAGGTCGAAGGCAGGCTGGAAGGTGAGGTTCTTCAGGCGTCGCTCGTAGGCCGGACGGAATTTTTCCAGTGTATCGAGCAGCGGGTGGGGCGCCGTATGGCCGAGGCCGCAATGGGCCGCCGTCTGCATTACCCGCGAAACCTGATAGATCTCGTTGATGTCGACCTGCGTGCCGTGACCGTCGCCGATCTTGTTCATCAGGTTCTTCAACAGCGTGGTGCCGACGCGGCAGGGCGTGCAGAAGCCGCAGGACTCGTGGGCAAAGAACTGGGCGAAGTTGCGCGCCACCTCGAACATGTCACGGCTGCGGTCGAAGACCATGAAGGCGCCGGCGGTCGGGATGTCCTCGAAGGCGATGCGGCGGCCGAATTCGTTGTCGGCGACGCAGATCCCGGATGGCCCGGAGATCTGAACCGCCTGCGTCTCGGTTGCTCTCGCATCAGCCAGTACTTCGGCGACGGTTACGCCGAATGGGTATTCGTAAATGCCGGGGCGTTCGACATCGCCCGATACCGAGAGCAGTTTGGTGCCCGCCGATTTCGTCGTGCCTATGCCGCGATACCAGTCACCGCCCTTGGCCGCAATCAGCGCGGCAGCAGCGAAAGTCTCGACGTTGTTCACCACCGTCGGCTTGCCGAGGAAGCCGGCAGTGACAGGGTAGGGCGGCCGGTTGCGCGGAATCCCGCGTTTGCCTTCCAGCGATTCGATCAGGGCTGATTCCTCGCCACAGACATAGGCGCCGGCACCGAGGTGGACCTCGATGTCGAAATCGAAGCCGCGTCGGCCGAGGATGTTGGCTCCCAGCAAGCCGGCGTCGTGGCGTGCCGTCAGGACTGACTTTAGCGGATCGAGCAGGTAGCGATATTCGCCGCGTAGATAGACGTATCCCTTCTTCGCGCCGACGGAATAAGCGGCAACTGTCATGCCTTCAAATACGAGGTGGGCCTGGCGGGTCAGTAGCACGCGGTCCTTGAAGGTGCCGGGCTCGCCTTCGTCGGCATTGCAGACGACATAGCGTTCGTCGCCGGGTGCATGGCGGCAGGCTTCCCACTTGATGCCGGTCGTGAAGCCGGCGCCGCCGCGGCCACGCAGGTTCGATTTCTTGATCTCTTCGAGCACCGCCGACGGGCCATGCGCCGCAGCGCCGACGCCTTCGCGCCACGAGCGCGCGTTGGCCGCGCTTTCCTGCTCGGTTTCGCGCGCCAGTGCTGCCTTCAGCGCTTCGCCGGGCCGCATCGCGTTGTTTAGCAGAATGTCGCCGCGGCGGACGTTGTCGTCGACGCGGAACCAGTCAGTGGGCCATTCCGCGACGGGGATCTGCTTTTGGATCAGTTCAGCCATCTGTGTGACGCGTTCCTGCGTCATGCGCGTGACTGCCCGGTAGTTGACCAGCACGGCTGGTCCCTGGTCGCACATGCCGGTGCACGAAGTAGTATCGACCGAAACCAGACCGTCCTCGGAAACGCGGCCGGGTTCGAGCCAGAGTTTCTCGCACATCGCCTGCATGAGGTTGATGTTGCCTAGCATGCGGTCAGTGATGTTGTCGCTCCACAGCACGCGGTAGCGGCCCATCGGCTGGTTGTGAAAAAAACTGTAGAAGCCTGCAGTGCCCTCGACCTTGGCGCGTGGCCAGCCGATGCTCTTGGCGATCGCGGTGATGGTTTCGGGCGAAAGCCAGCCCAGCGCTTCCTGCGTCTCGCGCAGGATCTGCATCAGGCGGTTGCCGTTTCGCTCGTAGCGATCCAGCACATTGTTGAGTAAGTTCTCAGGGGATTTCGGCATCCGGACCTCCGCTTGCTGCGTTGCATCAGGTGCAGTCTATTCTGCCCCGATTGTCCATTAATGTCAGCATGTGTTCAGCTTATGACCTAAGTCAAAGTGAGGTTTCTGGATGGCCATATCCTTGTGCGCCATCGAACTTGGTCCGCCACCAATACGAGGAGAGAGAGATGGGGCACAGTTTCATTTTTGACGCCGAACGCGCTGCCGAGGTGGTCGAGCGCCGAACCGGCGTCTCCCGACGGGAATTCCTGAAAGTCTGTGCCGCGACAGCGGGTACGCTCGGCCTGCCGGCAGGGGCCGAAGCGGCAATCGCAAAGGCGGTGGCCGCGGCCCAGCGCCCGTCGGTCATCTGGCTGCACTTTCAGGAATGTACGGGGTGTTCGGAATCTCTGTTGCGCGCCGAGCATCCGACACTGGAGAAACTGATCCTCGATGTCATCTCGCTCGACTACCACGAGACGCTGATGGCCGCCGCCGGCCACCAGGCCGAGAAGGCGCGCAGGGATGCGATGGCCGCCAATAAAGGCAAGTACATCCTCGTCGTCGAAGGCGCGATTCCGACCAAGGAAAACGGCATCTACTGCAAGGTCGGCGGCCAGACCGCGATCGACATGGTCAAGGAGTGTGCGGCCGACGCTGCAGCGGTGATCGCCATCGGCTCCTGCGCCTCGTGGGGCGGTATGCCTTCGACGATTCCCTCGATTCCCGGCGCCGACTCCAGCCCGACAGGTTCTTCCAGCGTCGCGGAGATACTGGGCAAGCCGGTCGTAACAATTCCCGGTTGTCCGCCGAACCCGTACAACTTCCTTTCGACGGCGGTCCATTTCCTCACCTTCGGCAAGCTGCCCGCCACCGACAAGCTGGGCCGGCCGTTGTTTGCCTATGGCAGGCTAATCCACGAAAACTGTGAGCGTCGTGCCCACTTCGATGCCGGTCGTTTCGCCATGGCGTTCGGCGACGAAGGCCACCGCAAAGGCTACTGTCTGTACAAGCTCGGCTGCAAGGGGCCGGAAACCTACGCCAACTGTCCGACGATCGGCTTCGGCGATGCCGGCGAAGGCAACTGGCCGGTCGGTTGCGGCCATCCCTGTATCGGTTGTACCGAGCAGGGCATCGGATTCACCAAGCCGATCCACTCGTTGGCCAAGTTGAAGAACGCGGTGCCGCCGCAGCAGTATCCGCGCATCGTCGAGGATCAGGGGCAGGGCGCTTCCTTTGCCTCCGCCGCCGCGCTGGCGGCGATTGCCGGGGCCGCAGCGGGTGGTGCGGCCATGTTGACGCGCAACATGGGCTTGTCGCACAAGGCCGAAGAACTCGAAAAGGCTCAGGACGCTGCCCGCAACACCAAGTCGGAGGTCTGATCATGGCCAATCGTCGTGATTTCCTCAGGGGCGTGCTGGCCGGGGGGGCTGCGCTGACCGCGGGCGTTGCCACCGAACCCGCCTGCGCGCGGGAAACGCGCGCCCGTCCGGACGAAGCCCTGGGGCTGCTCTACGACGCCACCTTGTGCATCGGCTGCAAGGCCTGCGTAGCCGCCTGCAAGGAGGCGAACGGCAATCCGCCGGTGTTTTCCACCCAGGATCATCTGTGGGACACGCCGCTGGACACTGACGGACACACCTTCAATCTCATCAAGATGTACCGCAACGGCACCATGGAAGCCAAGGATGCCGAGGAGAACGGTTATTCGTTCATGAAGGTGTCGTGCATGCACTGTGCCGATCCGTCATGCGTTTCGGCCTGCCCGGTGTCGGCCATGACCAAGGACCCGGTGACGGGCGTTGTCGGCTACAACCCGGACAACTGCATCGGCTGTCGTTATTGCGTGGCGGCCTGCCCGTTCGGCATCCCGAAATACCAGTACGACTCGCCCACCGGCCGCATCGGCAAGTGCGAACTGTGCCGCCATCGCCACAAGGACGGCCACTATTCGGCCTGCGCCGAGGTCTGCCCGACGGGCGCGACGCTGTTCGGACGTACCGAGGATCTGTTGGCCGAGGCGAAACGACGCCTTGCGCTCAAGCCGGGCGCCACCACCGTCTATCCCAGGGGCCGTCTGCGGCATGCGCAGGAGAAGGTGCTGCAGGGCCAGCCTGACGGCAAGGGAGCCATGCGTCGCCATGGTTGGCGGGACGAACCCGATCAGAGCTACGAAGGAACGGTCGGCAACTACGTCCAGCACGTCTATGGCGAGAAGGAGTACGGCGGCACCCAGGTGCTCAAGCTCTCGGCGGTGAACTTCCAGAAGGTCGGCATGCCGGACCTGCCGCCCGAATCCGCTGCCGCGCTGTCGGAAACCATCCAGCACACGCTCTACAGCAACCTGCTCATGCCCTTTGCGGTCCTGGGCGTGATGACCTTCGCGGCCAAGCGCAACGTCAAGGCTGACGAAGGCGAGGGTGGCAACGACAGCGAACGGAAGGAGGGCTGACCATGGCCAACCATATACATGCAGCTCCGGCGCCCGTTGGTGGCCGCCTGTTCAACGCCACGACCTTTGTTGCGGGAGTCTTGATCGCTATCATGGCGACCATCCTGCTGGTCCGCTTCATCTTCGGCCTTGGTGCGGTTACCAACCTCAATAACGGTTACCCCTGGGGCATGTGGGTGGTGGTCGACGTGGTGATCGGTTCGGCCTTCGCCTGCGGCGGCTTTTCGGTGGCGATGCTGGTGTACATCTTCAATCGCGGCGAATACCACCCGCTGGTGCGGCCCGCCCTGCTGGCCAGCCTGTTCGGTTACACGCTGGCCGGCGTCGGGGTGATCTTCGACCTCGGTCGCTGGTGGAACGTCTGGAACATGTTCTGGCCTGGTTCGGTGAACCTCAACTCAGTGATGTTCGAAGTGGCCATCTGCATCACCGCCTACATCATCGTGATGTGGATCGAGTTTTCGCCGACTTTCCTGGAACAGATGGGAAGGAACGACACCAAGCGCAAGCTGTCCAGGGTGATGTTCTTCGTCATCGCGCTCGGCGTCGTTCTGCCGATGATGCACCAGTCCTCGCTCGGCACCTTGCTGGTGGTCATGGGCGTCCAGATCCATCCGCTCTGGAAGACGCCGCTCGAACCGCTGCTTTATCTGCTGACCGCCATCACCATGGGCTACGCCGTCGTGCTGTTCGAGTCCTGCGTCGCATCGAGTGCCTACCGGCGCAAGATCGAGACGCATTTGCTCACGCCGTTGTCGAAGATCATGCTCGGCTTCCTGGCCGCCTACGTCGTGGCGCGCTTGGGCGACTTGGTGGTGCGCGGTGCGCTGGGCAGCGCCTTCGCCGCCTCTTTGGAGGCGTTCATGTTCTGGCTCGAAACCGCTTGCTTCCTGGCGCCGTTCATACTGATCGGTCGCGAGGCCGATCGGCGCAATCCCGCCCGGTTGTTCCTGGCCGGCATCGTGCTGATGCTCGGTGGTGCGCTGCTGCGCATCAATGGCTTCCTGATCGGCTACGAAACCGGCGACGGTTTCCACTACTTCCCCAGCTTCCCGGAACTCATGGTCACGGTCGGCATGTTCGCCATCGAGGTTCTCGGATACATCATCATTACCCGCCGCTTCCCGGTTCTGCCGCGCGAAGCCGCCCATTCCTGACGGAGACGAACAATGGCACGCATTACCATCGATCCCATCACCCGCATCGAAGGGCATCTGCGCATCGACGTCGACGTCGATGGCGGCCGGGTCAAGAAGGCCTGGTCGTCGGGCCAGATGTGGCGTGGCGTCGAGCTGATCCTGCTCGGCCGCGATCCCCGCGATGCCTGGGCCATCACCCAGCGCATCTGCGGCGTCTGTACCACCGTGCATGCGATAACGTCGGTGCGGGCGGTCGAAAACGCACTGCAGCTGGAAGTACCGCTCAATGCCCAGTACATCCGCAACATCATCATGCTGGCACATACGGTGCACGACCACATCGTTCACTTCTATCACCTGTCGGCGCTTGACTGGGTCGATGTCACTTCGGCACTGAAGGCCGATCCGGACAAGACCGCCAGCCTCGCGGAAAGCCTGTCGTCCTGGAAGCTCAACGGCAAGCACGAGATGCGCGCGACCAAGGAACGGCTGGCCGGTTTCGTCAGCGGTGGCCAGCTCGGCATCTTTACCAACGGCTACTGGGGCCACCCGGCCATGAAGCTGCCGCCCGAAGTGAACCTGCTGGCTGTGGCGCACTACCTGCAAGCACTGGACATCCAGCGCAAGGCCAACAAGATCGTTGCCGTGCTGGGGTCCAAGACGCCCCATATCCAGAACCTCGCCGTCGGCGGCGTCGCCAATCCGATCGCCACCGATTCGCAGTCCGTACTGACCGTGGAGCGCCTGCTCGCGCTCAAGGCGTGGATCGACGAACTGGCCGACTTCGTCAAGAACGTATACCTGATCGATGTCGCCGCGGTCGGTGCTTTCTATGCCGACTGGACCAAGGTCGGCGAGGGCGTCACCAACTACCTTTCGGTGCCCGACGTGCCGCTCGATACCACCGGCACGAAGTTCGCCGTGCCGGGTGGGTTCATCACCGCCAAGGACCTCGCCACGTACAAGCCGATCACGAAGTTCGGCGACGAATTTTTCGTCAAGGGCGTCGAGGAATCGATCAAGCACTCCTGGTACAACTACAGCGAGCAAAAGCCTTTGCATCCCTATGTAGGCGAAACCAAGCCGAACTACACCGACTTCAAGGACAACGAAAAGTACTCCTGGCTGAAGTCGCCGACCTTCTACGGCAAGGTCGCTCAGGTCGGTCCGCTGGCCAACGTACTGTGCGGTTTGGCGGCTGGTCATGCGCCGACCAAGAAGTACGCAACCGCCGCGCTCGACACCGTTTCCGCACTGGCCAAGACCAAGGTTGGCCTCGATGCCATGCACTCGACCATCGGCCGTCACGCGGCGCGCGCGGTGCGTTGCGCCGTATCGGTGGACGAACTCTCGAACCAGTGGAGCCTGCTGTTGGCCAATATCGCCAAGGGCGACCTTCATACCTTCAACAAACCGGTGTTCCCGAAGGGCGAGATTTCCGGCGTCGGCTTCCACGAAGCGCCGCGCGGTGCGCTTTCGCACTGGGTTGTCATCGACGATGGCAAGATCAAGAACTATCAGTGCGTCGTGCCGTCGACCTGGAACGCCTGCCCGCGCAATGAGAAGGACGAGCCGGGACCGTACGAGGCGTCGCTGATGAATACGCCCGTCGCCAGGCAGGATGAGCCGCTTGAAGTCCTGCGCACCGTGCACTCCTTCGATCCCTGCATCGCCTGCGCCATCCACCTGACCGACGAGGAAGGCTCGGCAGTCAGCGTCAAGACCCGGTGAGAGTCGTTATCCTCGGCATCGGCAACACCATCCTCTCCGACGAAGGCGTGGGGGTGCATGCCGCCGAGGCTCTGCGGGCGGCCTACGATCTGCCGGATGGCGTCGAAGTCATCGATGGCGGTACGGCGGGCATGGAGCTGCTGGAGCCGCTGTCGAACCTCGACCTGCTGGTCGTACTGGACGCGGTCAAGCGCGGCCAGCCGGCGGGCAGCATCGTCAGGCTAACGGGTCCGGAAGTGCCGGTCTTTTTCCGCTCCAAACTTTCGCCGCACCAGATCAGCATCTGCGACGTGCTGGCCAGCCTGGAGTTCATCGGCGACAAGCCGAAGGACATGGTGCTGATCGGCGTCGAGCCGGAAAGCCTCGAACTCGGCCTGGAAATGACGCCGACGGTCGCGGCGCGCATTCCGGAGTTGGTCGAACTGGCCGTGGCTGCATTGGCTGCTCGCGGCGTGCACCTCAGGGAAACGGCTCCATGTGCCTAGCGGTGCCTTCGCGCATCATTGCGCTTGACGGCGAGATAGCGACCGTCGAGGCTTTCGGCGAGACGCGTCAGGTCAGCCTGCTGCTGATGCCCGAGGAGGTCGCGCTCGGCGACTACCTGCTGATCCAGGCCGGTGGTTTTGCCTTCGAGCGCGTCGAGGCCGATCGTGCCGAGGAATCCCTTCGCGTCATGGCGGAATTGATGGTTGCCGACAGTACCGACGTTCGTGCCTGGTAGCGCTCTTTTTCCGCTTGCTGCTTGACATGGCGGCTTTCCGCCCGTGAAATGTCCCCCGGAGGCAACCGGGGGGTAGCATGCCAAATCAGGAATTCGCTCGACGGACCGTCGGCGCATGAGCGCCGCGCTGCCTGTCGTTCTCATCGTCGATGACGAAGTGCGTTCGCAGGAAGCCCTGCGCCGCGCGCTGGAGGAGGACTTCACGGTACTGACCGCCGGTTCCGCCGACGAGGCCGCGGCGACGATGGCGCGCGAGTTCGTGCACATCCTGCTCTGCGACCAGCGCATGCCCGGCACCTCGGGCGTCGACTTTCTCAAGCAGGTGCGCGTGCAGTGGCCCGACACCGTGCGCATCATCATCTCCGGCTTCACCGAGGCCGAGGACATCATCGCTGGCATCAACGAGGCCGGCATCTGGCAGTACATCCTCAAGCCCTGGCACCCCGAGCAACTGCTGTTGACGCTGCGCGGTGCTGCCGACCTCTGGCGCCTGCAACAGGCCAACCAGCGCCTGACGCTGGAACTGCGCGACAGCCCCGAAGTGCTCAAGAAGCGCGTCAAGGAGAAGCGCGGCCAGGCGCGTGCCGAAGCGGCCTTCAGCCGCCTGGCGCGTTCGGCGCAGAGCCCGCTCAACGAGGTATGCCGCATTGCCGAGCGTGTTGCGCCGCACGAGATGTCGATCCTGATCACGGGCGAGTCCGGTACCGGCAAGGAACTGCTGGCGCGTGCGGTGCATTACGCCAGCCGCCGCGCCGACGGCGCCTTCGTGGTCGAGAACTGCGGCGCGCTGCCCGATACGCTGCTCGAATCCGAATTGTTCGGCCACAAGCGCGGCGCCTACACCGGGGCCTTCGAGGATCGGGTCGGCCTCTTCCAGCAGGCCGACGGCGGCACCATCTTCCTCGACGAAATCGGCGAAACCTCGCCCGCCTTCCAGGTCAAGCTGCTGCGTGCCTTGCAGGAAGGCGAGATCCGCGCGCTCGGCAGCCCGCGACCCGTCTCGGTCGACGTGCGAGTGATCGCCGCCACCAACCGCGACCTCGAAGCCGACGTGCGCAGCGGTCGCTTCCGCGAAGACCTGTATTACCGCCTCGCCGGCATGAAGCTGCACCTGCCGCCGCTGCGCGAGCGGCCGGCCGACATCGCCCTGATCGCCATGGAACTGCTCGACCAGGGCCGCAAGCAGACGGCAAAGCCGGGCGCCCAATTCACGCCCGAGACGCTGCGCTGCCTGGAGGCCCATGCCTGGCCGGGCAACGTGCGCGAATTGCAGAACGAGGTCATGCGCATGCTGGCGCTGGCCGAGGGCGACTGGCTTGCCGCCGACCTGCTGTCGCCTGCTGTGCGTGACGCGGGCGTCGACAACGATGGCGAAGTGCAACTTGCGGCGGACGACGGCAGTCTGAGGGAGCGTATGGAACGCATCGAAGCCGAAGTCATCCGCGAAACCCTGATCCGCCTGCGCGGCAACAAGAGCCGCGCCGCCGAGGAGCTCGGCCTGTCGCGCGTCGGCCTGCGTTCCAAGCTGGCACGCTACGGGCTGGAGCAACCCGAATGAAACTCGTCTGGCTGCAATCGGGCGGCTGCGGCGGTTGCACACTGTCGTGGCTGGGTAGCGAATGGGGTTCGCTGTTCGCGACGCTCGCAGATGCAGGCATCGAGATCGTCTGGCATCCGAGCATTTCCGAAGCCTGTGCCGACGAGTCGCTGGCCATCCTCGAAGCCTGCGTCGACGGCACGCAGCCCTTCGACGTGCTCTGCATCGAAGGCTCGCTGCTGCGCGGTCCGGCGGGCAGCGGCCGCTTCCATGTCATGGCGGGAACCGGGCGGCCGATGATCGAATGGGTGCGCCTGCTGGCGGCGCGCGCGCAGCACGTCGTGGCCATGGGTTCGTGCGCGGCGTTCGGCGGCGTCACCGCGGCGGGCATCAACCCGACCGATGCCTGCGGCCTGCAATACGACGGTGCCAATCCCGGCGGCCTGCTCGGCACGCCGTTCCGCGCGGGCGCCGGCCTGCCGGTGGTGAACGTCTCCGGTTGCCCGACGCATCCCGACTGGGTCACCGAGACGCTGCTGTCGCTGGCGCGCGGCGAGATGGAAGCAGGCGATCTCGACGAACTGGCGCGGCCGCGCTTTTACACCGACGTGCTGGTCCATCACGGCTGCAATCGCAACGAGTTCTACGAGTTCAAGGCCAGCGCCGAGAAGGCGGGCGACCAAGGCTGCCTGATGGAGCACATGGGCTGCAAGGGCACGCAGGCGCACGCCGACTGCAACCAGCGGCCGTGGAACGGCAGCGGTTCCTGCACCAGCGGCGGCTACGCCTGCATCAGCTGCACCGAGCCCGCGTTCGAGGAACCGGGCCATCCCTTCACCAGCACCCCCAAGGTCGCGGGCATCCCCATCGGCCTGCCGCTCGACATGCCCAAGGCCTGGTTCGTCGCGCTCGCCGCGCTGTCGAAGTCGGCGACGCCCGCGCGCGTGCGCCAGAACGCCACCACCGACCACATCATCCGCTGGCCGCGCCCGGCGAAGAAACCATGACGCGTTTGATTGTCGGCCCGTTCAACCGCGTCGAAGGCGACCTCGAAGTGATCCTCGACGTCGCCGACGGCGCTGTGCGCGAAGCGCGCGTCAAGAGTTCGCTCTATCGCGGCTTCGAGCAGATCCTGCAAGGCAAGGCACCGCTCGATGCGCTGGTCTTCGTACCGCGCATCTGCGGCATCTGCTCGGTGTCGCAGTCGGCCGCTGCGTCTCAGGCGCTGGCGTCGGCGATGGGCATCAAGCCGCCGGACAACGGCCGGCTCGCCGCCAACCTGATCCAGGCCAGCGAGAATGTTGCCGACCACGTTACGCACTTCTATCTTTTCTTCATGCCCGACTTCGCGCGCGACTGCTACAAAAGTCAGCCGTGGTGGCACGCCACCTCGGGCCGCTTCAAGGCCGTAACCGGCTCGGCGGCGGGCGATTTCCTGCCCGCGCGCGCCGGCTGGATGCGCGCCATGGGCCTCCTGGCCGGCAAGTGGCCACACACGCTCACCTTGCAGCCGGGCGGTTCGACCCATCCCATCAACGCTTCCGAGCGCCTGCGCCTGCTGCGCGTGCTGCGCGAATTCCGCGCCTTCCTCGAACGCATCACCTTCGGCGACACGCTCGAAACGGTGGCAGCAATCACCTCCGCGAACGAGTTGGCGTCCTGGGCGGAACGCCATGCCGGGAGCGACTTCGGCCTCTTCCTGCGCGCCTCGCAGGCGCTGAACCTGCGTGCGCTCGGTCACGCCGGCGTCGCCTTCATGAGCTACGGCGCCTACGAGCAGCCGAACGGCCGCTGGTGGCCGGCCGGCGTCTGGGCCGGCGGTCCGGCCTTGCTCGACCCCACGCAGATCGCCGAGGACGTCAGCCACGCCTGGTACGCCGATGCCGAGGCGCCGCTGCCGCCGCAGCGCGGCTCGACCCTGCCGATCGCCGACAAGGACGCTGCCTACACCTGGTGCAAGGCGCCGCGCCTCGGCGGCGAAGTGGTCGAGACCGGTGCGCTGGCACGGCAACTCGTCGCCGGCCATCCACTGGCGCATGACCTGGTCGCCCGCGATGGCGGCGGCGTCGAAGCGCGCGTCGTCGCCCGCCTGCTCGAAGTCGCGCGCCTCGTACCGGCCATGGAAACCTGGGCCGAAGCCCTGCGCCCGGGCGAACCCTTCTCGGTTGCCGGCGAACTACCCGCCGAAGCCGAGGGCATGGGCCTCGTCGAAGCCGCACGCGGATCGCTCGGCCACTGGCTCTCCATCCGCCGCGGCCGCCTGCACAACTATCAGATCATCGCCCCGACCACCTGGAACTTCTCGCCGCGCGACAGCGCCGGCCGCCCCGGTGCGCTGGAACGGGCGCTGGTCGGCGTACCCGTGGGCGAGGGCGAGAAGGCCCCAGCCTCCGTGCAGCACATCGTCCGCTCCTTCGATCCGTGCATGGTGTGTACAGTGCACTGATGGGCGAACAATCCAAACCCGACGGCATCGAGCAACTGGTCGCGGCGGCGCGGGCTGGGGCGAGCGAGAGCGTCTGGCTGGACGTGATCCAGAAGATGGACGAGGTGTATAGCGATCTGCTCCAGTACGAGGTGGCGCTGGAGGACAAGAACGCGGCGCTGGAGGAATCGCAGCAGTTCATCTTCTCGGTGCTGACCTCGATGTCGGATGTGCTGCTGGTCTGCAATCGCGCCGGAGTGATCGAGGACGTCAATCAATCCTTGCAGCAGCTTACTGGTCAGGACGAGGCGGCGCTGAAGGGCAAGCGCATCTTCGACCTGTTTGCCGACGAGGCGTCGCGCCAGCAGGCGCAGCACTTCTTCGCCGGCCATGTCGGCGAGACGTTGCACGATTGCGAGATGCAGTTGCGCGCGGCGGACGGCAGCGCGATTCCGGTATCGCTGAACTGTACGCCGCGCTACAGCGCGACCGGCAAGATGATGGGCGTGGTGATTACCGGCCGGCCGGTCGGCGAATTGCGCCGCGCCTACAAGGCGCTGCGGCAGGCGCACGAGGACCTGAAGCGCACCCAGCAGCAACTGCTGCATTCGGAGAAGATGGCTTCGCTCGGCCGCCTGGTCGCGGGCGTCGCCCACGAACTCAACAACCCGATCAGCTTCGTCTTCGGCAACGTGCTGGCGCTGAAGCGCTACTCGAAGCGCCTGGGCGAGTACCTCGGCGCCGTGCAGCGCAAGGAGCCGTGGGAACGCATCGACGCCCTGCGCGAGGAACTGGGCATCGACCGCCTGCTGGCCGACCTGCCGTCGCTGATCGAGGGGACGGCGGAAGGGGCTGAGCGCACGCGCGACATCGTCGATGGCCTGAAACGCTTTTCCGCCACCGACCGCAACCTGCGCGAGACCATGGCCCTCGTCCCGGTGGTCGAACGCGCCGTGCATTGGGTGAGCAAGGCGGCGCCGAATACCTTCAGCGTCCAGGTCGACCTGCCCGGGGAGTTGATGGTGGTCGGTTCGGCCGGCCAGTTGCAGCAGGTGATGATGAACCTGGTGCAGAACGCCTGTGACGCCACCGCCGGTCAGGCGCAGGCGCGGTTGGACATATCCGCGGCGGTCGATGGCGACAGCGTCCGGGTGCGCTTCGCCGACAACGGGCCGGGCATCGCGCCGGAAAACCTGCCGCGCATCTTCGATCCCTTCTTCACTACCAAGCCGGTCGGCAAGGGCACCGGGCTCGGGCTGGCGATCAGCTACGGCATCGTCGAGCATCACGGTGGCCGCATCGAAGCGGCCAACGGTGCGGAGGGTGGCGCCGCGTTCACCGTAGTGCTGCCGCTCGCACGGTAGTGGAATGAAAGCTTCCATGATGCGTCGCGCCATGGAAGGCGAAGTTCCACAGCAGCCATTCACATAATAAGGGAATGGGATTCTTAAGTCGCTGACCGACAAGCGATCGCACTTGTCCGAGCCGGCTGGTACGGAACTTGATCTATCCACCTCACTACGACCGTGACCAGGAGGGGGACATGACCGAGACTTTCTACGACGTGCTGCGCAGGCAGGGGATATCCCGGCGCAGCTTTTTGAAGTTCTGTTCGCTGACGGCGACCTCGCTCGGGCTGGGTTCGGCCTACGCGCCGAAGATCGCCCACGCGATGGAGACCAAGCCGCGCACGCCGGTGATCTGGCTCGAAGGGCTGGAGTGCACCTGCTGTTCCGAGTCCTTCATCCGCTCGGCGCATCCGCTGACCAAGGACGTCGTGCTGTCGATGCTCTCGCTCGACTACCACGTGACCTTGATGGCCGCTGCCGGCCACCAGGCCGAGAAGCAGCTCGAAGAGATCAAGAAGAAGTACAAGGGCAACTACATCCTCGCGGTGGAAGGCAATCCGCCGCTCAACGAAGACGGCATGTTCTGCATCGAGGGCGGCCGGCCCTTCGTCGAGATCCTCAAGGAAACCGCCGCCGACGCCAAGGCGGTGATCGCCTGGGGCGCCTGCGCGTCCTGGGGTTGCGTGCAGGCGGCGAAGCCGAATCCGACGCGTGCGACGCCGATCGACAAGGTGATCAGCGGCAAGCCCATCGTCAAGGTGCCGGGCTGCCCGCCGATCGCCGAGGTGATGACGGGCGTCGTCACCTACATGCTGACCTTCGACCGCATCCCCGAGCTGGATCGTCAGGGTAGGCCGAAGATGTTCTACGGCCAGCGCATCCACGACAAGTGCTATCGCCGGCCGCACTTCGACGCCGGCCAGTTCGTCGAACACTGGGACGACGACGCGGCACGCAAGGGCTACTGCCTCTACAAGATGGGCTGCAAGGGCCCGACCACCTACAACGCTTGCTCGACGGTGCGCTGGAACGACGGCGTGTCTTTCCCGATCCAGTCCGGCCACGGTTGCATCGGCTGTTCCGAGGACGGCTTCTGGGACAAGGGCAGCTTCTACGACCGCGTCACCGACATCAAGCAATTCGGCGTCGAAGCGAATGCCGACAAGGTGGGCGGCACGGCAGCGGCGGTAGTAGGCGGCGCGGTGGTCGCGCATGCGGCGGTGAGCGCGCTGGCGCGCGCCCGCAACCAGACCGGCATCGACGTTCCGAAGGAAGGAGATAAATAATGGGCGCTTACGAAACCCAGGGCTTCAAGCTCGACAACTCGGGCAAGCGGCTCGTCGTCGATCCGATCTGCCGCATCGAGGGCCACCTGCGCGTGGAGGTGAACCTCGACAGCCAGAACGTCATCCGCAATGCCGTGTCCACGGGCACCATGTGGCGCGGCCTCGAAGTGATCCTCAAGGGCCGCGATCCGCGCGATGCCTGGGCCTTCACCGAGCGTATCTGCGGCGTCTGTACCGGCACGCACGCGCTGACTTCGGTGCGCGCGGTCGAAGATGCGCTCTCGATCAAGATTCCCGAGAACGCCAACACCATCCGCAACCTGATGCAGTTGAACCTGCAGGTGCATGACCACCTGGTGCACTTCTATCATCTGCATGCGCTCGACTGGGTCGATGTGGTGTCGGCGCTCAAGGCCGATCCCAAGCGGACTTCCGAGCTGGCGCAGTCGATCTCCTCGTGGCCGCTGTCGTCGCCGGGTTACTTCCGCGACTTGCAGAACCGGCTCAAGAAGTTCGTCGAGTCTGGCCAGCTCGGCCCCTTCGCCAACGCCTACTGGGGCAATCCGGCCTACAAGCTGCCGCCCGAAGCGAACCTGATGGCCGTGGCGCACTACCTGGAGGCGCTCGATTTCCAGAAGGAGATTGTCAAGATCCACACCATCTTCGGCGGCAAGAACCCGCACCCGAACTGGCTGGTCGGCGGCGTGCCCTGCGCCATCAACGTCCATGACACGGGCGCCGTCGGCGCACTGAACATGGAACGGCTGAACTACGTCAAGAGCATCATCGACCGCAGCAAGGAGTTCGTCGAGCAGGTTTACATCCCCGACCTGCTGGCCATCGCCTCGTTCTACAAGGGCTGGCTCTATGGCGGCGGCCTGTCGTCGCAGGCGATCATGTCCTACGGCGATTTCCCGGACAAGGCCAACGACCACTCGACGCCGAACCTGCTGCTGCCACGCGGCGCCATCATCGGCGGCGACCTGTCCAAGGTGCACGAAGTCGACCTCAAGGATCCGGAGCAGATCCAGGAATTCGTCAATCACTCCTGGTACAAGTACGCCGACGAGAGCAAAGGCCTGCACCCGTTCGACGGCGTCACCGAGCCCCACTACAAGCCGGAAGGCCCGAACTTCAAGGGCACGCGGACGAAGATCGAGAACCTTGACGAATCGGCCAAGTACTCCTGGATCAAGGCGCCGCGCTGGCGCGGCCACGCGGTCGAAGTCGGCCCGCTGTCGCGCATGGTGCTCGGCTACGTGCAGGGCAAGCAGTATCCGTTCATCAAGGACACCATCGATGCGGTGCTGAAGAAGCTCGACGTGCCGGTGACGGCGCTGTTCTCGACGCTGGGCCGCACCGCGGCGCGCGGCATCGAGTGCCTGTATTGCGCCGACCTGCAGGTCAGCCAGTTCGACAAGCTGATGGCCAACATCAAGGCGGGCGATTCGTCCACCGCCAACGTCGAGAAGTGGGACCCCTCGACCTGGCCGAAGGAAGCCAAGGGCGCGGGCTTCACCGAAGCGCCGCGCGGCGCGCTGGGCCACTGGATCAAGATCAAGGACGGCAAGATCGACAACTACCAGTGCATCGTGCCGACCACCTGGAACGGCAGCCCGCGCGACGGCAAGGGGCAGATCGGCGCCTTCGAGGCATCGCTGATGAACACGCCGCTGGCCAAGGCCGACGAACCGCTGGAGATCCTGCGCACGCTGCATTCCTTCGATCCCTGCCTGGCCTGCTCGACGCACGTGATGAGCCCGGACGGCCAGGAAATGACCTCGGTGAAGGTGCGCTAACCGTTCCAAGGAGACTGCCATGCTCGCGCAACAAGACGCATTCGAGTCGGAACGACAGGCCCGGCTGGTCAAGGCCATCTATGTGTACGAGGCGCCGCTGCGCCTCTGGCACTGGGTGAATGCCCTGGCCATCACCGTGCTCGCCATCACCGGCTACCTGATCGCCAGCCCCCTCCCGAGCCAACCGGGCGAGGCCAGCGAGAACTTCCTGATGGGCTACATCCGCTTTGCGCACTTCTCGGCGGCCTACGTGTTTGCGATCGGCTTCCTCGGCCGCATTTACTGGGCCTTCGTCGGCAACCGCCACGCGCGGCAGATCTTCATTCTGCCGGTGTGGGACAGTAACTGGTGGAGCGAAGTGTTCTACGAGCTGCGCTGGTACCTGTTCATGGTCAAGGAGCCGAAGAAGTACGTCGGCCACAACCCGCTGGCGCAACTGATGATGTTCCTGTTCTTCACCATCGGCGCGGTGTACATGATCTGTACCGGCTTCGCGCTCTACGGCGAAGGGCTGGGTCTCGGCAGCTGGGCATCGAACCTGTTCGGCTGGGTGATCTCCGCCGTGGGCGGCAACAGCCAGCAGGTGCATAGCTGGCACCACATGGGCCTGTGGGTGACGCTGATCTTCGTCATCGTGCACATCTACGCCGCCATCCGCGAGGACATCATGAGCCGCCAGAGCCTCATCTCGACGATGATCTCCGGCTGGCGGATGTTCAAGGACTAGCGCTATGGATCCACGCGACGATTACGCCAGCGACGTGCTCGTGCTCGGCATCGGCAATCTGCTTTGGGCGGACGAGGGCTTCGGCGTGCGTTGCGCCGAGGTGCTCGCGCAGGGCTACGAGCTGCCGCCGACGGTGCGCGTGATGGACGGCGGCACGCAGGGCCTGTACCTCTTGCCCTACGTCCAGCAGGCGAAGAAGTTGATCGTCTTCGACGCCGTCGACTACGGGCTGGAACCCGGCACGGTGAAGCTGGTCGAGGACGACGAGGTGCCGCGCTTCATGGGCGCCAAGAAGATGAGCCTGCACCAGACCGGCTTCCAGGAAGTGATCGCCGCGGCCATGCTGACCGGCCAGTGCCCCGAGCGCATGCTGCTGATCGGCGTGCAGCCCGAGGAGCTGGACGATTACGGCGGCAGCCTGCGCGATGTGGTCAAGGCGCGGGTGCCGGAGTGCGTCGCGGCAGCCGTGGCACGCCTGGCCGAGTGGGGATATTCCGCGAGGTGGCGTACCGCCACGGCTGACTTTTCCAGGGATGCGCTGGCCATCGATGCCTACGAGGCCGGCCGACCCTCGCACGAAGCCGCCTGTCGCATGGGCGACGACCGTTTCCTGGCCGCCTGACCATGTGCCTCGGCATCCCCATGCAAGTCGTCAGCGCCGAAGGCCACGCCGCCGTCTGTCGCGGTCGCAACGGACTGGAGCGCATCGACACGCTGATGACCGGTCCGCTGGCAGCGGGGCAGTGGGTGCTGACCTCGCTCGGTGCGGCGCGCGAGATCATCGATGCCGAGCGCGCGGCGCAAGTCGAATCGGCGCTCGATGCGCTGACCGCCGTGCTGTCCGGCGAGGGAGATGTGAATGCCTTGATCGACCACCACTTCGCCGACCTGGTGAACCGCGAACCGCAACTGCCGGAATTCCTGCGGCCCAAGATGGAGATGGAAACATGAGCCTCTACAGCAATCCAACGCTCGCGCGCCTCGACGAGTGTTTTCTGCGCCTGCAGTCGCAGCATGGCTGCGACGTGCTGGACGCCGACAGCTTCGACGACTTCATCAACCAGCCGGGTGAGGCGCTGATCCTGTTTGCCGACGATCCGCAGCGCGTGCCCGAAACCTGGGACATCGCCGTGATCCTGCCCGAACTGCTGCGGGGATTACCGAAGCGGCCACGCGTCGGTCTGCTGCCGCCAACCGCTGCGCATACGGTTTCGTCGCGCTACGGTATCCGGCTCTGGCCGGCACTGCTCTGCTTGCGCGGCGGCGCCTACCTCGGCGTGATCGAGGGGCTGAAGGACTGGGGCATCTACGCCGCGCAGATTCCGCAACTGCTGGCGGCACCGGAAAGCCGCCCGCCGAGCATCGGCATTCCCGTGCAGACCGTCGGCGCCAACGCGTCGTGTCATTGAGGAGTTCGACCATGTTCTCGTTTCCCATTCCCGTCGTTGGCATCGGTCCCGGCTCGCAACCCGACGAAGGCCTGCCGCTGAACACCCTGGACTTGCCGTCGGAGATGCACATCTTCCGGCCGCCGGTGATCGACTCGGAAGCCGACCCGGAGACCTATCGCGCCGCGCTCGACGTGCTGCGCCATGTGCTGGCGGGGCTGGAAACGCTGACCGGCGAGTCGGCGCACGCTTTTCGCATGTCCATGCTCGATCTCGATCCCGCGGTGCTGAAGGAGGCGAACGAGATGCTCGGTCAGGGCGAAGTCAGCGTGCTCGCCGAAGGGCTGACCGCGCAGGAGACGATGTTCACCGGCATCTGGCGCATCCGCAGCGAGGGCGTGGACGATCTCGAAGCCAGCCCGTTCCCGACCGCGCTGCGCCAGCTTGCTGCCGCGCGGCGAGTCCCCGCCGAGTCCGTCGATGCGCCACCCGCCAACCTGATGAACGCCCCGGCACTGCTGGCCGAAATCCGCGATGTGTCGGCACGCTGCCGGCCCGGCGATGCGGCGCACGTCATCAATCTCTCGCTGCTGCCGGTGACGCCCGAGGACACCGACTACCTCGACACCATGCTCGGCCGCGGCGGGCTGTCGGTGCTGTCGCGCGGCTTCGGCAACTGCCGCATTACCGCCACGGCCTACCCGAACGTCTGGTGGGTGCAGTACTTCAACTCCATGGAAAAGCTGATCCTCAATTCGGTCGAAGTGGTCGACGTGCCGGCCGTGGCGCTGGCTGCCGCCGAGGACTTCGCCGACAGCCGCGTGCGGCTGGTCGAGTGGATCGAGTCGCTGGCGACGGCACTATGAGATTCCCGGAAAACGCCTTCGAACGTACCGGCACGGCGGTTGCCGCCGGGGCCGATGGTATGGCGCGCTTCGAGTGCGGCGTCTGCTGGCAGGTCTACGACCCTGCCGAGGGCGACCCGGTCTGGCAGGTAGCGCCCGGCACGCCCTTCGCGGCATTGCCTGAGCACTGGACTTGCCCGAACTGTGAAGCGGCGCGTGAGCGCTTCCTGGTGCTGCCCGATGTATAGCAAGCACAAGCTCGGCATCGCAGGCCTGGAGGCCGCCTTCCGCCGCATCGCCGCCACGCGCATGGCCGGCCTGCCGATCAGTCATCCGCGGCTGACGGTGGAGAGCGTCGGCTTCCGGTTGTGGGAGGGCAAATGGCTGGGCGTGCTGGTGACGCCCTGGGCGGTGAATCTGGTGCTATTGCCCGGCGATGATACCGAGTTCGAGAAGCTGGCCGTCGATCGGCGCCAGACCTGGCGCTTCCCTTCCGGCGATTTCGACTTCATGGGCGGCGACGAGGAGGAATGCGGCGCCTACCAGTTCTGCTCGCTGCTATCGCCGATACCCGAAGCGGAGACTACCGATCAGGAAGCGGCGCGTGCTCTCGCGGAGGAAGTGCTGGCCAAGTTGTTCGTCGATCCCGACGAGGAGGTGGTCATGATGCCGGCGCGGGAGGATACCCCGCGACGCTCGCTGCTTTCCGGGCGGCTGAGCCGACGCGGATTCCTCAGCGGTGGGCTGCTTGCAGCGCGCGATTGACAGCCCGCTGCTTTTCCCAGGCGCTCCAGGCGTAGAGCAGCAGGCCGAGCCAGATCAGCGCGAAGGTGGCGATGCGCGCCGGCGGCAGCGGTTCGCCGAACAGCCAGACGGCGGTGGCGAACTGCAAGGTCGGGTTGATGTACATCAGCATGCCGACGGTGGCCAAAGTCAGCCGCTGCGTGGCGGCGCCGAAGGCCATCAGCGGCAGCGCTGTCAGCACGCCGGCCAGCACCAGCAGCGTCATGTCGCCGGCGCCGTGGCCCCACATCACATCATGGCCGGACCGTCCCTGCCAGAGCACGTAGATCAGGCAGGGCGGCAGCATCGCCAGCGTCTCGAACCACAGGCCGGTGGTGGCGCCGACCGGCACCTGCTTGCGCAGCAGGCCGTAGCAGCCGAAAGTTGCAGCCAGGGTCAGCGACACCCAGGGCAGATTGCCCAGGGCCAACACTTCGTTGACCATCGCCGCCGCTGCGAGCAGGACGGCGAGCCAGGCCTTGGCCGACAGCCGTTCACCCAACACCAGCAGGCCGAGCAGCACATTGACCAGCGGGGTGATGAAGTAACCGAGGCTGGACGCCATCACCTGATGGTTGGCCACCGCCCAGAGGAAGACCAGCCAGTTGCTGCCGACCAGCAAGCCGGCCGCAGCCAAACGCAGCCATTGGCCGGGCCGGCGCATGACGGCCTGGATCTTCGGCCACTCGCCGCGGGCGGTCAGCAGTACGCAGAGGAATATCCAGCCCCAGAAGGCGCGGTGGCTGAGCACGTCGGCCGGCGGTACGCCCGCCAGTTGGTGGAAGTAGAGCGGAAAGAAACCCCATATGCCGTAGGCGATCAGGCCGTAGGCGACGCCGGCAAGGGCAGGGCGATGCGGGGCAGGTGGCACGGAAGACGCTCGGCAAGGGCTGGTCCGGCATCCTGCCATAACGCCGGCTACGGTGCGAGTGGCGCGAGTGGCGCGTCGCCGTTGGAGACGTTCACCACAGCTGCGATAATGTGCCCTTCCGTCGCCAGCCATTGAGTACGTTCCTGTCATGCATGAAATGTCCCTCGCAGAGGGTATCCTGCAGCTGATCGAAGAGGCGGCCCGCGCCGAGAACGTTCAGCGGGTCGCCGCGGTCTACGTCGAAGTGGGGCAGTTGGCCAGCGTCGAGGTGGAGTCGTTGCGCTTCTGCTTCGACGTGGTGATCAAGGATAGCGTCGCCGACGGCGCGCGACTGGAGATCATCGATATGCCGGGAACGGGCTGGTGCATGGATTGCAGCCAGTCGGTGCCGATGAGCGACAAGCTCGATGGTTGCCCACTCTGCGGCGGCTATCGCGTGCAGGTGACGGGCGGGACCGAAATGCGCGTCAAGGAACTGGAAATCGAGTAGGGGAAACGACCATGTGTACCACATGCGGCTGCGGCCACGGCGAAACGAAGATCGAGGGACATGCGCACGATCACGATCATGAACATGGCCACGATCATGGGCATGACCACGACCATCACCACGGCCACAGCCACGCGCACAATCCCTATGCGCCCAGGCACAGCCACGCGCCGGGCATGACGCAATCGCGCATGCTCAAGATCGAGCAGGACATCCTCGCCAAGAACGATGGCTACGCACGCGAGAATCGCGCCTTCCTGGCCGGCCGTCGTGTCTTCGCGCTGAATCTGGTTTCGAGCCCCGGCTCCGGCAAGACCACGCTGCTGTGCAAGACCATCGAGCTGCTCAAGGGCAAGGCGACGGTGGCGGTGATCGAGGGCGACCAGCAGACCAGCAACGATGCCGAGCGCATCCGCGCCACCGGCGCGCCGGCGATCCAGATCAACACGGGCAAGGGCTGCCACCTCGACGCGCACATGGTCGGCCACGCCATGCAGCAGATGGACCTGCCCGAGCGTTCGCTGCTGATGATCGAGAACGTCGGCAACCTCGTTTGCCCGGCCGCCTTCGACCTCGGCGAGGCGCACAAGGTGGTGATCCTTTCGGTGACCGAAGGCGAGGACAAGCCGCTCAAGTATCCGGACATGTTCCGCGCCGCCGACCTGATGCTGCTGAACAAGTGCGATCTGCTGCCCCATCTCCAGTTCGATGTCGACAAGGCCATCGAAGCCGCGCGGCGCGTCAACCCCGCCATCCAGGTGATCCGCGTTTCCGCGACCACCGGCGAGGGCATGGACGACTGGCTGGGCTGGCTGGAGCGTTCGCGCGGGTGACATGACGGCCGCCTGCCGCATTCGCGTCACCGGACTCGTGCAAGGCGTCGGCTTTCGGCCGTACGTCTGGCGGTTGGCGAAGGAAACGGGCGTGCGCGGCTGGGTACGCAACGATTCGCAGGGCATCGAGATCGCCGCCGAAGGAGGTCGGATCACCGAATTCCTCGAACGCTTGCAGCGCGAGGCGCCGTCGCTGGCGCGCATCGACGGCGTGGAGACGATCGAGGCGCCGCCGGAGGATTTTGCCGGCTTCGTCATCGAGAAAAGTCAGGCGTCGCGGGACGCCGCGACGAGCGCCGCCATCGGCCACGACACTGCGATCTGTGCCGACTGTCTGTCCGAACTGTTTTATCCGGACGGGCGGCGCTGGCGCCACGCGTTCATCACCTGCACGCATTGCGGGCCGCGTTACACCGTGACGCACGGGCTGCCTTACGACCGGCCGCAAACGAGTCTCGCGCCTTTCCCGCTGTGCCCCGATTGCGAACGCGAGTACACGGACCCCGCCGACCGCCGCTTCCACGCCGAAACCATCTGTTGTCCCGCCTGCGGTCCGCATCTTCGCGTGCGCGATGCGCAGGGCGAGGTTGTCGCGGGCGACCCGGTCGCCGTGGCGCTGCGACTACTCAAGGCCGGCGGCATCGTCGCCATCAAGGGCCTGGGCGGTTTCCATCTCGCCTGCGACGCGAGCAACGCCACAGCCGTCGCGCGCTTGCGCAAACGCAAGGCGCGCGAAGAAAAACCTTTCGCCATCATGGTGGCCAATGTCGCCAGCCTGGCGCCGTTCGCCACGCCTGGCGCGGAGGAGATTGCGCTGCTCGAATCACGCGAGCGTCCCGTAGTGCTCGTTCCCAAGCGCGAGGGCGCGGACGAGCGGCTGCCCGGCGTGTCGCCAGGGCTGACTTTTCTCGGCGCCATGCTGCCCTACACGCCGCTGCAATATCTGCTTTTCCACGAGGCCGCGATGCGGCCGGCCGGCACCGCATGGCTTGCCGAAGCACAATATCTGGCGCTGGTGATGACCAGTGCCAACCCGGGCGGCGAGCCGCTGGTGATCGGCAACGACGAAGCCATGCGGCGCCTTGGCGGCATCGCCGACGTGATCGTCGATCACGGTCGTGACATCCTTACCCGTTGCGACGACAGCGTCGTGCGCTCAGCCGCCGGCGGCGGAACTCAATTCATCCGCAGGGCACGCGGATATGTCCCCAGGCCGATCAGGCTGGCAAGGTCGGGGCCGCCGATTCTCGCTCTCGGCGGTTGGTACAAGAACACCGTTTGCATCACGCGCGGAAACGAGGCGTTCGTCTCGCAGCACATCGGCGATCTCGACAATGCGGCGACCATCGGTTTCCTCGAAGAGACGATCGCGCACTTGCTCGGCATCCTCGAAGTCGAACCGGCTGTCGTCGTGCACGACCTGCATCCGGATTTCGCCTCGACGCGGTTGGCCGTCCAGCTTGCCGCCGAACGTGGCATTCCGGCGCTGGCCGTGCAGCATCACCACGCGCATATCGCCGCCGTGCTGGCCGAGCACCGGCATGTTGGCCCGGCGCTCGGGCTGGCGCTCGATGGCGTCGGCCTTGGCAGCGACGGCAAGGCCTGGGGTGGCGAACTGCTGCACGTCGACGGCGCCAGTTTCAGTCGGCTCGGCCATCTCGAAGAGCTGCAGTTGCCCGGTGGCGATCGTGCGGCGCGCGAACCCTGGCGCATGGGGGCGTCGGTGCTGCACCGGCTCGGCCGTGGCGACGAAATCGAAGTGCGCTTTGCCGAGCGGACGGGAGCGGCGACGATACGGCAGGTGCTGAAAGGTGAAATCAACTGTCCGCGCACGTCGAGCTGCGGCCGCTGGTTCGACGCCATGGCGGGGCTTCTGGACATCAAGCCGGTGATGGCCTTCGAAGGCCAGGCAGCGATGTTGCTCGAAGGGCTTGCAACAGTCTGGAGTGGATCGCACGGCACGGCCGCGCCGCTGGCCGACGGATGGTTGCTCGGCGCGGACGGAACGCTTTCCCTGGTGCCGCTCGTGGCCGCACTGGCGGATGCGCGCGACGCCGCGCACGCGGCGGCCCAGTTTCATGCGACGTTCGCTGCCGCGCTGTCGGAGTGGTTATTGATTGCGGCCGAACGTGAGAAGATCAGTACCGTGGCGCTGGGCGGCGGCTGTTTCCTGAATCGCCTGTTGTCAGAGGATGTGCGTCGCCGTCTGATCGCGGCGAAATTGAAAGTGCTGGAAGCGCGACAGGCGCCGCCGAACGATGGCGGCCTCGCCCTCGGCCAGGCCTGGATAGCGCTCCAGAGTCGAGAGAATCGGGAGAATTGATATGTGCCTTGCCATGCCCGCGCGCGTTGTCGAAACCGGTCCGGCCGATCAGGCCGTGGTCGAGCTTGACGGCGTGAAGAAGGAAATCTCGCTGGCGCTGGTCGATGGCGTCGAGGTTGGGGACTACGTGATCGTGCACGTCGGCTACGCGCTTCAGAAACTCGATATCGACGAGGCCGAGAAGACGCTGGCGCTGTTCGCGGAAATGGCGACCCAGTCGTGAAATTCATCGACGAGTACCGCGACGGCGATCTGGCGCAGGGGATCGCCGCAGCGATTCGCCAGGAGGCGAGGCCGGGGCGCGAGTATCGGCTGATGGAATTCTGCGGCGGCCATACGCATGCGATCTCGCGCTACGGCCTGACCGACCTGCTGCCGCCGAACGTGCGCATGATCCACGGCCCCGGTTGTCCTGTTTGCGTGCTGCCGATCGGGCGCATCGACCAGGCGATCCGCCTCGCCCGCGAACACGATGCCATCGTCTGCACCTACGCCGACTGCCTGCGCGTGCCGGCTTCCGACCACCTCTCGCTCCTGAAGGCGAAGGCGCTGGGAGGCAAGATTCGCATGGTTTATTCGACCGCCGATGCGCTGCGCATCGCCCGCGAGAACCCGGACAGGCAGGTGGTGTTCCTCGCCATCGGCTTCGAGACGACCACGCCGCCGACGGCGGTGGCCGTCAAGCTGGCCAGGGCCGAAGGACTGAAGAACTTCAGCATCCTTTGCAACCATGTGCTGACGCCGGCAGCGATGCATGCGATCCTCGCCGGCGGCGTCGCGATCGACGGCTTCGTCGGCCCGGCCCACGTGTCGACCGTGATCGGCTCGAAGCCTTATGAAGTGTTCGCCAGCGACTACAAGAAACCCGTGGTCATCGCCGGCTTCGAGCCGCTCGACGTGATGCAGGCGATCCTGATGCTGGTGCGGCAGGTGAACGACGGTCGCGCCGAGATCGAAAACGAATTCACCCGCGCCGTGACGCGCGAGGGCAATCTGAAGGCGCAGGTGCTGGTGAACGAGGTCTTCGAATTCCGCGACTCGTTCGAATGGCGTGGGCTCGGCTCGGTGCCGCATAGCGCGCTGCAACTGCGGCGTGCCACCATGGCTGACTTTTCCGAATTCGACGCCGAGGCGCGTTTCGGCGTCGAGTACATGCCCGTGGCCGACAACAAGGCCTGCGAGTGCGCCGCCATCCTGCGCGGCCAAAAACGGCCTGAGGAATGCGCGATCTTCGGTACGGTATGCACACCCGAGAACCCGATCGGCTCCTGCATGGTGTCGTCGGAGGGCGCCTGCGCGGCGCACTACACCTATGGCCGTTTCCGGAGCGCGAACTAGGCAACCCTCTTTTTGCTGTGCTATCGTCCGCGCCGGACACAACGAACAGGGGGGCACATGTCCAGAATCGTCATATTGGGAGCGGGTATTTCCGGCCATACGGTGGCCAGATATCTCAACAAGTGGATATCCGGCGAGCACGAAATCGTCGTCGTTTCGCCCAACGCGAAGTGGAACTGGATACCGTCGAACATCTGGGTCGGCGTCGGACAGATGAAGGAAGAGGATGTCACCTTCGATCTGGCAACCGTCTACAAGCGGATCGGCGTGGATTTCCGCCAGGCGAAGGGAGTCTCGATCCATCCGGAAGGCGACGCGGACAGCGCTGCGCCGTATGTGACCATCGAATACACACTTCCCGCCAAGGCCGGACAGCAAGAGAAAGTCACGTACGACTACCTGGTCAACGCCACTGGCCCCAAGCTGAACTTCGGCGCCACGCCGGGACTCGGTCCGGAAGTCGGCCACACGGTATCCGTTTGCACGGTGGGGCATGCACTGGAAGCCAACGAAAAACTCCAGGCGCAGATCGACGCCATGCGCAAAGGCGAGCGCCGCACCTTCGTCATCGGCACCGGCCACGGCATGTGCACCTGCCAGGGCGCCGCGTTCGAGTACATCTACAACGTCGATCACATCCTGCGCGAGGCCGGTGTGCGCGACAAGGCACGCATCGTCTGGCTGAGCAACGAGTACGAGCTCGGCGATTTCGGCATGGGCGGCTTCCACATCAAGCGCGGCGGCTACATCACCAACGGCAAGACCTTCGCCGAGTCGCTGATGGTCGAGCGCGACATCGAGTGGATCACCCGCGCCCATGTCACCAAGGTCGAAGCCGGCAAGATCCATTACGAAACGCTGGACGGAACCTTCCACGAACTTGCGTTCGATTTCTCCATGCTGATCCCGCCTTTCGCCGGAGTCGGCCTGAAAGCGTATGACAAGGCAGGTGCCGACATCACCACCCAGATGTTCGCGCCCAACGGCCTGATGAAGGTGGATGCCGACTACACGCCACGGCCCTACCTCGAATGGAGCGCCGAGGACTGGCCGCAGACCTACCAGACGCCCGGTTACCGGGACATCTTCTCGGTCGGCATTGCCTTCGCGCCGCCGCACCTGATCAGCCGGCCGATGCAGAGCGCCAACGGCACGCCGATCAATCCTGCGCCGCCGAGAACCGGCATGCCTTCCGCCGCGATGGCAAAAGCCGTCGCCATGAGCATCCGCGACATGCTCAACGGCGCCGAAAAGCCGACGCACACAGCGTCGATGGCGAAGATGGGCGCGGCGTGCGTCGCCTCGACCGGCTCGCACCTGTTCCGCGGCACCGCCGTCACCATGACCGTCTTCCCGGTGGTACCGGATTTCCAAAAGTATCCCGAGTACGGCCGCGACCTCGACCTCACGTTCGGCGAAATCGGCCTGGCCGGTCACTGGATGAAATCGCTGCTTCACTACACCTTCATCTATCAGGCCAAGATGCGGCCCGGCTGGTCGCTGCTGCCCGACTGATTACCCATCGAGAGAATTGAGATGCCCGACAGGACCGTCAACAAGGAACCGTACCAGCAGGCCTACTACCCGCCGGTGCCGACGCTGTTCACGCGCAGCATGAGAACCTCGTTTCTCTGGCAGTGCTGGCGCTTCGTCGTCATCAACATCAAGATGCTCAAGCTGCTGGCGCGGTCACACCACTAGTTACTCGATGCCGACCATGCCTGCGGCGGGATAGCGTGCGCCGGCGACGCGGGCCGGATCGAACAGCCGGTCGAGTTCGTCGATCTCGGCCAGCGAGAGCCTGTGCTCCGCTGCGGCAACGTTCTGTTCCAGGTAGGCGATGCGGCGCGTGCCGGGAATCGGCACTACGTGCTCGTGCTTGCCTAGCAGCCAGGCCAGCGCCACTTGGGCGTTGGTGAGATTGCGCGCTGTGGAGAAGCGCCCCAGCGCGTCGACCAGCCGGCGATTTTTCGCTTCCGCCTCGCCCGTAAAGCGCGGATTGATTTTGCGGAAGTCGCCGTCGGGCAGTTCTTCCGTGTGCACCGTGCCGGTCAGGAACGCGCGCCCCAGAGGGCTGTAGGCGACGAAGGTGACGCCCAACTCGGCGCAGGCCTGCAGCATGCCTTGTTCAGGTTCGCGCGACCAAAGGGAATATTCGCTTTGCACGGCGGCCACCGGATGCACCGCGCAAGCCCGGCGCAACGTATCGGTGGAGATTTCGGAAAAGCCGATCTGCCGCACCTTGCCGGCCAACACCAGATCGGCCATTGCGCCGGTTGTTTCCTCGATCGGCGTTTCCGGATTGCGCCGGTGGCAGTAGTAGAGGTCGATGGTGTCCACGCCGAGCCGCCGCAGCGATGCCTCGCAGGCGCTGCGGATGTAATCCGGACTGTTGTCGATGCGCCGTTCGTACTTGCCCGCTTCGCGCACGATGCCGAACTTGGTCGCGATCACCAGTTTCCGGCGCAGCGCCTGTCCGTCCCGACGGAGGAAATCGCCGAGCAGCCGCTCATTGTGGCCGAGGCCGTAGGTGTCGGCCGTGTCGAGGAAGTCGATGCCGAGATCGACGGCGCGCGCCAGAAGCTCTAGCGACTTCGCGTCGTCCGACGCGCCGTAAAACTCCGACATGCCCATGCAGCCGAGGCCGAGCGCCGCAACGGTCGTGCCGGATGATCCCAACGATCGTCGTTGCATGGTGGCGCTCCTTTGTGAAAGTCAGGACTGTGACCACGCGGTATCGTGGCTTGTTCCCGGTACATCATGCGCCCAATTCGTGTCGGTAAGGTTGCCATGGGAGTACCGCCGCCTGGCGTACCGCCATGGCTGACTTTTCTGAAAACAGTGATGGCCAGTAGCGGTCGATCAGAACGAAGTGTACCAGTGCCCCATGTGCCGATTCTTGCATTTCAACATAGCCAATTATCATAATGTGAATTCTATGTCCGTTCTCCAAAGCCGGGATTGTTCGCGGACTGTCGGAACCAACCCGCCGAGATTGCCATTCAAGTCATGTACGGGCAGAATGGGACAGCAGATGGCCAAGTTCAAAGTGTCATCGAACCGACCTTGATAGTGCTGAATTGGGATGCCTGACTGTCGTACAGTTCGTTGAGATACCACTTGTACGGCAGTAGGTAACTGGTCCGTTTGTTCTGACGGCAGCACCATTCTTCCATTCTGTTTTCGGGGGGTTCCTGTTGAAAGACCACTTGCCCGATTTCAGTGTGTGCGCGACAGGGACGATCGCGTTGGCGATTGGTCTGTCGCTTCTGAATTCGGTTGATGCACTGGCGGACGAATCCGTCGATGCCGCACCTGTCCGTTCGACGAAAGATGTGGCGGATATGGACATTGCCGAACTGGTAAATGTCAGAGTTTCCCCCTTCGACGTTTCCGCACAACTCGACAGCGGCTATCGCGCTTCGAACTCAATATCCGCTTCCCGCTTCGACACGCCGATCAGGGATCTGCCGTTTGCCATCCAGGCATTCACCGAGTCGTTCATTGAGGACCAGAAGCCGCGAGACATATTCGACGTCGCGCGCTATTCGCCGGGCGTCACTTATCGCAGCAACGATTTCAACGAAGGTAATGCCAATCTGGCCATTCGCGGCTTCGCCGTCAGCGCTACGCCCGGTAATGTCCAGATACTGCGCGACGGCTTTCATGGGCCCTCGATCTTCGACTTCACCAACATCTCGCGCGTCGAAGTGGTCAAAGGACCTTCTTCATTTCTCTACGGCCAGGTTGCGCCAGGAGGCACTGTCAACGTCATCAGCAAGACGCCGCAGTCGAAGTTCGCCGCCATTGCGGACGCAAGGTATGGCTCCTACGATCAATACCATATCGACGCCGACGTGACCGGGCCGGCGTCGAATACGCTTTTCTACCGGTTATCGAGTTCCTACGACCGGGACATGCAGTACTGGGATCCGTACAACGCTCATTCACGGGCAATCGCCCCGTCGTTGCTCTGGCAGCCTAGCGACCGTGTCAGTGTTTCGCTCAAGTATGAGGACTACCGCAAGGAAGAAAGTCCGCAATTGATGCAGAAGCCCGGCTACAGCACGCAGACCGGCCTCTTGCCGACGGCGTCCGATCCAAATCTTTCCGGCGTCGATGTGCCGGGCCTGCCGGACAACTGGAACAGCATGTCCTACGCGGATTATCGTCGCAGCACCGTCCGTAGTTTGAGCACCTGGGTGGACCTTAAGGCCAGCGACCACTGGGACCTGCGAACCTCCTACTCGCACCTGCGATATGTAGTCGACGCGCTGTTTTCGGGCAACTTCGGCATGGCGAACAACACGACGCTGCTGCAGGGGCGCCGCCTCAGGCAACAGGTATATACCAATCACGACGACACCTACGAAGCCCAGGCGGTCGGCAAGTACCGCTTCGGCGACAAGAGCCTGCGCCTGCTTGCCGGAGTGCAATATATCGACCGCAAATTCGATCGTTCGGCAGGCCAGGCGCCCAATGACCCTGCACTCGGCAGTGACCCGACCGCATCGCCACTTCCGGTCTGGGACCTGAGTGATCCATCCACGTGGAACCGCGTCGTTACGATTCCGCTCTCCACGCTCACTGATAGCGCATTTAGCGAGACTACGGACTATGTCGATAGGTCCATATACGGCGGAACGACCTTCGGCCTTCTCGACGACAGGCTGCTGATGCTCGCCGGCTGGCGCCGGACCTCTACGGAAAGCCGGTTCACCGACAACCTGACCGGGCAGTCGCAGCCCCGAATCAGCGCAAGCGCGGTAACGCCCCAATACGGTGTACTCTATAAGCTTACGCCCAGGCTCTCGCTGTTTGCCTCCTACGCCGAGTCCTTTGTTCCCGGTACGCAAATCCTCAACAATACCGACGGCACGACCAAACCCGCCGTTCCTACCGAGGGTCGAGGCTACGACATCGGTGTCAAGGCCGACCTGGCTGGCGGCCGCCTCTCCGGCACGCTTACTTTCTTCGATATCCGCAACAAGAACATCGTCAATGACCTGGCCATGACGGACTCCAATGGCTACGTGGTCATCTACAACGTCCAAAGTGGCGAACAGCGCTCGCGCGGCATCGAGTTCTTCACCACTGCGACGCTGAGCGACAACTGGCAGCTCTACTTCTCGTACAGCTACATGAAAGCGCGGATCACCGAGTTCAGCGGCAACGACGATGCAATCCTCGCCCAGGACGTCGCCACGCTCGATGCCGCCGGACAGGCCAATTACAAAAACGTGCTGCGCTTTCACGACGCCCCGTTACAGATGAGCGCACCGCACCTGGCCAACCTGTGGACGCGCTACAACTTCACCAATGACGCCCTCCGAGGCGCCTATATTGCCGGCGGTTTCAATTATGTGTTCGACCAGACGCTACTGTCCGACAGCCCGCCGTCCTCCCGTCAGACCTACACGCTCATCAATGCGCTGGTCGGCTACTCGTGGCCATCACGGTGGCCGAGGATGACTCTGGAACTGATGGGTAAAAACCTTACGAACGAGCACTATCGACCATCGCAAAGCACGCGGGGACGTCCCCGTGAGTTTCTCCTTACGTTGACGGCCAGGTTCTAATTCATGGCGAATCGGACAAGCGCCCTCGACGGTCAATTGCCCGGCGCAGTCCTGTTGCATACGCGACTGCTGCGAAACGCCGGCGTTCTCGCTCTGCTGCTGTTCCTTTGCTTGCCTCGTCTGGTGGCGGGCGAGGAACGTCCAAGAGCGAGCCTGCCCAGGGTCGAAGCCGCCTTCCTGCGCAATTTCGCCCACTACATCGCGTGGCCACCGTCCGCCTTCGCCGACGATCACGCACCATGGCGCATCTGCATTCTCGGCAACGATCCGTTTGGCCGGGTTCTGGATGACACCCTTCTGGGCCGCGTCGAGCAGGGGCGCACGTTCGCGGTCATCCGCGCGGAAACGTTGTCGGAAGCGGCACCGTGCCAAATAATCTATGTTGCCTATCGAACCAGCGAAGGTCGCCGCGCCGTTCTCGCCGAACTGAAGAGGCGGCCGGTGCTGACGGTCGGCGATGCGCCGGGATTCCTGCAGGAAGGCGGAGTCATTCGCTTCCATGTCTCGGACCACGTGGAATTCGGCGTCAACCTCGATCAGGCTCGTGCCGCTTCGCTGCATGTCCAAACCAGGATGCTGGAAGTCGCATATGAGGTTGTGGAGGATGGTGTTGTACGGAGGCGCAGATGACGCCGCTATTCAGGCGCAAGGACATTCGCAGCAGGCTGGCGTTCGCCCTGTGGAGCGCGGCTCTGCTCGCGTTCGTCGTGGCTGGCGTCGGGCTCGTGCTCTTTCAAAGCCTCACCCAGGAAGATCGCGCCCGGCTGATCATGGAGCCCTACGCGCAGCTAGTCTCCGTCGGAACGGACGCGGCCGTGGCGTTCGAAGATTCCCAGCGCGCCCAGGAGATACTCGACACCCTGCGGGTCAACCCGCAAATCATCGAAGCGCGCATCTATCTCGAAGATGGGAGGTCGCTAGCCGGTTTCACTCACGATTCAGGTGTTACGCCGCATCCTTTGCCAGCGGAGCCGGATGGCATTTACATCCGCCCGGACAGAGCCGAATTGCTGCAAGCTTTGCCACGCGGCGCACGTCTGCATATCAGTATGGGGCTGGAACAACTTACCGCTCAAACCCGCCAATCCATGTGGCTATTCGGCGCCGCTGTGATAGTCCTGGTTGCCGTCACGCTAGTTCAATTGATGGTTCTGCAACGGACCATCGTGCGTCCGATCACCTCCCTGACCGAGACGGCGGAACTCGTCCGAACCCGTGCCGACTACCGGCAGCGCATTCCTGCCGTAGGCACCGACGAGGTGGACCGACTCGGCCAAAGCTTCAACGCCATGATGGAGGCAATTCAGGAACGCGAGAACCAATTGCGCCTATTGACGGAGTTACAGCGCACGATTCTGGACAACGCGGCTTACGGCATCATTTCGACGACGCCAGACGGAATCGTCACCAGCTTTAACCCCGCCGCCGAACGCCTGCTCGGGTATCGGTCCGACGAGGTAATCGGGAAAATGAAGCCGGCGAGCTGGCATGATCGTGAGGAAGTCGACCAACGCGCGAATCAGTTGTCCGAGGAATTGGGCGAATCGATCCCGGCAGGGTTCGAGGTGTTTGCTGCCCGGCCTCGACTCAACTTGCCGGAGGAACGCGAATGGACATTCATCCGCAAGGACGGACGGCGAATTCCCGTGATTCTGTCCATCACGGCGCTACGCGACGAAAACAACGAGGTCGCGGGCTTCGTCGGCCTGTCCCAGGACCTGACCGAGCGCAAGCAGGCCGAAATCCGCCTGCATCGCCTGAACCGTGAACTGCGCGCCATCAGCGACTGCAACCAGATATTGGTACATGCCGAAGACGAGCAATTGCTGCTCGACGACATCTGTCGCATCGTCTGCGAGAAGGCCGGGTACGTGATGGCGTGGGTGGGTTACACGGACCAGGATCCGCCTACCGCCATTCGAGTCGTGGCGCGATCCGGTGCCGACCTGGGATATCTCGACGAAGCCCTCTCGATCTGGGCAAAAACCGAGGAAAGGGACTCTCCCTCCGAAGTCGCGATTCGCACCGGGGAGGCCGCAGGTTTCGGGGACTTCGCCACCGACCCCAACGCGGCGCCTTGGCGCGATGCCGCCTTGAGGCGTGGGTATCGCTCTTCAATTGCCTTGCCGCTGAAAGACAAGGGGGCGCGCACTTTTGGCGTTCTCAGTATCTACGCAGCAGAACCCAACGCCTTTACATTTGAGGAGATGCGCCTTCTCGGTGAACTGGCCGACGACCTTGCCTTCGGCATCGTGACACTTCGCGCTCGCACCGAACATGCCAAGGCGGAAGAGCAAGTCAGGATTGCGGCGACGGCGTTCGAGGCCCAGGAAGGAATCATCATCACGGACGCCAGGCAGATCATCCTCCGAGTAAATCGGGCCTTCACCGATATTACGGGTTATGCCGCCGAGGACGTTATCGGCGGGACACCGCACCTGCTCAGTTCCGGACACCACGATGCTCCCTTCTTTCGGGAGATGTGGAACTGCATCGACGCCGAGGGCTCGTGGCAGGGGGAAATCTGGAACCGGCGCAAGAACGGGGAGTTCTATCCGGAATGGCTGAACATTACGGCAGTCAGGGACGAGCGCGGCCAAGTCACGCATTATGTTGGCACGATGATCGACATTACTGAGCGCAAGGAGGCCGAACGGCAGATCGAGCATCTCGCCTTCTACGATCTGCTTACGGGCCTGCCGAACCGTCGGCTATTCGTTGATCGCTTGCAGCAGGCGATGGCAGGCAGCGCCCGAAGCCGGAGCATGGGCGCGCTGCTGTTCATAGATCTGGACAACTTCAAGATCATCAACGACACCTGCGGTCACGACGTCGGCGACCAGTTATTGATCGAAGTCGCTCGGCGGGTGGTTTCCTGTGTGCGCGATGGCGACACCGTCTCGCGCCTGGGTGGCGACGAATTCGTTGCCATGCTGGAGGATTTGAGCGAGAGTCCTGCCGAAGCCGCGGCCCAAGCCAAGATCGCCGCCGGGAAAGTGCTGGAGATGCTCAACCAGCCGTACCCGATCGCTGGCCAGATACACCACAGCACCCCAAGCATCGGCGCTACGCTCTTTGTTGGCAATCGGGATTCTGTTGACGAACTGCTGAAGCAGGCGGACATCGCCATGTATCAGGCCAAGGCGGCCGGACGCAACACCTTGCGCTTCTTCGATCCCGATATGCAGGCTGCCATTGCTACCCGGGTGAGCATGGAAGCCGACTTGCGCCAAGGACTGATCGAACGTCAGTTCGTGCTCCACTATCAACCGGTAGTCGATGGCGAGCTCGGTGTTATTGGCGCCGAGGCCTTGTTGCGCTGGGAACATCCCGAACGTGGAATGATATCGCCTGCCCAGCTCATTCCACTGGCCGAGGAAATCGGGCTGATTCTGCCCATCGGTCAATGGGTGCTGGAGGAGGCCTGTATGCGGCTAGCCGAATGGTCGCGTGATCCGGCTATGCGCGAGCTGCACATGGCGGTTAACGTTAGCGCTCGTCAGTTCCGGCAAGCGAGCTTTGTGGACACTGTACGCCAGGCACTACTTAGCACGGGCGTGGCGCCGTCCCGCCTCAAGCTTGAACTGACCGAAAGCCTGATTCTTGACGACGTCGAAGACACGATAGAAAAGATGCGTGCGCTCAAGAATCTAGGTGTCGGCTTTTCAATGGATGATTTTGGCACCGGCTATTCATCGCTGTCCTATCTGACGCGACTACCCTTCGATCAACTCAAGATCGACCAATCCTTCGTCCGTAACCTTCCCGACAGCCCCACCGATGCGGTAGTCGTGCAGTCGATCATTACGCTGGCCCGGAGCCTGCGCCTCGTGGTGATCGCCGAAGGTGTGGAAACCGAAGCCCAGAGAGTGTTCCTCGAAAAGCATGGCTGTCCCGTGTATCAGGGTTACCTGTTCAGCAAGCCCGTCGCCTTGGCTGCCTTCGAGGAATTGATGCGCCGGTAATCAATACCGCTTGGTTGCACCAGTGGCAGTGTTCCCCGTATGGTGAGATGCAAACATTGTTGTCGACCGGTGTGATCGGTTCTCTCATGTCGAAACATCACCAAGTCTTCTCGTGGACAGAATTTCGAACTGATGTATATCTGTCGTTTGGCTGTGCCAGAATCTTTACCCGATGAGTACGATACGCAAAGACTACGTCCGTCCGCTGGACATCAAGCACGGTCGCGTCGACCTTTCGCACGGCTCCGGCGGCCGGGCGATGGCGCAACTGATCGAGGAGTTGTTCGCCAGGCATCTTGGCAATGAATATCTCGCGCAGGGCGACGACGGCGCGCGGCTGCCGGTGGCCAATGGCCGGCTGGTGATGGCGACCGATTCCCACGTCGTTTCGCCGCTGTTCTTTCCCGGCGGCGACATCGGCTGTCTGTCGGTGCATGGCACGATAAACGACGTGGCGGTGATGGGTGCGAGGCCGCTCTATCTCGCTGCCGGCTTCATCCTGGAAGAGGGCTATCCGCTGGCCGACCTGGCGCGCATCGTCGAGTCGATGGCGGCGGCATCGCACGAGGCCGGCGTGCCCATCGTCACGGGTGATACCAAGGTGGTCGAGGCAGGGAAGGCTGATGGCGTCTTTATCACGACGACCGGCGTCGGCGCTCTGCGCGAGGGCCTGGATCTGTCGGGCGCCAACGCGCGTCCCGGCGACGCCATCCTTGTCTCGGGCGACTTGGGCGATCACGGCATGGCCATCATGTCGGTGCGCGAGGGACTGGAGTTTTCGACTGCCATCCGCTCCGACACCGCGGCGCTGCATGGACTGATCGAGGCGATGCTGAAAACGGGTGCCGACATCCGCTGCCTGCGTGATCCGACGCGCGGCGGCTTGGCGACGACGCTGAACGAGATCGCAAGACAGTCCAGAGTTGGCGTTATGCTGGAGGAGAAGGCGATCCCGGTGAAGCCGGAAGTGGGGGCTGCCTGCGAATTTCTCGGCCTCGATCCGCTCTATGTGGCGAACGAGGGCAAGCTGGTGGCGATAGTGGCGGAAGCCGATTCAGGCAGGTTGCTGGCGGCGATGCGCGCCCATCCACTTGGTGCAAACGCGGCGCGGGTCGGGACGGTGATCGCCGACGATCACCATTTCGTGCAGATGACCACCGGCATGGGCGGGCGGCGCATCGTCGACTGGCTGACCGGCGAGCAGTTGCCCCGCATCTGCTGAGGCTGGAAGATTCCGCCGCGAGCGGATACCATCCGGAAAGACGAACCTGCGGAGGACGACATGCCTTGCCGAATCATCATGCTGTTCAGCGATGGCCAAGAACTGGAAACGCTTGTGACCGACGCCGAGATCGCAAAGTTCACTCATGACACAGCCCATCAGTGGCTGGGCCGCGAGTTCGAGGAGGCCGGCTGCGTGCCGAGCAATCCGATGGGCAAACTGCTGGCGGCTGACAAGATCGTGACGCTGGCCAAGAGCCGGACGCGCGCGGTTTTCGAAAGCGATTCGGCCTGGGCGCGCGACTACTATGCGGCGGCCGCCGCGGCGCTGGACAAGCCGATGGTGATGGTCAATCTGCTGGATCACACGCTGAGCTTTTGAGGTCATGGAACGCTTCACCATCTCGCTGGACGAGGATCTGGCGCGCGAGTTCGACGAACTGATCGCCAAGCGCGGCTACCTGAACCGCTCCGAGGCGATCCGCGACCTGCTACGCGGCCATCTCGAATCGGCCCGTCAGACCGGTGAGGCGAACGATTATTGCGTCGCCAATCTTTCCTATGTCTATAACCACCACGAGCGCGACCTGGCCGAACGGCTCACCGAACTCCAGCATGGCCACCACGACCTGACGGTGGCGACGCTGCATGCCCATCTCGATCACGACAACTGCCTGGAGAGCGTCATCCTCAAGGGCCCCGTCGCTTCGGTGCGCGCGTTTGCCGATGCCATGGTTGCGGAAAGGGGGGTTCGCCACGGCAGTCTGAATGTCGTGTCGGTCGATGTCGATCAGGGGCGGCACAGCCACGGCTACGCGCCGCGCGGCAAGAGTTCGCCACACCTCCATCTCAAGCCACGCTCTTGACCGGCGCGGGGAATGTCTCTTTCCGACGACATATGAGAAAAGGCATGTTTCCCGCGCTTTAATCCCGAAAGTTGGCGACGGACGAAACGGTAGCATCCGAAGGGTATTTTTCCGGGTTGGCTGCGTAGCGTCTGTCTTCGGGACAAGGAATGGTAGAAGAACACCAGAAGGTTCATTTTTGGTCGCGCCTGACCTTCGCGGCTCGCGTGACCGTAGGAGCCGCCCTGGTCCTCGCGGCATCCGCAGCAATCCTTCTTGTCACCGTTACCGTTCGTGATGCGCTGGCCCTCAGCGGCGAACTCGATCGCCAGCTCCAGTTGGACGTATCTTCCGTTTTGCCGGCCATTTCCGGCGCGGTGATTGCCGGAGACTTGCCCGAGGTCCGGAAGATCCTCGCGGGCAGGCGCGGACAGGCGAACCTACGGCAACTGAGCTGGCGCGGCGCGGACGGCAGTGTCGTCGATATCGACGGCGACACCACGCCCAATGTGGCGCCGGCGTGGTTCGTCTCCGGCATCGGCGTAACGGAGCCGATCATGTCGCGCGATTTGACGGCGGACGGCACGAAATACGGCTCGCTGATGATCTCGATGTCGACAGCGGCCGGTATCAACCGCCTGTGGACCGGTTTTCTCAGTCACCTGAACCTGCTGGCGCTGGCGGTCGGGCTCGAGTTCCTTGGCATCGTCCTGATCCTGCGCTACGGCTTGCGGCCTCTCGATGCGCTGATTGCCGGTGCGCAACGCTTCGGTTCCGGTGACCTGTCGGCGCGTGTTCCGCCCAGTGGCGGCCCGGAGATGCGCCAGACCATCGCTGCCTTCAACGGCATGGCCGAGAATCTGGGCAGGACGCTCAACGAGTTGCGCCGCAGCCACGAGGAGCTTCGCATCGCGGCGACGGCATTCGAGTCGGAAGAAGCCATGATCGTTACCGACACCGATCAGAAGATCCTGCGCGTTAACCGGGCTTTCGTTTCGATTACCGGCTACGAACCTGACGAGGCGCTCGGGAACACGCCCCGTATGCTGCAAGCGAGCGATCTCGATGACGCCTATTACCATCAGACCTGGCGTATCGTCGAGCGGGACCGCTTCTGGCAGGGCGAACTGTGGAACCGGCACAAGCAGGGCCGCCTGTACCCGATCTGGCAGAGTATTTCCGCAGTCGTCACGCCGGATGGCCGGATCACCCACTACGTGGTCGCCTTCAGCGACATCTCGCAGCGCAAGGAAGCCGAGGAGCAGATTCGCAACCTCGCCTACTTCGATTCGCTGACGCAGTTGCCGAACCGGCGGCTGTTGATCGACCGCCTCGGCCAGGCGGTTGCAGCGGCAGCGCACCAACATCATTTCGGCGCACTGCTGTTTCTGGATATCGACTACTTCAAACTGCTCAACGACACGGAAGGCCACGAGGTCGGCGACGAGCTGCTGGTCGAGATGTCCCGTCGCCTGCGCGCCAGTGTGGGCGAGAGCGACGCCGTGGCCCGGCTTGGCGGCGACGAGTTCGTCGTCCTGCTCGAGAATCTCGGTGCCGACGGGGCTGCCGCGACCGAAGCGGCAGAGGCGATGGGGCAGTGCATTCTCGATGCGGCCGCCCAGCCTTTCGTCCTTCGTGGCCGTGAACACCACGGCACAGTCAGCATAGGTATCAGCCTGTTCGACGAGACGCAGCACAATGTCGACGAACTGCTCAAGCGGGCCGACGTGGCGATGTACCAGGCCAAGTCTAGGGGCCGTAATCAGACGTGCTTCTTCGATCCGGCCATGCAGCAGTCGCTGGTCGATCGGGCGGCGATGGAAAGCGAACTGCGCCATGTCGTCGCCCAAGGCCAGTTGGTGCTCCACTATCAGCCGCAGTTCGACGATCACAACCACGTCCTTGGCGCCGAGGCCCTGTTGCGCTGGGACCACCCGTTGCGCGGGCTGATACCGCCGGCCGAGTTCATTCCGCTGGCCGAGGAGACCGGTTTGATCATCCCGATCGGCAACTGGGTACTGGAAACCGCCTGCCGTCAGCTCAAGGAATGGCAGTACAACGAATTGACTGCCGATCTTGTTCTGGCGGTGAATGTGAGCGCCAAACAGTTCCATCAGGTCGATTTCGTGGAGAACGTACAGCGCACCGTCGAGCGAACCGGCGCTAATCCCCATCGACTCAAGCTGGAGCTGACCGAAAGCGTGATCGTCGACGACATTTCCGACACCATCGAGAAGATGAAGGCGCTCAAGGCGTTCGGCGTCGGCTTCTCGATGGACGATTTCGGCACCGGCTATTCTTCGCTCTCCTATCTGCGCCGTCTGCCACTCGACCAACTGAAGATCGATCGTTCCTTCATCAACGAAATCGAGACCAATACCGGCGATGCCGTTATCGTCAAGACGATCATTGCCATGGCGCATGCGCTCGGACTCGATGTCATCGCCGAGGGCGTCGAGAAGGAGGTGCAACACCTCTTCCTCAATCGCAACGACTGTCCCGCCTATCAGGGCTTCCTGTTCGGCCAACCGGTGCCGGTCAGCGTCTTCGAAGCGATGCTGGCCGCGCGGTGACCGCTCGTAGATGAGTTCGGCGGCTTCCCTGCCCGATCGCTCGGCTGCCGAGCAGGCTCGTCTCGAAGGCCTGTTGCGAGAAGTCTTCGACCAACGGATTCGCTTCAATTGCTGGATCGGCCTGCGCGTGCATTCGCTGGCGCCGGAGCGGACGCAAATGGCGTTCGACATGCGCGACGAACTGGTCGGAAACTACGTTCAGGGACGCTTGCACGGCGGCATGATTGCGGCGACGCTCGATACCGTCGGCGGACTGGCGGTTGCCGTCGCCCTTGCCGAGAAGCACAAGGGCGAGACGGCCGAACAGATTGGCCACCGCTTCAACCGGGTCGGCACGATCGACATGCGCGTGGACTATCTGCGGCCGGGAATGGGCGACAGTTTTGTCGCGACGGGCCGGGTGATCCGTCTCGGCGGCCGCATTGCTTCGGTGCAGATGATGCTAGAGAACGATGTCGGAGACACCATCGCCACGGGAACCGCGGCGTATGTGATTACCTAGTTTCCGGTGCCTTCGGGTACCTCGGTGCGTGAACCGTTTTCGACCGGCGCGGGCTGGCGGCTACTGGTCTTCAGCGAACCGCCGATGTCTTTGGCCGTGTCTCGGACGGCGTGCCCCGCCTTGATCGCTGTGCCCTTCGCCGCGCGCCCGACCGTGAGTGCCGTGTCCTTGACGGCGTGCCCGACACCGACTGCGGCATCCTTGGCCGCATAGCCGACATCGACCGCCGTTTCCTTGACTGCACGGCCGGCGCCGACGGCGCTTTCGCTGAATGACTTGTCGGACTTGGCGGGGGCAGCCTCGTCGGTGGCACGTCCGTGGCTGACGCTGCTAAATATCAGCAACAGCGTGACGGCTGTAAGAGTTCTCTTGTTCATGGCTGCCTCCGCATTCCTATGGCCCTTGGCTGATTGTACCGAGCCGGGTTTCGCCGCGCGATGGCGTCGTTGTCGAACGACAGGATTCGCCTTCGTGATCAAAGACCTCCTGACGTACGCGCCTACAGGCGTATCGGTGGTGCGCCGTGTGGCGGGGAGGGAAGGCAATTGACTCCCCGATGATGTTCACACATAATCAAAAAAAGTTCTTACCATTGCACCAGGTCCGATGTGTATCTAGAGGTAGGCGTGTATGTGGGGGAAAGCAAGCGTTGCCTTGAGTTGGACGCATTGCGTCCTTTTGACGTCATGCGCTATACGTACAAAGACAACAAGTCTGGTAGTCGCAAGAGCGCTTGGATTGCGTCAGCTGCCGCGGTGGTAGGCCCGCTCGAGGATCTGCGCGGTGCGGTGGAAATGGGTGCATATGCCAATAGTGAGTTGAGCTCGTACAAAACGCCGGCCTTCGTAAACGCCAGCGTGATTTGCCGCCCGACCGACAAGCTGGATTTCGACCTCGGCTACAAATGTGGCCTGAACGATGTGGAGTGTCGGCATTCGTTCGGTGCGGGGTTACAGAGCGTTGTTGAGACCCAACGCGATCCTGATACGAAACCTGGGGCGTACCGCGTCCCGCTAGTCCGAGGTGTTGCATGCACATTCCTGATGGGTATCTGAGTCCGGCGACCTGCGCGATCACTTACGCGGCCGCCCTGCCGTTCTGGTATGTGGCGTTTGCACGCGTCAAGTGCCTGCTGCACACCCGTACCGTGCCACTGCTGGCGGTGTTCTCGGCGTTTAGCTTCGTCATTATGATGTTCAACCTGCCCTTGCCGGGCGGCACTAGCGGGCATGCCGTCGGTGTTGCCGTGGCGACGATCGTGCTTGGGCCGTGGGCCTCCATGGTGGCCGTGTCGATCGCGCTGCTGATCCAGTCGTTGTTTTTCGGTGATGGCGGCATCACCACCTATGGCGCGAACTGCCTGAACATGGCGGTGGCGGGCACTCTGGTCGCGCACTGGACGTATATGCTGATTGCCGGACGGGCTGAACTGACGGCATCACGCCGAGTGGTCGCGGCTGCCATTGCCGGGTACCTTGCGATCAACGTTGCCGCATTGCTGACCGCCGTTGAGTTCGGCGTGCAACCCATGTTGTTCCACGATGCCACGGGTACTCCCTTGTATGCGCCGTACCCGCTTGCGATAGCGATTCCGGCCATGATGATCGGCCACCTGACTGTCGCCGGCCTGGCCGAACTGGTGATTTCCGGTGGGCTGGTGGCGTACCTTCAACGCGCCAATCCGGATTTGTTGGCGTATTCCGTGTCTTCCGGCGTTGCCGATACTCGGGCAAGGGCAAGCATCTGGCGATCTACGCGGACGCTTTGGTTTATTTTGGCCGCCTTGATGATCCTGTCGCCGCTGGGCTTGCTGGTGGAGGGTACCGCTTGGGGCGAGTGGGGTGTGGATGACTTTGCCATTGGGGAAGCGCGCCAACAGATTTCGAGCGCCTCCGGCAATGAGGCGCTCCCGGCGACCGTTCCGCAGGGACTGGAGCATCTGGCAATCGTCTGGACGGCGCCCGTTCCGGACTACGCGCCAGGCTTCATGCAGAACGCGAATTTGGGCTACATTCTGTCGGCCGTGTTCGGGACCGGCTTGATCCTGCTCGCGTTTCTGTTGATATCGAGAGCATCGCCCAAGTGAGCGAGCAGTCATTCGTTCATCGCGAACATCGCAACCGTCACCATGGATTTGCGGAGCGGCTGGCGCGTGGCGTTGTCCAGGCTGTGGAGCACGCGCTGGAAGCGGAAGCTATAGAGACTCGATCGGGCTTCTTGCAGGGCCTGGACCCGCGCATCAAACTTGCCGGGTTTCTCGCCCTGATTGTCAGCGGGGTGCTGACCACGTCCTTGATCGTACTGGTTGCGTTGTTCTTGCTGGCGCTGGTGCTGGCGCTATCGTCGCGTGTCTCGGTGGCGCGCTTGTTCAAACAGGTCTGGATCGGTGTTCTGTTCTTCACCGGCGTCATTGCGCTGCCGGCCACTGTGCTGGTGCCGGGTAATCCTGTCTGGCAGATCCCGCTACTCCACTGGAACGTGACGGAACAAGGTCTGCGCAGCGCGGCCTTCCTGATCGGTCGTGCCGAGACTTCCGCAACCTTTGCCCTGCTGCTGATCCTGACAACGCCATGGACGCACGTTCTCAAGGCGATGCGCAGCCTTGGCGTACCTGTCGTGCTGGTCGCCATCCTGGGCATGACCTACCGCTATATTTTTGTGCTGCTGCACACGGCAATGCAGATGTTCGAGGCTCGCCGCAGTCGCATCGTGGCAGTAATGGGTGGTGCACAAAGGCGCCGGACGGTGGCGGCTACCGCCGGTGTGCTGTTGGACAAGACCTTCCAGCTCAGTGCCGACGTGCATCTGGCCATGCTATCGCGGGGCTATCGTGGCGAGGTCCATCTGCTCGACGATTTCCACACCCGGCGGCGCGACTGGCTTGCATTGTTTCCCGCACTGATGCTGCCTGTGCTGATTCTCTGGTTCCAGCGATGAACGACTGCGTTTTCGAACTGACCAATGTTTCCTATGCCTACCGGCAGCAACTTGCACTGGATGCGCTTTCCATGCAGATTCGGCGCGGCAGCCGGGTGGCCTTGCTCGGGGCCAATGGCTCCGGAAAGTCCACGCTGCTGCGCCTGCTCGATGCCCTGTGTTTTCCGTCCCAAGGCGAACTGAGGGCTTTCGGCAAGGTGTTGAGCGAAGCCTTCTTCGCCGACGACGATGCCAACTTTTCGTTCCGGCGCAAAGTCGGTCTGGTGTTCCAGAATCCCGACGTACAGTTGTTCAATCCCACCGTACTGGACGAAGTCGCCTTTGGCCCGCTGCAACTTGGCTGGCCCAAGGAAAAGATACTGCCGGCGGTGGAGAAGATCCTGATGCGCTTCTCGATCAACCACCTGAAAGACCGCGCGCCACATCGTTTGTCCGGTGGCGAGAAGAAGCGCGTCGCGCTGGCCTCCGTGCTGATCCTCGAACCGGAAGTGCTGCTGCTGGACGAACCGACCGCCGCGCTCGATCCGGAAAGCCAGGGCGAAGTCATTCGCTTCCTGATCGAGAGCAGAAACACCGACCGAACGATTGTCACGGCGACACACGACCTGGATATCGTCGAAGACATTGCCGACCATGTTTTTGTGCTGGCTGGGGGCAAAGTCGTCGGTGCCGGCACGCCAGCCGAGATTCTGGCGAACGAAGAACTGCTGCTGGCGACGCATCTGGCGCATGCGCACTGGCACGTTCATGCCAATGGCGAAGCGCACATGCATCTTCACGCACACCGGCATGGCCATGACCATCATTCCGATTCCACTCACAGCTATCGGCCGGCCAAGCGGAAATGAAATTCGACTAGCGACCCGTACGAAGTTGCCAGTCACCCACACCAGACGGTCGGCGTGATAATCCGGCCATGAGTACGAGTTTTGATCCGGGCCGGGTACAGCTCAGCCTGACCATTCTTGACGGCGTTGTCGTAGCGGCCGAGGTTGCCTGCGTGCGTCCCGAAGTGGCCCGAATGTTGCGCGGTCAATCGGCGGACAAGGTCATGGCGCTGGTGCCGTTGATCTACTCGCTGTGTGGCAAGGCACAGGGCATTGCGGCGCGAGCGGCGCTGGCGGCGGCGCGCGGAGAGGCAATCGATCCGCACGTCGATGCCGATGCGCTGGCGGAAGCTGCGCGCGAACACGCCTGGAAGCTCTTCGTCGATTGGCCTAAGCAACTGGGCATCGCGCCGGACGAGGCCTACTTCGTCCGGCTGGTACGCGCGCTACCTTCGGAACGCGCCGGTGCCGCCGAAAGCTTGCGGGCGCATCCGCTGCCGGCGGCGCTCAGTGCCGCGTTGGGCGAGGGCGAGATCGATGGTCTGTTGCGCGAACGGATCGATATGCGCTTGGCGCAACTTGCCGACTGGCTGGCCGGCAAGGCGCAGGCGTTGGGTACCGTGAGCGCAAGCAGCGTCGGGCCGGGCATCGGCGAGGCGAAGGTGGAAACCGCGCGCGGGACGCTGGTGCATCGGCTCACGCTTGCCGATGACGCGCTTGCCGACTACACGATCATCGCGCCGACCGATGTTCATTTTGCTCCGACGGGTCAGGTCGCGGGCTGGCTGGAAAAATTGCGTGGATTGCCAGCAGGCGAGGCCGAGCGACAGGCGGCACGCCTGGTCATGGCGTTCGATCCTTGCGTGCCCTGGGACTGCACCACCCGCTAGGCGAGTTCATTCGGCTCGAGCAGGCGCTCGATGACCGAGATGCGATCCTTCAGGTGCAGCTTGCGCTTCTTCATGCGCCGCAGCAGCAGGTCGTCGAGCGTTGGCTCGGCTTCCAGTCGATTGATCGCCGCATCGAGGTCGCGGTGCTCCAGACGCAGTTCCTGCAACTGGGCGATCAGGTTTTGCGGTTCGTCGTTGGCGGATGTCGGCATGGTGTGACTATGGTAGCGGGTGCCCGCGGCAAAGGGAAGAGAGTCAGCCGTAGGCGACAACCGCGCGGGACAACTCCTCGTGCACGGCCCGGCGCAACGCCGCCGGCGCCAGCACTTCGACGTTCGCGCCGTGGCGCAGCACGTCCATCACCAGCTCGGTCGGGTTCGAGTAGGGCAGTTCGAGCAGATAGTTGCCGGCGTCGTCGGTCGACGCCTTCTGGCGCGGATGCCACTGCTCGGCGGCCACCCAGCGCGCCGCCGCGGGCGTGAAGCGCAGTTTCGCCCACTGCACTTTGTCGCCGGAAAAGATACCGTAGCCGGCGCCGAGAACCTCATCCAGCCTTTTCGCCGCGACGTCCTTCGCCTTCGTTTCGAGGAGGGCGGCGTGGCGGATGGCGTCGACGCCGAAGCTGCGGATCTCGTCGCGCAGGTGGCACCAGGCGTCGAGGTACCAGTTGTCGCGGTAGAAGACGAGGCGCTGTGGGGAAACCTCGCGCTCGGTCTCCTCGTCGCGGCCGCGATTCCAGTGGCGGACCGCCAGCCGATGGCGCTTGAGCAGCGCCGAGGCGATTACCTCGAAGAAGCGCAGGTCGGCGCGTCGTTTGGCCGCGTGTACGATGCGGATGCGTTGCGCGACTTCCTCCGGCGCATCGTCCCGGCTGCCGAGCAGGCTTTGCAGGCGCGTTTGCAGCGGCGCGATCTGCGGCCCGAGCAGGCCCGGCTGCACTTCCTGTAACAGGTGCTGCATCGTCAGCAGCGCATGGATTTCCGTCGCGTTGAACCACAGGCCGGGCAGGGCGAAGCTCTGCGCGTTGCCTGCGGGAGCCTCGAAGCGGTAGCCGCCTGCGTCGCGGTCGTAGACGATGGGCGCGTTGAGGCGGTCACGCAGATACTGGAAGTCGCGCTTCAGTGTCGCGCGCGAAACTTCGAGTTCCGCCAGAATGTCGTCGAAGCTGACGACGCGCCGGTCGTGCAGCAATTGTTCGATCTTGTAGAAGCGTTCGGTGCGATCCATGGGCTATTCGATCCGGCAGACCTCGGCAAAGTCGAAGCGCGGGCCGCGCGGATATACGGCCGCCGGATCGCCATAGCCGAGGTTGACCAGGACGATGGATTTGACGCGTGTGCCGGCGAAAAATGTCGCGTCGACCATGGCGGCATCGAAACCGCCCATGGGCCCGCAGTCCAGTCCGAGCGCGCGGGCGGCGAGGATCAGGTAGGCCGCCTGGAGCGTGCCGCTGACCATGGCCGTACGCTCGATTAGCGGTTCATTGCCAACGAACCAGCTGCGGGCGTCGGTGGCCGGGTACAGCCGCGGCAGGTGTTCGTAGAAATCCAGGTCGCGGCCGACGACGGCGGTCACCGGTGCCTTCATCGTCTTGTCGAGGTTCCCTGGCGACAGCGCCGGGCGCAGCTTTTCCTTGGCTGCCGGAGAACGGATGAATACGACCCGCATCGGGCAGCCGTTGGCGGCGGTCGGCCCCCACTTCATGAGGTCATGGAGGGCATGCAATGTCTCGTCGCTGACGGGCTCGTCGCGGAAGCCGTTGTAGGTACGGGCGGTGTGGAACAACTGATCGAGCGCGGCGTCGTCCAGGCGTTGGGACATGGCGGCCTCCTTTGGTGACGAATGAGGCAATTCTAAGCGCCGCGTCAGGGCGGGTAAAATCGGCCGCCATGGAATCCCGCCTCGACATCCTCATCGACCTGCTGCACGCCTGCCCGGACGGCGCGCTGGCGACCCATTCCGTGGCCGTGCCCGGTTTTCCATTCGCGACCGCGCTGCCCTTCGCCACCGACCAGCAGCACCGGCCGGTGTTCCTGATTTCCACTCTGGCCGAGCATACGCAAAACCTGGCGGCGGATTCCCGCGCCAGCCTGCTGGTGCGCCGGCTGTTGCCCGAGGGCGAGATGTCGCGCGCGACGCTGGCCGGACGCGTCGAGCCGATCAAGGCAGAACCGCCGCTGGTCGAGCGCTACCTGCGCTACCAGCCCGAGGCCGAGCGCTTCCTGCAATTCGGCGACTTCGGTTTCTTCCGGCTCGAACCGGAGAAGATTCGCATCGTCGGCGGTTTCGGCCAGGCCGGCTGGCTGGAGGGCCATCGGCTCGGCGTATCGCCACGGCTGACTTTTTCGGAAGAGCGAGTTGTGCTCGAATCGCTCCTCGTCCCCGTCGGCGTGGCGCTGCTTGGGCTGGACAGCCTCGGTGTCGATCTTCGTATCGGCGACGCGCGGCGGCGCATCGCTTTCGAACGCGGACCGCTGGCGGCAAACGAAGTGGTCGGCGCGGCGCAATCGTTGCTGGACAGCCTGGCCGACTGAATTCGCGGCCGCCGTCATGGTGCACTGCGACTTGCATTCCCTTCCCGACAGTGCGCAAACTGCGCGATAGCAGTTGCACAACAACGACATATCGTGTTGCCGGGAGCGGGAGAGCGCCGATGGATGCCGGTACCAAAGACCCTGACGGAATCGTCGAGAATGCGCGTCACAGCGATTTGCTGGCGTGGGCGGCGGAGCGTATCGACCAACTCACCAACGGCGGATACGCGCGCCGGAACATGAGCGATTTGCTCGACTGGATGGCTTATTTCACCCGCGAGCATTTCGGCTTCCAGGAACGGATGCTGGCCGAGTGCGGCAAGCAGCGCGAATATCTTTCCAGGCGGACCGAGGTGCATTGCCGATTCCGGCGGCAGTTGGCGCAACTCTGTCTGGACAGCATGCGCGGCGATGCTTCGGTGCCGGAGCGCTTGCGCAGCTTGTGCCACGACATATTGCAGGACGCGCAAACGCAGCAGGAACAATTTGCGGAGCTGGTACGGGATAGCGCCGTCGCGACCAGGCTCCGCGTCGACCCGCGCCGCGGACCACTTGCGATAGAGGCCGCGCGACAGTTCGAAACGCGCATTCCGGACGCAGCATCGCGTTAACCGGTCTGGTCGGTGGATATCCCCGGTGCGGAAAACGCGAAGCCCGTTCCGGCGTTGACGCTGGAACGGGCCCATTCACGTTAGCGGTATTTGTTGTGCGCCCGCAAGCGAATCCAAATCGGCGCCGGCCTTTTCGGCCTGAGCCTGAACGGCCCAAGGTTGAGTCTATCTTGGTTAGTTCATGAATATCCTCAGCGCTAGCTTCCTCCATGGAATGGCGTCAAAGCGAACGCAGTCCCAATCTAGTCCGCGGCATGGAGAGTGTCAACAATCGATGTCGCGACGATGCGTCGTCGCACGGCGACTGTGCCTCGACGTCGATTCGCATGACTAGAATGGCCAATTCCGGATAACCGGTACGAAAGGAATCAGGCTTTGAAGAATGCGATGGTGGCCGTGGTGATCGCCGTGACTGTGGTCGGGGCGGCGAATGCCGCGACGGAAACGCAGGTGAAGCCGGGGCTTTGGGAAATCAAGCTGGTGAAGCAGTGGGTGGACGGCCGCGACGTGACGCCACTGGTGCCCGCTGCGATGGCCACGATGCAGCAGATGATGGCCAACATGACGCCACAGCAGCGCAGGCAGATGGAAGCGACGCTCGGCAAGCCGCCTACGAACACTACGCAGCGCATTTGCGTCAGTCCGGAGATGGCGGCCGGCGACAAGCCGATGATGCCGGCGGATGTGAAGTGCGAACCAACATCCTTCAGTCGCACTGGCAACCGGGTGGTCTTCGAGTTCAGTTGCGCCGATCAGGGCCGCACGACGACCGGCAATGGGCAGAGCGTGCTGAGCAGCGAGAGCGTAAGCACGCGGATCGACATGGTGACGAGCGACGCGAACGGTCGGCACACATTGCAGACAGAATCGCTCTCGCGCTTCGTCAGCGCCGACTGCGGCAAACTCAAGCCGGCCGACCAAGTCTTGCAGGAAACGCAGAATCAGAAGAATTAGCGATCCGATTTTCGACAGGGGGACACAAAATGGGGCTGTTCGACTTCATGCGGGGGCTGAGTTTCTTCCAGGGGCACAACACCGAAGGACTGACTAACGACGATGTCGACTTTGGCAAGTGGGTTGCAATACACCGAAAGTGGCGAAACCGCCTGAGCGACTACATTCAGGGCGTCGGCCAGGAAGAACTGGACGAGACCGTCATCTGCCGCGACGACCGTTGCGAACTCGGCACCTGGATACATGGCAGCGGCAGTCGTTTCTACGGTGGCCTGCCGGTATTCGGCAAGCTGCGTGACCACCATGCCAGGTTCCACCGCTGTGCCGGCGATGTGGTGCGCATCTACAAGAACGAGGGGCGGCAAGCGGCTACCAAAGCGCTGCATACCGAGTTCGACCTCGCATCGCTCAAGGTCGTCGAACACATCGAATCGCTGGCGCGCGAGGTCGAGGGGCCGCAGGCGTGAGATGGGCGCCGTGGCGGCGTACCGCCACGGCTGACTTTTCGGGAAACGCGATCAGGCCTTCTTCACGAACTCCGACTTGAGGCCCATGGCGCCGATGCCGTCGATCTTGCAGTCGATGTCGTGGTCGCCGTCGACGAGGCGGATGTTCTTCACCTTGGTGCCGACCTTGACTACCGACGAGGAGCCCTTGACCTTGAGGTCCTTGATGACGGTGACGCTGTCGCCGTCATTCAGGACGTTGCCGACGGCGTCGCGCACTTCGCGCTTCTGCTCAGCGTCGGCCGCCGGAGCGTCCTTGCTCCATTCGTGGGCGCATTCGGGGCAGATGCAGAGTCCGCCGTCTTCATAGGTCAGTTCCGACCCGCACTTCGGGCACTGCGGTAGCGTGCTCATCTCATTTATCAACCAAACAGCCAGGGCTGGGCGACCTTGTGCTTCCTCTCGAAGGCCTTGATCTCGTCGGCGTGTTGCAGCGTCAGGCCGATTTCGTCGAGGCCGTTCAACAGGCAGTGCTTGCGGTGCGGCGTGATATCGAACTGGAACCACTCGCCGGCGGGATTGCGCACGGTCTGGGTTTCGAGGTCGACGCGCAACGTGTAGCCCTTGGTCGCTTCGCATTCGCGGAACAACTGGTCGACAATTTCAGCCGAGGCGACGATGGGCAGCACGCCGTTCTTGTAGCAGTTGCCGAAGAAGATGTCAGCGAACGACGGCGCGATGATGACGCGGAAGCCGTAGTCCTCGATCGCCCAGGGCGCGTGTTCGCGGCTGGAACCGCAGCCGAAGTTGTCGCGGGCGAGCAGCACTTGCGCGCCTTGATAGCGCTTCTGGTTGAGGACGAAGTCCTTCTTCAACGGCCGGTGGGTGCAGTCCATGCCGGGCTCGCCGACGTCGCTGTAACGCCACTCGTCGAAGAGATACGGCCCGAAGCCGGAACGCTTGATCGACTTCAGGAACTGCTTGGGGATGATGGCGTCGGTGTCGACGTTGGCGCGGTCGAGCGGGCAGACGAGGCCGTCGAGGTAGGTAAACGGTTTCATGTTCAGAAGCTCCGGATGTCGACGAAGTGGCCGGCGATGGCAGCGGCAGCGGCCATCTCCGGGCTGACGAGGTGGGTGCGGCCGCCGGCGCCCTGGCGACCTTCGAAGTTGCGGTTCGAGGTCGAGGCGCAGCGCTCGCCGGCGGCGAGGCGATCGGCGTTCATGGCCAGGCACATCGAGCAGCCGGGTTCGCGCCACTCAAAGCCCGCTTCGATGAAGACCTTGTCGAGGCCTTCGGCTTCGGCCTGGCGCTTGACGATGCCGGAGCCCGGCACGATCAGCACCTGCTTGACGCTCGCAGCCTTCTGCTTGCCCTTGGCCACTGCGGCGGCGGCGCGCAGGTCTTCGATGCGCGAGTTGGTGCAGCTACCGATGAAGACCTTGTCGATCTTGATCTCGGTGATCGGCGTGTCGGCCTTGAGGCCCATGTATTGCAGCGCGCGCTCGATGCCGGCGCGTTTTTGCGCATCGGCTTCCCTGGCCGGGTTCGGCACGCGACCGCCCACCGCCAGCACCTGCTCGGGCGAGGTGCCCCAGGTGACTTGCGGCTCGATCTTCGCGGCGTCGAGTTCGACCACAGCGTCGAACTTCGCGTCCGCGTCGGAGGCGAGCGTCTTCCAGTAGGCGACGGCCTTGTCCCAGTCGGCGCCCTTGGGTGCGTAGGTCTTGCCTTTGAGGTAGTCGAAGGTCTTCTCGTCCGGTGCGACGATGCCGGCGCGCGCGCCCGCTTCGATGGCCATGTTGCAGAGGGTCATTCGGCCTTCCATTGACAGCGCACGGATTGCCGAGCCGCCGAACTCGATGGCGTAGCCGGTGCCGCCGGCCGTGCCGATCTTGCCGATGATGGCGAGCGCGACGTCCTTGGCGGTAACGCCCGCGCTCAGGCTGCCTTCCACTTTCACCAGCATGCGCTTGGAGCGCTTGGCAACCAGCGTCTGGGTGGCGAGCACGTGCTCGACTTCCGAGGTGCCGATGCCGTGCGCCAGCGCGCCGAAGGCGCCGTGCGTCGAGGTGTGGCTGTCGCCGCAAACGACCGTCATGCCCGGCAGCGTGGTGCCGTTCTCCGGCCCGATCACGTGGATGATGCCCTGGTTGGCGTGCTTGAACGGGAAGTACACCAGCGCGCCGAAGTCCTTGATGTTGGCGTCGAGCGTTTCCACTTGCAGGCGCGAGATCGGGTCCTCGATGCCGCGGTCCCAATGATTGGTCGGGGTGTTGTGGTCGGGGTTGGCGACGATGCTGTCCGCACGCCACGCCTTGCGGACGGCCAGGCGCAGGCCTTCGAAAGCCTGCGGGCTGGTCACCTCGTGCATGAGGTGGCGGTCGATGTAGAGGAGGCAGGTGCCGTCCGCTTCCTCGCGGACCACGTGCGATTCCCAGAGTTTGTCGTAGAGCGTCTTGCCGGCCATGAGGTCTCCTCGCATTTTGGTATCGGATGCAGCGCATTTTGCGCCATGGGACGGAATGCTAGCGATTCATTTGTACCCTGACAAGGCTGGTAGTTATACTGGTATCAGAATTAACACCCAGCCAGCGAGACCCCATGGACAACAGCAAGGAACTCGGCGAATTCCTCCAGGCCGCACGCAGCCGCCAGGCGCCGGAGGCTTTCGGTTTCCCGACGGGCAGCCGGCGCCGCACGCAGGGCCTGCGCCGCGAGGAAGTCGCGCAGATGGCCGGCATCAGCCCGACCTGGTACACGTGGATCGAGCAGGGCCGCTCGGTGAATGTGTCCGCGGACGCGCTGGAACGCCTGGCTCAGGCGCTGCGGCTCACCCGCTCGGAGCGCGCCTACATCTTCGAACTGGCGGGCCGGCGCGACCCGGCTGGCGCGGCACCGGAAGAAGGCGACGCCGCCGCTGAACTCCTCACCGCCATCGTCGGCGACATCGGCATTCCCGCCTACATCCTCGGCCGCACTTGGGACATGCTGGCCTGGAACAAGCCCGCCGCCGCGCTGTTCACCGGCTGGCTGGACAAGCGCGCCAACCCGCACGAGCCGCCGCGCAACCTGCTGCGCTATGTGTTCCTCGACCCACAGGCGCGCAAGTTCATCGTCGACTGGGAAAGCCGCGCGCGGCGCATCGCCGCCGAGTTCCGCGCCGACTGCCGCACGCGCCTCGACGAGCCCGCGCTGGTTCGCCTGATCGACGAACTGAAAATCGGCAGCCCCGAATTCGCGCGCTACTGGAAACAACATAACGTCCTCGAACGCCAGGGCGGCCGCCGCGACTTCAACCATCCCAAGCGCGGGTTGGTTGCCTATCAGCAGCTCACCCTCCACCCCTGGGATCAGGAGCACATCAAGCTGGTGTTGCTGAAGCCGGAGGAGTGAGGGCGGCTGGGAAAAGTCAGCCGTGGTGGTACGCCACCTGCGGATCAGGTGCGGCTATGCTATCTGTGTTTTACAGGGAATCTGCCTATAAACAACTGTGGGTGCAAGAATGGAATGGATCATTAAGTTGCTCGGCTTAGTCATCGGCTATTACGTCTTCCGCGGCATGCTCGGAAAGTCACGGGAGGGCGACATGAAGATATTTCTGATGTTGCTTGGGGTTTTCGTGGCTATCCTTGTTTTCCGCATAGCGTGAAGAAGTAAATGGGGCACGGAACAGCGCCCAGCCCGTATGGTGACTTTTCCAAACAGGATGAGCTGATGCGTAAATCGACCGCCATTGTCTTGCTTGCGCTTTTCCCCACGTTTGCATGCGCTTCAGAAGTACTTCTGCAACATGTATTCAACTCCGAGGGAAGCTACACGTACGCAATTCCCTTGAGAAGGGCTAACAGTCTTCCAAAGTGGGCAGTGCTCGGTGAAAGGCCACCGCTTGAGGTTGGCGACGCGATCAAGGTGGCTATGCAACGGAGGAGCAAACCTTCTCCGAAAGGGGCGAACTGGTCATTGGGACAAGTAGGGCTTTATAGAACAGCATCGGGGGAGCCAGCTCTGGTTTGGTTCTATCAAGTTACGCTGCGACGCACGAACAAGACAGCTGGGTTCGCTACCGAGGATGTCATCGTTCTTATGGACGGTAGCATCGTCACGCCGCAAGTCCATAAGCGATAGCTGTGGCGTCCCACCACAGCGGACTTTTCGCGCTGACGCTTACGCTGCCAGTTCAATCTTGAAGTGCTTGCCCAGCGCAGCGGCGGCGCTCGCCAGCGTGGTCAGGGTCAGGCTGGTATCGCTGGCATCCAGCAGGCGGTTCAAGGCTGCGCGGCTGGTGCGCATCTTGGCGGCCATGGCGGTCTTGGTCAGTTTCTGTGCTTTCATTTCCTGTTCGATCTGCCACGCAATCACGCGCTTGACGGCGGTCGCGGTGGCCTCGTCAAGCAAGGCTTCTTCGGCGAGGAAGTCGTCGAAATTGCTGCCGATATGCTTCTTGCTCATGATGCGCTCCTCACTTTGTCACGACGGCCTTCGGCCAGTTTCAATTCGCTTTGCGGCGTGTCCTGCGACTTCTTGATGAAGCCATGCAGGAGGACCATCACGTCGTCCACAGCGGTGAACAGGACACGGGCAATTCGCGCTTCAAGATGGACGCGGACTTCCCACAAGTCCTTGCCCATCTTTCGCACCAGCGGCATACCGAGCGGCCATCCGAACTGCACTGTCTTGATATCCTCGCCGATGGTTTTGCGATCCTGTGCTGAAAGACCTTTCAGCCATTCGCGCACCGGCTCGCTACCTGCATCGGTTCGGAAGAAGCAAACAGACAGTATCGGTTTGTTCATTATGGGAGTGTATCAATATTGGTACGGTCAATCAATAGAAAAACAACCGCCCAAGAGTTGCGGCACGTTCGCGGTAGCGCTTACGCCACCCGCTTCGCTTCCTGATCCCGCATCAGCTTGTATTCCATGGCGTCGACCAGCGCCTGCCAGGAGGCGTTGATGATGTCGGTGGAGACGCCGATGGTGGTCCAGCTTTCGCGGCCGTCGGTGGATTCGATCAGCACGCGCACCTTGGCGGCAGAGGCCTTGTCGGAGTCGAGGACGCGCACCTTGTAGTCGGTGAGGCGGATTTCGCCGAGCGCGGGGTAAAGGCGCTCCAGCGCCTTGCGCGCGGCGCGGTCGAGCGCGTTGACGGGGCCGTCGCCTTCGGCGACGGTCAGCACTTCCTGGTCGCCGACGCGCACCTTGATGATGACCGAGGAGTTGACTTCATTGACGGTCGGTTCGCTGACGATGACCTTGAATTCGACCAGTTCGAAGAAGGGTGTGTAGCGGCCGAGCATCTTGCGCACGACGAGTTCGAAGGAACTCTCGGCGGCTTCGAACTGATAGCCCTCGTGTTCGAGCTCCTTCAGTTTGTCCATGATCCGCCGCGTTTCGGGCGAGTCCTTGGAGAGCGTCGGATCGACGGCGTTGATGCGCGCCAGCAGGGTACTGCGGCCGGCGACTTCGGACATCAGCACGCGGCGGCTGTTGCCGACGGCTTCGGGATCGACATGCTCGTAGGAGACGGGGTTCTTGACCACGGCGTCGATGTGCATGCCGCCTTTGTGGGCAAAGGCGTGGCCGCCGACGTAGGGCGCCTTTTCGTTGTGGACGACGTTGGCGATTTCGCTGATCGCGCGCGCGGTCGAGGTGAGGTGGCGCATGGCGTCGGCGGGAATGCACTCGTGGCCGAGCTTGAGTTGCAGGTTGGGGATGATCGAGCAGAGGTTGGCGTTGCCGCAGCGTTCGCCGAGGCCGTTGATGGTGCCCTGCACTTGGGTGGCGCCGGCTTGCACGGCGCGGATCGAGTTGGCGACGGCCATTTCGCTGTCGTTGTGGCAGTGGATGCCGACGACGGCGTTCGGGAAACGCGCACAGACCTTGCGGGTGATGTCGAAGATCTCTTCGGGGAAGCTGCCGCCATTGGTGTCGCAGAGCACGATGCTGTCGGCGCCGGCATCGATGGCGGCGGCCAGGGTTTGCAGCGCGTAGTCGGCGTTGGCCTTGTAGCCGTCGAAGAAGTGCTCGGCGTCGAATACCACTTCCTTGCCGTGCTGCTTCAGGTGCCGGATGGTGTCGCCGATCATGGCGAGGTTTTCGGCCGGGGTGGTGCGCAGGATTTCGGCGACCTGATAGTCCCAGCTTTTGCCGAAGATGGCGATGGCCGCGGTGCCAGCCTGGAGCAGCGACTGCACGTTGGCGTCCTTCTCCACCGCGATGCCGACTTTGCGCGTGGCGCCGAAGGCGATGAGGCGGGCGTGCTTGAGTTCGAGCGCTCCGGCGCGGGCGAAGAAATCGAGATCCTTCGGATTGGAACCGGGGTTGCCGGCCTCGATGTAGCGGATGCCGAGCGCGTCCAGCCGCTCGACGATCTTCAGTTTGTCTTCGACGGAATAGGAGATGCCTTGCGCTTGTGCGCCGTCACGGAGCGTGGAGTCGTAGATGGAAATGCGGGCCATGGAGGAGTCTTGCCAATGCGCTTGCTGTTGCGGTGCAGCGCGAATTCTACAGGCTAGGCGACGGTCAAGGCGCGACGATGACGAGGGCGCCGGCCAGCAGCAGTCCGTGCAGCACTGCGGCCATGATCGTCATCTTGATGGCAAAAGTCAGCCGTGGCGGTACGCCGGCATGGCGCCAGAGACCGTGCAACGCGGCGGCGCTCGGCACGGCGCCGAGCAGCGAAACCGCCGCCAGGCCGGGCAGTTGGCCGGCGACGATCATCGCGATCACCCAGCCGTAGCAGAGTGCGCCGATCAGGGCGTAGCCCCAGCGGGCACGGGCGATGCCGAAACGCACGACCAGCGTGTGCTTGCCGGCGTGGGCGTCGGCGCGTACGTCGGGGAACTGGTTGATGTAGAGCACGTTGGCGACCAGCAACGCGAAGCCCAAGCCGGCGGCGATGGGGGCGAAGGAGAAGCCGTGCCGTTGCACGAAATCCGCGCCGACCACGACGAGCAGCCAGCCGGCCGTGATGCCGAATTCGCCGAGGCCGCGGCTCTGCAACTTCAGCGGCGGTGCCGAATAGGCGAGGCCGACGGCAAGGCCGGCGATGCCGATCCAGATCAGTCCTGGCGCGCTGTTCGCCGTCAGCCACAGGCCGGCGGGAATCACCGCGCCCAGCAGGCCGTAGCCGAAGACGCCCACCGCCCGCAGTGTCAGGACGCCGTTCTGGATGAAGCGGCTGCCGCCTGTGAACGGGAAGACCCGGTCGGTATTGGCCGCATCGCAGCCGCTCCTGGCGTCGTAATAGTCGTTGATGACATTGGCGCCGGCATGGGCGACCAGCGCGAAGAACATGGTCAGCGTCGCGGACGCCGGGTCGATCTGGGCGCCGGCCGCAGCCGCGCTGGCCAGCCCGAGCAATACGCCGACGAAGGTGACGGAAAGGAAGGCCGGCCGCGTCGCCGCGAAGTAACGCAGGAACGGGTTGGGCAGCGCGGCGAGAGTCGGTTCCAGCGGTCGGGACATGTCTTCCTCCAGTCAGCGGACCGCCGCGGCGAACGCAGCATCCATTTCACTTCTGCTCATGCGGCCGAGTTTGCGTCCGACCAATTCCCCCCGGCGATCGATCACCACGGTAAATGGCAGGCCACCCTGATTGTTGCCGAGGGCCGCCATCAGGGCAAGCCCCTCGCCCTTGCCCAGCAGCACCGGGTACGTCATGCCGTATTCCTTGACGAAGGTGCGGACCGGTTCCGCCTGGTCCTCTATGGCGACGCCCAGCAGCTCGACGCCCAGAGCGGCCGCACCTTCGCGGGCCTGGATGAAATCGGGAATTTCGTCGCGGCAGGGCGGGCACCAGCGCGCCCAGAAGTTGATCACCAACGGCCGACCACGATACTCGGCCATGGCGACCGGCCGGTCGGCAAGGTCGAAAACGGTCGACCGCCAAAGACCTTCCGCTTCGTTTCCCCCGTCTGCCGGCCGTCCGCAGGCGGCCAGCAGCAACGCGAATCCGATGAGCAAGTACTTCATTTTATTTGCTTGTGCGATGTATTCCGGCGACGTTTCGCGCGACAATCAGTCCGGCGATTGTAGTGATTGTTACCGACATCGGGGCTTTGCGGGGGACGGACGTGATCCGGATTGCTCGATACGAGAGCAAGAGTCGATCCCGTTAGATCCGCACCACAAAAGGGAGCACAACGAAAATATTTTTTGTGACGCCACGTGAAAATACTTGAAGGCCATGTAAACGGAAGTACAATCGGCCCGGCTATATGCACCGATTTCCACCGATCAACCACAAGGAGGTACCCGCGTGAACAAGTCCGAACTGATCGAAGTTGCCGCCAAGGACGCCGGCATTAGCAAGGCCGCCGCCGAGAAGGCTCTTTCGTCGATGATTGGCGCCGTCGTCAAGGCCGTGTCGAAAGGCGACACCGTTACCCTGGTTGGCTTTGGCACGTTCAAGTCTGCCAAGCGCGCTGCTCGTACCGGCGTGAATCCCAAGACTGGCGAGAAGCTGAAGATCGCTGCGACCACCGTGCCGCGCTTCACCGCTGGCACCGCCTTCAAGGCCGCTGTTGCCGGCAAGAAGGCCAAGAAGAAATAATTCCGGGAGGCCGAAGCCCGCTAAAGGCCCGCCTAGAGCGGGCCTTTTCAGTTGACGGTCGTCAGTCCGCTTCGCCGTCGAGTGCGGCAGCGAGATCGGCCAACAGTTGCGGCAGCTCGCCGCTCATCAACGCGAAGTTGGCTTCGAACAAGTCGTCGCCACCATCGACCTGACGTTCCGCATCTTCTTTTAGTACATCTAGGAACGCCAGCCGCTTCACCTGCAATTGCTCGGTGAGCACGAAGGAAATGCGGTCGCGCCAGGTCAACGCTAAACGTGTCACCGCCTTGCCTTCGGCGATGTGCCGGCCGATTTCGTCGCCATCGAGCGGATGGCGCACATAGCGCACCACGGCCTTTTCCTCGCCGGCGGCGCGTAACTCGCAATCGCGGTCGATGGTGAAACCCGCAGGCGCTTCATTGCCGGCGAGCCATCCGGTCATCGCCGTGCCCGGCGCGCTGCGAGTGCGGAAGAGCTTCAACGGCAGGTCGTCCAGCGTGAGCTTGAGATGATCGAGGACTTCCTCAGCCTTGGTCGGACTGGCCGCGTCGATCACCAACCAGCGGTTAACCGGATCGATCCAGGCGTAGACCAGTTTGCGCGTCACCAGTGCGCGAGGCAGCAGTTCGGCCGTTACCTGTTCGCGCATGTCACGCGCCTGCGCACGGCCAGGCTTGAAACCCTGCTTGGCCTCAAGTTCGGTCAGGCGCGATTCTGTGTATTGGCGAATCACGCTGCCTGGCAACAGTTTGTGCTCAAGGCCGAGCGCGATCAGCCACTGGCGATTGACCGCGACCAGCAACTCGCCCTCTTCGCCGCGCGGCGGCACCCAGCCGCGCGACTGCATGTCGAATCCGCCGCAGGGTTGGAAGGCGGCGTGCGCCATCTTCTCGGCGAAGCGGGTAGCGTCCCATTGCCAGTCATCGCCGAGACGGTAAATTTGCAGATTGCGGAACCACATGTCGGATGCCTCCAAATGGAAAAGGCCACCGCTTCGCGATGGCCTTGATGTTCTGGTGGGCGGTACTGGTTTCGAACCAGTGACCCCTGCCGTGTGAAGGCAGTGCTCTACCGCTGAGCTAACCGCCCGTTCTGCGGAGGCGCGCATTTAAGCATATCAGGGTGCGGCCGGTCAAACCGCCCCGTGCCGGTAGAATGCGCGCTTTCCCTTTGCTGTCCTGCTTCCCGCCATGACTGTTCGTACTCGCTTCGCTCCCAGTCCTACCGGCTACCTCCACATCGGTGGCGCCCGTACCGCGTTGTTCGCCTGGGCCTATGCGCGCCGCCATGGCGGCAAGTTCATTCTGCGCATCGAGGATACGGATGTCGAGCGGTCCACGCCCGAAGCGGTGCAGGCGATTCTCGACGGCATGCAGTGGCTCGGCCTCGCGCACGACGAGGGGCCGTTCTACCAGATGCAGCGCATGCCCCGGTACAAGGAAGTGATTGCGCAGATGCTGGCGGCCGGCTCGGCGTACTACTGTTACACCTCAGCGGAGGAACTGGAAAAGCTGCGCGCGGAGCAGATGGCGAAGAAAGTCAAGCCACGCTACGATGGCCGCTGGCGACCCGAAGCGGGCAAGGCGTTGCCGACGCCTCCGGCCGGCGTTTCCCCCGTGGTGCGTTTCCGCAATCCGGTCGATGGCGTCGTCGCATGGAACGACGGCGTGAAAGGCCGTATCGAGATCGCCAACGCCGAGCTTGACGACTTCATCATCGCCCGCGCCGACGGTACGCCGACCTACAACTTCTGCGTGGTGGTGGACGACTGGGACATGGGCATCACGCACGTGATCCGCGGCGACGACCACGTGAACAACACGCCGCGCCAGATCAACGTGCTCAAGGCGCTCGGCGCGCAAGTGCCGCTCTATGCGCACCTGTCGATGATCCTCGGCGACGATGGCACCAAGCTCTCCAAGCGCCACGGTGCGGTGTCGGTGATGCAGTACGACGAGGACGGCTACCTGCCCGAAGCGGTGCTGAACTACCTGGCGCGACTCGGCTGGTCGCACGGCGACGAGGAAGTGTTCACTATGGAGCAGTTCGTCCAGTGGTTCGACCTCGATCACATCACCTCGTCGGCGGCGCAGTTCAATACCGAGAAACTCAACTGGCTGAACGCGCACTACATAAAGTCAGCCGTGGCGACACGCCTCGCGGGGGAAGCGGCAGCGCGGCTGGCCCGGCGCGGCATCGATCCCGAGTCTGGTGCACCGCTGGAGCGGGTGGCGGAGCTCTACAAGGAGCGTGTCACCAACCTCAACGAACTCGCCGATGCGCTGGAGCCGTTCTGCGTCGTCGTTCATCCGTCGGCGGAGATGATCGCCGCGCATCTCACCGATGCCGCGCGTGCTGCTCTCAAGGTATTGCGCGAAAAGCTGGCTTCCTGCGCGTGGGAGAAGGCGGCGATCGGTGCGGCGCTGAAGGAGACGCTGGCGGCATGCGGCATGAAGATGCCGCAAGTCGCCATCCCGCTGCGTGTGGCGTTGCTGGGCCAACCGCAGTCGCCAGCGATCGACGCCGTCGTGGAGGTGCTCGGCCGCGATGAAGTGCTGGCGCGGCTCGACCGCTACATCTAGTCGGTAGCGGCCAGGGCGCCGTCGATCACCTTCACACGTTCGCCTTCGCGCCAGACCGGCGCTTCCTTGCTGCTGATCATCTGCCGGCTGCCATCGTGCATCAGCACCCAAATCTCGTAATGGACTGTCTTGCGCTGCGATTTTTCTACCTCGTTGCCGGCGACGGCGCCACCGACGGCGCCTACCACCGTGGCCAGGTCGTTTCCGCGGCCGCTACCGACCTGATGTCCGAGCACGCCACCCAGGACGCCGCCGGCAACGGCCCCCAGGCCACTGCCTGAACCCTTCTGGGTGACTTGGCGTATCGATTCGATCATGCCGCAATTCCCGCATACAGGCGGTGGCGGAGGTGGAAGTGCAACGGCTGCCGTTTGTTTCGCTGGCGTGGCGGGAGCGTTTTTCGTGACGGTATCCTTCGCCTGCGGGTGCTGAACCGCCCGGACTTCTGTGGGCGCGGTTGCCGTCATTCCCTCGGAGACGACGGGCATGTCGGGGGCAGCGGGGGTGGTGGGCGCCTCGGCCACGGCTCCCTGCGTGGGCGGCGTTGGCTCGGCATGGCCTCCCGGCAGCAAGCCGGTCAATACGGCGACGGCGGCCAGCGATGCCAGGGTGACGGAAACGGCGGCGACTGCGATCAGGGGATGGATGCGGCTGGACTTGGTATCCATGATGTCTTCTCTCTTCTTGTGGAAGGCAACTGCTTAGAGAGGGTCAACGTCAATTGGTTGCCGAACGCATACCGGAAACACAATTTCTTACATTCCGGCATACCGGCGCGCGGGTGCCCGACCGCGGAGTGACCTCGATCGTTGTCTGGGCAATGCCGGAAGTTACCGTTGAGCGCTGTGGTGGTGGCTGACCGCGATTTGCAGCTTGTGCAGTTGCGCCAGGATGTCATCCTTCAAATTGAGCAGCGTCGGAGACAACTGTCTGGCTTCGGCGGTACGCCCTTCACGATGTAGCGACATCATGCGACCGCCGATTTCATGAACGCGATTATGAAGTTCGTCGAGACTGAGAAATTCCGGCATTTCTCCATAATGCTGGCGGCCGTGATGATCGTACCAGTGGCCAAAACGGCAGGTGTGCTTGTCCATGACCTCATTTTCGTCCAACCGTCCCACCGGCTGATCGATCGACATGACGACATTCTTGACCCAGCGGACATGATCGTACTGGGCGACCAACAGCGGAAAGTCAGTCAACTCCCAATGCGTGTCGGCCCATAGCGACCACCTGGGATCAGGCTTGAAGCGCCGAATCCAGTCGCGCAGTTCGTCCGGCGGCATGGGGCGGGCGATGCCGTAACCCTGCACGATGTCGCAGCCGAGACGCATCAGCATGATCGCGTGCTCGGTCGTTTCCACCCCTTCGGCGATCACGTGGCTTTGGAAGACCTGGGCCAGGCCGATGACGCCCTCGACGATGGCGAGGTCATTGCTGTCGTCGAGCATGTCGCGCACGAAACTCTGATCGATCTTGAGACCATCGACCGGCAGGCTGCGCAGGTTGGCCAGGCATGAGTAGCCGGTGCCGAAGTCGTCGAGCGAGAAGGTAACGCCCAAGTCGTGGCAGGCTTCGATCACATGGCGGATGCGATCCGGATCGTCGATGGCGACCGATTCGACCACCTCGAGTTCGAGCAGCGACGGCGACACTTGCGGCTGGGCGGCGAGGGCCGCGGACAGTTGGGCGACGAAGTCGGGGCGTTGCAGGTTGTCGGGCGAGACATTGACACTGATCGGTAGCGACATGCCCTGCTTCGACCAATCGGTCATTTGCCGTAACACAGCGTCGATCACCCAGTGGTCGAGTGTCTCCGTGATGTCGGTATGGGCGATGGTGGCCATGATATCGTTGAGTTGAATCAGGCCGTCCTCGGGGTGCTGCCAGCGCAGCAACGCCTCGGCGCCGATGATCTGGCCGGTGCGGATGTTGACCTTGGGCTGGTAGTGGAGCACGAACTGGTTTTCCGCCAGCGCATGGCGGATATTGACGAGTTCTTCGCGGTGATGCCCCAGCTTGCGGTCGTAATCGGAGTCGAATAGTTGATAGCGATTCCGCCCGGTCTGCTTGGCGTAATACATTGCCTGGTCGGCGTGGCGAAGTATGGTGTCGGGGTCGGAATCGTCGAGCGGGCAGATGGCGACGCCGATGCTCGCGGAAATCGACAGTTGGCGATTGTCGACGTTATAGGGGGCCGCGATTTCGGCGACGAGCCGCTCCAGCACTGGCTGGAAATCCGTTGGTGTGTCGGCGCCGGACAGCAGCAGGACAAATTCGTCGCCACCAATGCGCGCGACGGTGTCTGAGCCGCGGATCATCGCGGTCAGACGTTCGGCGACGCTGACCAGAATTCGGTCGCCGATTTCGTGGCCGTAGCGGTCGTTGATCGGTTTGAAGCCGTCGAGGTCGATATAACACACGGCCAGCAGGGTCTTCTCGCGCAAGGCGTGCGCGATGGCCTGGCGCAGGCGGTCGGTGAGTAGGTTGCGGTTCGGCAGGTGGGTGAGCGCGTCGTGACCGGCTTGCCAGGCGATGCAACGCTGCAGGTGGCGGGTATCGGAGACGTCGCGGCAGATCAGCACTGCGCCCCGCGGATCGGTATCGTCATCGCGGACCGGCGCGGCGGAAACCTCGACGATGAACTCGCGGCCGTCCCGGGAGACGAGCAGGGCGTCCACTTCGACGCGTATCGGACGGTTGTCGCGCATTGCGGCAGCGGCAGGGCATTCGATCGGGGTGCGCCGGTCGAGGTCGACCAGGCGAAAGACGTTGCTGATCGGCAGGCCGAGCGCCTGTTCCTGCGTCCAGCCGGTCAGATGTTCGGCTTCGGCGTTGAGGGTGTTGATGCGACCGGCCTGGTCGGTGGCGATGACCGCTTCCCCGATCGAGGCGAGGATGACGCGGGCCATCGCGTTTCCTGCGCCTGAACTGGGTCCTTGCGCCGACAAATCCGGCGGTGCCTGTTTAGTGGGATATTGGGGCGCCATGGATGTCCTGAATTGATTCCGTTCGCCTATGGCATGTATTGTAGTCGTCATGATCCACCTCGCTCGGGAAACGGATCGCAATGCGGCGAAAAGAAAAAAAAAGCCGCCGCGGGTGGCTCCCCGGGGCGGCCCGCGGCCGGGGAGGACGGCCGACTACATCGAAAAGATACTGTCATCGACTACCCTGACGCGCGCGCCGGCGTGCCATGACGGCTGACTTTCGGCCGCAAGCATCCGCAAGCTGCCGTCGTCGAGTCGAACGGCGATTTGCCAGAGTTCCCGCCCTGCTCGACCGGGATCTTCCGACGTCGGCGGCGGCTGGATCGATATGACCGTTGCGCAGTCTTCGCAACGATCGTGTGTTGTTGTCTCATTGGCCGAAAGGGGCATCGCGGGCAGACTGCTTGCGAAGGCCGCAGCGGCGGCGCCGGTCGATGCGACGTCCGGGGCGTCGCGTTCAGGAATCACGCCGGTAATGACGCCGATGGTGGCCACCGAGGCAGCCGTTACCGCGAGCGCGATTACGGTCATGAGCGGGTGCATTTTCCCTGAAGAGTTTTCCACCGGCACGCCTCGTAGCTGAATTCAGCCGCGGCCGACATGACCACGGGGCCGGTCTCGCCAGCCAGACGTTACGATTTTTTCATATCGCGGGAACGAGACCGCCTGTCGTCAAAACGCGACAGGCCAAGCGCCTTGACGAGTTCGTCTTCGACCGGCAGCGGCTCGCTGGCGACTTGCGAGGCGAGCAGTTCGGCGCACAGCGAAGCCCAGACCAGCCCGCGCGCGCCGAAGCCGTTGAGAATCCAGAGTCCGTCGGAGGCCGAGACCGGGCCGACGATGGGCAGGCGATCGGGCGACATCGGCCGGAAACCCACGCGACCCTTGAGGTGGTCGGGCGAAAGTCTGGCAGCGTAGCCAGGCAGGATCGAATCGAGGCGCAGCAGGTTTTCCTGGTGATCGGCGAGGCGTGGATTCGGGTCGATGTCGTCGGCATCGAGCGTGGCGCCGGCGCAATGGATACCGTCGACCGCCGGCGTCACGTAACCGTTGCGGGTGGCGACGATGTTGAACGGCGGCACGGCGGATTCGGGCAGGTGCGAGACAAAGCCGCGACCGACGCGAACCGGCGCTTGCGGCAGCAGGTGCGGCGTGTCGATGCCGTTGGCCAGGACCACTTGCGGTACTTCGGCGAGCAGCTTGCCGTCGCTACCGTACAGACGCCACAGCGAGTCGACGCGTTCCATGCTTGCAACGTCGACGCCGAAGCGCGTCTCGATGCCGGTGAGGTTGGCCGCGCACAGCGAGGGCGGGTTGATCCAGCCGGCACGCTCGAACCACCAGCCGCCCATGGCGACGGGCCAGCCCGCCAGTTGCGATGCCTCTTCGCGATCAACGTAGCGCGCCAGTTCCGGTGGCGGAATCTGTCGCTCGATGGTGCGGCGCTGGGTGTCTTCATGTTTGGCGTCGCGGGCGACATGCAACGCGCCGACCATGCCAAAACGAGCGCCGGGCAGCCTGGCGACGTGGCGCAGGCCATAGAGGAAGCAGGCGCGCAACAGGCGCGACTGGCGCGTGTCGTCGAGCGAGGGCAGCGGCCGGAAGATGCCGGCCTTGTTGCCCGATCCGCCCTGTGCCGGTTCCGATCCGCGTTCGAGTACGGTTACCTGATAGCCGTGCGCGGCAAGACGGTTCGCAGCCGAAGCTCCAGCAGCGCCGGCGCCGACGACGATGACGCGTTTGTCGGTGGCGCTGGATTCGGCACGAACGCCGGGCGCGCGCGCGGCCAGCATGTAGCGCTTGTTGCCGAAGCCCGGTCGCTTCTCGAACGAAAAGTCAGCCGTGGCGATACGCCGCGTCAGGTCGTCGGCGACCGACCAGGTGGCGAGCGTCGCACCCGGCGCGGCCAGGCGGCGCAGATGCGCGAATGTCGAGTCCGACCACAGTTCCGGATTGCGGTCTGGCGAGAAGCCATCGAGGTAGAACGCGTCGGCGGTGAGCGTGAGCTGCGGCAGCCACTCGACCGCGTCGCCGAACACCAACGTCAGCGTGACAGCCTCGTTTTCGAAATGCAGGCGGTGAAAGCCCGGCACCAGCGTCGGCCAGGCCTCGATGAGTTGCGAGGAGAAGTCGGCGAGTTCGGGCCAATGCACATGCAACTTGGCGAGGTCGTCTTGCTGGAACGGATGCTTCTCGATAGAAACGAAATGCAGGCGGCGGCAGCGTTGCGGGTCGTTCTTCCAGGCTTGCCAGGTGGTGAGGAAGTTGAGTCCGAGGCCGAAGCCAGTTTCGAGGATTACGAACCGCTCGCGGCCCTGCCACGCCGCTTTGTCACCCAGCAAATCATTGCCGCCGAGGAAGACGTGGCGCGCCTGTTCCAGCCCACCCTGCGCCGAGTGGTAGATGTCGTCGTAGCGCGCGGAGTAGGGTGTCGTTCCCGCGAAACCGAGTTTGGCGGGAACGACTGGTGCGTATTTCACTCGGGCCGCATTTGCGGAAAGAGGATCACGTCGCGGATGGCGGGGCTGTCGGTGAGCAGCATCACCAGTCGGTCGATGCCGATACCGCAGCCGCCGGTCGGCGGCAGGCCATACTCGAGTGCGCGAATGTAGTCGGCGTCGTAGTACATCGCCTCCTCGTCGCCGGCTTCCTTGGCCTTGGCCTGATCGAGGAAGCGCGCGGCCTGGTCCTCGGGATCGTTCAACTCCGAGAAGCCATTGGCGATCTCGCGGCCGACGATGAACAGCTCGAAGCGTTCGGTGACGTCCGGATTGGTGTCTGAACGGCGCGCCAGCGGCGAGACTTCGGTCGGGTAGTCGATGATGAAGGTCGGTTCCCACAGATCGGCTTCCGTCGTTTCCTCGAACAATTGCATCTGCAAGGTGCCCACGCCCGTCGTCGGCGCGACTTCGACCTTGAGGTCGGCAAGTTTCTGCTTGAGCCAGGCGGCCTCGTTGAGATCGGTCAGGCTGTAGCCCGGGTGGTAATAGTGGATTGCCTCGACCATGGTCATGCGCCGGAAGGGCTTCGACAGGTCGAGCGTGCGGCCCTGGTAGTCGAAGGTTTCGGTGCCGAGTGCCTCGCGCGCCGCCTGACGGATCAGCCCTTCGGTGAAGTTCATCAGGCTCTTGTAGTCCGCGTAGGCCTCGTAGAACTCCATCATGGTGAACTCGGGGTTGTGGCGCGGAGAGAGACCTTCGTTGCGGAAGTTGCGATTGATCTCGAACACCTTCTCGAAGCCGCCGACGACGAGGCGCTTGAGATAAAGCTCCGGCGCGATGCGCAGGAAGAGCTGCATGTCGAGCGCGTTGTGGTGGGTGGTGAAGGGTTTGGCCGAGGCACCGCCGGGGATCGGGTGCATCATCGGCGTCTCGACTTCGAGGAAGTGGTGCTCGGTCATGTAGCTGCGGATCGAGGCGATCATGCGGCTGCGGGCAACGAAGGTGAAGCGTGTCTCCTCGTTGGTCATCAGGTCGAGGTAGCGCTGGCGGTACTTTTGCTCGACGTCGGCCAGACCGTGAAACTTCTCCGGCAGCGGCCGCAGCGCCTTCGAGAGCAGGCGGATCTCGGTACACTGCACGGTCAGTTCGCCGGTCTTGGTCTTCATCAGCGTACCGACGGCACCGACGATGTCGCCGAGGTCCCAGCGCTTGAAGTCGGCGTAGGTGTCCTCGCCGATGCTGTCCCGCGTGACATAGAGCTGGATGCGACCGGACATGTCCTGAATGGTGACGAAGCTGGCCTTGCCCATCACGCGCTTGAGCATGATGCGTCCAGCCACCCTGACTTCGATCGGCAGCGCCTCCAGCTCCTCGCGCGCCTTGTCGCCGTAGAGTTCGTCGAGCCGCCCCGCCATATTCTCGCGACGGAAGTCGTTCGGATAGTCCTTGCCCGATTGCCGCCATTCAGCCAGCTTCGCGCGCCGTTCGGCGATGATGTGATTGTCGTCCGCGACCGGCGCCGCTACCGGCGTTTGTGTTTCGTCGTTCATGATATTTCCCTAAACGCCCTGTTTCAGGCTGGCCTGGATGAAATCGTCGAGATCGCCGTCGAGTACCCCTTGGGTGTTGCCGGTTTCGACGTTGGTGCGCAAATCCTTGACGCGCGACTGGTCGAGCACGTAGCTGCGGATTTGGTGGCCCCAGCCGATGTCGGTCTTGGAGTCCTCCAGCTTCTGCTGCGCCGTCTGGCGTTTGCGCAGTTCGGCCTCGTAGAGGCGCGACTTCAGCATCGCCATCGCCTCGGCGCGGTTGCGGTGTTGCGATCTATCGTTCTGGCACTGGACGACGATGCCCGATGGCTCGTGGGTGATGCGCACCGCCGAGTCGGTCTTGTTGATGTGCTGGCCGCCGGCGCCGGAAGCGCGATAGGTATCGATGCGCAGATCGGCCGGATTGATCTCGATTTCGATCGAGTCGTCGACTTCCGGATAGACGAACACCGAGCAGAAACTCGTGTGGCGGCGCGCGTTGGAATCGAACGGCGACTTGCGAACCAGGCGATGAATGCCGGTTTCGGTGCGCAGGTAGCCGTAGGCGTAGTCGCCGGTGATCTTGAGCGCGGCGGTTTTGATGCCGGCCACGTCGCCTTCCGACTCTTCCAGCACCTCAACGCCGAAACCCCTGCGCTCGCAGTAGCGGAGGTACATGCGCAGGAGCATCGCCGCCCAGTCCTGCGCCTCGGTGCCGCCGGCGCCGGCCTGGATGTCGATGAAACAGTTGTTCGGATCGGCCGGATTGGCGAACATGCGACGGAACTCGAGTTCGCCGACGCGCCGTTCGATGCCGGCGAGGTCGCTCTCCACCGCAATCAGCGCGTCTTCGTCCTTCTCGGCGTTCGCCATCTCGAACAGTTCGCCGGTGTCGGCAAGTTCCTGCGCGATGTCGCGCAGCGAGACGACCACATCTTCGAGGGATTTCTTTTCGCGGCCGAGCGCCTGGCCGCGTTCGGCATCGTTCCAGACCGCCGGGTCTTCGAGTTCCCGGTCAAGTTCTTCGAGCTTCAGTGCCTTGGCATCGAAGTCAAAGATACCTCCGCAGTTCGGTCTCGCGACGGGCGAGATCGGTGAGATGGTCGGCGAGGCTGTTGATGCGTTCTGCGTCCATGACGATTCCTGAAGGGATGGGCGATGATTATATCCCGACGCCACGCCTCGACTCATTGCGTATCGTGGCCGGGTTGTCACGGATGCCAAGGCGTGGGTATCCTGTGCGCCTGTTCAACTTCCGACTCGACCTTTTCCCGGGTCTGCGGACTTGAGATCCGCAAGCGATACCGGCGAAAACCACCACCGATGAATCGAATTCCTCGTGGCGTATCGCTGAAAGTAGCCCTGATCGTCCCCTATGTCGCTCTGGTGCTGGGGCTGGCGATCGCTATCGGCATCCTCTCCTACGCCGCCGGCAGTCGGGCGGTGCTTGTCGTTTCCGAGCACCTGCTGCTCGAAACCGTTGGCCGTATCGGACAGGCGGTGGATCGCCACATCGTCGGTTCCGGCGCCGTTCTGGAAACAGCATTCCCTGCGGGCATGCCGGCGCCGCCCGACATCGCTTCCGACCTTGACGAGTTGCGGACCCGCTTCTGGATCGCCACTTCGCTGCATACCGACCCGAACGACTACGTCTATTACGGCAATCGTTCCGGCCAGAACCTCGGCGTGCTCCGCCGTTCCGGCGAGGAGGGCGAACTGCGCATGAAGCTGGTCGCCGACGAACATCGTGCCCGCTATCGTTTCACCGGCATCGACGGGCCGTTGCGTTTCGAATCCCGCGAAAAGCAGATGTTCGATCCGCGGCAACGCCCCTGGTACAAGGCCGGCGAAACCAATGGCTCGGACATCTGGACCGCGGTGTACATCGACTTCGGCACCAGGGAACTGGTGGCGACGCGGGCCCGGCGTGTACTGTCCGCCAGCGGCGCGCTGGAGGGCGTGGTGGCGACCGACGTTTCGCTGCGCGCCTTGAACGACTTCGTGCGCAATCTCAAGGTATCGCCCAATGGACTGGCCTTCATCATCGACGGCAAGGGTGAACTGATCGCCTCCTCGGTCAGTCCGAACGTTCGCACCCTGGCCGACGGCAGCAACGTGCGGGTGGCGGCCTTGGAAAGCGGTGACGAACGCCTGTCGGCGACCTATGGCCAGGTGCTGGCGACGCTGGCGCGCCAGCCGACGTTTCCGCAGACGATTACCTGCGAGACCGAAAGCGGGGAATACCTGCATGCCGCCTTCGACCGCGTGAAGGACAACGCCGGTCTGGACTGGATTACCGTGGTGGCGATGCCGCGCAAGGATTTTCTGGGCGATGTCACGCGCAACGTGGTCGAGACGCTGGTCATGGGCGCGCTGGCGGCGGTATTGGCCGTGGTGCTGGGGATGCGCATCATCCACTGGGTGACCCGCGACCTGAACGACCTTTCCCACGTGGCGCGCGGGGTCGGCGAAGGGGAATTCAGCTTGCCCCGCGCGATCGATCGCCACGACGAGATCGGCGAGCTCGCCCGCAGTTTCGAGACCATGCAGCAGCGATTGCAGACGGATCGGCTGACCGGTGTCGCCAACCGCGAATCCTTCATTCGCGCCGTGGCGAAGCGTATCGAGCTGTCTCGCCGGGATGCGCGCAGCAAGCCCTTCGGCGTCCTGTTCATCGACCTGAACGACTTCAAGTTGGTCAACGACCAGTACGGTCACGACATGGGCGACCGCGTGCTGGTCGAAGTGGCCGCGCGGCTGGCGCAGCAGGTGCGTTCCGGGGATGTGGTGGCGCGCTACGCGGGTGACGAATTCGTGATCATGGTTCAGGACATCGGCAGTCGCGCCTTGCTGGAGTCGATCCGGACCACGGTCGAAGAGTCCCTGGCGCAGCCGATGCAGAGCGGCGCCGAGGCAGCGGGCGATGTACCGATCAGTGCGGCGGTGGGAATGGCGATCTTCCCCGGTGAAGGCGACGTAGCCGAAGATCTGATCAAGGCCGCCGACCTGGACATGTACCGGCGCAAGATGCCGCCAACGCCTTCGGCGGAGGTCTGAGCGCGGGCGTCAGGCCGGCGCGGCGACGAAGTCCTCGATCAGTAGTTGCACGTTCGAAAGCCCGTTCCACTCGTTGATGTCGAGCCGGTAGGCGGCTTCGATGCGCGCCGGTGCCGGCGTTGCCGAGTTGAAACGGATGGCGTCGAAGCGCGTCTTGCCTTCGCGCAACGAGAGTTTCAGGTGTTTGTCCTTGACCAGCTTCTGGCTTTCGACCTCGAAGACATCGGCGAATACTGGCGCGGGAAAGCCTTGCCCCCAGACTTCTTCCCGCAACAGTCGCGCCGTGTCGAGGCCGCGGTAGCCGGCCTCCAGCGCGCCGTCGGTCACCAGCGTGCGCTGCAATTCCTCGGGCGCGATCAGTTCGCGCGCCACCGCTTCGAACTCGGCCTCGAACTCAGCGAGGCCCTCTTCGCGCAGCGTCAGCCCGGCGGCGGCGGCGTGGCCCCCGAAGCGCTTGAGCAGGTTCGGCCGCCGCTTGGCGACGAGATCGAGCGCGTCGCGCAGGTGCAGGCCGGGAATCGAACGGCCGGAGCCCTTGATTTCGCCTTCGTTGCCACGGGCGAAGGCGAAGGTCGGTCGGTGCAGTTGTTCCTTGACCCGCCCGGCGAGGATGCCGATCACGCCCTGATGCCACTCCGGGTCGAACAGCACCAGGCTGGCGCGGCTCTCGGCGTCGAGGTTGTCGAGCAGGATGCTCGCTGCTTCGCGCATGTCGGCCTCGATGGTGCGCCGCTCGCGGTTGATCGCGTCGAGCTGGCCGGCGATGTTGAGCGCGCGGCCGGGATCGTCGGTGATCAGCGCTTCGATGCCGAGCGCCATGTCGGCCAGCCGACCGGCGGCGTTGATGCGCGGCCCGAGCGCGAAGCCGAGGTCGAAGGTTCCAGCCTGCGCCGGATCGCGGCCGGCGACCGCAAATAGCGCCTTGATGCCGGCGTGCATGCGCCCGCCGCGAATGCGCTGCAAGCCCTGCGTGACCAGCACGCGGTTGTTGCGGTCGAGCGGCACCACGTCGGCGACCGTGCCGAGCGCGACGAGGTCGAGCAGGTCGGCGAGGTTCGGTTCCTTGTCGTCCGAGAACGCGCCGCGCTTCCTGAGTTCCGCCCGCAACGCGAGCATGACGTAGAACATGACGGCGACGCCGGCCGCCGCCTTGCTCGGAAAGCGGCAGCCCGGCTGGTTCGGATTGACGATGACGTCGGCCGCGGGAAGTTCGGAACCGGGCAGGTGGTGGTCGGTGATCAATGTGGCGATGCCGAGGCGCCTGGCTTCGGCGACGCCTTCGACGCTGGCGATACCGTTGTCGACGGTGACGATCAAATCCGGCTTCATCGGTACGGCGAGCCTGACGACTTCGGGCGAGAGGCCGTAGCCGGTGTCGAAACGGTTCGGTACCAGGTAGTCGACGGTTGCGCCCATTGCGCGCAGCGCGCGCAGGCCGACGGCGCAGGCGGTAGCGCCGTCGCAGTCGTAGTCGGCAACGATCAGGATGCGGCGGCCGGCGGCGATGGTGTCGGCCAGCAGCACGGCGGCTTCGCCGGCGCCAAGCAGATCGTCGGGCGGCAGCAGGTTGTCGAGGCGTGTCGCCAGGGCTGACTTTTCCGTGATGCCGCGCGCGGCGAAGAGCCGCGCCAGCAACGGATGCACGCCGGACTGTTCGAGCATCAGCGCGGCGCGGGTCGGCACCGGGCGGACGACGATGCGCGTCATGGCGCCAGTTCCGCGAGGGGCAGCGGCCGGCGCCAGAAGCACCACAGGTTGGCGCCCGAGGCCGTGGCCCGCAGCGCCCGGTCGTTGCCGCCGGCGACAAAAGTCAGCCGTCGCGATACGCCGCGGCGCACGGTATCGATGGCCGGTGCGAACCAGTCTGCCTCGAGCCGGGCCAGTTCGGCGCGCCACGCCATCGCGTCGAGCGACGCCGATGCGGCGACGAGTCCGTCGAGCCGCGCCAGAACGCGGTCGGTGGCGGCGGAAAAACGCACGGGCGTTGCGGCGACATCCGCGCCGGCCAGCATGGCGAGTCCCTTCAGCACCGGGTCGTCGGTCCAGACGTGGTCGAAATTGCGCGCGGCGCGTTGCGGCAGGTATCCGCCACCCCAGGGCCAGAGATGATTGACGGTGCTGCGTCCTTCCTTGATGCGCTGGTGGTTGACGCGGTGGGCGTGCAGTAGCGGCTGCACTTCGGCCAGCCGCCGTCGCCATTCCTCGCCCTGCGGTCCGCCGGGCAGGGCCGGCTCTACTGCGCGGCCGACGGCAGCGGGCAAGGGGCGCGTCTCGATGGCGGCCGGTTGCGCGAGACGCAGGTGCCAGCGACCGGGCGCGGTGGCGACCAGATCGCCGAAGCCCGCGAACAGCGGAGTCACGGCATCGCGCAGCGCGGCGTCCTCCTCGGCGGTGAGTTGCAGCGTCGCCGGGTCGTCGGGAATCACCGCCCATTCGTGCAGGCGCAGATGCACCGGGTCGAGGCAAAGCCATTCGTCGTGGCCCGGCTTGCCGCCGTCGCCGAGCAGGCGCAGGGCGGCGGCCGGTAACGGTGTCCCGATGCCGAAGGCGTCGGTCAGCCAGGCTTCCTCGCCGGTCAGCACCGTACGCCGGCCGCGGCCGAGCAGACGGGAAAGGGCCGGCAGCGGCAGGTCGAAGGTGGTGTCGCGCAGTATCTCGCGTGGCCAGAGCAAGCCGGGCACGAACAGGGTGAGATGCATGACCCATGTTAACATGCGCGCCCATGCGCTATGAATTGTGGGTTGGGCTGCGATATACACGGGCGAAGCGGCGCAACCATTTCATCTCCTTCATTTCCCTCATCTCCATGCTGGGCATTGGCCTCGGCGTGGCGGCGCTGATCGTCGTACTGTCGGTGATGAACGGTTTCCATGAGGAATTGCGCACGCGCATCCTCAGCGTCGTTTCGCACGTGCAGGTGTCGGGTGTTGGCGGCGAACTGGCCGACTGGCAGCATACTGCGCAACAAGTCATGCAGCATCCGCACGTGCGGGCGGCGGCGCCCTACGTGCAGGCGCAGGGCATGCTGTCGATCGACCAGCAGGTGCGTGGCACGGTGGTGCGCGGCATCGACCCGGCTGCGGAAGACAAGGTCGCCGACATCGCCCGGCACATGAAGATCGGCACGCTCGACGATCTGGTCGAAGGCGAGTTCAACATGGTGCTTGGCGTGGAACTGGCGCGGGCGCTCAACGTCGGCGTCGGCGACAAGGTGACGCTGATCGCGCCGCAGGGCCTGGTCACGCCGGCAGCGGTGCTGCCGCGCATCAAGCAATTCAAGGTTTCCGGCATTTTCGAGATCGGCATGTTCGAGTTCGATTCCGGCCTGGCGCTGATCAACATCCACGACGCGCAGAAGCTCTATCGAATGGAAGACCGGGTTACCGGCGTGCGCCTGAAGGTCGATGACCTCTTCACCGCGCCGCGCATCGCCCGCGAGCTGTTGCGTTACATCGACGCCGATGCGTTCGTCAGCGACTGGACGCGCAGCCACGCCAACTTCTTCCGCGCGGTACAGATCGAGAAGAACATGATGTTCCTGATCCTGCTGCTGATCGTCGCCGTCGCCGCCTTCAACATCGTGTCCACGCTGGTGATGATGGTCACCGACAAGCAGGCCGACATCGCCATCCTGCGCACGCTCGGCGCCAGTCCGGGCAGCATCATGCAGGTGTTCATCGTCCAGGGCGCGCTGATCGGATTGATCGGCCTGGCCATCGGCGTTGCCGGCGGCGTGGCGCTGGCGCTCAACATCGAGACCGTGGTGCCTTTCCTCGAGCACTTGTTCGGCGTCGAATTTCTCGCCAAGGACGTCTACTACATCTCCGACATGCCTTCCGACCTGCAATGGAACGATGTCATAGTCATCACGGCGGTGTCGTTCTCGATGACACTGCTGGCGACGCTCTATCCAAGCTGGCGCGCTTCGCGCACCAATCCGGCGGAGGCGCTGCGCTATGAGTGAAGCCGTCCTTTCCTGCGCCGGCCTGAAGAAGACCTTCGTTCAGGGCGAACTCAACGTGCCGGTGCTGATGGGCATCGACCTCGCCGTCGGCGCCGGAGAACGCATCGCCATCGTCGGCGCCAGCGGCTCGGGCAAGAGCACGCTCTTGCACCTGCTAGGCGGCCTCGACGCGCCCAGCGCCGGCAGCGTCCTGCTCAAGGGCCGCGACCTCGCCAGGGTGGGCGACGCCGAACGCGGACGCCTGCGCAATGAAAGCCTCGGCTTCGTCTACCAGTTCCACCACCTGCTGCCCGAATTCACCGCCGTCGAAAACGTCGCCATGCCCCTGCGCATTCGTCGCATGGAGCGAGGCGCCGCCGAGGCGCAGGCCGCGGCAATACTGGAGAAGGTCGGTCTTGGCCATCGCTTGCGCCACCGACCGGGCGAGTTGTCCGGCGGCGAGCGCCAACGCACTGCCATCGCCCGCGCGCTGGTCACACAGCCGGCCTGCATCCTCGCTGACGAGCCGACCGGCAACCTCGACCGGCAGACCGCCGGCGAAGTATTCGACCTGATGCTCAACCTGAATTCCGGCGCCAGCCTGATCATCGTCACCCACGACCCCGAACTCGCCGCCCGCGCCGGCCGGGTGCTGACGCTGCGCGACGGCGCGCTCGCCTAGAAAAGTCGGTCGTGGCGGTACGCCGAACTGCATAGCTGTTCGGCCCGTTGTACTATGCCGGCCATGCGCATTGCCGTATTCAACCAAAAGGGCGGGGTGGGCAAGACGACCACGGCGCTCAATCTTGCTGCAACCCTGACCCGCCGCGACTCGATATTGCTGGTGGATCTCGACCCCCAGGCCCACCTGACCAGCATCCATACGTCGTCGGGCGTCGATGCGAAGTCGAGTTCCTTTGCTTTTTTCGCCGCGAACAAGCCGCTGGCGGAACTGGAGCAGCCGTGGCACGGGATCGGCCAGTTGATTCCCGCCCATGGCGAACTGATCAAGGTCGACTCGATGCTCGGCAAGGGGCCGAACGCACTGAACCGGTTGCGTCAGGGGCTCGATGTGGCCGAGGCCGGCCGCACGGTGGTGATCGACTGCTGCCCCTTCCTTGGCGTGTTGTCGCTGAATGCGGTGTTCGCCTGTGACCGGCTGCTGGTGCCGCTGTCGTCGGATTTCATGTCGATGCGTGGTGCGGTGCAGATCGAACGCACGTTGAAGGCGCTCGAACCGGTGCTGAAGCGGCGTGTCGAGCGGCGCTACCTGCTGACGCGCTTCGACCGGCGGCGCAAGATGAGCTACGAGGTGCAGAAGCAGATGCTGGAGAGTTTCGGCGCGGATCTGTGCGTGACGACGATCATCGAGAACGTTTCGCTGGCGGAGGCGCCAGCGCACGGCCGCGACATTTTCGCTTACGCGCCGCAGAGCCGCGGCGCCCAGGACTACCTGGCGCTGTTCGACGAGTTGTCGACGACCGGCTTCATTTAGGGAGGCCTTAGTCGTTGATGAGCTTGGCGATGGTTTCGAAGCTCATCGACGCCGTGCGCAGTTCGTCATGTAGCGGTGCGCATTCGAGGATTTCGCAGTTGCGATACATCTGGCGCAATTTGCGCACCGCCTCCTCCTCGTCGCGACCGGCGATCGCCAGGTTGTCGACCAGGCTGCCGTCGCGTGTTCGGATGCGAAAACCGAACTTGGTGAGATCGGATTCCGTCATATCTGCATTCCCTCCATGCCGTTGGCTGTGGTAACTCGCCATTCGCCGTCACGGAAAACTTCCAGGGGCTGGAAGCGCGCCTTGTAGGCCATCTTGTGGCTGTCCTTGATCCAGTAGCCGAGATAGAGATAGGGCAGCTTGCGGTGCCGGCACAGTTCCAGTTGCCAGAGGATCGCGTAGGTGCCGTAACTCGCTCCCGCCACGTCCGGCTCGAAGAAAGTGTAGACCGAGGAGAGGCCGTCGTCGAGTACGTCGATGATGCTGATCATGCGCAGCACGCCATCCTCGCGGAATTCGACCAGGCGGCTGTCGACGTGCGTCTGCAGCAGGAAATGCGCGTACTGGTCGCGGCTGTCGTCGTCCATGCCGCCCCCGTGGTGGCGGCTCATCTGGTAGCGCTGGTAGAGCGCGTAGTGCTCCTCGCGGAAGCTGAGCGGTTTCTCGAGTACAAGCAGGTTGGCGTGACGCGCCTGGGTGCGGCGGTGGCTGCGGTTCGGCTTGAAATCGTCGACGACGACGCGCGCCGGCAGGCATTCACGGCAGGCATCGCAATAGGGGCGGTAGGTGAATATGCCGCTGCGGCGAAAGCCGGCGCGCACCAACTCGCTGAAGGTGGCGTTGTCGATCAGGTGCGTCGGCGTCGCCACCTGCGAGCGCGCGACGCGGCCCGGCAGGTAGGAGCAGCCATAGGGCGCCGTGGCGTAGAACTGCAACAGCGGAAAGGGCGGCAGGTCGCGCAGGTGGGCCATCAGTTGCCCCGGAAGGCGTTACGCACCGCGCCGGCCGGCCAGTGGCCTGGCGAAAAGTGCCGCCCTTCGGGCGTCCAACCAGTTTGGCTTCGCAAATCCGTCTTGCCTGCTTCCGCAGGCGCGTTGTCAGCCGTGGCGAGACGCCGCAGCAGGGCGACGAATTCGCTGCGCGGTATCGGTCGGGCGCCGAGGGTGGCGAGGTGCATTGTTTCCATTTGGCAATCGATTATGCCAAAACCGTGACGTTGCAGAAAAAAACAAAGATGAACGAGGGCGATTTTCGACGCGTCGCGTCTCCGCGAGAACATCGATTCGCCATAAAAGGCCCGTCCGAGCGCGACGCCATAGAGACCGCCAGCCAGTTTGCCGTCCATCCATACTTCGACGCTGTGGGCGTGGCCGAGTTCATGCAGCCGCCGGTAGGCGGCCTGCATCTCGACTGTGATCCAGGTGCCTTGCTGGCCGTCGCGCGGCGTCTCCGCGCAGGCGGCAACCACTGCGCCGAAGTCAGTGTCGAGCGTCACCGTGTAATCCCGGTTGCGCAGCGTCTTCGCCAGCGAGCGGGATATCTTCAGTTCGCTGGGGAAGAGCACCATGCGTGGGTCGGGGCTCCACCACAGGATGGGTTCGCCCGCCGAATACCAGGGAAAGATGCCGCGCCGGTAGGCGGCGAGGATGCGCTCGGGCGAGAGGTCGCCGCCGGCGGCGAGCAGGCCGTTGGGCCCGTCGGGCTCGGCCAACGCCAGTTCGACGGGTGGGAAGAGGGGCTCGGGCGGCAGCCAGGGGATCATGGCCGATTAGGCCGGGCAGTGGCTTGTGGCTTGCTCAGGATTTCTTCAGCGCCCGGCATTCGAGCGGCAGGTAGAGCGGGTCAATGCTGGTTTGATCCTGGCCCATGAGGGTCATCTTTTCCGGTGCCTCGGCCTGGCCGCAGACCCAGGCGATGGGTACGACCGGAGCGTCGTCCACCACGGCCGGCCGCAGCGTCAGAACCTTGCCGGCAATAGCCTTGTTCGCGCGGTTGCCGAAGGTCATGTGAATGGCGCCGTCGACGACCGACACGTTGCTGACGTAATTTCCGACGATTTTGTCGGCGGCCGGAAGCGCGGCGACGGAGTTGTCGGCCGGCATTTCCTGGGTGCCTGCCCAGTACGCGGAGACCGCGCGCTTGGCCAGGTCGGCCAGCGGCAGCGCCGCCTCGATTTGCGCTTTGACGATCCGGTCAAGGTAACTCGGTACCGCGATCATGGCGAGTATGGTCAGGACGGCAATGACCGCCATCATTTCGACCATGGTGAAGCCGCACAGGCGCCTCGTCTTCATGTTTCCACCCTCATTACATGTGCTACGAAAAGATGATAGCCGAAGCGGCCGGCGCTAGCCGGCCTTCTGCCACAGGAAACGGTCGGTTGCCCCACATCGAGGGACTAAACCCTTGGGCGCAAACACTCTATAATCAATGCTTATCGACTAACAAGGGGAGCCGCATGTCGTCCGCCGCATCCTTCAAGGCATTTGTCATACGCCAGGAAGAAGGCCAGATTCTGGGCGGCTTCGCGACGATGACGGAGGCGGATCTCGGCCCCGGCGAGGTGACCATTCGCGTCGCCTATTCGAGCGTCAATTACAAGGATGCGCTGGCGGCGACGGGTGCCGGCAGGATCATCCGGCGTTTCCCTTGCATCGGCGGCATCGACCTTTCCGGAACGGTGATCGCCAGTTCCGATCCACGCTTCATCTCCGGCGACAAGGTCATCGCCACCAGCTACGACATCGGCGTTGCGCATCACGGCGGTTACAGCGAAATCGCGCGTATTCCGGCCGACTGGGTGCTGAAGCTGCCCGAAGGGCTGACGCTCAAGGACGCGATGGCGCTTGGCACGGCAGGCTTCACGGCCGGCCTCGGCATCGTGCGCATGGAGGAGAACGGCCTCAAGCCGGAGAACGGGCCGGTGATCGTCACTGGCGCGACCGGCGGCGTCGGCAGCCTCGCCATCGACATGCTTGCCGGGCGCGGTTATCACGTCGTCGCGCTGACCGGCAAGGAGGCGGAGAGCGATTATTTGTTGGGGCTGGGCGCGAAGGAAGTCATGCTCAGGCAGTCACTCGATCTCGCGAAGATCAAGCCGCTGGGCAAGGAAACCTGGGCCGGCGCGGTGGACAATCTCGGTGGCGATGTGCTGGCCTGGATCGCCAGCACGATGAAGCAGGGCGGCACCATCGCCAGCATCGGCCTGGCGGCCAGCATGAGCCTCAACACCACCGTTGCGCCCTTCATTCTGCGCGGGGCCTGCCTGCTCGGCATCGATTCGGGGTATATCGGCGAGCCCTATCGCAGCGGCGTGTGGCGACGGTTGACTTCCGACTTGCGCCCGAGTCACCTCGCCAGTCTGACGCGTAGCATCGCCTTCGCCGATCTGCCGGCAGCGTTCGACGATTTCATCCAGGGTCGGGCCAAGGGCCGTGTGGTGGTCGAGATTGGCGGCGAGTGAGGACAAGGTGAGCAACAACCTGCTGCCCCGCATCATGGTCGTCGATGATTCACGAATCGTCCGGGCGACCATCATCAAGCGCATCCGCGACCGATTCGACGTGCGCGAGGAGGCTGACGGCGAGGACGGCTGGGAGGCGCTGCTGGTCGACCCTTCGATCCAACTGGTCATCACCGACCATTCGATGCCGCGCCTGGATGGCTACGGCTTGCTCGAACGCATCCGAAGCTCCAAGGTTGCGCGCATCCGCGATTTGCCGGTCATCATGATTTCCGGCGACGAGGGCGAGGAGGCCCGCAAGCGGGCCAAGGATCTGGGGGCCACCGACTTCATCACCAAGGGTACCGGTACCGCGGAACTGTTGACGCGGCTCGATACCCTGATGGAGCTCGGACGCTCGCTCGATGCACTGGAGGAGGCAAAGGCCGGTGCCGCCATCGATGCCGTCACCGGGCTGCCGCAACGCATCTTTTTGCTGCGCCAGGCCGAGCAATCGCTGTCGTACTTCCACCGCCACGGCGGGCATGTCGGTATTCTGGTCGTCGGCCTTGATCACTTCGGCGAACTGGTGGACGCCGAAGGGGAACACCTTGGTGACGCGCTGCTGGTCCGTTTCGCCAAGGTGCTGGCTGGAGCGGTGCGCAAGGAGGACAGTCTGGCCCGGTGGGATACCAGCCAGTTCGCGGTCATCACGCCGGGCATTGATCCGGTCAAGACACACCAGTTCGCGGAGCGGCTGCGTGTGGCGGTAGCTGCGGCCAGCATCCAATATCAGGGCCGTGCGTTGCACCTGACCGTTACTGTCGGCCTCGCAAGCAGTCCAGAAGACGGTGAACTCGACGCCGAGCACATGCTGGCCATCGCCGAGCGGCGCATGATGACGGCCAGCGCGGCCGGCGGCAATTGCGTTGCCGGGGGAGTGGCGCGCACCGAGTCGGGCAGCGTGATGAGCATCGAAGAGGCGCTGGGTTGCCTGGAAGCCGGTCGCGAGGCCGTGGTTCGCCCGGGCGCGCGCGAGTTCGCCGTGCGTATGCTGCCCTTGCTGCGCCTGATCGGCGCCGAGCTTCATGCGGACGCGGCGATTGCCGAAATCGAGCGGCGCCTTGCGCAGGAAAATGCGGAGCAAAATCAAACCAAGAAGCAAACCAGGTAAAACTAGAGGGGGTTCAGCAATGCCGACGTACAAGGAATTCCATCGCCGCTCAATCGAGCAGCCCGATGCCTTTTGGGGTGAGCAGGCGCAGTTGATCGACTGGCACAAGGCGCCGCAGAAGATATGTGATTACTCGAAGCCGCCATTCGTGAAATGGTTCGTCGGCGGCGAGACCAACCTTTGCTACAACGCAGTGGATCGTCATGCGGCGAAACGCCCTGATGCCCGGGCGCTGATCTTCGTTTCCACAGAGACCAACCAGGAAAGGATTTACACGTTTGCCGAGCTCCAGCGCGAAGTCGAGCGCATGGCGGCGATCTACCAAAGCCTCGGCGTCGCCAAAGGCGACCGGGTGCTGATCTACATGCCGATGATCGCCGAGGCGACCTTTGCGATCCTCGCCTGCGCCCGCATTGGCGCGATTCACTCGGTGGTGTTCGGCGGCTTCGCGTCTGGCTCGCTGGCGACGCGCATTGACGACGCCAGACCGAAGCTGATCGTCTCCGCCGATGCCGGCATGCGCGGTGGCAAAGCCGTGCCCTACAAGCACCTGCTAGACGAAGCGTGCAAGCTGGCACAGTTTCCGCCGCAAAAAGTGCTTATGGTGGATCGTGGCATTGACAAGGACTTCAACAAGGTCGCCGGCCGCGATGTCGACTACGCCACTTTGCGCGCCGAACACATGGACGCCAAGGTGCCCTGCGTGTGGATGGAGTCCACCGAGCCGTCCTACATCCTTTACACGTCCGGTACGACGGGCAAGCCGAAGGGTGTGCAACGCGACACCGGCGGCTACGCCGTCGCGCTGGCCGCGTCGATGAAGTACATCTACACCGGCTTCGAGGGCGAAACCTATTTCGCCACCTCCGACATCGGCTGGGTAGTCGGCCACAGCTACATTGTCTACGGACCGCTGATCGCCGGCATGGCGACGGTAATGTACGAAGGTACGCCGATTCGTCCCGACGCCGGCATCTGGTGGAGCATCGTCGAGAAGTACAAGGTCAACGTGATGTTCTCGGCGCCGACCGCGATCCGCGTGCTGAAGAAGCAGGATCCGGCTTTCCTGCACAAGTACGACCTGTCGTCGCTCAAGCACCTTTTCCTCGCTGGCGAGCCGCTCGACCAACCGACGCACGAATGGATCATGGGCGAACTGAGACTGCCGGTGATCGATCATTACTGGCAGACGGAGAGCGGCTGGGCGATGCTGACCGCTGCGCCCGGCGTCGAGAAGACCAAGATCAAGTTCGGCACGCCGAGCTTCCCCGCCTACGGATACAACCTGAAGATCTTCCGCGAGGACGGCACCGAGTGCGCGCCGAACGAGAAGGGCATCGTCGGCGTGCTGCCGCCGCTGCCGCCGGGCTGCCTGTCCACCGTCTGGGGCCAGGACGAGCGCTTCGTCAGCACCTATTTCAGCCTGTTCAAGGAGCCGCTGGTCTATAGCTCCTTCGACTGGGGCATCCAGGACGACGAGGGCTACTACTTCATCCTCGGTCGCACCGACGACGTCATCAACGTCGCTGGCCACCGTCTCGGCACGCGCGAGATCGAAGAGGCGGTGCAGGCGCACAACGCGATCGCCGAAGTGGCGGTGGTCGGCGTGAACGACCAATTGAAGGGCCAGGAACCGATGGCCTTTGCGGTGGTGAAGGATGCGGCAAGGATCGCCACTCCCGAACTGCGTGCGGCGCTGGAGGCGGAGGTGAAGAAGACCGTCGACAGCATCCTCGGCGCCATCGCGCGGCCGAAGCACGTCCATTTCGTCAACGGCCTGCCCAAGACCCGCTCCGGCAAGATGTTGCGCCGCTCGATCCAGGCGCTGGCCGAAGGCCGCGATCCAGGCGATCTAACCACCATCGACGATCCGTCCACGCTGGAGCAGATCAAACAGGCGCTCGGCAGCTAGAAATGGGTGTTGTTCCGAGGCGCGAGTTCCGCTAGAATCCGCGCCTCGTTTGCAGGCGCGTAGCTCAGCTGGTTAGAGCACCACCTTGACATGGTGGGGGTCGTTGGTTCGAGTCCAATCGCGCCTACCAAAATTCTGCAAGTCGAAGACAAGGCCGCCTCCGGGCGGCCTTGTCACATCTGCCTTCCGCATATACTTGCCCCATGTTTGCCCTGACCGGTTTCGACAAGACCGCTGCGCGCCTGGCGCGTGCCTGGCTGGTGCTCGGCATTGCCGCGTTGGCCGGTGCGGGACTGCTGGCGATCCTGCTGGCGCTGTCGCGCACGCCGGGGGTGCAGGATCTGCTGCCACAGGGCGACTTCTTCCGCGCGGCGTTGATCGTGCACGTCGACCTCTCGGTGCTGATCTGGTTCATGGCCTTCGCGGCGGTGTTGTGGAGCCTGGCCGGGAGCGGGCGCTTCGCCGCTGTAGGCACGGCTTCGGTTTCACTGGCTGCACTCGGTACGCTGCTGATGGTGGTGTCGCCTTTCTTCCCCGACGCGCGGCCGCTGCTCAACAACTACATTCCCATCCTGCGCCAGCCGGTGTTCTTCGCCGGGCTGCTGCTGGCCGGGGCGGGCTTCGCGCTGGCGATGTTGCGCGGCATGGCGACGATTCGTGTTGCCGGCGATCCGGCGCGGCTGGCGGTGCTGCTGTCGGCGCTGATCGGCGCCGCGGCCTTTGTGGCGACCGTTCTGGCATGGGCGACGCTGCCCGACACGCTCGAAGGCCAGGGCTATTTCGAGATGCTGTTCTGGGGCGGTGGCCACGTGCTGCAGTTTCAGCATGCGCTGCTCGCGGCGCTGGCCTGGCTCTGGTTGGCGCAGGAGCTTGGCGTGTCACCACGGCTGACTTTTTTCACGTCGTCCCTCGTGTTCGCGCTGGCAGCGCTGCCCGTGCTGGCGGTGCCGGTGATCCTGCTCGCCGCGCCGGCTGGTTCTGGGCAGTACATCGCGTATTTCGCGCGGCTGATGGAGTTCGGCCATCCGCTGCTGCTGCCGCTCATGGTGCTGGCGCTGATCGCGCTCTGGCGCGCGCGTTCGCAATCGTCACCGGCCAAGTCGGCTCTCGCGGCTTCGCTGACCCTGTTCATCGTCGGTGGCGTGCTGGGTTACCTGATTCGCGGCGTGAACGTGGTGATCCCCGCGCACTACCACGGCGCCATCGTCGGCGTGACGCTGGCCTTCATGGGACTGACTTACGTGCTGCTGCCGAAGCTTGGCTTCGGCGAGGCGAATGGACGCATGGCGCGCTGGCAGCCCTATGTCTATGGCGGCGGCCAGTTGCTGCACGTCCTCGGGCTCGCGTGGTCCGGCGGTTACGGTGTGCAACGCAAGGTGGCGGGGGCGGAGCAGATGCTGGTCACGTTGCCGCAGAAGCTGGGCATGGGCCTGATGGGGCTCGGTGGGCTGATCGCCGTGATCGGCGGCGTGATGTTCGTGCTGATCTGCCTGAAGGCGATGCTCAACCGCCGGCCGTAAGTTTCGCGAAGTCCGCGGCCATCGTGGCGGAATCGTGCGGCCAGGAAAAAGTCGCCTTGAGCCGGCCCTGCGGATCGATCAGATAGACCGCTGTGCCGTGGTCCACTTCATAGTGTTCCTTGTCCTGAGCATCGTGTCGCTGGTAGGCCACGCCCAGGTGCCTGGTCAGTGCTGCCAGTTCCAGGTCGGTGCCGGTCGCGCCGATGAAGCGCGAGTCGAAGTACAGCATGAATGTCGCCAGGCGAGTGGGTGTGTCGCGCTCCGGATCGACCGATACGAAGATCACTTGCGGTACGGTTTTTCCTTTGCTGGCTATGCGCGCCTTGACCTCACGCAGGGTGGCCAGCGTGGTCGGACAGATTTGCGGGCAACTGGCGTAGCCGAAATTGAGCAGGGTCCAGTGACCGAGCAAGTCGACATTGCTGACGATGCCGTTTGAGCGGTGCAGCGCGAAGGCCGGCAAGGGAACCTTGTCATCGATGCGCGAAGCGCTGGGCATCTGACCGGACGGCGGCAGCGCCGGGGCCGGCCCAGGCCAATGCCGCCAGGCGAGGAAGGCGCCCGAGAGCGCAAGCGCGATGCCGACCGCACCCAGCCATGGCGCGGCCGATGGCTTGACAGAGTCAGGCACGGCGGTAGGCATACGGACTCCAGCCTTCTTCGAGCACGGGCGGCGACGGCCAGTTACCGTGCGGTGGCGGCGAGACGGTGGTCCACTCCAGCGATTTCGAGCCCCAGGGGTTTTCGCCCGCCTTCGGTCCCTTGATGGCGCCGACGATCCAGTTGATCAGCGCGATGACGAAGCCGATGCCTAGGATGATGGCGCCGATGGTCATCAATTGGTGCGCCCCTTCGAACTGCGACATGTGCGAGTAGTCGTAGTAGCGGCGCGGCATGCCTTTGACACCGATGTCCATCATGGTCCAGAAGACGATGTTGGTGCCGATGAAGGTGATCCAGAAACCGATCTTGCCCCAGCGTTCGTTGTACATGCGGCCGGTCATCTTCGGGAACCAGTAGTACACGCCGGCGAAGATGGCGAAGGTGCCCGCCACGGCCATCACGTAGTGGAAGTGGCCGACCACGTAGTAGGAGCGCGACAGGTGCACCGTCAGCGAGGTCACCGCCAATGGAATGCCGGTGAGGCCGCCGATCAGGAACAGGAACATCACGCCCAGCGCGTAGAGCATCGGCGTCTCGAAGGTGATCGAGCCCTTGTAGAGCGTGCCGGCGAGGCCGATCACCATCAGGCCTACGGGTACCGAGATCATCAGCGTCGTCACCATCATGCCGATGCGGATCCAGTCGGCCATGCCCGAGGTGTAGAGGTGATGCACCCACACTTCGCCCGAGAGGCCGACAATGCCGAAGATGCCGCCGTAGACGACCATCTTGTAGTTGAAGGGCGGATTCTTGGCGAAGGTGGTGACAATCTCGTAAATCACGCCGATGAAGGGCAGGAAGATCACGTACACCGCCGGGTGCGAGTAGAACCAGAAAAGGTTCTGGTAAGTGAGCACGTCGCCGCCGGCCGCGGGGTCGAAGAAGTGTGTGCCGAGGTACTTGTCGAAGCTGATCAGTGTCACGGCGGTGCCGAGCACCGGCACGAAGATCAGTTGCAGGACGAAGGCGCCCAGCGTGCACCAGACGAAGATGTTGAGCTTTCCCCACTTCAGGCCCGGTGCGCGCATGTAGGCGACGGTGGTCAGGAAGTTCACGCCGCCGATGATGGAGGCGAAGCCGAGTATCAGCACCGTGAAGGTGTAGAGCGCCGTGTTGCCGGTGCTGATGGTGGAGTAGGGCGGGTAGCCGGTCCACATCACGTCGGGTGGATCGGGGATGAAGAATGTAAGAACCGCGAGGATGATGCCGACGTAGAACAGCCAAACCGACAGCGCGTTGACGCGCGGGAAGGCGACGTCCTTGGCACCGATCATCAGCGGGATGCAGTAGTTGGCGAAGAAGCCGGTCAGCGCCGGGATCTGGAAGCCGAGGATCATCACCGCGCCGTGGGCGTAGAGCCAGACGTTGTAGTTGCTTGGATTGCTGGTGATTGTCGGGCCGATGGTGGAGAGTTCGGCGCGCATCAGCAGCGCCATGACGCCAGCGACGGCGAAGGCGGTGATCGAGCCGATCAAGTAGAGGATGCCGACCCGCTTGTGGTCGGTAGTGAAGATCCATTCCTTGATATTCATCGCGTTCTCTCCCCGTTACGCGGTTTTGCCGGCCACGCCCTGGCGGGCAGCTTCCTGGTCGAGCCAGGTCTTGAATTCTTCTGCCGGCAGCACGATCACCTTGCCGGCCATGTACGAATGCATGATTCCGCAATACGCGCCGCAGGTGACGATGTGCTCGCCGGGCTGTTTGGGCAGGAACCACATGTAGGTGATGCGGCCCGGCATCGAGTCTTCCTTGACGCGGAAGTCGGGAATCCAGTGGCTGTGCAGCGTGTCGCGGCTGGTCATGCGCAGCATCACCGCCTTGCCGGCCGGCACGCGCAGTTCGTTCTGCGTGCGCACACCATTGGGGTAGGTGTAGTCCCAACTGTACATGCCGGATTCGAGCCGCACCTCCATGCGGTCTGCCGGGACGTCGCGGAAGTTGTTCCACAGTGCCCAGCCGTTGGCGGCGATGTAAAGGTCGTCGGCGAGGAAGACGAACACCGGGATCACGACCCACGCGACTGCGGCAGCCGGCGAGAGCTTGGGCGCGCTGCCGGTCTTCGGGTCGCCCGGCTTGCGCCGGTAGCGGATCAGGAAGTACGTCATCACCAGCGCGAAGATCACGCCGATTATCGTGATGTCGATCAGTACCTCGTGCCAGAGATGGTCCCAGCCGGCGGCCGGGTCCTTGATCGCCCTGGCTGCGGCGGCCGCGGGATAGTCTGCGGCGGCGGCGTGCCACGAGAGCGCGGCGAGCGAGAGGCTCGCCCCTATTCTTCTAAGCATGCTTCATCCCCCCCATGTTTCCTGCGATACCACCAGAATCCCGTGACCGTGAGCGCGATGCCCGACAGCAGCGAGCCAATGCCGGCCAGCAGCGAGTAGTTCGGCTGGTAGCGGCCCTCCGCGTAGTTGTAGCTGTAGCAGGCGCCAGTCAAGATGTCGAAGATCGCCGTCGACTCGGCGATGCGGCCCCAGTCGGCGTCGATCAACGCCAGCTCGACGGCCTGGGCGTCCAGCCGCGTGCCGTAGAGGTAGCGCGCCACGCGCCCCTCGGGTGTCAGGAACACCAGCACGTTCGGATGCAGGAAGACCTTCTCTTCCTGCGACCAGAAGAAGCGGAAGCCGACGCCGGCCGCGAAGGCGCGCACTGCTTCGGCGGAACCGCGCAACGTGGCGTGTCGCCACGGCTGACTTTTCCCGCCGCCCAGCGCCTTGGTCCTGTCGAGGAAGGCCGTCGCCGTCTGCGGCGTGTCTGCCGCGTCGAACGAGACCGTCAGCACGCGGTAGTCCTCGCCCATTCGGAAGCGCTTCACATCCGCCAGCACGCGCTCCAGGTTGGCATTCATGGTTGGGCAGGAACCGTCGCAGCCGTAGTAGGAGAGCAGCAGGATCACCGGCTTGCCCAGCACGTCCTGCATGGCGAACGCCGTGCCGTCGGCATCGACAAAGGGCGTCTCGCGCGCCAGCGGCGTGCCGAGATACTTCGGTTCGTCGATGCGCATCAGCGCCGGGTCGAGCGCCGAATCGCGCTGTTGCAAGTCGGCCGCCAGTCCCGGTGCCGCGATGAGCGCCAGCCACATCGTCAGCGAGGTGCGCCATGTGCGGGTCACCTTGCCCTTACCAGTAGTAGACCTGCGAGACGACGAAGAACCAGATGATGTCGACGAAGTGCCAATAGAGTCCTGCCGTTCGCACGAAGCCTTCGCTGGCATTGCCGCGCATGGCGGCCGGCAGGCCGGCGAGGAAGATCGACAGGCCGATGAAGACGTGGGCACCGTGGAAGCCGGTGATGCTGAAGAACACCGTGCCGTAGACGTTGGTGCCGATGGTGAAGCCCTGATGGATCAGGTGCGTCCACTCGTAGGCCGACATGCCGAGAAAGCATGCGCCGAGCGCGATGGTGACCAACAGCCACTTGCGGAAGCCGCCCTGGTCGCCCTTGTGCAGCAGGTGCTCGCCCCAGTGGATGGTCAGCGAGGAGGCGACCAGCACTGCGGTCATCACCAGCGGCATGATCTTCGGTAGCTCTACAGTGCCGTCGGGCGGCCAGTAGGGCGCCTTCAGGCGCATGTACCAGTAACTGACGAAGAAGGCGGCGAAGATCATCGCCTCGGCGAGGATGAACCAGCCCATCGCACCGTAGGAGAGGCCTTCGCCCTTGCCCATCGCCTCGCTGACCCAGCCCGCAACACCGGCGACGATCATGGGCACGCCCAGCCCCAAGCAGATTACCGCGGCGAACGGCTTGTGATAAACGAAGTTGAACGAGAAGGCCAGAACCAGCGCCAGGATGCCGAAGCTGATGACGAACGGCCAGACGCTGGTATCCCAATGGGCATGCGCAGCCTCGCCGTGAACGGCTTGATGTTCCACTTTAGTCTCCTCCGCCAAGTTTTTTTTGTTTTGTTAGCTGGCAACGTGGCGGATAAAAAACTCATCACCCACCCATCACCTTGTGCGGCATTTTGTCGCATAATGGACTAAATAAGTCAACCAAGAAGAGTTGCAGCGGACAAAAATCTGACGGAGGAGACGACGATGCGGAGGAGCACTCTCGTTGTGTTTGCGTTTGCGCTTGCCGGGGGGCAGGCGGGGGCGGCGGGGAATCCCGAACTCGGGCAACAGAAGGCGGCGGTCTGCATGGCCTGCCACGGACCGGACGGCAACAGTCCGGCGCTGCCGGAACCTGCGCAGCCCTGGCCGAAACTGGCCGGGCAGGTGCCCGAGTACATCGTCAAGCAGATCCACGACTTCAAGGCCGGCCGGCGCAGCAATGACCAGATGTCGCCGCAGGCGCAGATGATTGCCGATGCCGATATCGCCGACATCGCCGCCTTCTTTGCCGCCCAGCGTGTGACGCCGCAGGAAGCCGCGCAGAAAGATCTGCTGGCCAGAGGCGAGCAGATATTCCTCAAGGGCAAGGGGCGGCCGCAAGTGGTCGCCGCCTGCATCGGCTGTCACGGATTCAATGGCGTCGGCAACCGCGACTGGAGCAAGCTGATGGCCAAGCCACCTGCGCTGCTTGCGCCGGCGATTGGTGGCCAGCACGCCAACTATCTGGTCCGGCAGCTCAAGGCCTACCGCGACGGCAGCCGCAAGAATGATCCGGGCAAGGTGATGGCCGATATCGCCGGCCGTCTCGACGAGAACGAGGTGCTCGCCGTCGCAGAGTACATCTCCACGCTGGGGCACTGATCATGCAGACCATCGACGTCTCGCGCTTCACCCTCGGCCAGCGCTTCTCCGCCTTCTTCGCGCTCTGCAAGCCGCGCGTCAACACACTGATCGTGTTCACCGCCATGATCGGCATGTGGCTGGCCGAACCCGGCATGGCGCATCCGGCGCGCTTCTTCATCGCCTCGCTGGGGATCGCGCTGGTCGCCGGCGCGGCTGCGGCGATCAATTGTCTCGTCGAGCGCACCAGCGATGCGTTGATGGCGCGCACCAGGATGCGGGCCACCGCGCGCGGAGCGATCTCCGCCACCGAGACGCTGACGCTGGCGACCCTGATCGGCGGCATCGGCCTGTGGCTTCTGCACACCTGGGTCAACGACCTGACCATGTGGCTGACACTGGCGACCTTCCTCGGCTACGCGGTCATCTACACCATACTGCTGAAACCGATGGGGCCGATGAACATCGTCATCGGCGGCGCTGCGGGCGCCATGCCACCCGCGCTCGGCTGGGCGGCGATGACCGGCACACTGGGCATCGAGGCCTTCGCACTCTTCCTGCTGATCTTCCTGTGGACGCCGCCGCACTTCTGGTCGCTGGCCTGCTACCGGCGCGAGGAGTTCGCGCGCGCTTCGCTGCCCATGCTGCCGGTGACGCACGGAGTGCCCGCGACCTGCCGCCAGATCCTCATCTACACCCTGCTGCTGTCGGCGGCGACGCTGCTGCCGGTCATCATCGGCATGAGCGGCGGACTGTATCTCGTCGCGGCGCTGGCGCTGGATGCCGGTTTCCTCGCCTATGCGTTGCGCCTCGTCAGGCAATACGACGACGCTATCGCACGCAAGTCCTTCAGGTACTCGATCGTCTACCTGACGCTACTCTTCACGGCGCTCATCGTCGACCGCCTGCTGCGTTTCTAATGAGCCGAGCCCGCGCGATCGCATTGCTGGCCCTGTACGTCGCGCTGGTCGTGGTGCCGCTTGGCGCCTATGTGCGCCTGTCGGATGCCGGCCTCGGCTGCCCCGACTGGCCGGGCTGCTACGGCAAACTGGTCGGTGTGCCCGACCATCCCGAAGAGCATGCGGCCGCCGCGCAGGCCTTTCCCGACAAGCCCGTCGAGGCCGGCAAGGCCTGGAAGGAAATGATCCACCGCTATGTCGCCGGCACGCTCGGGCTGCTGGTCTTCGCCGCCGGCCTTCTCGCCTGGCGTCGACGGCCGGTGGTGTCGGCGGTGCTGGCGGTGACGATTGTCTTTCAGGCGCTGCTCGGCATGTGGACTGTCACGCTGTTGCTGAAGCCGGCAATAGTGACGGCGCATCTGCTAGGCGGTATGACCGTCGTTGCCCTGTTGACCCTGCAGGCGATGATGGAGCGCGACGCCACGAACGTTCGGACCGTTCCGTCGGGCGCCTCGACGCTGGCCTGGCTGGCGCTGGTTGCGCTTGCCGTCCAGATCGGGCTTGGCGGTTGGGTGAGCAGCAATTACGCGGGTCTGGCCTGCCAGGATTTTCCGACCTGCCAAGGCGCGTGGCTGCCCGCCATGGACTTCGGTCATGGCTTCACGCTGCGGCGTGAACTCGGCTATACCGGACAAGGCGTACTGCTGCCTTTCGAGGCGCTGACGGCGATCCATTGGAGTCATCGTCTTGGCGCGTTGCTGGTGTTCCTGACGGTTGGTGCGCTGATCGTGCGCCTACGATCAGCGCCGGCCTGGCAGCCTTGGGCGTTCGTGCTGGCTGTGCTGCTGCTGCTTCAGGTCGGCCTCGGCGTCGCCAACGTATTGCTTTCGCTGCCGCTACCGCTCGCGGTGGCGCACAACTTCGGCGCAGCCCTGTTGCTATTGCACGTCGTGGCAGTCAACATGCGGCTTTCCGGGCGCTGAGGCGCCCTTCTTGTGCTATGATTTCGGCGCGAAGTGCGGCTCTGCCGCATTTTCTTTTTGCGGGAATCTTGCCATGCCAGTCATCCGTTTGCCCGACGGGTCGGAACGCCGTTTCGCCCAGAACGTCACCGTTGCCCAGGTCGCTGCCGACATCGGCGCCGGTCTGGCCAAGGCCGCGCTCGCCGGTCGCGTGGACGGCAAGCTTGTTGACACCTCGTACGTTATCGACCGCGATGCCGCGCTGGCGATCGTTACGGACAAGGATGCCGATGGCGTCGAGATCATCCGTCACTCGACGGCGCACCTGTTGGCGTATGCGGTCAAGGAACTGTTCCCCGATGCACAGGTAACCATCGGTCCGGTGATCGAAAACGGTTTCTACTACGACTTCGCCTACCAGCGCCCGTTTACGCCCGAGGATCTCGAAACCATCGAGAAGCGCATGGCCGAGCTGGCGAAGAAGGACATTCCAGTCAGCCGCGAAGTCTGGCCGCGCGACAAGGCCGTCGAGTTCTTCAAGTCCATCGGCGAGCACTACAAGGCCGAATTGATCGCAGCCATTCCGGCCGGCGAGGACGTTTCGCTCTATCGCGAAGGCGATTTCGTCGACCTCTGCCGGGGTCCGCATGTGCCGTCGACCGGCAAGCTCAAGGTGTTCAAGCTGATGAAGGTCGCCGGCGCCTACTGGCGTGGCGATTCAAAGAACGAGCAGTTGCAGCGCATCTACGGCACGGCCTGGGCGAAGAAGGAAGACCAGGAGTCCTATCTGCATATGCTGGAAGAGGCCGAGAAGCGCGACCACCGCAAGCTCGGGCCGATGCTGGACCTTTTTCATTTGCAGGAGGAGGCGCCGGGCTCGGTGTTCTGGCACCCGCACGGCTGGCGCCTCTTCATGGACCTGATCGGCTACATGCGCGCCCGTCAGGAAGAAGCCGGTTACGTCGAGGTGAATACACCCGACGTGATGGACCGCAGCCTGTGGGAGACCTCCGGCCACTGGTTCAACTACCGTGAAAACATGTTCACGACCCAGACCGAGGATGAGCGCGTTTTTGCGCTGAAGCCGATGAACTGCCCGGGTGGCATGCTGCTCTACAAGCAGGGCATCAAGAGTTACCGCGACTTGCCGATCCGCATGGCCGAGTTCGGCAAGGTGCATCGCTATGAACCCTCCGGCGCGCTGCACGGACTGCTGCGCGTGCGTCACTTCACGCAGGACGATGCCCACATCTTCTGTACCGAAGAGCAGATGGAGCAGGAGTGCAAGGACGTTGTCGCGCTGATCCTCGACATCTACAAGGACTTCGGCTTTTCGGATGTGCGCATCAAATTGTCGACGCGGCCCGACAACCGCATCGGCACCGACGAGACCTGGGACAAGCTCGAAGCCGCGCTGGCGCTGGCGCTCGATCACATGGACATGGCGTATACGCTTTATCCGGGCGAGGGTGCCTTCTACGGCCCGAAGCTGGAATTCGTGCTGCGCGACGCCATCGGCCGTGACTGGCAGTGCGGTACGCTTCAGGTGGATATGAGTTTGCCGGAGCGTTTCGACCTCCATTACGTAGCTGCCGACAATACCCACAAGCGCCCCGTCATGCTGCATCGGGCACTGTTCGGGTCGCTGGAGCGTTTTGCCGGCATCCTGATCGAGCATTACGCCGGTGCGTTGCCGCTCTGGCTGGCGCCCGTGCACGTCGTCGTGATGAGTATTTCCGAGCATCAGCAGGATTACGCCGAAGCCGTGGCGGCAGAGCTTCGGGCAGGCGGCTTGCGGGTTGACGCCGATTTGCGCGGCGAGAAAATTAACTATAAAATACGAGAACATAGCTTGATGAAGCGGCCTTATTTCGTTGTCGTTGGCGACAAGGAGAAGGCCGAAGGGTTGGTCGCCGTTCGTGCCCGGGGCAACAGGGATCTCGGGCAGATGTCCCCCAAAACCTTGATTGAACGCCTGTTGCGGGAAATTCAGGAGAGGGGCGCGGCGACCTGATTTTTTGTTTTTTTGGAGAAACGCACCATCGCTCAGGATAAAGCGCAGCGCATCAACGACGAGATCACTTCGCCCGAAGTACGGTTGGTTGGAGCGGAAGGCGAACAGATTGGCATCGTGAATATTCGTGCGGCCCTGCAAATGGCCGAGGAAGCCGAGTTGGACCTTGTCGAGATCGCCCCGTTGGCCAAGCCGCCGGTCTGCAGGATGATGGACTTCGGCAAGTTCAAGTACCAGGAAGCCAAGCGGGCGCACGAGGCGAAGCTGAAGCAGAAACAAGTGCAGGTCAAGGAAGTGAAGTTTCGTCCGGGTACCGACGACAACGACTACCAGATCAAGCTGCGCAATCTGACCAAGTTTTTGCAGGATGGCGATAAGGCGAAAGTGACGCTGCGTTTCCGGGGTCGCGAAATGGCCCACCAGGAGTTCGGCATGCGGATGCTGGAGCGCATCAAGGGTGACCTGACGGAAGTGGCGCAGGTGGAACAGTTTCCGAAGATGGAAGGGCGGCAGTTGATCATGGTGCTGGCGCCGACCAAGAAGCAGGTGAAGCACTGATTTTGTTGTAGGTAGTACCCAGAAGCGGTTTCGGGTTGTCAAAGCGTTTCCGAATCGGAATCCACCCGGCGTCGTGTCAAAAAAGGAGTCTCGGCCATGCCGAAGATGAAGACCAAGAGCGGGGCCGCCAAGCGCTTCAAAGTGCGCGGCAGCGGCAGCATCAAGCGCGCCTGTGCATTCAAGCGCCACATCCTCACCAAGAAATCCACCAAAGTGAAACGCCATCTGCGCGGCGTGCTCACCGTGCATGAGTCGGACGTGAAATCCGTTCGCGCCATGCTGCCGAACGCTTAAGGAGGGGACACCATGTCAAGAGTAAAACGCGGTGTCACGGCGCGCGCGCGCCACAAGAAGGTCCTCGCCCAGGCAAAGGGTTATCGGGGCCGTCGCTCCTCCGTCTACCGCGTCGCCAAAGAAGCGGTGATGAAGGCGGGTCAATACCAGTATCGCGACCGGCGGCAGCGCAAGCGCCAGTTCCGCGCGCTCTGGATTGCCCGTATCAACGCGGGCGCCCGCGAGCTGGGCATGAAATACAGCACGCTGATGAACGGCCTCAAGAAGGCTTCCATCGAGGTCGACCGCAAAGTGCTGGCCGATCTGGCCGTGTTCGACAAGCCGGCGTTTGCCGCCCTGGCGAATCAGGCCAAGGCCAAACTCGGCGCGTAGTTCCAGCAACCGCATAACGCGAGCAAGAGGGAGGCCTCGGGCGACCGGGGATCTCCCTTTTTTATTTTGAATGAATAATCTCGATCAACTCGTCGCGCAAGCGACCGCCGAATTCGCGGCCGTCGGAGAACCCGCCAGACTCGAGGAAGCCAAGGCGCGCTATCTTGGCAAGGACGGTTCGCTGACCGCGCTGCTCAAAGGGCTGGGCAAGTTGCCGGCCGAAGAGCGCAAGAGTGCGGGCGCCGCCATCAATATCGCCAAGCAGACCGTAGAGTCAGCCTTGGCGACACGCCGAGAGGAACTGCGCCAGGTTCAGCTCCAAGCCCAACTGGCGGCCGAATCGCTCGACATTACGCTGCCGGGGCGTGGCGAGAGGCGCGGTGCATTGCATCCGGTGACGCGCAGCCTGGAGCGCATCGAGCAGTTGTTCCGCTCCATCGGTTTCGAGGTTGCCGACGGCCCGGAGATCGAAGGCGACTGGCACAACTTCACGGCGCTCAATACGCCGGAGAAACATCCGGCGCGTTCGATGCACGACACCTTCTACCTGCTCGACGAGCAGGGCAAGGTGCAGGAGGACGTGTTGCTGCGCACGCACACGAGTCCCGTGCAGATCCGCTACATGCAGGCACACGTGGCCAAGTATGGCCATTTGGAGACGATGCCCGAGATTCGCGTCATCGCGCCAGGGCGCGTTTATCGCGTCGACTCCGATGCGACACACTCGCCGATGTTCCATCAGGTCGAAGGCCTGTGGGTGGGCGAGAACGTCAGCTTTGCCGACCTCAAGGGCGTGGTGGCCGATTTCCTGCGCCGCTTCTTCGAGAGCGACGACCTTAAGGTCCGCTTCCGGCCCTCGTTCTTCCCCTTTACCGAGCCGTCTGCGGAAATCGACGTTGCCTTCATGTCCGGCGCGCTGGAAGGCCGCTGGCTGGAGATCGCCGGCTGCGGCATGGTGCATCCGAACGTACTGCGTTTCGGCGGCATTGATCCGGAGAAGCACACCGGCTTCGCTTTCGGCATGGGGCCGGATCGGCTGACGATGCTCCGCTATGGCATCAACGACCTGCGCCTGTTCTTCGAAGGCGATTTGCGTTTCCTCTCCCAATTCCAGTAAGCCGCTATGCAATTCCCCGAATCCTGGCTGCGCGCCCTCGTCAATCCGCCGCTGTCGACGGATGAACTCTGTCATCTGCTGACCATGGCTGGTCTCGAGGTGGAGGAGGCTGTGCCTGTCGCCGCCGAATTCTCGAACGTGGTTGTCGCGCGCGTGCTCTCCGCCGAGAAGCATCCGGATGCCGACAAACTCAAGCTTTGCAGCGTGGACGCGGGCGAATTCGGCGTGCTGCAAATCGTTTGCGGTGCGCCCAACGTGGCGCCGAAAATGCACGTGCCCTGTGCGCTGGTCGGCGCCAAGTTGCCCGGCATCGAGATCAAGAAGGCCAAAGTCCGCGGTATCGAGAGCTTCGGCATGCTCTGCTCGGCGCGGGAACTTGGACTCTCCGGCGATCACGGCGGCCTGCTGGTCTTGCCCGCCGACGCGCCGATCGGCGTCGACGTACGTGAATTCCTCAATCTTGGCGACACGCTGATTACGCTCAAGCTGACGCCCAATCGCGCCGACTGCCTGTCGCTGACCGGCATTGCGCGCGAAGTCGCTGCGCTGACCGGTGCGCCGCTCAGGCTGACTGTCATCGAGCCGGTGGCGCCGACGCACGACGATACCCGTGCCGTGGTGCTCGATGCGCCCGATGCCTGCCCGCGCTACTGCGGTCGCATCGTGCGCGGCGTCGATGCCAGGACGCCAACGCCGGCCTGGATCAAGGAACGCATCGAGCGTTGCGGCGTGCGCTCCATCTCGGTCCTGGTCGACATCACCAACTACGTCATGCTCGAACTTGGCCAGCCGTTACATGCCTTCGACGATGCGCGTCTGGCTGGAACCATCCATGTGCGTTATCCGAAGCCGGGCGAAAAGCTGTTGCTGCTCAACGAGCAGACGGTCGAGCCTTCCGCCGACACGGCGCTGATTGCAGACGAGGCCAGGGCGCTGGCCATGGCCGGTATCATGGGCGGCGAGGAATCGGGCATCACAGATGCGACCACCGACTTGTTCCTCGAGAGTGCCTTCTTCACACCGACGGCGATTGCCGGCAAGGCGCGCACGTTCGGTTTCTCTTCCGACGCATCGCATCGCTATGAGCGTGGTGTCGACTTCGAACTGCAGCGCCGCGCCATCGAACGGGCGACGCGTCTGATCGTCACGATCTGCGGTGGCCGACCGGGCCCGGTGGTCGAGGCGGTATCGCCCGGACATTTGCCTGCGCGCGAGCCGGTTCGGCTGCGCACCTCGCGTGCCGCGAAGGTGCTGGGCATAGACCTGTCTGCCGACCAGATCGGCAAACTCCTGCAAGGATTGGCCACGGCCAGCGAGCGGCAGGGCGACGACTTCGTCGTGACGCCGCCTTCGTACCGCTTCGACATGGAGATCGAGGAGGATCTGATCGAAGAGATTGCCCGCCTACACGGTTACGACAATATCCCGGCCCCCCCTCCCAAGGCGCAGATGGCCATGCTGCCGCTGCCAGAGGAACGGCGCGGCGCGATGGCTGTGCGCCATCTACTGGCCGAGCGCGGGTATTTCGAGGTCGTTACTTTCAGCTTCGTCGAGGCGGCCTGGGAGGCGGACTTCGCCGGTAACGCCACGCCGATCCAGCTTGCCAACCCGATCGCCAGCCAGATGGGCGTGATGCGCACGAGTCTGATCGGCGGCCTGGTCGACGTACTTGCCACCAACCGCAAACGGCAGACCGAGCGCGTGCGCGTGTTCGAAGTCGGGCGCGTGTTTTCGCGCGATCCCGCTGGTCAGACAGTGTCGGGTTTTCGTCAGCCGGTGCGCGTCGGCGGCCTGTGGGCCGGCTCGGCGCTGCCCGAGCAGTGGGGAGCCACCACACGGCCGGTCGACTTCTTCGACGTGAAGGGCGATCTGGAAGCGCTGTTGGCGCCACACTCGCTCGACTTCGAAAGGGCGAACCATCCGGCGCTGCATCCGGGGCGTGCAGCAAAAGTCAGCCTTGGCGGTACGCCGATCGGCTTCGTCGGCGAACTGCATCCGCGATGGGTACAGAAGTATGAGTTGGGGACGGCGCCGGTCGTGTTCGAGATCGAACTGGAGGCCTGGCTCGCCACGGCGATGCCGACTTACCGGGAGGTTTCCCGATTTCCGGCGGTGACCCGCGACCTGGCCCTAACAGTCCCCCGCGACCAGGCTCTGCAGCCCCTCCTCGAAGCGCTGCGTGCCTGCGCTTCGGAGATCGTTTGCGACATCCGGCTGTTCGATGTCTATCAGGGCAAGGGGTTGCCGGAAGGGCAAAAAAGCCTTGCGTTCCGGATAGTTATGCAACATACTGCGCGGACTCTGGGGGACGTCGAGGTCGAGGCGGCGGTGGCTGAAATGATAGAGGTGGCCGGCACGAAATTCGGCGGCGCCCTGCGTACTTAAGAAAAATCGAGGGAAGCGAGCAATGACGCTGACGAAGGCCGAATTGGCTGATCTGCTATTTGACAAAGTGGGCTTGAACAAGCGCGAAGCGAAAGACATGGTCGAGGCCTTTTTCGAAGAAGTGCGGACCGCGCTGCAGGCTGGCGATGGCGTCAAGCTGTCCGGCTTCGGCAATTTCCAGTTGCGCGACAAGCCCCAACGTCCCGGTCGCAACCCCAAAACCGGCGAAGAAATCCCGATTACCGCCCGACGGGTGGTAACGTTTCATGCCAGTCAGAAACTCAAGGGTTCAGTCGAGAGGGCTCACCTGAATGGCCAGCACCCAGAGGGATGAGTTGCCGCCCATCCCCGCCAAACGTTATTTCACGATTGGCGAGGTAAGCGAACTGTGCGGAGTCAAACCGCATGTCCTGCGCTACTGGGAGCAGGAATTCACGCAACTCAAGCCGGTCAAGCGGCGGGGTAACCGCCGCTACTACCAGCACCACGAAGTACTGCTGGTGCGGCGTATCCGGCAGCTTCTGTACGACGAAGGATTCACGATCAGCGGTGCGCGCAACCGCCTTGACGACGTTTCCGTCAAACGCGGCGTGTCGACCGAAAGCGCAGTTGCGCAGGATTTCGGGATGCCGGCGGGCATGTCGTTGCGGGCCGAACTGACCGGAATCATTGAATTACTGCGGGTTTGAGCGCGCCTCTGATACAATTCGCGCCGTCGGGGCGTAGCGCAGCCTGGTAGCGCACTTGCATGGGGTGCAAGGGGTCGCGAGTTCGAATCCCGCCGCCCCGACCAAGACTATAAAAGGGTTTCCGGTTCATCGCCGGAAACCCTTTTTCTTTGATTTCTGATCTAGGGGAACCACTGGGGGAACCTGACCCACCTTGCAACTTGCGTTGTACAGGCGAAGCGACTACTCTTCATAAGAGGAGAACCGTCGAATACTGAGGAGACAAGTTGTAGCGAGTCCTCCGTTCAAGGCGGAAACCATTTGGCCTTTGCAGAGAGGGGTTGTCATGGATATTGGTTCTATTAGTTCGACCGCCAGCGCGGCATCTCAACAGCTTCTGACCGATCAGGCCCGGCAAACCGAGCCAGCACGCCAAGCGAGTCCTGCGAAGGAATCGGTGGAGGCCAGCCAGGACAATAAATCGGCGGAGAACAGCCAGCCCCAGCCTGTCGTCAATACTCAGGGTCAGGTGACGGGCACGATCGTCAATACGATCGTCTGAGAAGCGGAGATATTCCGGCTCAGCTGCCTCGCAGCCGATAGCTTCTGCGGCTTCAGTTTTCCTTGAGTACCCGCCGCAGCGCGTTGCCACATTGGTCTTCGGCAGATCGTCGCGGCATATAAAGCCTTCCGGGGCGGCATAGCCGACGGCTCCCGTTCTCGAGTGGGCGTTTGTGGAAATTGCCAAGGCTGAGGGGATTGATCATTGCTTGTGGAACTGTCGGTGGATGGGATGATTGCCGTGTGCTTTGTCCGCGCGACACTCCGTGTCTATAATTCTTTCCCGTGAGTGATTGTTCGTCCTTGAGCAAATTAATGAATTCGAATGCGCCAACCCTGTATCCGGAGCTTGAGTACCTCGGCAGCGCGACGCGCTTTATTGAAGAAATCCTCCAGCTCATAGATCAGATTCCTTTTTTTGGCGGATTTAGTGATCAGGAAATTCAAGCGCTTACAGGATACATGGGCTGCTATGGCGCCCCGCGTAAAGCACGCTTGCTTACCGAGGGTCAGACCGATAGCCACATGCTCCTGCTGCTGACCGGACGAGCGGCGGTGTTGAAGAACGATTCCCAAGGCGTCGAGAAAATCGTCGCGGAAGCAGGTCCGGGAACGACGCTGGGCGAAATGTCGATGATTGACGTTAGCCCGCGTTCGGCCAGTTGCGTGACTACCGAGCCGACTGACTTCGCGGTGTTGACTCGTGGCAGTCTAAACGAGATATTCATCAATTCGCCGCGACTCGGCAATAAGCTGCTGCTCGTATTGCTGCAATTGACAATGAGGCGATTACGGGAGGCGAACGACCGCCTGCTGCTACATGCGACGGATCGGTTTCTGTAATCGCGCTTGAAAATATCCCTGTGAGGCGCCCTCGGGGCGAGTGGTCAGAATCCCTCCTGGCCACAGTAGCACTAGTCCATTTGGGCCATTTCCTTTAGACGCGCTCGCCGATACGATGACTACCAAGTTGTCCCAGCTGTCATCGTTCGGAGATATGCGATATGAAAAGAGTACTTGCGGTCTTGGTAGTGTCTGCCGGTTTGGTGGGCGCCGCCGGAGCAGCCGAGTATTCGGTCGGCTTGGACTGGAATCAGGTGGCTCCGCAAACTGTCGCCAACCTCAAGTGCGGTTCATTTGCGGACTGCCTGAGGCCCGGTATTGTCAGTTCCTACAACGAGCCCGCAAACCGCGGTCAAGCCGCGCCAATGCTTGTCGCCGTCAGTTTGAGCAAACTCGATGTAGCTCGGTTTGAAACCGTGTCAAACGGCGAGAGGCGCGAAGTGGGCGGTCCAATTTCGATGGTTTCGGCCCGAGACAATCGGACAGATGCGACCTATCTGAATGCTGATGTTCCCATGACGAAGAAATTGGCACTTGGCAAGGGGATCTTTGGCGATCCCTACGCTTATGCAGCGAATGCGGTTGCTGTCTCTGCGCCAGAACCGGGCGGATGGACTCTGGTGCTATCCGGCATCGCATTGATCGGCGCCGTGATTCGGCGACGCAGCAACGCCCATAACGCATAGCGTATTGGCAGAAACGTGAGGCGAGGGTTGTCCTTCGTCTCTTGGAGGGGGCCACGCGAGTTGCGTGGCCCCTTCGTTCTTCGTAACCTGAAATTTCGCTAGAATGGCGCTCCGAAATCCTGGCACGAGCCGAAAGAATAATCCCAAGTGAATTTGGCTAATTGCCTTGACGGAACTTCGCACATCGATTTATTCGATTTTGTCTGCTTCGCACCGTTGGAATGTCCGGCTTCTCATCAGGACGCATCGTGGTGGGCAAGGCGGAGAGCGAGCGATCAAGTTGAGAGGTAGTCGATTTTCCCGTGATTCCATCCGTATATTCTGGGCTTCTGGCTACAGCGTTTGTGAAGAATTCGAGCAACGTGGCTCATTTCTGGGCGAGAGGGGTATGACTGCGCAGGCTCTTGGCCTTGTCGGCGAGCTCCCAGATCGAGGGATAGCTCTGCGTTTGCGTTTCCATCGACGTGTTGCGAATGCAAGCCAAATTAGCGGGTGCCGACTCGGTGCTCGTAGGGGGGGGGCGTGGCGACCGTTCTTCCTGAGCCGGCTCGAATTGTCGATTGAATCTTGAGTCATGCCGGAACACTTAAGATCTCTGATCGTAATACTCATTCTGGCGAGCGTGGTATTTTCGTTCGCAAAGATACCACTATGCGGTGCCGCAACGACACGGGAAGACTTCGCGCGTCGACGTAATCTGTGGTTTGCTGTGACATTGATTGCGTTTCTGGCACATGAGTTCTGGATATACATTGTCGTCGTGGGCGTGCTTCTGGCGTTTGCCAACGGGCGCGAACCCAACAGGCTGGCGCTTTACTTAACGCTGCTGTTTGCGGTTCCTCCGATTTCCGCCGCCATCGGCGGGATGGGTGTCATGCAGCATTTCTTTGAAATTGATTACTTGAGACTGTTGGCGCTCGTGATCCTCTTACCCAAGTGGTGGACGCTGAGACGTCAGCCAGATGTCCAGAGATTCGGTGCCACGACTACCGACAAGTTTCTGGTGGTCTATCTAGTCCTGCGGTTCCTGCTACGGTTTCAGTATGATTCAGCTACCGATGCTTTTCGTTATGGCTTTTACTACTTTACCGATGCCTTTCTTCCGTACTACGTAGCCAGTCGTACCGCCAGAAATATAGGGCAGTTACGGGAAGCTATGGCGATGTTCGTGCTTGCATCGATGCTTTTGGCATGTATCGGTGTATTCGAGTTCATCAAGCAATGGCTGCTCTATTCGCCTCTTGCCGAGGCATTGAGTGTTGGGTGGAACTATGGTGATTATCTCGGTCGTGGCGAAGGGCTACGGGCGTTGGCTAGTACCGGGCAGCCCATCGTGCTTGGCTTTGTTATGGTCGTTGCGCTGGGATTCTACGGGTTTCTGTGGCAGGACCTTTCAACTCGTTGGGGACTACTGGGGTTGGTAGTCCTCGTTGCTGGTTTGCTGGCGCCACTCTCACGTGGCCCTTGGCTCGGGGCAATGTTGCTCTTAGTGTCATACGTAGCAGTTGGAACACGACCCATCAAGCAGTTTGTGATTATCGGAATTGTTTTTGCGACACTCAGTGCGGTGTTAATTCTCTTCCAAATCGGTGGTGAATTCATCCAGTATCTACCCTTCGTTGGAACGGTTGATGCGGAAAACGTCACATATCGCGAAAGACTGCTTGACAACTCGCTGACCCTAATTGGCCGAAACCCGTTTTTTGGCGATCCCTACTACTACCTTACCCCGGAAATGGAGGAGATGCGTCAGGGGCAAGGAATTATCGATGTCGTCAATACTTATGTCGCGATAGCACTAAGTAGCGGCCTAATTGGACTTACATTGTTCATAGGGATATTTCTCGGCCCGCTCGTTGCGGTCAGCCGAAATATGCGTACGTTGTCAAACAAGAGGGCCGACTATTTTCGTCTTGGTCAATCGTTACTCGCGACGCTTGTGGCCGTTCTGTTCATGATTTCGACTGTCAGCAGCATCCTGGCCATTGAAACCGTCAGCTGGATCGTTGCCGGCTTGGCTATGGCCTATGTTGGCATAGTTGGAAAGGCACGATTTGAGGAAAAGTCAAAGGTGCCCTATTCCAGCGAACTGGGCCGTGGCCGAGACTATTGACTATTCATGAAGAATGAGATGCTTTTCTTCGATGGATACTAGGGCGCGTGGTCGATCCTTCATGGACAGGAATCAGTTTGAGCGGGCTGAGTGTATGGCATGGCATTGACGAGAAGGACTGACTTGTGTCGGAACTTGAGTGAATTTGATCGTCGATTCTTCCTTTATGGAGAGGAAACTGACTTTCGCAAGCGTGCCGAGTAGCAAGGTTTCGGGACTGGGGCGATAGTTTGAATATATGCGGGGTATGTGTAAGGAGACGAGTTTGTCGGTTGTTGATCGAAAGGTTTCTGGTTGTAGTGCGCGGTATTTCTGTCTGAGTCGCGGCTGCTGTCTAACAAAGCTCAATGGAACCAAGGCTGCGATTGCCTGTGAACTTCAAGGGTTTGCACTTATGGTATTGCGAGTTGCAATCGACACGCTTCGAGGTAAGAGCGTTCAAAGGATTCGACCCGGCTTCGAGACTCTGCGCTTTGGCAAGCCCGATTTGACCTTCACGAAAACGATCCCATTTGCAAGTAATTGTGCACGTGGGCAGAGTACTTAGCACGTGGCAAGGATTGAGATCAGCAAGCGAGTCGTAATCATCAATTCGATGAGTTCCGCTATTAGCTTGATTCTCAATTTATCGGTTCTTCTTTGGCTACAGCAATACCTTCTTACGAGAATATCTCCCGAGGAATATAGCCTCCTTCCATTATTGATGGCGCTAATGGCGTTCAGCCCCTTGCTGACCGTTTTTCTTACCAGTGGGTTGGGCCGCTACCTGACGGTGGCATACGCGCGAGGGGACAACGATGAGGTTGTTCGTATCTGCTCCACGATGTTCCCCATATTGCTTGTTGCAGGAGTCCTGCTGCTCGTGGTTGGTTGGGGTGCAGCATGGTATGTCGACAAAATCATCGAAATACCACCGCATCTCGTGCCAGATGCACGACTGATGCTGGCGCTGCTTGCGATCCCAGTTGCGGCGCGACTGCCGTTGGCCATATTCGAGTCTGGATTTTTGATCCGGCAGAAGCTCTTGCTGCACGACCTGATCGAGGTGGGCTGCCTTTTGCTTCGGCTGTCGATCTTGGTCGCGCTAGTCATGGGCGTTAGCCCCCGGGTACTTTGGGTAACGGTGTCCACCGTAATGGCCGAACTCATATACTTGGCAATATCAACAATTGTTTCAGTGCGTTTGGTGCCGGAGCAGAAGATCCGATGGGGTGTCTTTCATCGACCACTGGCAACTGAAATTGCATCGTTTGGCGGGTGGACTTTTATCAGTCAGATTGCCGAAACTATCAAGCAGACACTGGATCCGCTGATTTTGAATCGGTTCGCGAGCGCGGCTGACGTCGCGGTCTTCTACGTTGCCGGGATCGCCCAACGGCAGCTTAAGCTGATGTTAGTTCCTATTACTCGACCGTTCTTTCCGGTGCTTGCCGCAATTCACGCCGATGGCGATACAGTTCGGCTTAGCAATGTGTACTTGCGGGTTGCCCGATATCACACTTGGGTATTGCTCTGCATTGGCATTCCTGCCATGGTATTGAGCAACGAAATCATTCACTTGTATTTGCATGGGAAGTACGATCAAGCTGGTCCCGTGATGGCATTGTTGGTCGCAGTCGCCATTCTCGGGGGGCTGAATGCCTTGGGGCCGGCGGTGGCGCCTGTGGTCGGAGCCCAAAAGGGCTTTGGTTTGCGCGAAGTTCCTGTATATCTGTTTAACTTGGCGCTGACCGCAATTCTGGTGGCCTATTTTCATCAAGGAGCCTACGGCTCCGCAATGTCCACATTAATTGCAGTTGCCATAGGGGAGGTTGGGATTGTTGGAGCTTACTGCCGACGCTTAGCGCACACGTCGACGCGATCGTGGATTTCAGAGGTTGTGCTGCCGACGTTTCTGCCTGCCGTACCTCCTTTGCTTCTCTGCCTGTTGGCAAGAGCAACGTTGGCGCTCGATAACTGGACAAGCATCCTGGTGACGTCGGGTTTGAGTGCTATGCTTTATCTAGGGCTGGTTTCAGCATTCTTCCTACGAGAGCAGGACAGACTGGACATTGGCCGTATCGCTGAACGTTTGCCCCAACCCCTTAGAGCATTGGCTGTCCGTATTGGTCGTTGAAGTGTACGGATTAGCGCCGCTCGTTGTATGGCATCACAGACGCCAGACCCGTATGCCAGCTTGTTCCAGCAAATGACGGTCGAACTGGGATTTCACGTCGACGAAGGTTCCTTGTTGGATGACCTTGGGCATAAGGCGCGCGATGTCCATTTGCAGGTATTCATCATGGGCAACCGCTAAGACAATCGCGTCGGCTTGAGGCAATTCCTCCCAAGGGAGTAACGTTACGCCGAATTCATATTTCGACTCTTCGGGATCCGCCACCGGATCATGAAGGTACACTTCAACGCCGAAACTCTCAAGTTCTCGAGCGATGTCCACTACCTTGGTATTGCGAACATCGGCGCAGTTCTCCTTGAATGTAAAACCGAGTAAGTTGACGCGCGCGTGTCGGACCTGTCCGCCTCCTTGGATGATTTGCTTCACCGTTTGGTCGGCAACGAACTTGGCCATGCCATCATTGATTCGTCGTCCGGCAAGGATGACCTGGGGGTGGTATCCATGTGTCTCAGCCTTGTGAGTCAGATAATAGGGATCAACGCCGATGCAGTGACCACCTACCAGACCCGGCCGGAAGTTGAGAAAGTTCCACTTGGTGCCGGCAGCTTCAAGTACTTCCAGTGTATCGATGCCGATCTTGTTAAAGATGATCGCTAACTCATTCATCAGGGCGATATTGAGGTCACGTTGTGTGTTTTCGATTACCTTGCATGCTTCGGCAGCCTTGATGCTGGTAGTACGATGCACCCCCGGAATGACGATTTTCTCGTACAGTGCCGCAACACGTTCCAAGGTCTCGGGTGTGTCGCCTGAGACTACTTTTACTACTCGCGTCAACGTGTGTTCGCGGTCGCCTGGATTGATGCGCTCGGGTGAGTAACCGACGAAGAAGTCCTGCTTCCATTTCATGTTAGAGGCTTCTTCTAGCACTGGTATGCAGATATCTTCGGTTGCCCCCGGATATACTGTGGACTCATAAATGATCGTGGCGCCCTTCTTCATATTCCGGCCCGCAGCTTCGCTTGCGCCAATCAACTGCGAGAAATCAGGTCGATGCGCCTCGTCAACCGGGGTTGGTACCGCAACGATAATGATGTCGGCGTATGCGAGTGATTTGGGGTCGGCGGAATACTCTGCATAAATCGCCGCCAGCATTTGTTCGCCGGATAGTTCCCGGGAGGGGTCGATGCCACGATTGCAGGAGTCCACTTTCGGCCTTGAAATATCGAAGCCGATGGTACGTTCGTACTTACCAAACTCCAGTACTAGTGGCAGGCCAACATAGCCGAGCCCGATAACAGCGATTGTCATCTTGAGATCATCATCTGGGTAACAGTCGTGAAGGTGCAGATGTTTCCCTCAAGCAACAGATGGCAATGCAATCAAGTATCAAACAAAGAGTGGGACTTCCCTCCGTGTACGTGGAGGAAATTACTGACTCAATTAGTTTCCTTCTTTGTGGAGTCATAACCCATCCGGGAACGCAAGACAAGCCATAGAAACTGGCTGTTGGTGAGTAGGTAGCGCACAAAGAGGCGGCGCGGCTCTTGGATTAAACGGAACAACCACTCCATGCCGATGCTCTGCACCCAAGTTGGCGCGCGTACCCTTAATCCCGCCAAAACGTCAAAACTACCCCCTACACCGATCGCCATACCAACGTTGAGACGATCCCAGTACTCCTCAATGAACTGCTCCTGACGTGGCACGCCCATTGCGACGAATAGGATATCGGTGCTGCTCTTGCGGACTTGATCGGCACGTGCTGGCGCATCGTCTTTCAAAAAATAGCCGTTCGAAAAATTCAGCTGCAGAGCAGGATTGCGTTCCCGTAGGGATGTGGCGACCTTTGCAACAATGTCATTAGTTGCTCCGAGAAGATAGACCTTCTTTCCCTCGCTGGCAGCTCGCTCGCAAATTGCGTCAACAAGGTCAACTCCCGTTACTCGCTCTGGAAGCTTACCTCCAAACCATGAGGCCAACCAAACAAGAGGCTGACCATCCGCTACGGTGATGCTCGCGCGATCCGCAAAAGCTTGGAGACGTTGGTCCGCGCGCATCATCATAAGGATGGCTACGTTGATAGTGCACAGCCAACCGCGTTGTTTCTTAGTCAGTCGATTGAATATTTCATCAACCGTCTGTCGCAAAGTAAACGGATCGAATTGTCCATTGAGGATGAGGACACGCTGCATCATAACCACCGGTTACGGAGAAGCATCGCATCAACAAAAAACTTGGCGGGCCAATTGGGAAAACTGAGTGGTGCGTATCGCCCCCAGATTGGATAGGATCCCTTGATCGCACCGCGGACGTCGAGATTGCTGGTACGGATATCTTGTCGCCGCATGACATAGTCCATCGCTCGAATGGCTGCGTTGCGGTAGGCCTCATTTCCGGTTCTATCGAACAGCTTTGCCCAGATAATCGAGAACTGGCAGTTGCCGGTAAGGCAACAATACTTTGCGGCCGCTTTCCCGTCTTTGGTGATCTGCCCAGGCAGGAAGCCGTTGTCTTCCAGATGGTCGAGAGCGGAATCGGCACAGCGTTGCGCCGATTCAAGGTAACGCGGGTCTTCAAGTAGTTCACCGGCTTCAAGAAGACCGCGCGTTGCATACGCGATCGTATGGGTAAACGGGGCCACTCCGCGCTCGAACGCGCATTCATCATAGAATCCGCTGGCCTGTTGTTCGCTGACTGCCCAATCCAGATTTGCACGGGCGATTTTCTCCCGTTCCTGACTGTAGTCCACTTGGTTCATCCTGAGCAGTGCCCACGCGGTACGTGTGTTATAGACATGCGGAGTATTCAAATGTTCATTCCGCGTCCAGCGCCCGTTAGAGTCCGATATCTCGACCAGCCAGTCGGCTGCCCGCAAGGCTCCTCGCTTGAAGTCAGCTTCGCCAGTCTCCTCGCTGGCGCGAACCAAGCCAAAAAGATCTTGGCCAGTATCGAATACGATACCCTGATCGCCATAGTGTGGATTCGAAAAAGATCCATCATGGTTCTGTACGCTCAGCAACCAACGACAAATGCGTAGCGCACGCGCTTTGTACTCGGAATTGCTGTGGTGTTCGGCTAGGTTGAAAAAAGTTGTCGCAATGTAGCCTGACGTTTCTCGGTAGGACGGTCGCCAGCCGCCGCGGATTGAATAGCCGTAGCTTACGCCGTCATCATTGCCCTGATCGTGCGCACGCTTGAGCCACTCCTCGGCTGCAAGCAAATGGTCGCGTGGATTTCCGCACTCTGGGAGAGTTCCAAAAAGATCCTTCGCGGCTAGGCCGGCAAAAGTACGTACAGTGGTCAGCACAACATGGTCCTGTCTGTGGTTGAAACGGTATTTAGGCTTGGCGTTGCAGGTAGGCAAGCACGATTTCGCAAATTCGTTCCGCGGCACGGCCGTCGCCGTAAGGGGATCCGCCTTGGGACATTCTGGCGTAATGATGGCTATCGAGGAGGAGTTCACTTGCCTCCGCGACAATCGCGGAACGATCTGCTCCGACGATCTTGGCGACCCCAAGGTCGACAGCTTCGGGACGCTCCGTTACTGTCCGAAGTACAAGCACCGGTTTGGCCAACGCGGGTGCTTCTTCCTGGATTCCGCCCGAATCAGTCAAAATGAGCTTCGCTTGTTGCATCGCTGCAACGAGGTCCGGATATGCGAGTGGTTCCGAGAGCGTTATTCGCGGGTGATCCACGAGCAGTCGGCCAACGGTGTTGCGAACGTTGGGATTGGGGTGAACAGGAAACAATATCTTGATGTCTGGGAACCGCGCGCAGAGATCAAGGACTGCGGCACATATCTGTTCAAGCGGCTCACCAAAATTCTCCCGTCGGTGAGCGGTGAGCAAGATGTCATGGTCGAAACCTCGAAGGGGCTGTGTTTTCAACTTCTCAGCGGTAAATTGCAGGGCATCAATTACGGTGTTGCCTGTTTTATGTACCTTGTCTGGACGGGCTCGCTCGGCCAGCAGGTTGTCTCGCGATTTAGCGGTTGGACAAAAATGCAACTCGGCCAGATGGCCGACCGCGACGCGATTGAACTCTTCTGGAAACGGATTTTGCATGTCATGAGTGCGTAATCCGGCCTCAACATGGCCGAATGGAATTCCCGTATAGAAACAGGCCAGTGCTGCGCACATGACCGTGGTCGTATCACCTTGTGCCAGAACCAGGTCAGGTTTTGTTGCGAAGAAGTGAGTTTCAAATCCCCGCATTAGGCGTGCGCTGAGCTCCGACAAAGACTGCGCTTCGGTCATTACGCGCAAGTCGGTGTCAACGGTAAGCTCGAACCAGTTGATAAGCGGTATCAGGAGTTCGCGATGTTGTCCCGAACTCAACACATTGACTGATATTTCAGGAGCGCTCGCCAAGGCCCGGATTACGGGCGCCATTTTGATTACTTCAGGGCGAGTGCCAACGATGCAGAGTACGTTTTTATTCATTCTGGGGATTTTGGAACATTTGTTTCATGTATCAAAGAACTGCTCTCCCGACCCGCGTTTCGCGCTACTGGAGACAGAGTTCGTGGAATTACACGGCCTGGCGCGGAAAGAATAACCGATGCCGGTGGAATGTCGCGCGTTACAACGCAGTTCGCTCCTACCATGGATCCATCGCCTATCGTCACGCCTCCAAGTACGCGGGCGCCACAATAGATATCGACCGCCTTGCCAATTTTGGGCGTTTCCAGTGTCTGCCCAGCAGTTCCAAGTGTAACGTCATGGAATATCAGGCAGTTCTCTCCTATTTCGACTCCGCTTCCGATCATTACGTTGGTCGGGTGTATGAGGTGAAACCCCGGCCCAATTCGTGCCCCTTTGGTGCCCGCCCACAGATGAACCCTGAAGAAGATATATGGCAGCCTGAGAATTCGGTAAAGCATCCACGCTGGAATCCGAAGCAAAGGAGTTGGAAGGGCATCTGCCCAGACGCCAAAACGGTAGACAGCAACGATCCAGAAGCCGGGATCCACGTACCACCTTTCATATTGAGCACTGTCACGCTTGAGGTTCTCAAACATCTCTTTTCCTCTTCGATTGACGATGCGATGCGGACTAACGTGTTGCATTTAACAAGCTTGATTGAGCTGCGGATGGCCGCTTTTGAACGCCAGCGAGAATGGACAGGAACTCACGAGCCGCGCGAAAGCGCCCGATCGAGTTCAAATGCCCTCCATCGTCAGTATATTGAGGCGCCAATATGGGGGTGTGCTTTTCTTCCCATTCGGTCGTCACTGTTTGTCCATCCGGTCCCGAAGATTCTATACGGGCTAGATCGAATATCGGCTCATGCCCAGAATAAGTACTACGGATGAGTTCGCTGTACTCGTTGCGGCGCATGTTCTCCAGAACGCCATACGGGGCACGACCAACCAACCGCTTCACCCACCCCTTTACGCCACTTTGGACGTCGGTGAGCGGCGCTGTCACATGAACAAAGGTCGTTTCAGGATGTCTGGCCTTTAGGCGTTCGATCATGGCGCGGTATTTGGCGAAAAGCGCTTTGGCGTCCGTGTCTGCGGAAAAGTCGACGAAGCAGAACTTGACTAACGCAACATCTATGATGCCAGCATCTATTCCCATGGTCGTTTCGAACGACTCGAGCTTTTTTAGCGGTTTGCCATTCTCGGCCACAAGAAAATGTTCGAATGTTGCCGGGGTAACACCCGCCGTAGTGGACACCTCGACAATGTGGAGCGGGACACCGGCCGCTTTCGCAAGTTCCTGCACACCTTCAAGTACGTTTGCCCCTACCGACTGATGACCAAACAGGATACGGCGCGAGGCGATGTGTTCCAAGTCCTCCTTGAGGTTTGTATCTGCCGTAGCCACAGTGCTGCCTAGCACGGAGAACGCCATGGCCAGCCTAATTGTTGCGCGCAGGAAACGATGCATTCCCGGCATTTGAATCTCCACTGGAATCGCTCTTGTCGGTGACTGTGCGGAAATATCTTGTCAAGCTTGCTTGCGCGCAACAAATGCGGCGATAAAGTCAATGGAATCAAGATTCTCCGGCAGCATTTCGCTATCCTCGACCTTGATGCCGAAGTTGTCCTCGACAAACCCAATGACTTCAAGCACACCGGTCGAATCAATGATACCGCGCTCAAGCAATGACGCGCTATCCTCTAGCGCGGTTGGGTCGGCCACGTAGAAGTTGGTGGTAATGAAATCCCTGATTTGTTGTTTGATGTCCATGTCGCTCCCTTGATCCAAACTATCAGAATATTTTCCCATTCTTAGCGTTTGCGCGCATGGGCCACGCGCAATTCCCCTGACAAGTTGGCCACGAATTGAAGGCCGTCGTACGATAGCTCCCGTTTGAACAGCATGGCCAGTTGCCGGTCTTGAGCGAGGCCAATTTCGAACAGCAGCATGCCGCCCGGTCGCAGGAATGGTAGCGCTTCCCTTATGACGCGCTGGTGAATGGAAAGTCCATACGGTCCGCCGTCGAAAGCCTCGCGCGGTTCATGATCGAGCAGGAGGGCGCTCGTGCTCGCCAGCTTTCCCGTGGAAATGTAAGGCGGGTTGCAGACGACCGCGTCGATGGACCCCTCCAGACCAAGATCGGCGAGTCCGGCGAAAAGGTCCCCTTGGCCTACGGTCACACGGTCGGAGAGGCTGAGATGCTGGACATTGCGCCGAGTGAGCTGTACGCAGCCATCCGTAAGATCGCTCGCCCATACTCTGGCGGCCGGAAGTTGATGTGCGATGGCGCAGGCTAGGTTTCCCGAGCCGCAGCACATGTCTATCACCCGCGGCGTTCCACCTATCTCGCGCAGCATCGTCAGCGCAGTATTCCCCAGCAGCTCCGTTTCCTCGCGGGGAACAAGCGCGCCTTCGTCGGCCAGTAGTTCGATGCCCATGAAGGACTGGCAACCAGTGAGGTAGGCCAATGGTGTTCCTGTGGCGCGACGTTCTGCCATCGCTCGTGCTGCTGACTCGGGATTGCCGCTTTCGTCCGAACTGGCTGAACTCCATATCAGGGCGGCTTCGCGCTCAGAGTTTGGGATCCCAGCTGCGGCAAGGACTTTGGCGAGTTCGTGCGTGATGTCGGTCATGATAGTCCCGTCTTTTTGATTTTCCCGGTGTCTGTCTTCGGCAGGTTTGCCACGATGGCGACGTACTTCGGCACCATGAAGTTCTCCAGGCGGGCTTGGCACTCCCTCTGGATTTGCTTCTCCGTCAACGTCACGCCGTCCTCAGGGGTGACGAAGGCCTTTACCGCCTGGCCGAGGATGTCGTCCGGAACACCGATGACCGCCGCTTCCCTTACGCCGGGTATGTTCATCAACACATGCTCGACCTCCTTCGGCGCGACCTTCTCGCCACGTGACTTGATGACATCGTCCATACGGGCGACGAAGTACAGGTAGCCCTCTTCGTCCATCTTGCAGTAATCGCCGGTGTACAGAACAAATTCACCGGGAAGCGGCCCGGGCTTGAGCTTCTTTGCAGTCGCTTCCGGCTTGCCCCAGTAACCCCGCATGACAGTCGCACCGCGAATGACCAGTTGACCAACCGTGTCGGGGGGGACCTTGTTTCCGTCATCGTCGACTATCCACATCTCAGTATTGGGAATGGCGATGCCGACGCTCAGTGGTTTTCGATCAATATCCTTGGGTGGCAGATAGGTGCAGCGCTTGCATTCGGTGAGGCCGTACATTGAGTATATGCGTGCGCCGGGAAATAGATCCCTGAGGATCAGTATGTGCTTCAAAGGCAAAGCGGCAGCCGTATTGGTTACGTAGCGAATCCTGGACAGATCGTAGTCCCTGAGCGACTTGAACTCGGCGAGAATCGAAAAGATGGTTGGCACGCCGGGTAGTCCGGTCACTCCTTCTTCGACCATGGTGTTCAATATCTGAGCCGGAAAAGTGAAAGAACGTTCCAGAACGAGGCGCGCACCGGCGCGGAAGGCCATGATCATCTGGTACAGACCATAGTCGAAGGCTAGCGGCAGGGCGCAAAGAATCACCTCGTCGTCGCGTAGTTCCAGATAGGTCGTGAGCGACTCGCAAGCGGTGAGCATGTTGCGATGCGTCAGCATCACGCCCTTGGGGTCGCCGGTGGAGCCTGAGGTGTAAATGATTGCAGCGAGGTCGATGTCGATGCACTTCCGTTTGGGGGGCGCTGTGCCGTCGCTCGTAGCGAGGGCGTTGTCCCAGCGCTGCGCGTGCGGAATAGTGCCCAGGCGGTCGTCGTCGATAGTTCCGGATACGATGACTTTTTTCAAATACGCGCACTGTTGCACCGGCGTTGCGAATACCGAATACAGATGCTGATCGGTAATCAGCGCCGTCGGCTGGCAATCCTGCAGAAGGTAGGCCAGCTTGTCGCTCTTGGTCAAAGGGTTGACGACCGAAACGACGGCATTTGCCTTCAGCACGGCCCAGAAGGAAACTACCGTTTCGACAGTGTTGTCGGCGAATACGATGACACGGTCGCCGCGCTCGACCCCGGCAGCAATCAGGGTGTTGGCCAGCGCATTTGAACGGGCGTCCAGCTCGGCGTAGCTTACACGCTGCTTCATGCACACAAGGGCGATCTTTTGGCCATGCTCGCGCGCCGAATTCAGCAGGTGATCTTGCAGGAGCGGAGTTGCGTTGTAGCTGGACAGCATCAGGTGGTCACCTCGGTTGTCCGGTCGATGTCAGTGCGCAAGTTGGCGGCGTGAGCGTCCGGGAGGGGAGCGGATATCAGTTGCCTGTGAAGCAACTGAGTGGAAAGTACGCCAACCAGCGCCATGTTGTCGGCGTTCGAGAACTGGCCGTCACGACTGCGCGCCCGGCACTTGCGTACCAATTGAATGACTGGTTGTGGATCAAATACGTTGGTGTTCCGCAGGGCCGTTTCCGTCAGCGCCTCATCAACGTAATCAGGTACGTCGTCTCCGACGAAGGCGAGCGCGTCGGGAGCTCGATAGGGCTGCTTCTTTCGGGCGATAATCTCTGCCGGCAAAAATTCTTCGGCGACGCGCTTGATGACATGCTTTTCGTCCAGCCCCCGCAACTTGTATGAGGCGGGCAGGGAGTCGGCGAGGCTGATGACGTCCTTGTCCAGGAAGGGGAAGCGGCCTTCGACCGCATGCGCCATGAGCATCCGGTCGCCTTGGGAGGAGAGCAGGTAGCCCGAAAGCAGGGTGCGGATTTCAAGATATTGATCCTGCGCCAGTGGATTCCAGCGGCTGAACTCGCTGGGCAGGTCGGCAATCAGGTTTCCGACGATATCCTGGCCGGCCGCTGCGGACTGCATGTCTTTGGACAATAGCCTCCTGAGCGCGCTGGTGGTGTGCCAACGGGGGCCGTGGGCGAATCCCGGCAAACGGTGGGACGCGAGGTCCCGACCGAAGAACTGCCGCGCCATGGCTTGCTGTGAGACTGGCGAACGGGCGAGGTAGGGATACAGGCGCTCCAACAATCGGGGACGGAAGCTCGAGTCGGGTTGCCGTCCCCAGAAACGACGCACCTTGCCCTCGCGGAAGATATCGTAGCCGGCGAACATCTCATCGGCGCCCTCGCCGGTGAGCACAACCTTGATGCCATTGTCGCGAACCAGCCTCGATAGCAGGAACAACGGAGCAGGGGCGGTTCGCAGGATGGGACGTTCGGTGTGGTAGATCACCTCGGGGAAGACATTGGCGATGTCGTTCCGGGTGACGATGACTTCATGATGCTGGCTGCCGAGCCGATGCACCATCAGGCGCTGGAATTCGGTCTCGTCATACTCGGCATCCTCGAATCGCAAGGAGAAAGTCTGGAAGCGGTCGCCGGCAAGTCGCCGCCCCATCGCGGCGACCAGAGAACTGTCCAGGCCTCCCGACAGATAGGAACCGACCGGAACATCCGATCGCAGCATGCGCAGCGACGTGGCCTCGTCTAGCACCCTGCGCACCTCGGCGACGGCGTCGTCAAGCGTGCCGGGAAACAGACCTCGGGCACCGGGATATTCCGGGTAGTGGGGCGTCCAGAAGGCATGCTCGCGGATCGTGCCGTTCTCGTAGATGCGGACGTGACCAGGTTTCAGTTCAGTGACGCCGACAAAGACGCCTTGCGGCGGCACTATGGTCCAGAAGGAAAAGGTCTGGTTGATCCCGACTGGATCTAAAGCTCGCGGAATTTCCGCATTGGCGGCAAAGATCGCCTTGACCTCGCTGGCGAAGTAGAGGTGACCGCCATATTCGCACAGGTGGAGCGGGCAGATGCCGACTCGATCGCGTGAGAGCACCAGTCGATGCGCCACCGAATCCCAGATGGCTACCGCCCACTGACCATCCATGCGTTCGAAGGCGGCGTTACCCCATTGACGGTAGGCATGGATAATGACTTCCGTGTCGCTGTGTGTCCGGAATCGATGGCCAATCGCTTCGAGTTCGTCACGGAGCTCGACGTAGTTGAAGACTTCGCCGTTGAAGACGATCCAACTGGTGTCGCCTTCGTCCGCCAAGGGCTGCTGGCCGGTTGCCAGATCGATGATGGACAGTCGCGTGTGGACCAGTCCGGCCCGGTCATCACGATAAATGCCGGACTCGTCCGGGCCGCGGTGGTGCAGGGCGTTAGCCATGCGCAACAGCGCCTGGCGTGGCGCCACGCCTGACTTTTTACCGAGCGCGACGATTCCGGCGATGCCACACATACGGATCAGACTTCCCCGACGGGTTCGATCAGTAGTGGCGGCTGGTGCAGGTAGCGCGTGGCCCGGCGCTTGGCCTCGATGTCTTTGAAGACCCTGCCGACCTGCTCTGTGGTGAGTTGCACTACAGGTGCTACCTCCTCGGCGCCTACGCCATTGTTCAGTGCATAAAGGCACAGGTCCATGCGGTCGTAGGGTAGAGCGAAGTAAAACTCCTCTTGGGTCTGAGCCATCGAAAAGGTGTCGGTGGTGGGCGGCCGACGGCGGATTTCGTCCGGCACGCCGAGATATTCGGCGAGTTGGTAAACCTGTGTCTTGTATAGGTGGGCAATGGGCTTGAAGTCGGCGCTGCCGTCGCCCTGCTTGACGAAGAAACCCTGATCGTACTCAAGTCGGTTGGGAGTACCGGCGACGGCGTAGTTCAGTCTATCCGCGTGGTAGTACTCGGTCATCTTGCGCACGCGTTGCTTGTAGTTCGTGGCCGCGACGAGCTGGAGGTAGGCGGCCGCCGACAGCCGCACCGTTGACACGTTGTCGTCAGGATCCTGAACAGTCAATTTCGTGATGCTGACACGGTCGCTGTCAAGCACCGATGGAATGACCAGCTTGCACTTCCAGCCGTGACCGTACTCGGGGACAACCGTACATATGGCTTCGACCTGGCGACGGTAGCATCCCAGCCCTTCCAGGGCTGGTGCAATGTCTTCAACGATTGCCCCGATACCCAAGTGGTCGGCAATCATTTTGCCCAGCATCAGCGCATCGTCCGAGGAGTGGTGTTCCGGCATGAAAAGACCCTGGACCCTGTCCTTGCCGAAGGCGCGTACGCAAAGCGCTGCCACGACCGAACTGTCTATTCCGCCTGAGAGGCCGACCACTGCGCCGCGACGTCGTAACTGACCTAGAACCTGTTCCCGCAGGGAATTGACGATGCGATCCACCTCATCCGATGGATCCAGCTTGAGAACATCCTTACTGAACACAATATCTCCTCGATTCTGTGGTAATCGCCAAGACTGGACGAAAGTGCATCATGGATGCCTGAATGTTACCTGCATTTACTGAATGGTTGAGCGTTCCGCGGCACCGGATGAGTAATCTGTTTGGACTAATGACCGGACCATTGCAGCCAGCGCGGTCGCCTACGCAGCCGGTCTCAAACACCTTCTTATGCTCTGCCGGAAACGTCATGCCCGGACAATGGTTGTCTATCAGGCAGATATCGAGGGTATTGACGGAAATCTGCAATTTCATCGGGGAGCCTTTGGCATGCGCCCGGCGGATACCCGGATACCAAGCGTCTGCGGAAATGCGGAGGGGCAGGGGGCGGCTCGACTCAGTAAGCGTTGTCGTCCTTCAGTACGACCAGGATTGTCCTGAGAATGATGTCGAGATCAAGCCGCAGCGACCAATTGCGCAGATATTCCAGATCGTAATCGATTCGCTGCTTCATCTTGTCGACGGTTTCCGTTTCTCCTCTCAGGCCATTGACCTGTGCCCAGCCGGTGATGCCGGGCTTGACCTTGTGCCGGACCATGTAACCCGAGATGAGCTTCCGGTACATCTCGTTGTGGGCGATCGCGTGCGGGCGCGGGCCGACAATGCTCATCCGCCCCTGCAGGACATTGATGAATTGCGGCAGTTCGTCCAGGGAGGTTTTGCGAAGAAATGCACCTAGACGGGTAATTCGCTGGTCATTCTGTTTGGCCTGCTGGATGTTGCCTCCATCTTCGCAAACCGTCATTGACCGGAACTTGTAAACGATGATTTCCTCGCCGCCGAGGCCGTAGCGGCGCTGGCGAAAGATCACCGGCCCTGGGGAATCGAGCCTGACGGCGATGCCGATGACGAGAAGCACCGGCAGCAGAAGAACCAGTATCAGAGATGACAGAAAGATATCGCTTGCCCGTTTGAGCACGCCGTTGGCGCCAGCAAATGGAGTCTCGCAGACCGCAACCACCGGGATGCCCCCCACGGTGTCCATTCTGGCCTGGATCAGGTCGGTGACGAAGGTGTCTGGTACGAAATAGATCGATGCTGTGGTGTCCCGCAACTGGTCAAGCAGACTCAGGGTGCGTGGCTGCGTAGCCATGGGCAGCGAAATATAGATGCCGTCGACATGATGGTCCTTCGTGTACTGTGGCAAGTCGTTGAGCGTGCCGAGAACCGGGAACTTGGACTGCGTGGGGATGCGCTTGCCGACACGGTCATCGAAGAATCCATCCAGTCGGGCGGAGGAGTATCGACTTTCCTGGATACGCTCCGCCAAGGCGATGCCCTGCGCATTCATGCCGGCGATGATGACGCGCTGTTGCTCACCCTGGAGCGCCTGCAAAATCGGCAGGCTGCGGCGAAACGCGAAATGGGCGACCAACTGACATAGTGGCGCCAGCCACAGCCAAATCTTTTTTGCCCTGATGTCAAAGATGCCGAGATATCGGCTTGCATAGCCAAAAAACAAGAGCAGCGCCGCTATCGCGAGCCAGCTCAAAATTATCTCCTTGGCGGCGCGCCATGGTGACAGTTGAAGTCTCGCCGGCCCTGGAAAGGTGAGCGAAAAGACCAGCAGCGAAAGGATCAGAAAGGGAGGCGTGAGTTCGCCCTCGACGTAGATCCCGACACTCCACAGGGATAACACCAGGACCAATGGGTCGAGCAGGGACTCGACCACATTGATCAGATTGCCTCTGCCGACCTTTATGCCTACGGCGCGGCGGATGCGGATGGGAGTGTGATTTTCAGGCACGGCTATTGTGGGCGGTTTGCGCGAACGCCGATACGGCTTGTGCGCGGTTGATGACGTTTAGCTTCCGGAAGATACGTTGCAAGTGATTCTTGACCGTGAATTCGCTGATATCGAGAATCATGCCAATCTCGTGGTTAGTCTTGCCTTTTCTGACCCAGCTCATGATCTCCATTTCGCGGGCGCTCAAACCCTGGTCCAGAACTTCTTCGGTTTCCGTGGATTGGTCGATTTGGCCTTGCGTGGGAAGGTGCGAAACCTGACGCAAGGCGGTGTCGATATAGGGCAGGAGCAACTCAAGCATCTTGCCGGAGCCCACCGGTATTTTCCGCGAGTGCAGGGCGACATAAAGGCAGTCGTGCCGGCCGCGCTCATCCCTGATTCCATGTACCAGAGCAGTTCTCATTTCCCGCAGCTTTGGGTGCAGTCCACCTTTATCACCCGGAATCTCGCAGGCCAAGCCATTGATGAACTTCGTCGTATATGCCGACACTCCTTTGCTGACCCAGTGGTCGAACAGACTGCGAATAAGCGGCGAGATGTCACAATCGGCCATATCGGTCGTGCGAACGCCAGGCAATGACGAGATGATGTCATAGTGCACCAGGCCTAGCGAAAAATCTCCCCAGGCAGCGACGAGGGCTTCGTGAGGCACAAAATGCTGCAATTCTCCCTGTAGCCATTGCAGCATCTGGAAGTGACGTCTTACCGCCAATGATTCCTGCGCGATCCGCTGGAAGCGATATAGATCTTCGATAGGACTGTCAGCGGATGTCGCTAGCATGACAAAACGCAATAGCCTGATGGGGAGCACATGGTATCGGCCTACCCGACGGTGAGATGTCGGCGGTCTGAACGGGCGTAAGCGCTATTTTGCCCAGCCCCGTAATGCTAGCAGACGTAGTTCGAATTCACAATCGAGCAGCCGACGCTCGGCGGCTGGCGCTCCTCCTGTTGAGGCAGGTGCCTATTCCTTGAGCGCCCTCCGCAACACCTTGCCGACATTGGTTTTTGGCAGGTCGTCGCGGAACTCCACGTGGTGCGGAACCTTGTACGAGGTCAGTTGGGTCCGGCAGAAGGCGATGATCGCTTCCGCAGTCAGGGTTGGATCCTTGCGGACGACGAAGATCTTCACCGCCTCGCCGCTGTGCGCATCGGGAATACCGATTGCCGCGACTTCCTGCACGCCGGGATGGGCCGCCACGACTTCCTCGATTTCGTTTGGATAGACGTTGAAACCGGACACCAGAATCATGTCCTTTTTGCGATCGACGAGGAACACGAAGCCTTTCGGGTCGACATAACCGACATCCCCCGTTCGCAGGTAGCCGTCCGAATGGAAGACGGCCGCTGACTCTTCCGGCCGCTGCCAATAGCCCTTTGTGACCTGCGGTCCGCGGATGCAGATTTCACCGATCTGCCCGACATCGAGCTCCTTGCCGGCGTCGTCACGCACGGAAAGTTCGGTCGAGGATATCGGCAGGCCAATGGACCCGTTGAATTCGCCAAGGTCGAGGGGATTGATGGTCGCTGCCGGGGAGGTTTCGGTTAATCCGTAGGCCTGGATCAGCGGCTTGCCGGTGACGGACTGCCAGCGATCGGCGACGGGCTTTTGGACGGCCATGCCGCCGCCGAGCGTGATGAGCAGGTTTGAAAAGTCGACCTTGGCGAACTCGGGGTTGTTAAGCAGGGCGTTGAACAGAGTATTGACCCCGGTGATGACCGTGAACGGGTGCTTGTTCAGTTCCTTGATGAAGCCAGGAATGTCGCGCGGGTTGGCGATCAGCAGGTTTGTCGCCCCGACGCGAAGAAAGGTCAGGCAATTCGCCGTCAGCGCGAAGATGTGATACAGCGGTAGCGCGGTGACGATCAGTTCCTGGCGCTCACGCACCGGCGGTGTAATCCACGCCGTGGCCTGCGTTACGTTGGAGACGATGTTGCGGTGGCTGAGCATGGCGCCCTTGGCGACGCCCGTGGTGCCACCGGTGTATTGCAAGAAGGCGAGGTCGTCCAGACCTATTTCCGGTGCAGTAAATCCATGTTGCCGTCCGATGGCTAGCGCACGGCGAAGATTGATGGCACCCGGGATACGCCATGCGGGCACCAGCTTTTTGACGTGCCTGACGACCAGATTGACCAGCAAACCCTTGAGGCCGCCGAGCATTTCGCCCATCGGCGTTACCACGACGTGGCGAAGGCTGGTATGTGGCAGCACCTGTTCGACGGTGTGTGCAAAGTTCTCGACGACGACGATGGCCTCGGCGCCGGAATCCTTCATTTGGTGTTCGAGTTCCCGCGGTGTGTAGAGCGGATTGACGTTGACGACCACGCAGCCGGCGCGTAGTGCGCCGAACAGGCATATTGGATACTGGAGCAGATTCGGCATCATCAGCGCGACGCGGCTACCTTTACCGAGGCCGAGGTTCTGGAGCCAACCGGCGAAGTCCAGGGATAGTTGATCGAGTTCGGCGTAGCTCAACCCTTTGCCCATGCTGATATAGGCCGTCTTCTCGGCGTAACGGCGACAGGCAGTCGCCATCAGTTCGGCCAGTGATGAGTCCTGCAACGGCCCGATCTCTGCAGGCGTGGTCGCGGGATAGCTTTGCACCCAGATCTTGTCCATGTTCCGTTTGCTCCCCCCGTATCAGTTTCCGAGCATCGCCTGCTTCAGATCGGCATCGGCGGGCTTGTCGCCAAGCCAGACCCTGAGCAGCGCCCTGGCAAATGCCTCGCTGTCGACACCCCCGCGCGCTTCCCCATTGAACGATACATTGACGCCCGCCGATGTGAAGTCGATGCCGATGACGTCGCCGGTCTTGGCGTTGCCGATTCCCCGCATGAGCTTCTCGAACTGGTCGACAGCCGGCTTCAGTCCAGCCAGTACCGCGTCGCCGTGGTTTTTCTTCAGTCCATCGAGCAATGCGCCAAACAGGGCATCGGCGTCTAGGTTGCGCAACATGTGCAGGACGATACGGCGAGGCGCTTGCGACTCGATGACCGCGTTTGCCACATTGGTCTTTTGGGTCAGGTAAAGGGCTCCAACATAGACCTTGAAGAAGAACCTGGTGCGAACGCCGGCACCATTGAGGATCAACTCGGTGTCCGCCGATTTGGTGGAATCTTCTATCGTTACCCCGGCCACTTCGGCTGCCTGAAGCGGTGTCGCAGCGAACAGGGTCGCCACGAGCATGGCGGCAGGTATTCCAAATCGGATCATGAGTAATCTCCTCCGTGGTGCTTATAGTTGTTCAGCGGCCGCACGATGGCAGCCTCTGAAGAATACCCGGATTGTCGCCGAATTCAACCGCTAGCCATATCTCGTGAGTACTGTAACGGACCGCCGGTGAACGGCGCGAAACCGGTGCCGAAAATTACGCCAGCGTCGGCAAGATCGCCGTCAGCGACGATGCCGTCGGCGACCAGCGCGCGTGCCCGATCGATCAGGGGCGTCACCAGGCGGGTGGCGAGACCGACGGGGACCGAACCTGGCGCCGCCTTGGTTGGCTTGCCATCGGTCCAGACGTAGAAGCCACGACCCGTCTTCTTGCCCAGTTCGTTGCGTCCGACCCGCTCGAACAGGCAGCGCGGTGGCTCCGCCACGGTGGCGAGCTGCTTGCCCGCGGCCAGCGCGATGTCGAGGCCGACAGTGTCGGCGAGTTCGATCGGGCCCATCGGCATGCCGAAGGCGAGCATCGCCTCATCCACCGTTTCCGGTGCGATGCCTTCATCGACGCAGCGCATCGCTTCCAGCATGTAAGGACCGAGTACGGCATTGACCAGGAAGCCGGGCGCGCTCTTCACCGGCAACGGCAGCTTGTCGATCTGGCGCACGAAAGCTGCAGCGCGAGCGAGCATCTCGGGATCGGTGCCCTTCGCTTCGACGACTTCAACCAGCGGCATCATCGCCACCGGATTGAAAAAGTGGATGCCGACCAGACGTGCGGGGTTCTTCATCCCGGTGGCGATGTCTTCCAGACGCAGGCTGGAGGTGTTGCTGGCCAGCACGGCGTCGGGTTTCATCTTGGCCTCCAGTGCGGCAAGCAGGCTGCGCTTGGCCTCCAGGTCCTCGAAGATCGCCTCGATCACCACGTCGGCACGGGCGGCGCCATGGCCTTCAGGGTCGGGGATCAGCCGGTCCAGCGCCGAGCGGCGCAACAGTCTGTCCTTGATGCGGCGTTCGAAGAGCTTGCCGGCGCGGCCGATGGCGGGGGCGACCCGTTCCAGTGACTGGTCCTGCAACGTCACGGTCAAACCACGCATCGCGGCCACGGCGGCGATGTCGCCGCCCATCACGCCGGCACCGACCACGTGCAGGTGGCGTGCCGCCACGGCTGACTTTTTGCCGAATTCCTTCAGGCGATCCTGCAGGAAGAACACGCGCACCAGATTCTTGGCCGTGTCGGAACGGACGATGCGTTCGACGAATTCCGGCGTCGCCAGCGCGTTACCGCCGTGCTTTTCCCAGCAATCGATGATCGCGTAGGGCGCCGGATAGTGCTCGGCGCGCGCGCGCTTTGCCACCTGTTTTCTGGCTTGGGATGCGACATAGGACTTCAGCGGTCCATTCATCAGGCGATGCAGCAGCGGACGCGGCTTGCGCGGCTTGCCGGAGAGCACCAGTCCACGCGCGGTTGCGGTCGCCACACGCGGTGGTACGCACTCGTCTGCAAGCCCCATACGCTTCGCCTTGCGGGCGTCGATGTTGCGGCCGCTGAGCATCATGTCCAGCGCCTCGGGCGGCGAGACACGCTCGGGCAGGCGCTTCATGCCGCCCCAGCCCGGGAAGATGCCGAGCATGACTTCGGGCAACGCCATCTTGGTCGAGGGTTCGTCGACCACCACGATGTAGCGGCAGGCCAGCGACAGTTCGGTGCCACCACCCATGCAGTGGCCGCGCACCAGCGCCAGCGTCGGGTAGCGCACGGCGGCGAGTCGGTTGTAGAGATCCCAGCCGCGCGCGACCAGCGCACGTGCCGATTCGGCGCTGTCCAAGCGCGCGAATTCTTCGATGTCGGCGCCGGCGATGAAGCCCGCCTCCTTGCCCGACCGGAAGACCAGCCCCTTGGGTGGCTCACGATCGCATTCGTCGAGTAGTTGCGCGAGCTCGGCCAATACATCGGCCGAGAGGATGTTCGTGCTGGCGCCGGCCTTGTCGAGCGTCGCCCAGGCGACGCCGTCGGCGTCGCGTTCGAGATTCCAGTGTTGCAGGTTCATACGGCCTCCACGAGCATGGCACCGCCGAGGCCGCCGCCGATGCAGATCGTGGCGATGCCCTTCTGGCCGGGTTGCAGTCGATGTAATAGATGCAGGACGATGCGTGCGCCAGAGGCACCGACCGGGTGACCGAGCGCGATGGCGCCGCCGTCGATATTGAGTTTGGCGCGATCGAGCGTGCCGAGTGCACCATCGAGCCCGAGTTGTTCCTTGCAGTAGGTTTCGTCTTCCCACGCCGCGAGGCAGCCGAGCACCTGTGCGGCGAAGGCTTCGTTGAGTTCCCAGGCGTCGAGGTCGTTGAGACCGAGGTTGTGGCGCTTCAGGATCGGCGTCGACGCATGCACGGGCCCGAGGCCCATCTGCGCCGGATCAAGCCCAGCCCATTCGCTGTCGGTGATGCGGCCGAGCGGCTTCAGGTTCCAGCGCGTTACTGCCTCTTCGGAGGCGAGCAGCAGCAAGGCCGCGCCGTCGGTGATCTGCGAACTATTGCCGGCAGTGACGTTGCCGTAAGGCTTGTCGAATACCGGCCGAAGTTTGCTGAGCCGGTCAGGCGTCGAATCGTCACGCACGCCGTCATCCTCCGCGTAGACCGTACCCTTCGTATCGATCAGCGGCACGATCTCGCTATAGTGGCCTGCCGCACGACCGGCGAGTACCCGCCGGTGACTTTCGGCGGCAAATTCGTCCATCGTCCGGCGCGAGATGCCGAATTTCCATGCCAGATTTTCTGCCGTCTGGCCCATCATCAGGCCGACCACCGGATCGGTGAGTCCCTTGACGATGCCAAGCACGGGCGCGAGAAAGCCGGGCCTGAATCCGCGCAGGGCGGCAAGCTTCTGGCCGACTGTCTTCGTTGCGTACCAGCCCGACAGCCAGCGCACCATCGCGTCCGAGAACAGCAGCGGCGCGCGCGACAGCGCATCGGTGCCGCCGGCCAACACCAGGTTCGATCTGCCGCACTGGATGTTGGCAATGGCCGAGTCGAGTGCCTGCATGCCCGAGGCGCAATTCCTCATCACGGTCCAGGCGGGCACCTTCTCGCCGCAGCCGAGACGTAGCGAAAGCACGCGGCCGATATTGACTTCGTCAGGCGAGGGTGAGGCGCAGCCAAGGATGACCTCATCCAGATCAGTGGGCGCGAAGGGCTGGCGCAGCAGTAGCACGCGACCGGCCTGCACGGCAAGATCGGAAGCGGCGAACGGGCCAGGCACGTTCTTCGATTTCAGGAACGGCGTGCGCGCGCCGTCGACAATGTAGACGGGCGTCTTCATCAGGCGGCCCGCCTTTCCTCGATCGCCTGGGCGGCACCGGCGACGCCGAAGTCATAGGGGAAGTCATCGACGCGGATGACGATGTCGCGCAACTCGTTGCGACGGCGCATGACCTCGTATTCCGGAGCGGTGATGACGCCGGTTTCGAAGGCTACAGTGGCGATGTCGCGCACGTTCGCTCTCGGATTGTTGTCGAAACGACCTTCGCGTTCCGCCTGGCGGATTTTCGCCTCGATCGGCTCCGCTTCAAGGGTGGCGGCCATTGCCAGTTCGACGGCGCCGACAGGGTCATCGGCCGTTTCCGGCAAATAGCAGTCGCTCGTCAGGCGATCGCGCGCCGGGCACGGCGTGATCAACGTCTTCGCTACCAGGTGGCCGACCTTGTCCGAGGGTACGACGTAGGGATGACCGAACGGGAAGATGACCTTGCGCAGCCAGTAAGCGAAGAATCGGTTCGGGTAGTTGGCGATCACGCCCTCGAATGCCTGCTGCGCCTTGTACATGCAGTCCCATACCGCCCAGTGCATCAGCGGCGCGTCGTCCTGCTGACGGCCTTCCGCTTCGTAGCGCTTCAGCGTCGCCGACATCAGGTACATCTGGGCCAGCACGTCGCCCAGGCGAGCCGACAGTTTTTCCTTGCGCTTGAGATCGCCGCCCATCACCATCATCGAGATATCGGCGATGTAGGCGAAGGCCGAGGAGAAGCGCGTCAGTTGCTGGTAGTAGCGGCGGGTTTCCGGCGCCACGTCGGGCACCGACACGGTGTGCGAGCCGGTGAGGCCGTACCAAAGGGTGCGTACGGCGTTCTTGATCGTGTAACCGATGTGGCCGAACAAAGCCGCGTCGAAGTCGACCAGTCCCTTCTTTGCATCCGGGTTCTGCACCGCATGCATTTCCGGCAGAACGTAGGGATGACAACGCACCGCGCCCTGGCCGAAGATGATCAGGCTGCGCGTGAGGATGTTGGCACCCTCGACGGTGATCGCGACCGGCAACTGCTGGTAGGCGCGACCGAGGAAATTCGACGGGCCGAGGCAGATGCCCTTGCCGCCGATGATGTCCATGCCGTCGTTGACCACTTGGCGGGCGCGTTCGGTGACGTGGTACTTGGCGATGGCCGAGACGACCGAAGGCTTCTCGCCGAGGTCGACCGCGCCGGCGGTCATGATGCGCGTCGCATCCATCAGGTAGGTGGTGGCGCCGATGCGGGTCAGCGGTTCCTCGATGCCCTCGAAGCGGCCGATGGCCAGGTTGAACTGGCTGCGCACACGGGCGTATGCGCCAACAGCGCGGGCCGTCATCTTGGCCATGCCGGTGTTGGATCCTGGCAGCGAAATCGATCGGCCGGCGGCGAGGCACTCCATCAACATGCGCCAGCCTTGGCCGGCCATGGCCGGGCCGCCGATGATGAAGTCGAGCGGCATGAACACGTCCTTGCCGCGCGTCGGGCCGGTGACGAACACGGCATTGAGCGGCAGATGGCGATTGCCGGTTTCCACGCCCGGGTGGTCGTAAGGCACCAGTGCGCAGGTGATGCCGACATCCTTCTTGTCGCCGATCAGGCCGTCCGGATCGTAGAGGCGGATGGCGAGGCCGAGGATGGTGCATACGGGCGCCAGCGTGATATATCGTTTGTCCCAGGTGACCCGCATGCCCAGTACTTCCTTGCCTTGGTACATGCCCTTGCAGACGATGCCACTGTCGGGAATTGCGGCGGCGTCGGAGCCCGCCCACGGCGATGTGAGCGCGAAGGCGGGAACTTCGAGGCCCTTGGCCAGGCGCGGCAGGTAGTGGCTCTTCTGCTCGTCGGTGCCGTAGTGCAACAGCAGTTCCGCTGGACCGAGGGAGTTGGGTACCATCACCGAAACCGCCAGCGCCGATGAGCGGGTCGACAGCTTCATCACCACTTGCGAATGCGCGTAGGCCGAGAACTCCAGACCGCCGTACTTCTTCGGGATGATCATGCCAAGGAAGCCCTTGTCCTTGATGTAGCGCCAGGTCTCCGGCGAGAGATCATATTGCTCGTGCGAGACCTTCCAGTCGTTGACCAGGCTGCATGCTCTGCTCACTTCGCTGTCCAGAAAGGATTGCTCTTCGGCGGTCAGTTTCGGCGTGGGAAGATCGAGCAGCTTCTGCCAGTCCGGGTTGCCGCGGAACAGCTCGCCGTCCCACCAGACGGTGCCGGCTTCCAGCGCTTCGCGTTCGGTATCGGACATCGACGGCAGGATGCGCTTGAACAGCGCGTAGATGTGGCGCGTGATCAGGGCGCGACGCAGCGGCGGCAGGATCAGCACCAAAGTCAGTGCTGACAGCACGCCGATCAGGAGCATGGAAGCGGTCATGGTTTCTTTCTCCGGTTGCGGACGTTGCCGCGGGGTTGAGGAGCGGCGGGGGCCGCGGGAAGGGGGGCGCGCAGGCCGCCCAGCAGGAAGGACATCAGGCGGGGTGCCAGGCGTTCGAGGTCGTCGTCGGTCGCGCCGGTCTGCCAGTCGGTGATCAGGCGCAAAGTGTCGATTCCGGCGATCGCATAGGAGGTGGCGCCGAGCATGAAATGGAAGCGCCAGACGATTTCCTCCTTCGGCACTTCCGGCAAGGCCCGGAACAGGGCCGCCTTGTAGCGCTCGAGAACGTCGGCGAATTCCTTCGACAGGGCGGTACGAATGAACTCCGACGGCTCGGTCAGGGTGCGACCGATCAGGCGAAGGAAGGTTTGTCCGCGGGGACCGTGGGTAATCGCCATGCGCAGCAGCGTGCCAAAGAATGCGTCGAGGATTTGCGACGGCTTCAGCGGTGCGCCGGCGGCCTTGGCCTCCAGCTCGTCGAGCACACGCAGGCGTTCCTGGTTCAGGACGTGCAAACGGCGGTTGAGGACAGCCTGGAACAGCGCTTCCTTGCTGCCGAAGTGATAGTGGCCAGCCGCCAGATTGACGCCGGCGTCGCCGGCTATCTGGCGCATCGAGGCGCCGTCGTAGCCGCAGGCCATGAACACGCCTTCGGCCGCATCGAGAATGCGCTGGCGGGTGTCACGGGTGTCGGCGGTCACGGTTTCGGTCATGGCGGACGCGAGAGAAATCAAACGATCGTTTAAATCATACGATTGACGTCTCGGGAAATCAAGCCGTTTCGGCCGGCTTCTCGGGGCGGACCCCGGCGAATTCGGTATACTTGCGCCCTCGCTTCGCCGTCCATCAGGAAATTACGATTTGAAACAACACCATGCGCATCCTGCTGAGTAACGACGACGGCTATTCTGCGCCCGGGCTCGACGCCTTGGCCAAGGCCCTTTCTCCGATTGCCGACATAACCGTTGTCGCGCCCGAGGCGGACCGCAGCGGCGCCAGCAATTCGCTGACTCTCGATCGGCCTTTGCGCCTGCGTCGTTCGGCCAACGGTTTCTTTTTCGTCAATGGCACACCGACCGACTGCGTCCATCTGGCCGTGACCGGCATGCTCGATCATGTGCCGGACATGGTCGTGTCGGGCATCAATCTGGGTGCCAACATGGGCGACGACACCATCTATTCCGGCACGGTCGCGGCGGCCATGGAGGGTTATCTGCTCGGCGTCCCGTCGATCGCCATCTCGCTGGCCAGCAAGCGGGGCGGGCATTTCGCCACTGCGGCGCGCGTCGCCCGCGAACTGGTGGAGCGGTTTCAGCGGCAGGCGTTCCCTGAGCCGACCTTGCTCAACGTCAATGTTCCCGACGAGCCGGAGGTGCGCGGACTGCGTGTGACACGCCTCGGCAGACGCCACAAGGCCGAGAAAGTGGTACCGCAGGTGACGCCGCGGGACGAGACGGTCTATTGGGTAGGGGCTGCGGGCGAAGCTGCCGATGCCGGCGAAGGGACCGACTTCCATGCCGTGGCCAGCGGCTTCGTCTCGATCACTCCGCTACAGGTGGACCTCACCTACGCCGATCAGATCGAGCCTGTTCAGGAATGGTTGGCCAAATGATGGCCTCCCACGCTCGCAGAAACCGCTGGCTGCCCCCCACGGCGAGGCGCACGCTGCCCACGGCCGGCTTTGCACAGCCGGCCGGCTGCGCGGGCGCGGAGCTGTGCTCCGCGAGTTTCCCGCTTCGCCCCTGGGGTGGCCCGGCGGAGGCATGATGACCGTCTTGCAAGGCATCGGCATGACTTCGGAACGCACCCGTGCGCGCATGATCGAGCGGCTGCGCGAACAAGGCATCAAGGACGAGCGCGTGCTGAACGCCATGGCGGCAGTTCCTCGTCACGTGTTCGTGAGTGCGGCGCTGGCACATCGCGCCTATGAAGACACCGCCTTGCCCTTGATTCTCGGACAGACGATTTCGCAGCCTTATGTCGTGGCGCGCATGATCGAATTGCTCCTGGCCGGGCGCGAAACGCTGGGCAAGACACTTGAGGTCGGTGCCGGGTGCGGCTATCAGGCCGCGGTACTTGGCACGATGTCCAAACAGGTATTTGCCGTCGAGCGCCTGGCACCGTTGCTCGCCCAGGCGCGTGACAATTTGCGCACTGCCAAGCTGTCGCACGTGCGCCTGAAGCACGCGGACGGGATGGAAGGGCTCCCGGAGGCGTCGCCTTTTGATAGCATTATCGTCTCTGCCGCGGCGCCTTCCGTGCCACAGGCGTTGCTGAGACAGTTGGCGCCCGGCGGGCGCCTGATTCTACCGGTCGGAACCATCGACCAGTCCTTGTGTCTCCTTGAACGGACCGATGACGGGTTCGTAGAGACGCGCTTTGATCCGGTGCGCTTTGTGCCGTTATTGCCGGGAGTCAGATGAGATGAGGCGATTGATTTTCCTTACGGGATTGCTTGCACTGGCTGGTTGCGGTAGCAGCCCTCCCGCACCTGTCATTGAGGGCGGCGCTCCAGTAGCCATTGAAGGCGGGCGTCCTGCCTCCGAGTCTTCCGTCGCGGGGCGCGAAGGGTTTTATGTCGTCAAGAAGGGCGACAACCTGTATCGCATCGCGCTGGCGCACGGCGTGACAACGCAGGACATCATGTCCTGGAACGACCTGACCGACGAGACCAGGATTTCGGTCGGACAGGAACTGCGCGTCATGCCTGCAGACGCTGGCGTCGAGGTCATGCCGATCACGGCTCCCGCGCCGATTGTCGTAGTGGGCGATGGCCAGACACCGGTCGTTGCGGCTGCACCCGATGCCACGAGCGGCTTGGTGCGGCAACCCAAGGGCGGCAAGATTCCGTATTCGGATACGGCGCTGGCCCAGGCGCAAGCGATGGATCACGCGGCGACCGGACAGAACCCGACCGAGATTGCGGCGGTTGCGCCGACTGTTGCGCCTGCTCCCACGCCCGGCGCGGTGCCGTCTTCGGCACCGACGACCGGATCATCCGTGGTCAACGGCGTCGACTGGACCTGGCCAGCCGCGGGCGACATTGTCCGTGGTTTTGTTCCTGGAGGTGAGGGCAAGGAGGCCAATCGCGGCATCGATCTGGCCGGTCACACGGGAGAGCCGATTTACGCGGCGGCGGCGGGTCGGGTGACGTATGTCGGTACTCTCCGCGGCTATGGCAGCTTCATGGTGGTGCGACACAACGCGGACTACATCTCCGTGTATGCCCATGCCAGCAAGATCCTGGTGAAGCGTGACCAGACTGTCACCAAGGGCCAGAAGATTGCCGAAGTCGGTAGTACGGACGCAGATCAACCCAAGCTGCATTTCGAAATCCGGCACAAGAGCGAACCGGTCGATCCACTGGGTTTGCTGCCTGCTCGCCAGTGAACGAAGACAACTACCCCGAGGAACTCGTGCCGGACCCCGACGCGGACAGTGTCGCGGAGGCTGTCGTCGACGAAGTCGAATTCGTCAATGATGTCACGCAGCTTTACCTGAACGAAATCGGCGCCAGGTCGCTACTGACTGCCAAGGAAGAGGTAACGCTGGCGCGCGCCATGCGCAAGGGAGACTTTGCGGCGCGGCAGCGCATGATAGAGGCGAACCTGCGACTGGTGGTAAGCATCGCCAAGCATTACCAGCATCGTGGCATTCCGCTCGACGATTTGATCGAAGAGGGCAACCTCGGCCTGATTCATGCACTGGAGAAGTTCGATCCGGAAAGAGGTTTCCGCTTCTCCACCTATGCTACCTGGTGGATACGGCAGAACATCGAGCGTGCGATTATGAACCAGTCGCGGACCATCCGCCTGCCCGTGCACGTGATCAAGGAACTGCACCTGGTGGTGCGCGCCATGCGCACACTCGAAATGACGCCTGAAAACGAGCGCCGCAGCGAAGCGTCACGCGTGGCGCGTCTCATCGACAAGCCGGTCGAGGAGGTTCGGCAACTGCTGGCCTACAACGAGCGGACCGCGTCGCTCGATTCGCCGCTCGATGTCGACCCCGACCTGTCGGTCGCCGACGCCATCGCCGACGACGGATCGCGGGCGCCCGATTCCTTTCTCGAGCAGAAACAGATCGAGGAACGAATCGGCGAGTGGGTGGTCCGTCTTTCGGAAAAGCAGCGTCTCGTGATCGAGCGCCGCTACGGCCTGAACGGCCACGAGGCCGAAACGCTCGAAGTTCTGGCCCAGGATCTCGGCGTTACCCGCGAACGGGTACGGCAGATACAGCTTGAGGCGCTCGGCCAACTCCGCCACCATCTACTAAAGTCCGGAATTCACCGCGACGCGGTGCTGTAGCCCGATACAACATTGGTCCTTCTGCATCGCGTGAACCGGCCTCGGCCGTTCATCCGCCACCGCGATGCATCGCGAGATCCATCCGTGTCAGCATCGCCGCCCGCTGTTCGAGCGTGCCCGCCGTCATGCGGATGCTGACTTTCAGGCGGGGCAGGTTCAGTAGCGCGATGGTCCGCGGCGTCATGCTCCTCAACTCGATCTCCATTGCCACCTCGCCACCATCTACACGGAGAACGCCGTCGTGCTCGGCTACCCGGCCGGGAAAGGCCAGTTCGAGGCCGTGACGAAATTCTTCCGGCGTGGTCCAGACTTCGCGTTCGATGGTTTCCAGCGGCGTTGGCGCGGGCATGGTAGAAAGCAATTCCGTCAGAGATCGGCCGATCAACGAACCTCGATTATGGACCGGAGAACGTTTCCCGCTCAGCGCTGGATCAATGTCGCCCTGCGTGGCCTGCATCTGGTCGCAGTGATCTGGCTGGGTGCGGCGCTTCTGGACGCGCCCGTCTCAACCAATGTGGGCGTGCTGGGTGTTGCCGCGACCGGGTTCGCGATGCTGGCGCTCGATACCTGGAGCAAACCATCCCACCTGCGCGAAGTATCGGGAGTTGCCCTGTTGGTGAAACTGGTGTTCGTTGCCTGGATGGCGGTCGATGAGTCCTCACGTCCGCTGCTTTTCTGGTTCATCGTTGTCGGTTCCGCAGTGTTCTCGCATGCGCCGGCGCGATTTCGGCACGCCATGCTTCTCGAACGCAAGAGATGACCATGTCCATCGTGTAGATAAATGCCGTGATGCAATCTATTGATGCGCACTTCTGGTTATGCTAGCTTGTGCATATCTGGTCGGCAACAGATGAACAACAATCAGACTGAGGAGTTCGGTATGCAGAAATCACTGTACATCGATGCCAACAAGTGTACGGGCTGCCTGCAGTGCGAAATGGCCTGCTCGTACGAGAACTACGGCATCTTCAATCCCGCCAAGTCCCGCATCAAGATCTTCGACTTCGAACATGAAGGGCGAAAGGTGCCCTATACCTGCACGCAGTGCGCGGAGGCCTGGTGCCTGCTTGCCTGTCCGGTAGAGGCCATCAGCATCGACGCGGCAACGGGCGCCAAAGTCGTCAACGAGGCAACCTGCGTCGGCTGCAAGGTATGCACCATCGCCTGTCCGTTCGGTACCGTGAATTACGTCGCCGACACCGGCAAGGTGCAGAAGTGCGATCTTTGCGGTGGCGAGCCGGCGTGCGCCGAAGCCTGCCCGACCGGAGCGATTACCTTCGTGGATTCCGACTGGACCGGCTTCGACAAGATGCGGGCCTGGGCCGGCAAGACCGACAACGCCACGCGCGCCAGCGCCTGAGGAGACCGATATGGCATGGACACGAAAAATCCTGCGCGTTGACCTGACCAAGGGCACCTGCAAGTCCGAGCCGCTCAACATGGATTGGGCGCAGCAGTACCTGGGCCAGCGCGGACTCGCAACCAAGTATTTCGTCGAGGAAGTTGATCCCAAGGTCGATCCGCTTTCTCCCGCCAACAAGATGATCATGGCCACCGGGCCGCTCACCGGCACGATGGCCTCCACGGGTGGCCGCTATTCGGTGATCACCAAGGGACCGCTGACCGGTGCCATCGCCTGCTCGAACTCCGGCGGCTACTTCGGCGCCGAACTCAAGTTCGCCGGCTGGGACATGATTGTCGTCGAAGGCAAGAGCCCGAAGCCCGTCTATCTCTCTATCGAGAACGACAAGGCCGAACTGCGCGACGCGGCGCACCTCTGGGGCAAGACGACCTGGGAAACCGAGGAGATCATCAAGAAGGCGCACCAGGACCCGCAGATCCGCGTTTCCAGCATCGGCCGCGCGGGCGAAAACGGGGTTCTCTTCAGTTGCATCGTCAATGACCTGCATCGCGCCGCGGGCCGTTCCGGCGTGGGCGCGGTGATGGGTTCCAAGAACCTCAAGGCCGTCGCGGTGCGTGGCACCGAGGGCGTCGGCGCCATCAAGGACCCGAAGGCATTCATGCAGGCGACCGTGGCGGCGAAGAAGGTACTCGCCGATAATGCCGTCACCGGACAGGGTCTGCCGAAGTACGGCACCCAGGTGCTGATGAACGTCATCAACGAAATGGGCGCGCTGCCGACGCGCAATGCCCGCGACGTGCAGTTCGAAGGCGCAGGCAAAATTTCCGGCGAAGCGATGCACGAAAAGCGGCCGACCGATGGCAAGGCCAATCTCGTCACCAACAACGCCTGCTTCGGCTGCACCATCGCCTGCGGACGCATTTCGAGGGTGGACCAGAACCACTGGAGCGTCGTGAACAGCCCGAAATACTGGGGTGCTTCGGGCGGGCTGGAATACGAGGCAGCCTGGGCGCTAGGCGCCGCCGGCGGCGTGGATGACCTCGATGCCCTGACGGTCGCCAACATGATCTGCAACGAGGACGGCATGGACCCGATCACCTTCGGCGCCACCATCGGTGCGGCGATGGAGCTGTACACCATGGGCGTGCTGACCGAAAAGCAGGTCGGCATCCAGGCGCCATTCGGCTCGGCGCAGGCGGTCATCGAGCTTACGCGCATGACTGCGGAGGGGCGCGGTTTCGGCAAGGAGCTTGGCCTCGGTTCCAAGCGCTTGTGCGACAAGTATGGGCATCCGGAACTGTCGATGACCGTCAAGGGTCAGGAATTCCCAGCCTACGATCCGCGCGGCATCCAGGGTATGGGCCTTACCTACGCGACCTCGAACCGCGGCGCCTGCCACCTGCGCAGCTACACGGTCGCGTCCGAAGTACTCGGTATTCCAGTCAAGACCGACCCGCTGGTGACCGACGGCAAGGCCGATCTGGTCAAGGCGTTCCAGGACGCGACTGCGGTGTTCGACTCCGCCGGGATCTGCATCTTTACCTCGTTCGCCTGGAGTCTGGCCGACGTTCAGCCGCAGCTTGCCAGCGCGTGCGAGGGTGAGTGGTCGATGGAGAAACTGAACGAGGTGGGCGAGCGCATCTGGAACTTGGAACGCCAGTTCAACCTCGCGGCCGGTTTCACCGCCAAAGACGATGACCTCCCGCAGCGGTTGAAGACCGAGGCGGCCAAGACCGGTCCGGCCAAGGGCCTGGTCAGCGGCATCGACAAGATGTTGCCGGAGTACTACAAGGTGCGCGGTTGGAGCAAGGCCGGCGTGCCGGAAAAGGAGACCCTGGCGCGTCTGGGGCTCTAGCTCCGCCCACCGACGCCAGGGTCGGTCGACGTCGTCGGCTGCCCTGGCGTTTCAGTCCTGTCCGCTGTTTGGAGAGACGATCATGAAGCATGTCATCATCGGCGCCGGCGCAGCCGGCATCACCGCGGCGGAGACGCTGCGCAAGTTCGATCCGGCAGCCACCATCACCGTGCTCGACGGCGAAGGCGAGGGACCTTACGCACGCATGGCCATTCCGTACCTGCTGTCGAACCAGATTGGCGAAGCGGGCACGCAACTGCGGCGCGATCCCGACCACTACAAGAAGCAGCGCATCGGGATCGAGAATGCGCGTGTCGCGGCATTGGATGCCAAAGGAAAATCATTGCGTCTCACTGACGGGCGTACGCTTCCCTATGATCGATTGCTGATCGCAACGGGATCGGTGCCGAGCCGCGAGAAGATCGAGGGGATCGATCTGCCCGGCGTGCATTCCTGCTGGACGTTGTCCGATGCACGCGCCATCGTCGCGTCCCTTCGTCCCGGGACCCGCATCGTGCAGATGGGCGCCGGCTTTGTAGGCTGCATCATCATCCAGGGACTCGTGTCGCGCGGCGCGCAACTGACGATCCTCGTCCGCAGCGGTCGCATGGTGTCGCGCATGATGCCGCCCAAGGCCAGCGAAATGATCGCCCACTGGTGCGAATCCAAGGGTGTGCGTGTCATGGGCAAGACTCAGGCGGCGAAAGTGGAGCGTGACGGCAAGGCGCTCAAGGTCACGCTGACGACCGGCGAGGTACTGCCCGCAGACATTTATCTAAGTGTGGTCGGCGTCAAGCCAGTCATCGATTTTTTGGCAGGCAGCGGTATCGCCATCGAGAACGGAATCGTGGTGGACGAACGCATGCGTACCAACCTGCCGGGCGTCTATGCGGCCGGCGACGTGGCCGAAGCGCGCGATTGCCTCTACGATAAACCCCTGGTCAATGCAATTCAGCCCAACGCTGTCGACCAGGCGCGCATCGCCGCCATCAACATGGCCGGCGGCGAATCCGATTTTGTCGGCAGTCTCGCCATCAACGTGCTCGAAACGCTAGGCTTGGTCTCCTGTTCGTTCGGCCAATGGCAGGGTGAAGACGGCGGCGAGGGCGTCGAACTGGTCGACGAAGCCCGGTATCGCTACCTGTCGCTGCAGTTCAAGGACGACGTGATGATCGGCGCCACCAGCATCGGCTGGACCGACCACATCGGCGTGCTGCGCGGGTTGATACAGACCCGCACGCATCTCGGCGTCTGGAAGGATCGCCTGCTGGCCGACCCGACCAACTTCATGGCGGCCTATCTGGGAAGCGCCCAGAAGGCGGCTTGAGCGGTGGCGGGGACTCCATGAGCGAAGTGAGTGGGGACGTGGTCGCCGAAGTGCGGGTCACGTTCAAACTGTTCGCCATGTTGCAGGATTACCTGCCCGTGGAAGCGCGGCGCGACAACGCATTGGCGCTCGACGTACCGGACGGCACCACCGTCCTGCAGATCATCGAGCGGTTCAGCGTGCCGCTCAAGTCCTGCCATCTCGTGCTCATCGACGGCAACTACGTGCCGCCGACCGAGCGCGGCACGCGCATATTGAAGGACGGCGAAACACTCGCCATCTGGCCGCCGATCGCGGGCGGCTGATTTCAACTCAGAGCGTCCGGACGCCCTGTGGCGTCGCAATGTGCGCCACCCGGCGTGCCGCCACGGCTGACTTTTCCGCGACCGTCACCGGGCCTTCGAACCCGAGCGAATGCAGCAGGCGCGCCACGCGCTGCGGCTCGGGGTGATGGAGTTCGAGTCCGACGAGCGACAACCCGTGGTCGATGAGCCGCGTCGCCGGGTGCGCATCGGTGTGCCACTCGATCAGCGCCGGCGCTACGCCGCCCAGTAGCAGCGAACCGTCGGCAGGAATCGTGATCAGCCACTCAAGCGCGCCGCGACTCATCGGCTCGATGTCGCCCAGCGGCTCGCTCGCGGCTGCCGCCGTTGCGCGAATGTCGCCGGTGCGCGCCACCCACGCCGATAACGCGGGTGCCGCGTCGGCAGCGAGCGTGTCGAGTCCGAACCAGCGCGGCCGCGTCGGCGCGGGCGCCGCCGGATTGATCGCGATCACTTCCAGATACATCGACTCGCCGAGCCGCAGCAACAGATTGTGCGTGCCCATGCACACATGCTCGCCCCCCGGCTGCGGCGAAACGCCAAGCATCTCGCGCACGTATGCCGCGCCGGCTTCCAGCGACGGCGCGGTAATGGCGATGTGGTCGAGTTGGCAGCGGGGCATGGCCGGGCGGCAGGACGGCGATGTCCGGAGCATACTGCAAAAGGGCGGGATGACGACGCGTCGCCATTCGGCGTGTCGCCACGGCTGACTTTTCGACGATACTGTGGGCTTCGTTCGGAGCGCGCGCATGAATGCCGGCAGTCTGGTTCGTCTTGTCGTTTTGTCCGCCATCTGGGGCGGGTCGTTTTTCCTGATCCGCGTCGGCGCGCCGGCGCTCGGGCCGGTGCTGCTGATGGAGGCGCGGGTGGTGCTGGCGGCGCTGTTCCTGGCCGTCGTCGGCTTGTGGTGGCGGCGGCCGCTGATGTGGCGCGCGCACTGGCGGCATTACCTGATCCTCGGTCTGGTCAATTCGGCGCTGCCGTTCCTGCTGATCGGCTATGCGGCGCTGGCGCTGCCGGCGTCGGTCATGGCCATCCTCAATGCGACGGCGCCGATGTGGGGCGCGATCATTGCCGCGTCGTTGCGCACCGCGCCCTTGTCTGGCCGTACGCTTGCCGGACTGGTGCTGGGCGTAGTCGGTGTCGTGCTGCTGGTCGGCTTCGATGCTGCGGCGATGCGGCCGGGGGCCGGGCTGGCCATCGCGGCGTCACTGGGCGCGGCGTTCAGCTACGCGCTGGCGAGCAACTACGCGAAGTCGGCCAGGAGCGTGGAGCCGTTCGCCAATGCGCACGGCAGCATGTGGGGCGCGAGCCTGCTGATGGCGCCGGCGCTGTTCTTCGTCCCCGCGCCGGCGCTGCCGGACGTCGGGATCGCGGCGGTCGTGCTGGCGCTGGGTGTGGTGTGCAGCGGCATCGCCTATCTGCTCTACTTCCGCCTGATCGGCGACATCGGCGCCGCGCCGGCGCTGACGGTGGCCTTCCTGATTCCGCTGTTCGGCGTGTGGTGGGGCTGGCTGTTCCTCGACGAGGCGGTCGGCTGGAGCACGCTGGGCGGCGCGGCTGCCGTGATCGTCGGCACAGCGCTGGTCACCGGCTTCTCGCCGCGCCTGCTAATGCCGTTCTCTCGTGCATTGTCGCGCGAACCGGAGTAAAAACGGGGTAGTAACGGGAGCGCGATTTCGTGGCATATACATATCGTTGGTTGTTCAATTCCGGTAGCGCGCGCGTTGGCCTGGCGAGCATTGCGGCATTGGTCATGGGCGGGTGCGCGACCCAGCATTCGCCGCAGACCGCCCAGTCGGTGCAGGTTTCGCCGTTGACGCTGACGCGGCAGAATCTCGAAAGCGGCGGTGTGGCCTTCCTGACGCCGTCTTCGGTCACCGGCCAGGAGGAAGACAGGCAGGCGCTGGCAATGTCCTTCTTCGAGGTTCTCGCCGTGGCGAGACCGGAAATGAAGCTGGTGTCCCTGCCCGAGGCACTGAGCGCCATCAATCGCGCGGGTCTTGCCGCCGACTACCGGCGGATGATCGAGGACTACCGCCTGACCGGCCTGCTCGGCCGCGATACGCTGCGTCAGATCGGCGCGGCGACAGGCACCCGATACCTGATGCAACTCAAGCTGGCCGGTTTCGCGCAGCAGTCGAAGAATCGCTGGGGCATGCTGGGCTTCCGGATTTTCGACACCCAGATCACCAACCTGCGCCTGTTCGTGCAACTCTGGGACGGCGAGGACGGCGCGATCGTCTGGGAGGGCGCCGCGGAAACGACCTCCGCCTATGATTCCGTCAGCGAGGAAACCGTCACCTTCCGCAGCGCCGTCGAACGGGCGGCGCACGAACTGGTACGCCACCTTCCCTGACGCAGAATTGCTTCACGGCCGGATGTAGCTCCAGCCCTGCTTTTGCCGATCCATGATTTCGACCACGCCGGCCGGCACGAAAGTGACGCCGGACAGCATGTCGTCCTTGCCGAGCTTCTGCGCCTTCATCGTATTTTCGCAGGCCACCACCTTGACGTGCGCCGAGGCAGCGTCGAGGACCCGGTTGCCGACCAGGGAATCGGCCTTCAGCATGCCGATGCCGGGTCCGTAAACGACGATCTCGATATCGACGTTCTCGGACCCGAGCTCGCTCTGCAGGTTCCTGGCGTTGTTGAGCGCAAGGTTCCATTTCGCCTGGTCGCCGTCGCTGACCTGAAGCACGACCTTGCGGTCGGCGGCACTGGCGACGGAGGTGGCCATCGTCAATGCAAGCAAGGGAATCATCAACTTTTTCATTTTCAAGTCTCCTCTCTCGTGTCGGGGTACTGCGTGAACGTAAAGACGTCGACACGGTCGGAGATATTCCACGAAAGTTGTAGCTGTGAAACCTTGTTTGGCGCGTGGGCAAGCCGCCTGAACGGCGGCTTGCGGCAGGCGGCGGATCAGCCCTTGAACAGATCCGTATCCACGAACTCCGACTTCACCATCGTCCAGAAGTCGTCGGCCAGTCCGTTCTCGACATAGGCGTACGGTAGCCAGCCGTAGCCGCGGTCGCCCCATTCCGTGCCCCAGGAATTGCGGATCAACAGCGCGCCCTTCTTGCTGCCGATCTTCTTGTTGTCGTCGTAGCCGACGGCGAGCACCGCATGGCCGCCTTCGAGCGAATCGCCCGTACTCGGGTAGGGGATCTCGCCCTTGCCGTCGCCGCTGGGCGGGATCGAGCTGTAGACCGAGAAGCCGAACATCGCCGGCAGGTTGGCGGCCAGATTGGTCTTGATGTTCTCCAGCACGGTCGACGTCGGCGTATTCGGCGGGTCGAGCCGGTAGTAATCGACCGTCTTGAAATTCTGCGCGAACGAGTAGCAGAAGGCGCTCGGCTCGTCGTTGAAATTCGGCTCGTCGTAAGGCCAGTAGCGTTCCGGCGGCACACCGAACAGCACCATCGCCTTCATCGTATCGCGCAGGTAGGCGCCGTCGTCGCCGGCCAGGCCGAGCAACTGGCGCGTGACCTTGTAGAGGAACAGCCGCGAGGCGTCGAGGTGCTTGCCGAAGGCGCGCCGCTCGAAGTACTCGAGCATGCCGACGCCCGCCTGCGCCGTGCACGAACCGAGCCGGCCCTGGTCCTCGATCGGCGAGCAGAACTCGCGCAGGTCGACCGACTTGGCGAGCGTCCGCCGTGTCTTGCGGAACAGCGCCGATTTGGCGAGCACTTTCGAAACGGTGTCGGTCGCAGCCGTGTGGTCGCGCATGTCGGGCAGATCGCGATGCCAGCCCAGTCCGTGGTCGTGTATGGTCCGCATGTCTCTCTCCAGGTTGATGAAACGCGCCGAGAATAGCGCCGGACAATGACATCGGCAACTGTCTGGCCACGCGGACGGCGTGTCGCCACGGCTGACTTTTTGGACGCCGCGCAGGGCGGCACTATTCTTGTGCCGGATCATCCGGCGATGTCGTGGAGGTCGAAATGCATGACCAGCAGGTCGATCAGATGCTCGATCCCGATGTTTTCCGACTTGGTCGGGATGTTGCCGACGTCGTTGTCGTCCAGCGCGGGATATTCGAGATCGACGTCGTATTGGCCCGGCGGCTGGCCGTGAATGGAAACGTAGGCGGACAACTCGGGCGCTGCGGGCTTGTAGAAGCCGATGGCCTGCTCGTCGTCGAGCCAGCGGTCGGCGACGGCGATGTCGCCCCTGGCGATGGACCGCGCCAGATACTGCAACAGCAGGTCGATGCTGCGGTACTTGTTCATGGCAGGAACAAGGATAACGGAGACGGGGGTGGCGTGCCACCGCGGCTGACTTTTGTCGCTTTCGCCTCCGGGAGAACTTCGCCGTGATGTAGACAAGGGCGATGATCGCGGCGAGGAATCGAAATGCGATGGCATCGCGGCAAATACAAACCTACCTGTGCTTCCTGGCCGCATTTTCCGGGACAACGTCGATTGATGCCGCAATTGCAAGCTCCGCGAGGTCGTCGATCAGATGTTCGGTTCATCGCGATCAGACAATCGTGGTCTGAGCTGGCCCGCCTTTTTTGCCCATCACGCCGCCGGCCTTGTTGATTTCGTCAATGGTCATCAGCGCGGTTTCCTTCAGCGCCGTTTCGGAAATGGCCATCGTGCCGGAAAGCGAATGGAGGATGCCGACCTTGATCGTATCGGCGGCAAGCGCCGAGAACGAAGTCAGACCGGCGACGGCCATCGCGGCGGTCAGCGCCGTGGCCTTGATGAAGTTACGACGATTCTGCATAGCGGGCTCCTGTCGAATTGGGAAAATGCCGTGACGGCTTGGCACGGCCCCAATGTACGGAGGCTGCTGCAATGCAGAAATACGTCAGATTGCGTAGGGGTGGGGAGGTGCGAGGGGAGCGGGGAAAACAAGCGTCCGAGAAATTACCGGACCCCATACGCGGAGTCGGCATACATTGCCGAGTGTTCAAGCGGAGCAAGCAAGGACTCTCTTGGCAGAGTCTTGAGGAGGGAATACTCCTCGACTAACGGCTTGAACTTCTGACTGCCTAGAGCGCTTGCGCAGTTGTAGAACAGCAACGACAGTTCCTGACTAGAAAGTTGGGCGCGAACCAGGTTTGTGTAGAAGCGCTTGTTCTGAATATCGCTCTGGTGAACAAACTTGATAATGTTGTACAACGTTCTGAAGTAGTGGCCGATCTCGCCTTGGATGTCCTTGTAGAAAATCTCATACGCGATAAGAGCTCTCGCGCACGCATCGTCATTTGGATGATCCTTTTTTGAATAGTTGTACGCGTTGCGAAAGCGACGAAAAAAGGTGTTGAAGCAGTCACGTCCTCTAATGACGTTACTGTCCGACCCAACTAAGTCGATGGAATTCACAATGTCATTGAGCAACTTCAACAGTTGGAAGAAGGTGTTCTCAAAATTCTGAATTCTGAGGACGTCGTTCTGCGCTGAGAGCTGCAATTTCTGCCCCTCAAGCTCGGATCGAGTAAGAGAAAGCTCCTGCCGTTGAAGTGTTAGCTCCCGACGCTGAAGGAACACCGTATAGACGAGCGATGCAAAGGCTAGGCCTGAAAATAGCGCATTGATTGCGCCAAACATGTCGCCAAAGGTTCCCCGATCGGGAAGAGCGTGGAGAGCCCAACCGGAAATGCCCCAAATCACGAAGACTAGTAGCAAGAGAACAACGAGTCCGAAATAGGTTTCTGGCTTTGAGCGGCTGTCTGTATTCATGGGTCTAGACTCTGTAAATTGGAGGCATACCAAGGGAATTCACTGTTGATGTGTCAGTGTGTTGGCCCAACACTGCTGCTCAATGAAATCATACGCCACCAGCATGCGCCCTAACGAAAGGTGGCGTGTCACCACGGCTGACTTTCCCCGCCCCTCGGCATCGCTCTTGCATCCTCCATCTCAATGCGCCGTTTTTGGCGCAAACGCGACAAGCGATGGGGTAGAGAAATGGAATTTCCGGTGAAGGTCGCCGTGGCGACGAAGGAGGGGAAGGCGGTCAGCGAGCACTTCGGGCATGCGAAGCGCTTCGCGATCTACGAGGTGACGCCGGAGTCGGTCTGCCTGCTGGGGGAGCGCGAGGTCAGTCATTACTGCCTCGGCGGCGAGGGCGACGCGGCGGCGATGCCGGGCATCCTCGCGGCGATCCGGGATTGCCAGGCGGTGCTGGTGGCGAAGATCGGCGACGGGCCGACGGAGAAGTTGCGCGCCATCGGCGTGGCGGCGGTGCAGGACTACGCGTGGGAGTCGATCGACGAGGCGCTGCTGGCCTATGCGCGGCGGCTGGCGGAATGACGGCGCGGGTGGCGTCCCGCCACGGCTGACTTTTCATGGCCGGGCATCGCGTTCCCATCGTCGTTTCGGCCGCCGCCCTGGCGCGGATACGACGAGGCGCCGGGCCGACGGGACGGCCTGCCGGGGAGCCGGCGAACAAGCTATAGTGCCGCCGGGTGGCCAATCGGGGACACATCGGGGAGATCGGCATGTCAAACAGCTTTGCGGGAATCCATCGCGTTCGCATTACGGCGATCATCGCCGCCTTCGTCATGTGCATTTCGTTCCAGAGCGGCAACGCGGAAGCGGCCGATGCCTTGCAGGCACGCAAGGACATCAAGGCAATGGGGCTGGAATACACAGGGCAGGATTTCGCCAAGGCGGCAGGCAATGGCGACATGACAGCGGTCCGGCTTTACCTGGACGCGGGCATGGATGTCAATGAAGGCGGCGGGGCGGCCATCGGGCTGGCGGCGGGTCGAGGCAGGACGCAGATGGTTCAGTTCCTGTTGTCGAAAGGAGCGAAGCCGACGTCCAGCGCATTGCAGTATGCGCGGACGCGCGGGCATCCGGACATCGAGAAGATGCTGATCGAGGCGGGCGCAAAGGAATAGGGGAGCGTCACGCGCGCCCGCCGATCGAGGATGCGCTGCTCGATTGCGCGCGCCGGCTGGCGGAATGACGGCGCGGGTGGCGTGTCGCCACGGCTGACTTTTCCCGAGCGCGGCCTGGAAAAGCCGGACTAGCTCAGTCTGTCCCCAACTGCTGCCGTGTTAGTTGCTGCGTGGCTATCGGGCACATGCAGCGCGAGTGCCTGGAAGAATCAGCACGATAAGAAACACGAGTACAAGGGCAAGTACAAGCAAAACACCGAAGCCTGGGAGCTTAGCCGCGCTGAAGTGCTGAGACAGCCAAGACGACATCCGTACCAACTGAAATAGTGCTGCGACAATCCCAAGCCACCACGCCCAACGAAAGCGATTCCATAGCCCCCACGCGACAACCCCGCTGATGATGATCGCGCCCAAGGTGCTCGGGAGCATGAGGCTGAACTTGAGGGTATACGCATCACCCGTACTCAAGTAGTGCAGGAAGATGCCTCCAAGCACGACGAAAATGTATGTGACGGCAATGTACGAGGCGAATTGCCCACGATCGCGGATCATGTTGTACACCTCAGCTAAAGAGACCAAGCCCGAATTGCCAAGACCGGCCAAATTTGGAAACGCCGACAGCATACCCGCGGCGGGCAGGGCGATGGGTTCTTCGATGGCCTCAACCCAGTCATCGCGGCGTTGGTGAAGCCGTAGCTGACCAGCAGCGTCGCGCCGACGGCTTCGAGAACGAGGAAGGCGGCATCGCCGAAGGCCATGTTGGCGACGCGGAACTCCGACCACTTGCGGAAGCTGCGCGGCGTGAAGCGCAGCGCGTAGTCCTCCAGCGTCTCGTTGGCGACCCAGGTGTTGTAGTCGCGGCGCACCTTGGCGATGCGCTGCAGCGGCTGGGCGGCGGAGTCGTGGCTGTCGGACATGGCGCGATTATCGCCGATGCGCGTCGTTCCCCACAGCCGGACCCGACAGGCCGGGGGCTGCGCGCCACTGTGCGACAATGTGCCGATGATCGAACGACCGCAAACCAAGGGCGAGGAAATCGCCAACAGCGTCAGCCACGGCGTGGCGCTGCTGGCGGCCATCGTCGGCGCGCCCTTCCTGATCCTCGCCGCGAGGGATTTCGGCGCCGCCAACGTCGTCGGCGCGAGTGTCTTTGCCGGGACGATGATCCTGCTGTATCTGACCTCGACGCTCTACCACGCCTGGCAGCCGGGCCGCCTGAAGCGCGTCTTCATGAAGCTCGACCACAGCGCGATCTACATTTTCATCGCCGGCAGCTATACGCCCTTTTCGCTGGGCGCGCTGGGCGGTGCGTGGGGCTGGACGCTGTTCGGCATCGTATGGTCGCTGGCCGTGGCGGGCACCGTGCTGAAGCTCTTCGACCGCCTGTCGCATCCGTGGCTGTCGACGGGTTTCTATCTCGTCATGGGTTGGCTGGTGCTGGTCGCGGCCGTGCCGCTGGTCCAGCACGTGGCGTTGCCGGGCATCGCCCTGCTCGTCGCCGGTGGTGTTGCGTACACCGCGGGCGTGGTGTTCTTCGTGCTCGACTCGCGTTGGCGCTATGCGCACGCCGTCTGGCATGGCTTCGTGGCGGCCGGCACCGGCTTTCATTTCTTCGCGGTGCTGAACTATTCGGCGTGATGCCCCGCCACGGCTTCGATGGGCAACCGTGATTCCAGACCGGATTCGACCGCCATGACCACACTGAACTTCTCCTGCCTCGACGACTACGATCCCGATTCGCTGCACGTGGATCGCGCCCGCCGGATCATGCTCGACATGCTGCCCGCCGTGTCCGGCCACGAGTGCGTTTTCGTCCGCCAGGCGCTCGGCCGCGTGCTGGCCGAGGACGTGATTTCGCCGGTCGACGTGCCGGCGCACGACAACTCGGCGATGGACGGCTGGGCGCTGCGCAGCGCCGATCTGGCCGCCGAAGGCGAGACGCGGCTGAAGAACATCGGCACCGCCTTCGCGGGCCGCGCCTTCGAGGGAAAAGTCAGCCGTGGCGAGACGGTGAGGATCATGACCGGCGCGGTGTTGCCGGCGGGCGTCGATTGCGTGGTGGTGCAGGAAGTGTCGCGCGTCGAAGGCGATACCGTGATCGTTCCGCCCGGCCAGCGCGCCGACCAGAACATCCGCCGCGCGGGCGAAGACCTCAAGGCCGGCAAGCCGGCCATCGCGGCGGGCAAGCTGTTGCGGCCGGCGGAACTGGGCATCATCGCCTCGCTGGGCATCGCCGAGGTGTCGGTGCGGCGGCGCGTGCGCGTGGCGCTGTTCTCGACCGGCGACGAACTCTGTTCCATCGGCACGCCGCTCTTTCCCGGCGCGGTGTACGACAGCAACCGCTATACGTTGTGGGGCATGCTGACGCGGCTCGGTTGCGACGTGATCGACATGGGAGTGGTGAAGGACGAACCGGCGGCGCTGGAAGCGGCGTTCCGCGAGGCGGCCAATTGCGCCGACGTCATCGTCACCAGCGGCGGCGTCTCGGTCGGCGAGGCCGACTTCATCAAGCAACTCATGCAGAAACTCGGCGAAGTGGCGTTCTGGAAGATCGCCATGAAGCCCGGCCGGCCGATGGCCTTTGGTCGAATCAATGCGGGTCGCATCCAGCCTGACGGTGAGAGCAAACCGGGCGCTTGGCTGTTCGGCCTGCCCGGCAACCCGGTGGCGGTGATGGTCACCTTCTACCAGTTCGCGCGGCCGGCATTGCTGAAGCTGATGGGCCTCGATCCCGTGCCCGAGTTCCCGACCTTCCCGGCGCGCTGCGTCGAGGACATCAAGAAGGGCAAAGGCCGCACCGAATTCCAGCGCGGCATCCTCTTTCAGGAGAACGGGGAGTGGTGTGTACGCCCGACCGGCCATCAGGGCTCGGGTGTGCTGAGTTCGATGGCGAAGGCCGACTGCTTCATCGTACTCGAACACGAGCGCGGCAAGGTCAGTGCCGGCGAGACGGTGCAAGTGCAGTTGATGACCGGGCTGGTCTAGGCCCGAGCTTCAACCGATCTCTTCGCGGACGACTTCGCGCGTCACCGGCCTTGGTAGCCTGATCGACCGGCGGCGTTCTCCCTTTTCCTTCACATTGGCCGGCAACCGGCTGTAATTGCTAGGCCATTTCCTGGGCTCGCCGGCTCCCGATGGTCGGCGTATTGCTATCGACATAGTTCGTTCGATCCATTGCGCTCACGACGCACTGAGCGTCGAATATGCCAACGACTGTGATAAGGTCATTCCTGGTCGCCCCGGTTCGGGAAGGAAACTCCATGAACAATGTTGAATTCGTCATCGCAGCCTTGATGGCTGCGATTCTTGCTCCTTCGGCGGCTGATCATCGTTTCGTCAGCCAGCGATGCCCCACGGCTTTGCAGATGGAAGACAGCCAGCGTTCTTCGGGCGGAAGTCTGCCCGTGGTGAATGCGATTCCCGTCGCCAAGTGCCGGGTGCCGTTGGTACCTGCCGGAGCGGGGAAGACCGGCTTCAGCCGCTGACTCGGGTTCGGGTTTCGACGGGCGCGCGGGACACGTCTCGAGTCCGCTTTGCGGCACGGATGGCGAGCCAGGCTGACTAGCCGACCTCTTCGCGGATGAAATCGCGCGCGGCCAGTGTGCGCGGCTGATGGAAGAACTCCGTCACGGACGTTTGCTCGAGTAGCCGACCGCCTTCTAGATAGACCACTTCCTCGGCAAGGCGTCGCGCCTGGCCGAGGTTGTGCGTGGTCATCACGATCTTCGTTCCGGCGGCGGCGATCTCGCGGATGATTCGTTCGACTTCGCGGCTGCTGGCTGGGTCGAGGCTGGCGGTGGGTTCGTCGAGGAACAGCACTTGCGGTTCGAGCGCCCAGGCGCGGGCTAGCGCGATGCGCTGCTGCTCGCCGCCGGAGCAACGCCGCGCCTGACGTAGTGCCAACTCGGGCAGGCCGACGCGCGCCAGCGCGGCCGTGGCGCGTTCGCGTTGCTCGACTGCCGAGTGGCCGCGCAGGCGCAGGCCGTATTCGATGTTGGCCAGCGCGGTGGCGCGCAGCATGATCGGCCGCTGGAAGACCATCGCCTGCGTGAGCGGTTGTGGCCAAAGGATCTCGCCGGCGCTCGGTCGCAGCAGGTCGTGCATCAGGCGCAGCAGCGTGCTCTTGCCGGCGCCGTTGGGGCCGAGGATCGCCGTCCTGCCACGGCTGACTTTCAGCGTGACGTCTTCGACGATGCGGACGTCGCCTTCGGTCAGTGACAAGCCTCGCAGTTCGAGCCAGTGAGCGCCGTTCCCGTTCATGTCACCCCCACCGCCTTTCCGCCCAGTTGCGTAGCGCATAGGCGCCGGCGTTGAGCGCCAGCACGACGCCGATCAGGATGGCGCCGAGCGCCAGCGCCAGCGGCAGGTCGCCCTTGCTGGTTTCGAGTGCGATGGTGGTGGTCATGACGCGTGTCACGCCGTCGATGTTGCCGCCGACGATCATGACCGCGCCGACTTCGGCGATGGCGCGGCCGAAGCCGGCCAGTCCCGAAGTGGTGAGGGAGAAGCGTGCGTTCCACAACAGGGTGCGGGCGGAGCGGATGCGCGACGCGCCCAGGCTGCGCAACTGCTCGCGGTATTCGCGCCATTCGTCTTCGACCACCTGCCGCGTCAGCGCGGCGATGATGGGCGTGACGAGCACGGTCTGGGCGACGACCATCGCCGCCGGCGTGAACAGCAGGCCGAACTCGCCGAGCGGGCCGGCGCGCGACAGCAGCAGGTAAACGAGCAGGCCGACGACGACGGGCGGCAGGCCCATGAGGCCGTTGGACAGCACGATCAGCGGCCGGCGGCCATGGAAGCGGCCGACTGCGAGCAGCGCGCCGAGCGGCATTCCCAGCATGCAGGAAAGCAGCGTCGCGGTCAGGCTGACTTGCAGGCTGAGGCCGACGATCGCGGCCAGCCGCGCGTCGCCGGAGGCAACGAGGTCGCCTGCCAGGGCGAGGCTCGCCGCGATTTCATGCATGGAGGCTTAGTCTGCGTTCGGGAAGAACAACTGCTCGCCGTCGATCTTGTAGTCGGCGATGGTCTTCTGGCCCGCCGGCGAAACGATCCAGTCGATGAACTTCTGGCCGTCGGCCTGCTTGACGTGCGGATGTTTGGCCGGATTGACCAGCATGATGCCGTACTGGTTGAACAGCTGCTTGTCGCCTTCGACGACGATGGTGAGGTCGCCGCGGTTCTTGAAGTTGAGCCAGGTGCCGCGATCGGACAGGATGTAGGCGTTCATCGACGAAGCGGTGTTGAGCGACGGTCCCATGCCGGAGCCGGTGTCGCGGTACCACGAGCCCTTCCTGGCGTCGATGTCGATGCCCGCCGCTTTCCAGAAGCGCAGCTCGGCCGAGTGGGTGCCGCTCTTGTCGCCGCGCGAGACGAAGGGCGCCTGCGCCGCTTCTACCTTCTTCAGGCCTTCGAGGATGTCCTTGCCAGCCGCCTTGGCCGGGTCGGACTTCGGGCCGATCAGCACGAAGTCGTTGTACATCACGTCGTGGCGGCCGACGCCGTAGCCTTCGGCGAGGAATTTTTCCTCGGCGACCTTGTTGTGCACGAACAGCACGTCGGCATCGCCGCGCTGGCCGGTGGCCAGCGCCTGGCCGGTGCCCTGCGCGATGACGTGGACCTTGATGCCGGTCTCTTTTTCGAAAGCCGGCAGCAGGAATCCGAACAGACCGGACTGCTCGGTCGAGGTGGTGGAGGCGACGGTGATGAAACGATCTTCAGCCTGGGCGCCGATGGCGAAAAGGGCGGCGGTGGCGAGCAGGCAGCGGCGGGCGATATCGAAAGCCGACATTTCGTACTCCTTCCGGTGGTTGGGCCACAAGAGGTTAAAGTAGTGGTCACGGAAATTGAATATGTCGAAACCTGCAACAAGATCGAAGTCACCGCCTGCCGCCGGGAAGGCCCCCAGCCTGCGCTGGAACTGGGATCTCGGCATCGAGCTGGGGGATATCGACACCCGGCGCCTGCTGTTGCTGCTGACGGCCCTGCTGGATACCTCGGCGTTGGGCAAGGCCGCTGCCGCTGCCGGAATGTCCTATCGCGCCGCCTGGGGTCTGTTGCGCCATTGTCAGGAGCAGTTCGGGCACGACCTGGTGGTGATGGAGCGCGGCCGCGGCACGCGGCTGACGGCCTTCGGCGAATCGCTGGTGGAAATGGATGGCGCGGCGCGTGCGGCGCTCGGCGAAGTCCATGCCGTATGGGAAGGGCGCATGCACGGCCTGCTGGCGCCGGTGCTCGGCGTATCGCCACGGCTGACTTTGCACGCCAGCCACGACCTGGCGCTGGCCGACTGGGCCGAGCACGGGCGGCAGGTGCCGGTCGACATCGTCTGGCGCGGCAGCGAGGAGGCGCTGGCCGCGCTGGGTCGCGGCGAGTGCGATATCGCCGGTTTCCATGTTCCGGAAGCCTGGACCGAGCGCCAATTTGCCGACTGGCTGAAGCGCTGGCTGAAGCCGAAGCTGCACCTTTGCATGCCGCTGATGCGCCGGCGGCAGGGCCTCATCGTCGCCCGCGGCAATCCACTCAAGCTCAAGTCGCTGGTCGATGTGGCGGCGCGCGGTGTGCGCATGGTGAACCGTCAGCGGGGATCGGGCACGCGCGGCCTGATCGATCAGTTGTTCGCCGCCGCCGGCATTTCTCCGGTCGGTGTCGACGGATACGCACACGAAGAATTCACCCACGAGGCGGTGGCGGCGACCGTCGCCGGCGGTTCGGCCGATGCCGGTTTCGGCATCGAGGCCGCCGCCGCGCGCTACGACCTTGATTTCGTGCCGCAGGTCGATGAACGCTATGGTTTTGCGCTGCGTCATGCCGCACTGGATACCGAGGCCGGACAGGCTCTCATGCGCCGTTTGTCCGGGCGCACCTTCCGGGCGCGGCTGCTGTCGCTGCCGGGGTATGAGCCGATCGAGGCACCCAGACCCGGACCTTGGGAGCGTTTCCTGACCGGCTGAGCAACGTCGGCGAACATCAGCGGCGTATTGCCGCGGCTGACTTTCGTCGGATGACTGCTAAGTTGGTATAGTTATGTCATCCGCCCAACCATTGCGCCATGACCCAACAGGAAAAGTCCCACGCTTCTGCGCTGACGCCCTCCAGTCGGTCGGCTGCACTTGAGGAAGTTCGCACGCTGTTTCTCAGTCGTGTCGAGCGGGCGGTGCGTTCCGCGGGGGTCGAATCGGCGGTCAGCATCGCGGCGCTGCGCGACGGCGCCATCCAGTTGCTCGACCAGATGACCACCGAAAACGCGCGTACCGGCTTCGCGCTGGCCAACAGCCTGACGGCTTCGCAGATCCGGCTGGTCGACGACAACCAGCTCGAACTTTCCATCCGGCTCGGCGACATTTCCAAGCGCCTGCGCGACGAGTGCTCGGCGTTCCTTTACAAGTTCCACCAGCGCTTCGCGACCTTGCTCGACCGGCCGACCCTGCGGATGGCGGACAACCCGTTGTCGCCGGACGCGATCTGCCGTGCGTTGGCCGAAATGTTCGGCTCCAGCGACAGCGCCCATCGTCAGGCGATCGCCCGCCTGAACGAAATCGAAACGCATCTGGCGCGCGAATTGCCGCTCGTGTATGCCGAGCTGTCCGAACTGATGGTGCGCTACGGCGTCGCGCCGGCGAAGGTCGTATCCAGCGCCGACGAGGCACGCGTGGTTGCGTCGGGCAAGCGTGGTGGCGAAGGCGGTCCCGCGCGCGGCGACGCCATGGTCGCCCTGCAACAGGCGGTGCTGTCGAAGCAGCCGTCCGGGCGCGAGGCGGGCGGCGGAGAATCCGCGCCGCGCTTCGAGCAGATCCTGGGCCAGCTCGACCAGTGGCAGGCCCGGGACGATCTGTTCGACGCTTCGGCGCCGCGAGGTACGAGCAGTGTGTTGCACACGCTGAAGAAGACCGAAGCCTTGTCGCGGCTGCGCGCCCAGGACGCCGTCACGCTCGATGTGCTTTCCGCTCTGTTCGACGCGCTGCTGGAGGACCATCGCCTGTCGCCCGCGCTCAAGACCGCGGTGGCGCGCCTGCAAGTTCCGGTGCTGAAATCCGCCATCCTCGCGCCGACTTTTTTCAACGATCCCGAGCACCCGGCGCGCGCGCTGCTGCAGAGCATGGGTCAGGCGATGATCGGGCTCGGGCCGGCGGTTGATGCCGACCATCCCGTCTGCGCCGAACTCCAGCGCATCGCTTCCAGCATTCAGTCCGGATTCCAGCGCGATCCGGAAGTGCTCGTGCGCAACGGCGCGCAGTTGGAAAGCTTCATGGCGCGCCGCAATCACGAACTGCAGGGCAGTGCACAGGGCTTCATCGCGCTGGCCCGGGAACAGGAGAAGCAGGATCTCGCTGCGCGCGCCGCCTGGCGGGCAGTGATCTCGCGCCTGCCGGGCAACGTGCCGCGCATCATCGGCGATTTCCTGCGCGAACACTGGACCAAGGTGCTTGCAGCCGCCTGGCTCGACGGTGGCCCGGACGGACATCGGTGGCGCAACAATACCGCCGCCCTTGACGACCTGATCTGGAGCATACAGCCGAAGGTCGAACCTGAAGAGCGCCAGCGCCTCGGGAAAATGGTGCCCGGCCTGCTGGCGCGGATCAAGGGCGAGATGGATGGCGTCAATGTGAATGCCGAGGCCCGCGCGCCATTTCTGGAAGCCTGCTTCGCGTTCCAGGCCGCCGCCATTCGCGGCAGGACCGTGCCGTCGCCACCTCCCGTGCCGGCGAAGGAAGCCGCCGACGGCGACATCCTGGCCGTGCTGCACATGGCCGGACTCACCCTTCAATCCCTGCGCCCATCGAATCCCGATGCCCGCGTCACCAGCGACCTCGTGCGCGAACTCGTCATCGGCGACTGGGTCGAGTTTTCGATGCCGGACGGCAGCGCCCGTTGCGGACGCCTGTGCTGGATCAGCCCCGAGATGGGCAATCCGCTGTTCATGAACGCCGGCTGGGACAGCGCCATCAGTGTCGCGCGAACCACCCTCGAACGCCAGCTTGCCTCGGAAGCCGCGTCGACGGGCGCCACGCTGTCCGTGTTCGACAACGCCATCGAAAAGGCGCTGCACCAGAGCATTCCCGACAGGGTCTGAGTACCGCTCGGCGTATCGCCACGGCTGACTTTTCCGTGTTTATTCGTAGAGACTCATGCCGAAGCGGTCGAAGCGCGGCAGCCAGTTGCCGGTGATATCGGCGGAAACGAGGATGCGCGTGGCGCGGCCGATCAGTTCGTCGCGGCGGACGAGGCCGATGTAGCGCGAGTCGGCGCTGTTGTCGCGGTTGTCGCCGAGCATCAGGTAGTGGTCGGCGGGGATCGTCACCGGGCCGAAGTCGGCGATGCTGGCGCGGTGGTCCAGCCACTGCACGTCGTGCGGACGTCCGCCCGGCGTCTGCTCGTGCATGCGCAGTGCGAGTACGCCCGCAGCCTCGGCGGCCAGTCCGACGGCCTGGTAATCGGCGGCGCGGCCGTTGATGCTCAAGCGCTTCCCGTGCATCTCGACGACGTCGCCGGGCAGGCCGATCACGCGCTTGATCAGGCGGGTGCCATCGCGCGGCGATGAAAATGTCACGATGTCGCCGCGCCGGGGTTCGCCGAGCCGGGCGACGATGATGTCGGTCAGCGGCACCTTCAACTGGTAGGCGAGGCGGTTCACCAGCACCACGTCGCCTTCGAGGATGTTCGGGTGCATCGAGCCGGACGGGATCGGGTTGTAGTCCGCGATTGCGGTCCGGAACAGCGCGAACAGCAGCATGAAGGCGATGAAGCCGCGATTGTCGCGGACGAGCTTGCGGATGGTGGACATGCGATCTCCCAGTGCAACGGTTGTCGGGAAACTAGACCCTCCCGAGCTGTGAAAAGTTCAGTTCGCCAGCGGCGGCATCGGGCTGTCCATGCTGCTGGCGAGGGTGCGCAGCAGTTCCTGGCCGCGGATGGTGGCTTCGCCGTCGTGCATGATCGTGGCCGCGCAAGCCTTGAGGATGCGCGGCTTCAATAGCGGCTTGAGTTCCGCCAGTCTGTCGATGGCCTCGTCCAGCCCCTTCAGGCTCACCTGCTCGCGCGGCATGAACTTCAGCGCCGTGGCGCCGACGGCGGCGACGCCGGCCTTGAACGCCAGTTCGGCTTCCGCCGCATTGGCGTGCTCGGCATGCGCCACCAGCGAGATGACCAGCCCCGCCTCGCGGTTCACGTCGCCGAGCAGGCCGTGGGCACTCTTGGTGCGCGGCCGCAGGCCGAAGTGTTCGTCGAGCTGCCGCATCAGGAAGTGCCGTAGCATCCATTCGTTCATGCTCATCTTGTTGTCGGCTTCGATCAGGGCGGCGACGACCGTCCGGAAGCGTTCGTACTGCGGCGACGACAGGGTGCGCAAGGTCGGCATGGCCAGCCCCGCCAGCGGCAGCCGCGCCGCTTCCGGCAGGGCGGGCAGGTGTTGGTCGAGCGTCACGGTGAGTTGCGCCACCGCCGCGTCCGCTTGCGTCGCCAGCACCGCCTGCTGGCGGGTGCGGATGTCGGGCGCGGCGTCGAGCAGCATGGCGTAAATCACCGCCCGCGCGCCGAAGGGTTCGGCGGCGGCGTCGCGCAGCGGCGCGGGAATGGCGTCGAGGATGTCGCAGGCGCGGTCGACGTGCTTCCGGTCGAGATTGCCGATCGTCGCCACGGCTTCGTCCGGCGTCAGCACACCGGCCAGCACCGCCGTTGCCACCACGGCCCGGCGCGCATCGCGGGCCCGTGTCGCCGCTGCGTCGTCATCGGCGACTTGCGGCGGCTTCGGTGTGACGAACTTGCCGTCCCAGCGCGGCTCGATGCGGCGGATGCGCCGCTCCAGCGGCGGATGGGTGGCGAACAGCGAATCGAGGAAGCCCTCGACGCCGGCGGAAAAATAGGCGTGGCTGTATTCCCGGGCCGCCGGGCTTTGCAGCAGCGATCCCCGGAAAGTGCCGCCGATCTTCTTCAGCGCGCCGCCGATGCCGTCGCGGTTGCGGGTGAATTGCACGGCGCTGGCGTCAGCCAGGTACTCGCGCTGGCGGCTCACCGTGGCCTTGATCCACTGGCCGAAGAAGAAGCCGGCGTAGCCGATCACCACCAGCCCGAGACCGAGGACGACCATGGCGAGGCCGATGTTGCCGGCGCCCCGGCTGCTGCGCGAGCGGCCGATGAAGCGCGTGCTGCGCAGCAGGTAGTAGCCGGCCAGGCCGATGAGCAGGATGCCGTGCAGCACGCCCATCAGCCGGATGTTCATGCGCATGTCGCCGTTGAAGATGTGGCTGAACTCGTGGGCGATCACGCCTTGCAACTCGTCGCGGTTGAGCAGGTCCAGCGTCCCGCGCGTCACCGCGACCACCGCGTCGTTGGACGTGAGTCCGGCGGCGAAGGCGTTGATGGAAGCGTCGTCGAGCAGATAGACCGGCGGCACCGGCGTGCCGGCGGCGATGGCCATTTCCTCCACCACGTTGAGCAGCCGCCGCTCGGCCGGGTCGGCGCTGTTGCGCGGCACCAGCCGGCCGCCCAGCATCTCGGCGACGACGCGCCCGCCGCCGGAGAGTTCCGACATCTTGTAGGCGCTGCCGCCGCCGATGACGATCAGCGTGCCGATCGTGGCGGTGCCGAAAAGGCCCCAGTCGAAGTTCTCCAGCAAGCTCGTCGACAGGAACTGGTAGGCGCCATGGTTGCCGGCGAGCACGGCCATCACCAGCAGGTTGGTGAGCACGACCAGGCTCGCCACCGCGAGCGCGAACAGCACCAGCAGCCAGCCGGTGCGGCGCCTCGCCCGCGCCTGGGCCTCGAAGAAATTCATGCGCGCCGAGTCCCCGACCGGGACTCCTAGAACGAGACTTTCGGCGCCGCCTGGATCTGCGCGTGATCCTCGAATTCAAGCAGGCTCGCGTCCTGCGCGTGGCCGAACGTGTTCGCGAAGAAATGCTGCGGGAACGACTGCTTGTAGGTGTTGTATTCCATCACCGCGTCGTTGAACGCCTGGCGCGCGAAGGCCACCTTGTTCTCGGTGCTGGTCAGCTCTTCCGAAAGCTGCATCATGTTCTGGTTCGCCTTCAGGTCCGGGTAGGCCTCCATCACCACATTGAGCCGGCCCAGCGCCCCGGCGAGATTTCCCTCCGCCTGGCTCAACGACTTGATCGCCTCCGCATCGCCCGGATCGGCATGCGCGCGGCCCAGCCCGCTGGCCGCCATGTTGCGCGCCTGGATCACCGCCTCCAGCGTCTCGCGTTCGTGCTTGATGTATCCCTTGGCGGTCTCGACAAGATTCGGGATCAGGTCATAGCGCCGCTTCAACTGCACCTCGATCTGCGCGAACGCGTTCTTGAAGCGGTTCCGCAGCGCCACCAGGGTATTGAAGATCGAAACGACGTAGAAGCCGATGGCGACGAGTACCACCAGCGAAACGATCGAGGTGACATCCATGGAATTTCTCCTTCGCAAAGAGGGGTACGCCGAGTCGCCGGGGATGGTAGCAAGATTTCAAGGCAAGCGGTCAGCGCGCGGCGTACCGCCACGGCTGACTTTCCCAAAGGGCGCTGGGCACCACGAAGTGGTGGTCCCGAGCAACGCGAGGGACAGGGCAACTCCGTGCACTTTCGTGATCGGCGGTTTCGGGGTAGGTTGGCGGCGTTTCTTGTGCAGATGCCGTTGGAATCGAGATTGGCTCTTTTCGTTCCTGCGCCAGGTGCTTATGCTCCCGGTACCCGGCAGATACCATTTCCTGTGGGCATGGAGACAATATCATGAAGACATTGGTCGTTGCATTGATGCTTGTATTCGCCTGTAGCATGGCGCTGGCTCACGGTGGCGGTTGCCGCAAAAGCTCCCCATTGGGACAGTGCTGCCATGTGGATAACAGTACGGGAGTCGTCCACTGCCACTAGTTTCCAGCAGGGCCCCTATATCGCGTGCGCAAATTGGCAAGAACAACAGGAAATGCGCCACCGACACCGCTTCACGACATCGGTGGCATCCTTGGCCGTTGCGGCGTTGCTCAATAACCCTTGCGGAACTCGGTGGCGTTGCAACGCGGGCAGGGGGGAATGTGGGCGGTTTGCTTGAGCTGAACCGTCTGGCCGCACTTCGTACAGGTCAGGGTTCCCGCGGTCGTGATTTCGCCGGTCTTGAAATGCAGGGCGTTTTCCGCTTTTTGTGACAGCGACAGCAACGCCGTCCCGGCTGATTCGAGTAGCCGCGCCACGGAGGAAAGCGCGCCGGCGCCCAGTCGCGACGGGTTCAGGCGTTCCCTGGCTTCGTGGCCCAGGGTGTGCATCTCCTGCTCTGCCTGTTCGAGGTCGCGGCGAAAGTACTTCTTGAACGCCTCGCCCTGTTCCGCCGAAAACTTGCCGGCGGCCGAATACTGCTCGCGCGCCATCTCCATCGCCTTGTCCAGGGCTTCCTTGCCCTTTTCCTGGCCGGCCTCATACAGCTCGCGCACGCGCTCGCTGAACTGGTCATACAGGGCTTCGTACCGGCTCCGCTCCTTTTCTTCCGGCGTGTCGCCCGCAGTCTGCGGTCCTTCTTCCGCTACGTTTTGCGAATCGGGATTGCGGTCGTCTTCGTTCGGGTTCATGGTCTGACTCCTTTTCCAGAGAGATTGCAGAAACCAATTCGGCTTGCGCTGAATATCCTCGCTAGATCGCCATGCTACCCCGACATTGTTTCACCGTCGATACGCTATCGAACAGCCGCCGCTTCCCTTGCGGTCCCGTGCGCCAGCCAGTTCAAGGCCAGCGCCGCCCAGAGCGAGAGCGGCCGGGATTGCGGCAGCAGGACCGCCTCGGCGCGAGGCATGACCATCACGCGGATGTCCTCACCCTCGTGGGCGATGCCGTGCAGACCCCCCGCTTGCGCCGAATTTACGGTGGCGCAATGGAGGAATACCTTCTCGCTGGAAAGATGAGGGGCAGTCAGGAACTCGCCGATCAACTCCACCTTGTGCGGACTCAGGCCGGACTCTTCCCTGATCTCCCGTTCGATGGCGTCGAGCGCCGACTCGCTCGGATCGATGCGCCCGGCCACGATATCCACCAGCCACGGGTCGACGCCGGCCAGGTGCGCGCCCGACCGGTATTGTTCGGTCAGCACCACCTCGTCCGTCGCCGGATCGTAAAGAATGGCCGCCGCGACATTGCTTCGATGCAGGACCTCGTGGACCAGCGGCTCCGTCGTCCCGCCGGCAAACAGATCGTGCTCGACCGTCAGCCGTCGCAGTTCGAAGAAGCCGGCATGCGCCGTCTCCTGACGCAGGATGTTTGCCTTCATGCCTGTCCTCGCAGCTCAATGGTTCAGAACTCGGGCGAATGCTCGGGTGGTGTCGACATGGTAGCCGAAGGCGCCGCGACCGCGCCTCCCCGAGGCGTACCCAGTGCAGGGTGTTGCATGCCACTACTGCCGAGTTCTCGGGGGCGGAGCCCGAAAATGCAGGCCCTTTGTTCCTATTGATGTTTGCTCAGGTATTGGACAGATCGACCAATTGCTGAATTCTTCGCTGGTTGGTGTCCTCGAAGCTATGCAGGCGAGCAAACCGGACGCTGTATTGCGACTTGGCAGCGAGTGTGTCGCGCTGGCGATCAAGCTGGATGATTGCCGAAACGGCAGCATCCAGGTCGTCCATGGACACCCCCCAACCCACATCGGCCTGCCGGAGTATTCCGGAAAAGGCCTTGTTGTTATAACCCAGAATGGGCACGCCACAGGAAAGCGTCTCCAAGTAGGTGCAGGAGGGGTCGCTTTGCCGGTGGAGACTAATGAAGAGATCGATGTTTTGCTTCAGATAAGGCAACAGTTCCCGGTGAAAATCCACTGCGCCAAGGAGACTGACAACCGTTTGGAGCTCATTTTGCTCGACATACTCCTGTAGCTCGGCTTCAAGCGATCCCGATCCAAATATGGATAAATGGAACGGCAGGTGGCGGTCATGCATCCGCTTCGCCAACCGGACCAGATGGTCGACTCCCTTCATTCGTTCCAAACGCCCGGAGAAGGCCAGTCGCAAGGGTTTGCACTCGGTCAACCGGGATAGCCTTTGCGCCAGAGTCGCATCATCAACGATTTCATTCCGGCCTACCCGCGTGTCGAAATAGAGCAGATTGTTCTTGAAGTCGCTGTACTCCTGATAGGCGGGAGTTCCGTTGGACTGAAGACCGTCTGCCTTACGAAAGGCCTTGCGTCTCTTCCTTTCACCATACCAAACGTATAAATACCGGCGCCATCGCAGCACAGGATTTCGGGTGCTCAAGGCGACGATCTGGTAGCGAGTCTCTGGAATGTACTCAATGATGTAGACGCACTTGACTCCATGGGCCTGGCACAGCGCGCCAATATGGAACTGGTCAAAGGAATCGCCTGCAGCCAGTACTACTGCCACACCCTTAAGATGATCTGCCGACAGGTGTTCGCCGTGGTGGAGAACCGTACAAGCAAAGGGAATATCCTGGGGCGCACGCGCCACTGTGCCGAAAACCGGTAGCGGCTGATCGGTCGCAGATATGGCGCATTTGAGGCTCCCTGGCCAGAGCGCTGCATACGACAACATGCCCTCGAAAAACTTCTGGTCGAATACCAGCTCATCACCACGGCGCCAAACCGGGACGGAGGGGACGACCAGTAATTGCTTTTCACCACTGCGTAGAACTTCATCGGGATTCATGGGAGGGGCGAAGGAGGACATTGGTGTGCGAATGAATGAAGTATGCAGCGCAACGTCACGATTCACTGGTTCAAACAGTACATTCTCTCAAACTTCTTCGGTACGTGCCAGTTGGCTGAGGGAGCGAAAGAGGGCGGGGGGTATTCCCCGTGGCGTACCACCATGGCTGACTTTTCCTGCCAACATTTATTCTCCGCCAACATCTCCATCGACGTAGAACCATCGCCCATCCTCGCGCACGAAGCGGCTGGTTTCGTGCAGGCGGTGGGCGCGGCCGTTGATCTTGTAGCGGGCGACGAACTCCACGATGGCGTGGTCAGAGTCTTGCTGTTCGTGGCGGCGGACGTCGAGACCGAGCCATTTAGTCGTGGCTTCGTTGGAGAGGCCGAGTTCGGGCGGGCGGGTCGAGGGGTGCCAGGTGGCGAGGAGATAGTCTTCGCGCATTAGCGTGTACGCGCAGTAGCGTGAGCGCATCAGGGCTTCGGCGGTGGGTGCCGCGGTGCCGGCGAGATATCGGCCGCAGCAGTCATCCAGCGGCTTGCCGCTGCCGCAGGGGCAAGTCGGGGCGGTGCGTTTGTTCATGGGCCGATCCTAGCAGCGGATATACTCGCGGCCAAATGACCACCCCATCCGCCGACCAGCTGGTTCCCTTGCTGGCAGCCGCCTTCGCGGCCCGAACCGACCTCCTCTCCCGCCTCCACGCCGAGAACACCGACGCCTACCGCCTGTTCCACGGCACGGTGGAAGGTTCGCCCGGCCTGACTGTCGACCGCTACGGTGATCTGCTGCTGGTGCAGAGTTTCCATCATCCGCTGGCGCCGGAAGACTTCGCGGCGCTGGAAGGCTACTACCTTGGCGTGTTGCCAGGGCTGACTTTTGTTTACAACGATCGCAGTCGCGCCAGTTCGCGCATCCTCAACGAATTGCCGCCCGAGCAGCTCGCCGCCGCGCAACTGCCGCGCATTGCGCACGAGATGGGCGTGAGCTACTGCATCCAGGCGCGCCACGAAGGGCAGGACCCGTGGCTGTTCCTCGACCTGCGCGCCGGTCGTCGTTACGTCATGCGGCACGTGCGCGACAAGTCGCTGCTCAATCTGTTCGCCTATACCTGCGGCGTCGGCACGGCGGCGGGCAAGGCCAGTGCGCGCTTTGTGATGAACATCGATTTCGCCGAGAGCAGCCTTGCCGTCGGCCGCAACAACGCCAAGCTGAACGAACTGCCATTCCGGCCGCGCTTTGTCAAAAGCGATGCCTTCGCCGCGCTGCGCCAGTTGTCCGGCATCGGCCAGCCGGAGCGGGTGCGCGGCAAGCGCATGCCGCCGTTCCCCAAGCTCGACGCGCAGCAGTTCGACATGGTGTTCCTCGATCCGCCGCGCTACGCCAAGAGCCCGTTCGGCGTGGTCGACCTGGTGGTCGATTACCCGGCGCTGTTCAAGCCGGCGCTGCTGTGCACCGCCGAGGGCGGTACGCTGATCTGCTGCAACAACGTCGCCGAAGTCGACCGCGACGCCTGGCTCGACCAGCTCCAGCGCAGTGCGCGCAAGGCCGGCCGGGAGATTCGCAGTGTCGAATGGATCGCACCCGAAGCGGATTTCCCCAGTCTCGACGGCAAGCCGCCGCTGAAGATGGTGGCGCTGCAGGTTTAGGAATTCTTCGTGTTGCGTCTCACCGAACTCAAACTGCCGCTCGACCACAAGGAAGCGGATCTCAAGGCGGCGATCCTCAAGCGCTTGGGGATCGCAGCGGATGACCTTGTTCGCTATACCATCTTCCGGCGCGGCTACGACGCGCGCAAGAAGTCGGCCATCCACTTCATCTACACGGTCGACGTCGAACTCAGCGAAAAGTCAGCCGTGGCGGCACGCCACCTGGACGGCCCGCACATTCGCCCGACGCCGGACATGGCCTACCGCTACGTGGCGCAGGCGCCGGCGGGATTCGCCAACCGCCCGGTGGTGATCGGTGCCGGGCCCTGCGGCCTGTTTGCGACGCTGATCCTGGCGCAGATGGGCTTCCGGCCCATCCTGCTCGAACGCGGCAAGGAAGTGCGCGAGCGCACCAAGGATACCTGGGGCCTGTGGCGCGAAGGCAAGCTCGACCCGGAGTCGAACGTGCAGTTCGGCGAGGGCGGCGCCGGAACCTTCTCGGACGGCAAGCTGCACAGCCAGATCAAGGACCCGGGCTATCGCGGTCGCAAGGTGCTCACCGAATTCGTCGCCGCCGATGCGCCGCCGGAGATCATGTACGTCAGCAAGCCGCACATCGGCACTTTCCGGCTGGTGCGCGTGGTGCAGAACATGCGCGCGACCATCGAGAGCCTGGGCGGCGAGATCCGCTTCCAGAGCCGCGTCGCGAACTTCGACATCGAGCGCGATGCGGAGGGAAGGGGACAAATGCGTGGTGTAGTGTTGGCCAACGGCGAGCGCATTGCCGCCGACCACGTAGTGCTGGCGATCGGCCACAGCGCGCGCGACACCTTCAAGCTGTTGCATGAGCGCGGTGTGCATCTGGAGGCCAAGCCGTTTTCCATCGGCGTGCGCATCGAGCACCCGCAAAGCTTGATCGACCGCGCCCGGCTAGGTCCGGCGGCTGGCCATCCGCTGCTCGGTGCGGCCGACTACAAGCTGGTACATCACGCCGGCAACGGCCGTTCCGTCTACAGCTTCTGCATGTGTCCCGGCGGCCAGGTGGTGGCGGCGACCTCCGAAATCGGCAGCGTGGTCACCAACGGCATGAGCCAGTATTCGCGCGCCGAGCGCAACGCCAACGCGGCGCTGGTGGTCGATGTCTCGCCGAAGGATTTTTTGGACGATGCCGGCGGCGACGCGCAGACGAATCCTCTGGCCGGCATCGAATTCCAGCGCCGGTGGGAAGCGGCGGCGTTCAAGGCCGGTGGCGAAAACTACGCCGCGCCGGCGCAGAAGGTGGGCGATTTCCTCTCCGGCAAGCCATCGACCGAACTCGGCACGGTGCAGCCTTCGTACACGCCGGGCATTCATCTCACCGACTTGTCGAACTGCCTGCCCGGCTATGTGGTCGAGGCGCTGCGCGAGGCGCTGCTGGCGTTCGACCGGCAGATTCGCGGCTTCGCCATGGCCGATGCGCTGATGACGGGCGTGGAGACACGCACCTCGTCGCCGGTGCGCGTGACCCGCGACGAGCGCTTCGAAAGCCTGAATACGCGCGGGCTGTATCCGGGCGGCGAGGGCGCGGGCTACGCGGGCGGGATACTGTCGGCGGCGGTCGATGGCATCCGCATCGCGGAAGCGGTGGCGCTGAGTCTCACCCGAAACAACTCGTAACACTCCATTACAGGTTTGCCATTGCCGGGCGTTCGGCATGATGGATGATTGCCGCACACAATCGACAAGGGGAGTCACATGTACGCCATCACCAAGGGTTTCACTTGGATGCCGGTCACCGCATTGATGGCCGCATGCGGCGGAGGGGGTGGCGGGGATACTCCACCGGGAACCGGACAGCCCGACCAGGCCACCCGCATCGCGGCCGCGGAACAAACGGCGACGACCAACGCGAACTGCACGGCAGTGAGCCCGTTCTACTACGAGCTGGGCGACAAGAATGGCGCGATCGTCAGCGGCTCCGTCGGTACCGGCTATTCGGCGACGACGCAGATGAACATCGCCTCGGCCTCGAAGTGGCTGTTTGGCGCCTATGTGGCAGAAGTGCGTAATGGCGTGTTGAGCCAGGATGACACCCGGGCGACCCACATGCTGAGCGGCTACGCGAGCATGGGCAGCGGCTGCCTGCCGAATGCGACTGTCGAGTCCTGCTTCCAGATGCTCGGCAACGATACCTATACCGCCGCAAAACTCGATCGCTACAACTACGATTCCGGCCACTTCCAGCGTTGGGGCGTCGATAACGGCATGGCGGCGATGGACGGCGACGGGGTGGCGAGCGCCTATCGCACGACGCTCGGCGTCGAAACGAGCTTCAACGGCCCGCTATTGGCCGGTGGGGCGATCACCTCGGCCTCGAACTATGCGGTGTTCCTGCGCAAGATACTGAACAACCAGTTGGAAATCGCGGGCCTGCTGGGCGACCAGCCGGTCTGCACCCAGCCGGGTTTGTCGTGCCCGACGGCGGATCGTTCGCCGATAACGGCCGAAGCGTGGAGTTACAGCGTCGGCCACTGGGTCGAGACAGACCCGGTCGTCGGCGATGGCGCTTTCAGTTCGGCCGGCGCTTTCGGGTTCTATCCCTGGGTGGATAGCACAAAGACCTGGTACGGCATCCTGGCGCGCGAGGACATGTCGGGCAACAACCAGGGCTATGCCTCTGCGCAGTGCGGCCGCCTCATCCGCAAGGCGTACATGACGGGCACGGCGCAGTAGTCTAGACAGCCGCCGAAACCTGGTCCTGCCGGGCCGGTGCGGAGGCGATCGTTTCAGTTCCCTCGGAATCGTCATCGTCGTAGTCACTGAAGCGCACGACCCGCACGCCGGCCGGCAGGTTCGATTTACGCCGGGCCAACTGCCGGAGCCAGTTGTTCCGGGGTGGCTTTAGGATCTCGACCAGGCTCATGTTGCGTTGCATCATAGACTGCTCCGGGCTTCCCAGCGTGGTTGGAGCGGCCCCGCCACACGGCGGGGCCGGCAGGATGCCGGTGGGAGGTTTCCGGCAACCCGCGTGAAACGGGTGTTTTCGTGGGCAAAGTACCGTCGGGAATCGGCTAGAAACTTCTCGACCGCTTGAGGTGTAATGGTTATCACTGTCTCTCCTCTCGTTGGCGATGCTTGGGTAGATGCTGGTCAGCGATGAAAGTTCAGTTGAGGGATGAAACAGAATGTTTCAACCGTTCGCGACACTTGACAGACCAAGAACTGGTCGGTGCGGCGATAATGCACGACAGTCGTGGCAAACCAGTGACACGGAGGAGTTGAATGGCGGTTCGGGAAATCCTGCGCATGGGCGATGCCCGCCTGCTGGCGCTGACGGAACGGGTGAAGAACTTCGGCGATCCGCTGCTTCAGGCGTTGATTGCCGACATGTTCGACACCAAGGCGGCCACGGGCGGCGTCGGCCTGGCGGCGCCGCAGATCGGCGTCGGCCTGCAAGTGGTGGTCTTCGGCGTCGGCAAGAGCGAGCGATATCCCGACGCCGAGCCGGTGCCGGAGACGGTTCTGATCAATCCGATCGTGACGCCGCTGACGGACGAGGAAGACCTCGGCTGGGAAGGCTGTCTGTCGGTGCCCGGCCTGCGCGGTGAGGTGCCGCGCTTTGCCCGTGTCCGCTATCGCGGCTTCGACCAGCATGGGCACCCGATCGACCGGACCGCCGGCGGCTTCCATGCCCGCGTGGTCCAGCATGAGTGCGACCACCTGATCGGCAAGCTTTATCCGATGCGGGTGCGCGACTTCCGCCACTTCGGCTTTACCGAAATCCTGTTCCCGGATTTGCCTCCGCATTGAGGTTGGTGCCGGCCGGCAGTCAGGAGTCGAAACGCAGCGTCGAGAGAAAGAAGGCGGTTTCCCAACGCGGCTTGCTTCTCAGGCTGGGCGCCTTTCCGCTGTCGCGTACCAGCTTGGCGAACGGTTCCTGTTGCTCGTGCACGTCCTGCCATAGTTCGTGGCAGAGCGTGCTCAAGCGCTCCACAACCGTGGAGTCGCCTTGCAGGGCATCCACATTGATATTCGCCAGGCGGCGCTCGAACTTCCGGTGTATGGCCATCCGTTCCATCAGGTATTCGTGCTGTTCGGCGTATTCCTTCAGTACGCGTTCCTGGAAACCGAAGTGTTCGCGGGTGAGGTACGCCACGCAATCGAGGAGCTCGCCCAGGCGGCTACGCGCGGATCCATTTTCCACAAGCCGGTCGACCTGCGTCATCGCCCAGCGGAGCAATGCGACCTGACTTTCGGTTTCCAGAGCATCTGTCGATAGCTCGATGCCTATATCCATATCCATGATCGCGCTGACCTCCCCGAGTTGTCGCGAGTCCTAATACTCTCGGCATAATCTGCATGGAATTTGTCAGGAGGTCAAGCTACCGGGAGTTGACGACACGCGACCTGGCCGGCGACGACTTCGGTTCCGTTTATCGAAATCCCGTTGCCGGTGCTTCCATCGCATTGAGGTCAGCGGCGAGAGGCGCTTGCGGCCGACAGGCAAGCAGCGCAACAGCCAGGTCGGCGACCGCCGAGGCGTAGAAGCTGCTGCGGTTGTAGCGCGTCAATACGTAGAAGTTCTTGTAGCCCAGCCGGTATTCGGTCGGCGCGTCCGGTGTGGTCAGGTCGATCAACGCAGCCGGCAGTTGCAGTGCACTGTCGGCTTCGACTCCGAACTGAGCCATTTCGGCGGGTAATCGCCGCGGCTGGATGCCTTCAGCCAGCAGCTTCGGCGTGTCGCCACGGCTGACTTTTGCCGGCGACCAGATCGGTTCGCCGCGCGCCCACCCATGCATGTACAGAAAACGGCCGACGCTGCCGATGGCATCCGCACTGCTCGCGGAAAGGTCGATGCGGCCGTCGCCGTCGAAATCCACCGCAAAGTTGCGGATGCTCGACGGCAGGAATTGCGGATAGCCGATGGCGCCGGCGTAGGAGCCGCGATAGTCCCAGGGATCGCGCCGCTCGTCGCGGGCGAGCAGCAGCAGTTGCTCCAGTTCCCGGCGGAACAGGGCGGCGCGCGGCGGATAGTCGAAGGCAAGGTTGGTCAGTGCGTTGAAGACATCGAAGCCGCCGGTGATTTCGCCGTAGAGGGTCTCGACGCCGATGATGGCGACGATGATCTCGGCGGGCACGTCGTAGAGTGCCTGGGCGCGGACCAGCGCAATTTCATGCTTGCGCCAGAAGTCCTCGCCGCGCGCGATGCGTTTGGCATCGACGAAGCGGTCGCGGTATTCCTGCCAGGAGCGCGCCGCCGGATCATCCGGCGGCGTGATGGCCTTGATCACCGGCGGGCTGGGCGTGACCTTGCGGAAATGCGTGAGCAGCGTCGCGGCGTCGAAGCCGTGGCGCTCGACCATCTCGGCGACGAAGGCGCGTACGTCGTCGCGCTCATCGTATGGCGGATCGGGCGCTTCGGGCGCGGCCAAGGCACAGGAGGAAAACAGCAGGAAGGCGGAAAGCAGCAAGCGGATCATGGTGCGAAGGATGCCATGCGACGACGCAGTTCGTCCAATCCGGTGCCGACCCCGGTGGTCGCCGGGCCGTAGCGCAGGCGGGCATAGAGGTCGGCGATGGCGCGCATGTCGGCGGCGGCTTGCGGCAGCGCGGTGGCGATGCGGGCGGCGTAGTCGTGCGGACCTTCGTCCGGGCGGCGCGCCAGACCGCGACGACCCAGGCGGTGGGAAAAACGCTCCCAGAGCGCCAGCACGGGATCGCGCCGCCGGCGCTGACGCAGCGTCCAGGCAGTGAGCGCCAGCAGCGCCAGGCCGGCCAGCACGGCCAGCGTTGCCGTCATGCTGCGCCAGTCGGGTTCGCGCATGCCGAGTCGGCGCAGCAGGTCGCGCTGCCGGGCGGGGCTGTAGCCGAGCACCCACTGGTTCCAGGCGTTGGTCACGGCGTCCCAGCGGAAGCGGATGTCGCGCAGCCAGGCCAGGTCGACGCGCATCAGCAGCGGCAGTGGATCGCTGGCCGGCACGGCGGCGGCCAGGTTGAGGTCGATGCGTGTCGGCGCGCTGATCGCCGTCGGATCGATGCGCAGCCAGCCACGTCCTGGCAGCCAGACTTCCGTCCAGGCGTGGGCGTCGTATTGCCGCACGGTGAGCCAGCCGTCGACCGGATTCAGCTCGCCGCCCTGATAGCCGGTGACGACGCGCGCCGGAATGCCCGCCGTCCGCATGGCGACCGCGAAGGCATTGGCGAAGTGTTCGCAAAATCCCTGTTTCGTGTCGAACAGGAATTCGTCGGCCGTCTGCTCGCCGAGCAGGGGCGGCATCAGCGTATAAAGCAACCGCTGGCGGAGGAAGAAGGTCTGGGCGGCCAGCAGGACATCGTCGTCGTTCCGCGCCTGTGCCCGCCACTGCGCGGCCAGTGCGCGGATGCGCGGGTTGCTTCCTTCCGGCAGGAACATCGCCCGCCTTCGCACCGTTGCGTCTTCGTCACTGCCGGCGTGAAACGCCGGGTACGAACGCATCGCCAGACGTCGCCGCGTCGCGAGCGGTTCGGTGGCGAGCAACTGGTAGTCGTGGGTGGCGAGCATGGCGGCGGTCGTCGCACCGGGCAGTTCGAGCGCGAACAACCAGTGCCGGTTGTGCGGTTCGATGATGATCTCGTAGTCGATGCCGCCGGCATCCGGTTCGGTGTAGGGAAGTCGCGGCTGCGGTTTCTCCCCGAGCGGGCGCCAGGCGCGACCATCGAAATCGGAAAGCACCGGGCCGCGCCAGTAGAGTTGCCGCTGCGGCGGCACGCCATCGGGGAAACGGGCGCGGAAGGCGATGGCGTCGGACTGCGAAAGTTCGCTGATGCTGCCCGGGGCCATGGTGTCCGAAAGCCCCGTGCGGGCGCTGTTGGCGTCGCGCGGCAGCGCCCACAACGGCCCCTGCACGCGCGGGAAGAGCACGAACAGCAGCAGCATCAGCGGCAGTGCCTGCAGCAGCATGACGCCGGCGCGACGCAGCGTGGCAAGCGGCGGATCGCGCGGGTCGGCCAGTGCCAGCAGCGTCGCTGTGGCGACCAGGACGCCGAGGGTCGACGCGATGGCGGCGGGAATCACCTGACTGTAGAAGAACTGCGCCAGTGCCAGGAAGAAGGCAAGGAAGACAACGGCGAGGCCGTCGCGGATGGTTCGCGCTTCCAGGTATTTGAGCGCCAGCAGCAGGATCAGCAGCGCGACGCCCGGGTTCTGGCCGAAAAGGGTGCGGAATTGCCACAACACGCCGGCGCAGCCCGCGGCCACCAGCAGGACCAGCAGCCAGCGCGGCGGCAGCGGTTTGCGCTGCCAGGCGAGCGCGGTTCGCCAGAGCAGCGCAAGGCCGGCGGCGATTGTCAACCAAGGTGGGATATGCGGGACGAGCGGCGCGGCGACGGCGATACCGGTGGCGATCAGCCACCAAGCCTGTACGGGAGAGAGGGCAGGACTCCTAGCCTTGGCCATGAAGTGCAAGAACAGAGAGTGCCGCGTGCAGGTGTTCCCCTCCAGAGGCCGGAGCCAGGCTGCGTTCCGGCAGGCGCAGGCCCCATTCGAGGCCGGCGGCGTGGGCGTCCAGCGCCCAGCGGGTCAGCACGGAGAGGCGCGTCTCGACATCTTCGCCCGGTGTTGCTTCCCAATCCAGCCAGATGCGGGAGGCCGCAGCGCCGTCGAATTGCTTGGTCAGCAGCGGCGCCTCGTCGCCCTGCCGCGCGGCGATTTTCCAGGCGACATGGCGTGGCGGATCGGCGGGGTGATGGTCGCGCAGGCCGGAAAAATCGTCGCTGCCCTGCCCGCCGGCGCGTCGTCCGCCGTGCTCGCCCGCGCCCCAGGGCAGTGGTGGCGCCTTCGCCGCCGGCTTCGGATAGACGAGGCAACGCATGTCGGGCGCACAGTAGGCCCAGGCGCGGATCAGGCCGAGCGGCCAGGTGGTCTCGATGCCGACGCGCGGCAGGGCGAGCCAGCCGCGCTTCGTGGTCGGAAGGCGCAGACAGGCGTCGGCGGAGTCCCGCGCCGGGACATCGATGGTTGTGGTCCCACCCTCTGGCAGCCACAGGCGCAGCGCGCGGCGTTCGCTGTCGCCGGCCAGTACGAGATGGAAGGCGGCGGCCTCGCCGGCGAACGCGGGTGGCGTCCTGCCACGGCTGACTTTTAGCCGAACGAGGTTGCGGAAGGTGTGCAGAATCGCGACGACGCCCAGTGCGGCGAGCAGGAAGGTCAGGACGTAACCGAGGCTGAGGTTGTAGTTGATGCTGCCGAGCAGCATCGTCAGCAGTACGGCGGCGTAGCCGATGCCGGCGCGGGTGGGCAGAACATAGACGCGGCGCTGGCCGAGGGTGACCGGCGAGGCTTCGGGTGGTTTGCCACGCAGGGCCCAACTAAAGAACTGTTCCTGCAATGCAGCGGCGATGCGCATGATCGGAAACGGCCGCCTACGGAATCGGTACGGCCTCGATCAGCCGCGCGACGCTGCCGGTGGCCGGCGCATCGCCGGCGGGACGCAGACGGTGCCCGGCGACGCCCGGCAATATGGCCTGAATGTCCTCGGGCAGCACGTGGTCGCGGTCGGCCAGCCAGGCCCAGGCGCGGGCCGAGGCGAGCAGCGCCAGCGCGGCGCGGGGCGACAGGCCGGCCTGCCAGTCGGCCGATTCGCGCGTGTGCGCGACGAGCGCCTGCACGTAGTCGATCAGCGCATCGGAGACATGGACGCGGCGCACCGATTCCTGGTGCGCCAGCAGTTCGGCGGGCGAGAGGCATGGCGCCATGCCGGCCAGGACTTCGCGGCGGTCGGCGCCAGCCAGCAGTTCCCGTTCGGCCGCGCGATCCGGATAGCCGAGTTCGATGCGCATGAGAAACCGGTCGAGCTGCGATTCGGGCAGCGGGAAGGTGCCGATTTGATACTGGGGGTTTTGCGTGGCGATGACGAAGAAGGGCGCCGGCAGCGGCCGTGTCTGGCCTTCGGCGGTCACTTGCCGCTCCTCCATCGCCTCGAGCAGTGCGCTTTGCGTCTTCGGCGTCGCGCGGTTGATTTCGTCGGCCAGCACGACCTGGGCGAAGATCGGCCCGGGATGGAAGTTGAAGGCGCTGCTGTCGCGGTCGTAGATTGAGACGCCGAGAATGTCAGCCGGCAGCATGTCGCTGGTGAACTGGATGCGCTGGAAATTCAGTCCGAGCAACTGCGCCAACACATGCGCCAGCGTGGTCTTCCCGACGCCGGGCAGATCCTCGATCAGCAGGTGTCCGCGCGCCAGCAGGCAGGCCAGCGCGAGCCGCAACTGGTGGTCCTTGCCGAGAATGACTCGGCTGGCGGCGGCGATGACGCCGTCCATGGAAGTGTTGGGGTCGGGTGCGCGCATGGTGCCGGGATGCCGCCTTCAGGCGGACGAAAAATCAGTTCATAATCATGATTCCGATCGATTGTATGCCAATCCCGAAATGACCACGGCCTTCATCACCCATCGCGAATGCTGGCGACACGACATGGGCACACACCATCCGGAGTGCCCCGAACGCCTCGGCGCGATACAGGATCGCCTGATCGCGGCCGGCCTCGATCTCTATCTCTCCTTCCACGATGCGCCGCTGGCTGAAATGGAACATTTGCTGCGCGTGCATTCGCGCAAGTACATCGAGATGGTCGAGGAAAGCGCGCCCGAGCATGGCATCCACCACCTCGACCCGGATACGGCGATGAGTCCGGGCACCTGGCGCGCGGCGCTGCGCTCAGCCGGTGCGGGGGTGATGGCCGTCGACATCGTCATGCGCGGCGAGGCGCCGAACGCCTTCTGCGCCGTCCGCCCGCCCGGGCATCATGCCGAGCGCTCGCGGGCGATGGGGTTCTGTTTCTTCAACAACGTCGCCGTCGCAGCCAGTCACGCTTTGGAGGAGTGGAACCTGCAACGCGTGGCCATCATCGATTTCGACGTGCACCACGGCAACGGGACGGAAGACATATTCGCCAACGACGGGAAGGTGCTGATGGTCAGTACTTTCCAGCACCCCTTCTATCCGTACAGCGGCACCGAAAACCCGGCCTCGAACATGGTCAACGTGCCAATCAAGGCGGGCACCCGCGGCGACGGCTTCCGCGAGATCGTCACCGAAACCTGGCTGCCGCGCCTGCGCGAGTTCGCGCCGGAGATGATTTTCATTTCCGCCGGCTTCGACGCGCACTACGAGGACGACATGGGCTCGGTCGGTCTGGTCGAGTCCGACTACGCCTGGGTTACCGAGCAGATCAAGGCGGTGGCGAAGGAAAGCGCGCAGGGCCGTATCGTCTCCATCCTCGAAGGCGGCTACAACCTTTCTGCGCTGGCGCGCAGCGTGTCGGCCCATATCAAGGTGCTGGCCGATCTGTAAGTTAGAATCGAACTTTTTGCGGCGCCCTCACCTAAGGGCAAGGATATGGCCACTATTACCATTCAGGGTTCTCTTCCCGCGATAGTTACGCCGATGCACGAGGACGGCAGCCTCGACCTGCCGCGCTTGCGCAGCCTGGTCGAATGGCACATTGGCGAGGGGTCGGACGGCATCGTCGTCGTCGGCACCACCGGCGAATCGCCGACAGTCGATTTCGAGGAACATTGCCAACTGATAGAAACGACTGTCGAACAGGCTGCCGGTCGGGTGCCGGTGATTGCCGGTACAGGCGCCAACTCGACGGCGGAAGCGATCGAACTGGCCGGCTTCGCCGCCAAGTCGGGCGCGACGGCGCATCTTTCTGTCGTGCCTTACTACAACAAGCCGACTCAGGAAGGGCTCTACCGGCATTTCAAGACGATTGCCGAGGCGGTGGATCTGCCTATGGTCCTCTACAACGTACCGGGCCGTACCGGCGCCGATCTGGGTAACGATACCGCGCTACGTCTGGCGCAGGTACCGGGCATCATCGGCATCAAGGATGCCACTGGCGGCATCGAGCGCGGTGCCGACCTAATCAAGCGCGCGCCAACGGGCTTCTCGGTGCTTTCCGGCGACGATGGCACCGGGCTGGCGCTGACGCTGCTGGGTGGGCGCGGCGTGATTTCGGTGACTGCCAACGTGGCGCCGCGCCTGATGCACGAGATGATTGCGGCCGCGCTGGCCGGCGATCTGCAGACGGCGCGTTCCATAAACTTCCGCCTGCTGTCATTGCATCGGCACCTGTTCGTGGAAGCCAACCCGATACCGGTCAAGTGGGCCTGCGTCGAGATGGGGCTGATCCAGAATGGCCTGCGCCTGCCGATGACGCCGCTCTCTACCGAGCATCACGAACGCGTGCGTTCCGCGTTGCGCGAAGCCGGCATCCAACTCTGAAAACTGTGGGAAATAAATGAAGCCAAATGTGGTCGTTATCGCTTTGACCGTGTCCGCGCTGCTTGCGGGTTGTGGTTCGATGCTTGGGTCGAACAAGATCGAGTACAAGTCGGCGGGCAAGTTGCCGCCGCTGGAAGTTCCGCCCGATCTTACCCAACCGGGTCGCGATGATCGTTACGCCGTTCCGGATGTCGCTCCGAAAGGGTCCGCGACCTTTTCCGCCTATTCCGACGAGCGGAACGACCCGGCGGTGCGCGCAGCCGATGGGAGTGTGTTGCCGGAGGTCGACAAGATGCGCATCGAGCGCGCCGGCAACCAGCGCTGGCTGGTGGTGCCGGGTACGCCGGACAAGATATGGCCGAAGCTGAAGGAGTTCTGGCAGGGTTTTGGTTTTATCATCAACAAGGAACTGCCCGAGGCCGGCATCATGGAGACCGACTGGGCCGAGAAGCGCGCCAAGATTCCACAGGGGGCGATCCGCGGTATGCTCAGCAGAGCACTCGATACCCTGTATTCGACACCCGAGCGCGACAAGTTCCGCACCCGCCTCGAACAAGGCGCTCAGCCCGGCACGACCGAGATCTACATCAGCCACCGCGGCATGTACGAGATTTACATCGACGAGGGCAAGGAGCAGACACGCTGGCAGCCGCGGCCCGCCGACCCGGACCTGGAAGCCGAGATGCTGCGCCGATTGATGGTGAGCTTCGGAGTCGACGAATCCCGCGCCAAGACGATGGTGGCCGCCGCTCCTCCCGAGGAGCAGGCCAAACTGTTGCCGGGCGGCAGCGGCTTGCAGGTACTGGAACCTTTCGATCGTGGCTGGCGTCGCGTCGGCCTGGCGCTGGACCGCGTCGGCTTTACTGTTGAAGACCGCGACAGATCGCAAGGCGTCTATTTCGTCCGCTACGTCGATCCGGAAACCGGTAAGGCCGAGGACGACGGCTTCTTTTCCAAACTGGCGTTCTGGCGCGACCGCAAGACCGATCCTTCGAAGATTCCGAAACACCGCATCCACGTCACGGCGGACGGCGACAACAGCCTGGTACAGGTGTTGACGGCCGAGGGTGGCGTCGATACGTCAGAAACCGGCAAGAAGATCCTGCGCCTGCTGCACGAGCAACTGAAGTAGGGGAGGCGGATGCGGTTTGCCTCTCTCGGCAGCGGCAGCCGCGGCAACGCGCTGGTCGTCGAGGTCGGGAAGACGCGCGTCCTGCTCGACTGCGGATACGGGCCGCGGATTCTCGAGGCCCGGCTGGCCCGCGCCGGGCTGGAGCCAGGCGACCTTGACGCCATTCTGGTTACCCACGAACATGCCGACCACGTCGGCGGCGTTGCCGCCTGCGCCCGCCGTTTCGGTGTTGATGTCTTGCTGACCCACGGCACGCTCGCGTCGACCGCGTTGGACGATGTGACCGTTCGCGTCATCGACAGCCATGCGCCGTTTGCCATCGGCGACATGGAGTTGCAGCCGTTTCCGGTTCCGCACGATGCCCGCGAGCCGGTGCAGTTCGTGTTTTCGGACGGTGACCACCGACTCGGCGTGCTGACCGATGCCGGCTGCGTGACACCGCACATGGTCGACATGTTGTCCGGTTGCGAAGCGTTGGTACTGGAATGCAACCACGACGCGACGCTGCTGGCAGCGGGACGCTACCCCCAACATTTGAAGCACAGGATTGCCGGCCGCTTCGGCCACCTCGACAATGCGGCGGCGGCGCAGTTGCTGGCGCAAATCGATCGTGCCCGGTTAAGGCACGTCGTTGCAGCGCATCTGAGCCAGGAAAACAACACGCCGGCGCTGGCGACCGGGGCGCTGGCAGCAGTACTCGGCTGCACGCCCGACTGGATCGGCGTCGCCGATCAGGATGCGGGTTGCGGTTGGCGGGACGTCGCCTGACCCGGTCGACAGAAAGGCGTTTTTATAGGCCGGCAGTGGCCCAAGGCGTGCAAGGTGCGGATTCGTTCCACAGGTCGCTGGCGCGCTGCCACCAGGGTTCGAGTTCTGCCGGCATGGCGGTGACCAGCTTGCCGCGCGCGTGATCGACATGGAAGCGGATGGTGCCGTTGCCTTGTTCGGCGAGCACCCAGCAGTCGGCCAGATGGCGCAGATGTTCGGGTGTCTGCCGGACTTCGACGTGGTGGGCATGGTCGCGCAGGAGCGACAGCAGGCGGGGCAGGCGCGATTGCAGGGGCGCCACGTCGTGCACGACCACGTGCAACTGGCTGAGCGTGGAGGTGGAGAGAAAGCGGTTCAGCAACTCCACCTGCGCGATTTCATCGAACCCCATGCGCAACAGGTCGCGGTCGAAGATGTGGATCTCGCGTTGCGCGCCCGCTAGCGTGCGGGCGATCGCGGCGCGGTAGCCGGCTTCGCTGTCGAAATGTTCGATTACGCCATTCATGGCAGGTAAGCGAAGCCGCAGCGATACCAGTCGTGGAGCAATGCCAGCGCCGCATCGCTGAAGTCCTGCGGCGGCAGCTCACGCGCGTCGGCCAACTGGCGGAAAAGCGACCGATCCCGGCGTGTCACCACGACTGACTCTCCGTTGAGGTAGAAGCAGTCCTCGGCGAACAGCAATTGGCTGCGCGCGTCGAGGCGGATGCCGCGGCGTTTCAGGGCGGTGGCGAAACGGCTTTCACCGAGGGGCTTTTCCGGTGGCTCGAAAAATACATGCGGTTTCGGTTCGGTCAGATAGGCGCCGAGAAAATCGCGCACGGTATCCCGGTTCCAGCGGATGCGGCCAACCATGTCGGCGACCTGGTCGATCATCGGGGCGCCGATTTTGCCCGGGTGTTTTTGCAGTTTGAGGTCCGGATCGTGGTAGCGGTCGGGCACCGCGACGCGATCCTGCAGGAAGGTCAGGAACTGTTCGGCCAGATCCTGTGCCGGCGGGGCGCGGAAACCGACGGAGTAGGTCATGCATTCGCCAACGGCGACCCCGTCGTGCGCCCACTCCGGTGGCAGGTAGAGCAGGTCGCCGGGTTCCAGCACCCAGTCGTGCACGGGGCGGAAGTCCTTGAGGATGCGGATCGGCAAGCCTTCAATCAGAGTTTGGTCGATCTGGTTGCCGATGCGCCAGCGGCGTCTCCCCATGCCTTGCAGGAGGAATACGTCGTAGCTGTCGAAGTGGGGGCCGACGCCGCCGCCGTCGGTGGCATAGCTGACCATCAGGTCGTCGAGGCGTGCGTAGGGGATGAAACTGAATTTCCGCATCATCTCGTCGGCCTGCGGCAGCAGCATGTTGAGGCCCTGCACCAGCACCGTCCAGGGCTTGGTCTTGCGGCGCAGGGCGGTGCGGGAGAAGGGGCCGTGGGAAATGGTCCAGCCGCCCGCCTGCGAAACGAAGCGCGATTCGACATCCTCGCGGCAGGAAAGCTCCAGCATTTCGTCGCGCGTGAGCAGCCCGGTGAAGCCGGGCAGGGCGTTGCGGACCAGCAGCGGCTTCTTCTGCCAATATTCGGAAAGGAACTGCTCGGCCGTCAGGCCGCCCAGCAGGGTAGTGATCATCATCTGATTATAATCCCCGCCTTTTCTCGGAATCACCATGCCGGAAGCCACTGTCGAATCGCTGGACCAGGAAGGACGCGGCGTCGCGCACGTCGACGGCAAGGTGATCTTCATCGAGCGTGCGTTACCGGGCGAGCGCGTCGAGTATGCGAGTTTTCGCCGCAAGCCGACGTACGAAAAGGCGCAGGCGGTGCGCATTCTCAGTGAATCGAGCCAGCGGGTCACGCCGCGTTGCCCGCACTTTGGCGTCTGCGGCGGCTGCAGCATGCAGCATCTGGAGGCATCGGCACAGACGGCCGCCAAGCAGCGCGTGCTCGAAGATGCACTTTGGCATCTGGCGCGGCTGAAGCCGGAAACCATGCTGGCGCCAATTTCCGGACCCGCCTGGGGCTATCGCCATCGCGCCCGCCTTTCGGTGCGCAACGTAGCGAAGAAGGGCGGCGTGCTGGTCGGCTTCCACGAGCGACGCAGCAGCTATGTCGCGGTGATGAATTCCTGCGCGGTGCTGCCGCCGGTGGTGTCCGCACTGATCGAACCGCTGAAGACGCTGATAGGGAGCATGTCGCGGCCGGATCGCCTGCCGCAGATCGAGGTGTCGGTCGGTGACGAGCAGTGTGCGCTGGTGCTGCGAAATCTGGAGCCGCTGACGGAGGACGATCTGGAACGCTTGCGCCGTTTCGCCGACGAGTATCCGGTTACCTGGTATCTGCAGCCCGGCGGCCCCGACACTGCGACGCTGTTCCACCCGCCAGAAGCGCTACCGCTCACGTACAGCCTGCCCGACTTCGGCGTCGCGCTGCACTTTCGTCCGACCGATTTCACGCAGGTCAACCACGGCATCAACCGCATGCTGGTGCGTCGCGCGATGGTTCTGCTCGGCCCCGCGCCGGGCGAGCGCATCGGCGATCTGTTCTGCGGCCTGGGCAATTTCACGCTGCCGATTGCCGCGCTCGGCGCGACGGTGGTCGGCGTCGAGGGCGCGAAGGCGCTTGTCGAGCGCGCGCGCGCGAATGCCGAGTTGAACGGCCTCGCGCAGCGCTGCGAATTCCATGTGGCCAACCTGTTCGAGGCGACGCCGGAGAGCCTCGCTGCGCTTGGCCGGTTCGACAAACTGCTGATCGATCCGCCGCGCGAGGGCGCGGCCGAACTGGTCAAATCACTGGGCGAAGACGGTCCGGCACGGATCGTCTATGTGTCGTGCAACCCGGCGACACTGGCGCGCGACGCCGCGATCCTGGTGCATGAGAAGGGTTATGTGTTGCGCAGCGCCGGCATCGCCAGCATGTTCCCGAACACCTCGCACGTCGAGTCGATCGCGCTTTTCGAACGCTAGAAAGCGATACGCCGCCCGCAGGCGGCGTATTGTCACGGCTGACTTTTCAGGTCAGTCGCGTTCGCCGGAAAACGCCATCAGCAGGTGCAGCAGGCTGACGAAGACGTTATAGATGTCGAGATACACCGCCAGCGTTGCCGAGACGTAGTTGGTTTCGCCGCCTTGGACGATACGGTTGATGTCGTACAGGATATAGGCAGAAAACAGCACCACAAAAATCGCCGAGAGGGCCAGCGAAAGCGCAGGGATCTGGAAGAACATGTTGGCGATCATCGCCACCAAGCCGAGGAGCAGGCCGGCGAACAGGAATTTGCCAAGGCCCGACAGGTCGCGTTTGGTGGTCGAGGCCACGCCCGCCAGCGCGAAGAAGATCGCGCCCGTTCCGCCCGCGGCCAGGCCGATCAGCGTACCGCCATTGCTGAAACCCAGCGCAACTTGCAGGATGCGCGAGAGCATCAGGCCCATGAAGAAGGTGAAGCCCAGCAGCAGCGCGACACCGACGCCGCTGTTCTTGTTTTTCTCGATGCCCCACATGAAGCCCCAAGCGACCCCGATGAACAGCAGGAAGGCCATGAAGGGACTGCCGGCGAGGAACGAGAACTGCATCTGGATGCCGACTAATGCGCCTAATACCGTCGGTACCATCGACAGAGCAAGCAGGGCGTAGGTATTGCGCAGGACGCGGTTGGTTTGCAGCGCCGAACCGCCGGCGGTACCGCCGCGGATGACTTCGTAGTTGCTATTCATGTGTGGCTTCTCCTGATTTTGCGTGAATCCAGCCGTTAGAGTGGGGCCGGACCGGGAAGTTTCAAGGCGCGGATGACCCCGCTGGCGACATCGCTGTCGCCCTTCGGCGACAGCTTCGACCCTCGCTACTTAACTGACAGCATAACGAAAAATCCTGACAGAGGGGCACGATCATGGTTGAAAGTCGATTTCTCGGTACGCGTAGCCAAACTCAGGCGCCTGCCCGCCCGGCTTCGCCGCTGAAAGTGGTCGGGAACTCGGGCTCCGTGGAAAGCAGCCGCAAGAGTGTCGCGGATCGGCGCATCCGGACGGTTGTGATCGGCTCTCACGGTGTAGTGGGCGCCAACATGGCCCGTTTTCTCAAGCTTTGGGCTGGGAAAAGGTTGGATGTCACCCTGGTCGAGCCGGATTGCGATGCGCACTGGTCGGATTCCCCTGCAGCCGAGGGGAGCAGTGACGGGTTTTCCGAGTATTTTCCGTACGATCCCCATTGTCTTCAGGATCGCTATGGCATCCGTGTGATAGGTGCCAGCGTTGCCAGCATCGATCCATATGGCCGCGCCTTGGTGCTGGCAGATGGTTCACGGCTGGAATACGACCGGCTGGAAATCGCTTCGGGCGCCCGGCTGATCGATCAAGCTGTTTCGGTCGCGGCGTAGGGAACAGACGCTTTCGCCGCAGGAGTGTTGGCGGAGCGGTGAGATTCGAACTCACGGCTGTTTCTTCTTGTGCTGGTTTTCGGACCGGCGCGCTTTCCTGTACGACGATTCGCCGTTAAATGCGATAACATCGGGCTATAGCTCAATGTCCATTTAATCAAGCAATTATGCATGCGCGAATAGCTTACCTTATCAATCAGTATCCAAAGGTTAGTCACAGTTTCATTCGAAGGGAAATTCTCGCGCTTGAGCGCCAGGGAATCGATGTTTTGCGAATTGCCCTACGCGGCTGGGATGCCGCTTTGGCAGACGAAGAGGATAAACAAGAACGGACCAAGACCCGCTATGTGCTTCAGGGCGGTCTTTTCCCTCTATTGCTTGCTTCCCTGAAAGCGCTTATTGGAACGCCAAGGCGCTTCTTCGCTGCATTTGCGCTGGCGATAAGGCTGGGGTGGAAGGCAGACCGTCCGCTGCTCTATCACATGATGTACCTCGCCGAAGCATGCCATCTTGTACCTTGGATCACTTCTTTCAAAGCGACGCACCTTCATGCTCATTTCGGAACCAATTCTGCGGAAGTAGCGGCGCTAGCAAGCGCTTTGGGAGGTTTTTCTTATAGCTTCACGGTTCATGGTCCCGATGAATTTGATAGTCCGGAACTTCTGCACATCAGAGAGAAGGTCAAACGCGCGGCGTTTGTTGTGGGAATCAGTAGCTTTGGCCGCAGTCAGCTGTATCGATGGATAGATTACAACGATTGGCCCAAGATTCAGGTGGTCCATTGCGGACTGGAAGCGCGGTTTTATGAAGGCGCAGCTTCAGTAATTCCGCAAACTCGCCGTTTGGTTTGCGTCGGCAGGCTATGTAAAGCGAAGGGCCAACTCCTACTGCTAGACGCAATGAGTCGCGCGTTGCGCAACGGGGGTGATTTCGAATTGGTGCTGGCGGGGGATGGGGAATTGCGCCCAGAGGTTGACTCGGCGATCCAGCGTCTGTCTCTTCAGGGCAAAGTACGAGTGACTGGTTGGATCAGTAGCCAACAAGTGAGGGACGAAATTCTTGCGTCTCAAGCGTTGATCCTGCCTACGTTTGCCGAGGGTTTGCCCGTGGTGATCATGGAGGCCATGGCACTTCGCAGACCGATACTGACCACTTATGTTGCTGGTATTCCTGAACTGGTTCGTCCTGGAATAGATGGATGGCTTTCCCGGGCGGGAGACATCGACGCACTGGTATCTGTGTTGGAAGAGTACCTATCTACATCTGTGGACGAGTTGGCACGTATGGGCGAATCCGCTCACCAGCGGGTAGTGCAAAGGCATTCCATTGATACGGAAGCAGCCAAGTTGGCCAAACTTTTTCGTGAAGCGCCCCAGCTTCAGTAGACATCGTCGGGCCTATGGGAAGGTGGTTGCCGCCGGGGTATTGGCGGAAGCGGTGAGATTCGAACTCACGAGGGGCGTGAACCCCTGCCGGTTTTCAAGACCGGTGCATTTAACCACTCTGCCACGCTTCCCGCGATCTAGCCAAGCAATTCTACCCGCGTTACGGATGGTCGGTCCGGGAGGCGTCGGCCCAGCAGTTCGGCGTTTCGTAGATGCGGACACGTTCCAATTGCAGACGATTGCCGTAGGTGGCCTGGTATACGGCGTCTAGCTTGACGAACGCGATGCGCGCCAGATTCTCGGCGGTCGGCACCGAGTCGAGCAGTACAGTCTTGTGGTCGGGTAGTGTGGCGAGGAAATCGACGACCGCGGTGTCGCCCCGATAGGCGAGGAAGGCGTGATCCCATGCGTCTACGATGTGCTGCCTGGCAAGTTCCTTGACGCGGGAGAAGTCCATCACCATGCCGTTTTCCGGATTGCCGGCCGCGTCGATGATGGTGCCTTCGAGGCTGATTTCGATCGCGTAGCGATGGCCGTGCAAGTGGCGGCACTGGCTATTGTGGTCGGGGATACGGTGGCCGGCGTCGAACTCGAGGCGACGGGTGATCTGCATGGGATCGATGATAAGCTGGGACGGTCACCATTATAGCCGTGCCCATCATGCTTCCTCAGTCCGGTCGTCTTACCGTCGAAGACCATTCGCGCAACAGCGCGGGAATGACCTACGTCTATCCGGTGGTGTCGCGACGCGCTGGCGGGATTTCTGTCGGCATCAACCTCAATCCGAACAGTGCCTGCAACTGGCGGTGTATCTACTGCCAGGTGCCGAACCTTGTTCGCGGCAGGCCGCCGCCGATCGATCTGGCGCAGTTGCGGGCCGAACTTGACGAGATGCTGGATGCGGTTGTGGTGGGCGATTTTCTCGAAACACGGGTGCCAGACGGGCAGCGTCGTCTCATTGACGTGGCTTTCTCGGGTAACGGCGAGCCGACCAGCGCAGCGGAATTCCCGCAGGCCGTGGAGATCGTGGTGGGGATTCTGAGGCAGCGGAACCTGTTGCCGGGCGTGAAGCTGCGTTTGATTACCAACGGCAGCCTGATCGACCGGCGCGGCGTACGGGAGGGTATCGCCGCGATCGGGGCTGGCGGCGGCGAGGTATGGTTCAAAGTGGATGCGGCGAACAGCGCGGCCATTGCGCGGATCAACGGTAGCCGGACCAAAACGGGAAGCGTCGAACGGCGGTTGAGACTATGCGGTGAGCTATGTCCGACCTGGGTGCAAACCTGCCTGTTTGCGCTGGACGGACAGTTGCCATCCGAAGCCGAGATTGCGGCGCTGGTCGATTTTCTCGGACGATGCCGCGACAGTATCCACGGTGTTCATTTATACGGACTGGCTCGCCCGTCGGCCCAGCCCGAAGCGGGGCGCCTGAGTCGGGCGCCGGCATCCTGGCTGGATGCGGTGGCTGCCTACCTACGACAAGAAGGGCTGACCACGAAGGTCAACCCCTGATTCCATGCAGTCGGGTCAGGCGGACTTCCTCATCGACGTCCTTGCCAACTTCTTGAGATTCTTGAATTTTTCCGGATCGGTTGCCTTGAGGTATTCGACGACCTCGTAGTCCTCGCGCCGGATGCGGGCAATGTCAATCTGCTCGATGTGCACCAAGCGGAGCAGTTGCTGGACTGGGCGGGGAATGTTGCGGCCGCTTTCGTAACGTGATCCGCCGCTTTGCGTGACACCTAGCTTGGACCAGAACTGCTGCTGGTTCATGCCCAGCTTGCGCCGGACCTCGCGGACATCGATTTTCTCGATTGATTTCATGCCTGGGTTCCTCTTTCACAATACGATGACTGGGTATGACATCAGCGGTTATTGATAGTACCGAAGTCATATGGCCTATAGCATAGCCGGTATTTCAATGCCATACAAGGGGCCCGTTTGGCTCACAGCCGCGGGGTGTTTGCGTCGCATCCCGGTGGGAATTCATGACGGCGTGACGATTGGCCGGAGAGCGCGCATATAATGACGAGCTTTTTTACATAGACCGAACCAACACTTTCGTCATGGCACTCATCGTCCAGAAATACGGCGGCACCTCCATGGGGTCGCCGGATCGTATCCGCAATGTGGCCCGGCGCGTGGCGCGCTGGAAGGCGCAGGGCCACCAACTGGTGGTGGTGGTTTCCGCCATGAGCGGCGAGACCAATCGCCTGATCGCGCTCGCCAAGGAAGTATCGGGAAAGCCGGACCCGCGCGAACTGGATGTCGTGATGTCGACCGGTGAGCAAGTGTCCATTGCCCTGCTTGCCATGGCGCTTAAGGACATTGGCGTCAAGGCGAAGAGCTACACGGGGGGGCAGGTCAAGGTGTTGACCGACAACGCCTTCACCAAGGCGCGAATTCTCGATATCGAGTCCGCGAAGATGCGGCGCGACCTCGACAACGACAACGTGGTCATCGTCGCCGGCTTCCAGGGTGTCGACGAGAGCGGCAACATCACGACACTCGGACGTGGTGGTTCCGACACGTCTGGCGTGGCGTTGGCCGCCGCGTTGAAAGCGGAAGAGTGCCAGATCTACACCGACGTCGACGGCGTGTACACTACCGATCCCCGCATCGTGCCGCATGCCCGCAAGCTGGATCGCATCACCTTCGAGGAAATGCTTGAAATGGCCAGCCTCGGCTCCAAGGTTCTACAAATCCGTTCGGTTGAATTCGCGGGCAAGTACAAGGTCAAGCTGCGCGTGCTGTCGAGCTTCGAGGAAGAAGGCCAGGAAACCAGCGGCACACTGATCACTTTCGAGGAAGATACCAAGATGGAACAACCGATCATTTCCGGCATCGCTTTCAACCGCGACGAGGCCAAGCTGACCGTGCAGGGTGTTCCCGACCGCCCCGGCATCGCCTACCAGATTCTTGGTCCGATTGCCGATGCCAACATCGATATCGACATGATCATCCAGAACGTTGGCCACGATGGCACAACCGATTTCTCGTTCACCGTGCCGCGTGGCGAATTCGCTCGCGCCAAGAGTATTCTCGAGGAGCAAATTCGTCCGCACGTCGGCGCGCGCGCCATCGAAGGCGACGACCATATCTGCAAAGTGTCGGCGGTCGGTGTCGGCATGCGTTCCCATCCCGGCGTCGCCAGCAAGATGTTCCGCGCTCTCGCCGAGGAAGGCATCAACATCCAGATGATTTCGACTTCAGAGATCAAGATTTCCGTCGTCGTGGATGAAAAGTACCTCGAACTGGCTGTGCGTGTTCTGCACAGCACTTTCGGACTCGACCAGGCTGTCGCCTGAGTTTGACCCCCGGTGCTCGGAGCGGGTATCATCGCGCTCCTTCCGGAGAAGTGGCCGAGTGGTCGAAGGCACTCCCCTGCTAAGGGAGCATGCGGGCAAAACCTGCATCGAGGGTTCGAATCCCTCCTTCTCCGCCAGATTTTCAGCCTGTAGCACGTTCGGGCTGTTGCGAATATCCCGCGAAGCGTGACGTTCCGCGGGATATTCATTTTCACCAAGGCTTTCGACTTCCAACGATGATCCCAATAGTCTTGGCAGGCGTATTCAGCGCAGGGTTGTTGGGCTGGTTCTTGCGCAGGATGGTGCATCGCAGTCTTGCACCGGAGCGCATTCCGGAAACAGTAACGCCATCCGACCTGGGACTGGAATATCGCGACGTTCGAATTGCCACGGAAAACGGGAAATCGCTGTTTGGATGGTTCATTCCGGCAGCCAACGCAGGAGACACGCCAGCGGTTGTTGTTCTCCACGGCTGGGGCGGCAATGCGGAAATGATGCTGCCCTTGGCACGTCCGCTCCACGAAGCCGGTTTGTCGGTTCTGTTTTTCGATGTGCGTTGTCATGGCATGAGCGACGAGGACAGCTTTGTCTCTCTGCCGCGATTTGCCGAAGACGCCGAACATGCGGTCGATTGGCTGCACGGACAAGCGGGAGTCGATCCCGCCCGCATCGCTGTATTTGGCCATTCGGTCGGTGCTGGTGCCGCTTTGCTCCTTGCATCGAGGCGACCGGATATTGCAGCCGTAGTAAGTCTGGCTGCCTTCGCGCACCCCGTTACAATGATGCGGCGCTGGTTGGCGGCCAGGCGGGTTCCCTATCTGCCGGTCGGCTGGTTGCTCATGCGCTACGTCGAACTGGTCATCGGACATCGCTTCGACGACATCGCTCCGCTGAACACCATCAGCAAGGTTCGCTGCCCGACGCTGTTGATCCACGGCACAGCGGACGAGACCGTCCCATTGGCCGAAGCTCTGGCGATCCATGCGGCGCGCGCCGGAGATCATGTCGAGATGAAGGCCATCGCCGGCAGCCACGATGATTTTCACGACCTCGAACAGGAAGTTCCCGTACTGGTGAGCTTTCTGTCCGGTGCCGTCGATCATCCTCGTTCCGTCGGGTGGGGTGTGTAGGTGGAATCCTTCCTGATCTCGACCGGGATCGTCGCTCTAGCCGAGGTCGGCGACAAGACGCAACTTCTCGCCTTCATACTCGCGGCGAAGTTTCGCAAACCCGTCCCGATCGTGCTTGGTATCCTGACCGCGACCATCGCCAATCATGCCTTCGCCGGCGCTCTCGGGTCATGGATCACCTCGGTCGTTTCGGCGGACTTGCTGCGCTGGATACTTGGCCTGTCCTTCCTTGGCATGGCGGTGTGGACGCTGATTCCCGACGAGTTCGATGAAGACGACGCGAAATTCACCCGCTACGGCGTGTTCGGCACGACGTTGATCGCTTTCTTCCTCGCCGAAATGGGCGACAAGACGCAGATCGCCACCGTGGCGTTGGCTGCGCAATACAACTCCGTTGTCACGGTGGTTGCCGGTACGACGCTCGGCATGATGATTGCCAATGTGCCCGCCGTCCTGCTCGGCGACCGCATCGCGCACAGGATGCCAACCCGCTTGGTGCACGGTATTGCCGCCGCCATATTCGCGATCCTTGGATTGGTCGTGCTACTCGGTGTGGGTAAAAGATTCGGAATCTGATTCAGGCGCGACAACAGCGGCAATTTGCTTGTATAATGTGCAACCTTTCAACGCGCCCGTAGCTCAGTTGGATAGAGTACCTGGCTACGAACCAGGGGGTCGTGGGTTCGAATCCTGCCGGGCGCGCCAGTATGACAAACAGGCGGACGGCCACCGTAGATGGTGGTTAGTTTGTTTTTCGGAGAGTTGTTTCAGCCATGGCCGATACCCTGTATTGCTACCACTGCCGCACGTATCATCCGCGGGAAGAAATGCGACAGATCGACACCAAAGGCGGCAAGCGTTGGCGTTGCATCAAGAGCATCGAGGCAACCAAGCGCAGTGTCGCGGAGCGCGAGGCGTTTGGGCGACAGATGACCGCCATCAACAAGGCGGAAGCTCAGAGCAAGGCCCGCATTCTCAACGGCCAGAACTGAGTCGCCCGCCTCGGGCGGCCAGCGCACCTAGGGCATTTGCTCTATTGCCAGTCGCGGTCGTTTGTCAATAATCCCCTCCTTTTGTTATGCCTATTGGCATAGTGCGCATGCGTTTCGGGAGGCGGGGTCATGCGGCATGGAGTCCTGTTCTTTGTCGCGATGTCAGGCGTGCTCGCAACAGGTGCGCACGCCGTCGAGTATCTGGTCGATGAACCCGGACGCTGGAAACCATGGCGGTTCAACGGCGATCGCTTTGCCCGCGAGGTGTATGGTGCGTCCGGCGCCGACCTGAAGGCGTTCGAGCGTGAATTGCTTGCGCTGGACGGCATGATTCGTCATGCATCGCCTGTCACCGAGCCCAAGGGTTTCAACGCGGAGACTTGGGGCGGCCTTGCGGAATATCTGGCAATTGCACCCCGTCAGCCGAAGGGAACCGAATTGCCGCTGGGGGGCGCGCTTGGCTTTGGCGCCTTCAGCATTCTCGAGTACCGGCGGAATGGCAAGAACGTCCGCGAGGAGAGCGGCGAAACGCAATTGATGCATTTCAGGGTCAATAACATCCAACCGCACTTGCTCGGCGGCCGACAGCGTCCCCACGACTGGAAGGGCGTCGATACGGACGCTTTCCTGCAGCCCGCCGAAGGCGGCACCGTGGCGGGCTTTCCCCATCACGGCGATTATCTCGTAATCAAGAAGCGCCCCGATCCATTGTGGGTGCCGGTAACGGTTGAGGAGGCTCTGCGATTGGTGATCGCGGCGGTGGAGAAACAGGTGAGTTATCTACGCGAGACCCGGGCACCGGCTGCTGCGGTGACGAAACTCAAGGAAAAAGTTGCGGGCATCGAACTGCACGTTGCTTCGCTACGGCCGGAGGATCGCATCGCGCCATCGTGCTGGACCGGCAAGGGCGAAGCCTGGGGCCAGCGTTTCCAGATTGGCGAGGGGCCGGACTGTCGGCCGCTGGTTCGACCGAACTGGGCGTTCTTCGACCGTCACCTGTCCCGATCGGCGCCGCAGGTTCTGCTGGTAACGGGCATCGGTCGTTGTCTGGTTCAACGCACTCCGAGCCAATCCCCCGGTGGTTGCAACGTCAATCTCAAACTGTTGCATGCGCTTGACCGCGAAGCGCTGCTCAACTGGTTGCATTAGCCGGATGCGATCGCCGTCGGTTTGAGCTTCGCCGAAATCGCGTGGCCCTTGCGGGCCCGATTGCCGCGATAGGGCGTCAGATCCTTGCGCCCGACGGACCATTCGGTTGCTCTTCCGCCCCGGCCCGTGCCGGAAATTGTGAATGAAGCGCCGTTTCCGACCGCCACAGCGACCAGTTCGTCTTTCGGGCCGATGTCCTGGATGATCAGGCCGCGGCCCTTGGCCATGATTTTCAGCTCGGCCAGCGGGAAGACCAGCAGGCGCCCCGACTGCGAGATCGCTGCCAGCGTGTCTCCCGGCGTGTCGCCACAGCTGACTTTTGCCGGCCTGACCGGTTTCTCGCCCTTGTCGAGCGACATGAAGGCCTTGCCGGCGCGCTGCCGCGAAACGAGATCGGCAATGCTGGCAATGAAGCCGTAGCCGCCGGTGCCGGCGAATACGTATTGCGCTTCGGCTTCGTCGGTCACCGCCTGGGCGAGCTTGGCGCCGTCCTGGAATTCGATCAGCGTCGTCAGCGGCGTGCCGTCGCCGCGGCCGCCGGGCAGGTCGGCGACACGCACGCTGTAGGCGCGGCCGTGCGTGTCGAGAATGACCAGCGGCCAGATGGTGCGCGACTCGGCGATCAGGAACGGGTAGTCGCCGGCCTTGTACGAGATGGTGTTCGGATCGATGCCATGGCCCTGGCGTGCACGCACCCAGCCGTTCTGCGAGACGATCACCGTCACCGGCTCGTCCGGGATCGCGACCTCGGCGGTCGCCGTCGCGGCTTCGGCTTCAATCAATGTCCTGCGGTCGTCGCCGTACTTCTTGGCGTCCTCGGTGATTTCCCTGACGACGAGTTTGGTCAGTTCCTTTCGGTCGCCGAGGATCTTCCGCAGGCCGGCTTCCTCGTCGCGCAGCTCGCCGCGTTCCTTCCCGATCTTGATGCCTTCCAGCCGCGCCAATTGACGCAGGCGGATTTCGAGAATGTCTTCGGCCTGAATTTCGGTGAGCTTGAACTTGGCCATCAGGTCGGCCTTCGGCTCGTCGGATTCGCGGATGCAGCGGATCACCTTGTCGATTTGCAGGAACACGGCTAGCCGGCCTTCGAGGATGTGCAGGCGGCGCTCGACTTCGTTCAGGCGATGCGCGGAGCGCCGCTCGACCGTGGCGTGGCGAAACTCGACCCACTCGTGCAGCACCGTCAGCAGCGGCTTCTGCTGCGGCTTCCCATCCCGGCCGATCATGGTCAGGTTGATGGATACATTCGCTTCGAGGCTGGTGTGGGCGAGCAGCACCGCCATGAACTCGTCCTGCGAAATCTTCGAGGTGCGCGGCTCCAGCACGATGCGCACGTGCGCCTTCTCGTTCGATTCGTCGCGCACCGAATCCAGTACGCCGAGCATCACCTGTTTGAGGTTCTTCTGCTCCTGCGAAACGTCCTTCTTGCCGGCGCGCGGTTGCGGGTTGGTGATGGATTCGATTTCCGACAGCACGTTCGCGGTCGACACGCCGTGCGGCAGTTCCTCGACGATCACGCGCCACTGGCCGCGGGCGAGGTCCTCGATGCGCCAGCGTGCGCGCATGCGCAGGCTGCCGCGTCCGCCCGCGTAGGCATCGCGGATGTCCGACGCGGCCGAGATGATCTGGCCGCCGCCCGGGAAGTCCGGCCCCGGCAGCAGCGGCAGCACTTCCTCCAGCGTCGCCTTCGGCTTCTTGATCAGCAGCTTCACCGCCTCCGCGACTTCGCGCAGGTTGTGTGGCGGAATCTCGGTGGCCATGCCGACGGCGATGCCGGAAGCGCCGTTCAGCAGCACGAAGGGCAGGCGCGCCGGAAGCAACTGCGGCTCGCGCATGGTGCCGTCGTAGTTGGCGACGAAGTCGACCGTGCCGCGATCGAGTTCGGAAAGCAGCAGTTCGGCGATCGGTGTCAGCCGGCACTCTGTGTAGCGCATGGCCGCGGCGCCGTCGCCGTCGCGCGAACCGAAATTGCCCTGGCCGTCGACCAGCGGATAGCGCAGCGAAAAGTCCTGTGCCACGCGCACCATGGCGTCGTACACGCTGCTGTCGCCGTGCGGATGATATTTGCCGATCACGTCGCCGACCACGCGCGCGGACTTCACATGCTTGGCGCTGGCGGCGAGCCGCATCTCGCTCATCGCAAACAGGATGCGTCGCTGCACCGGCTTCATGCCATCCTCGACCTGCGGCAGCGCGCGCGAGCGCACCACGCTCATCGCATAGGAGAGATAGGCCTGCTCGGCGTAGGCGTCGAGTGGCAGCGCATTGGGGTCGTCAAAAGTCAGCCGTGGTGGCACGCCACCTGGCGGCGGAGAATTGGGCGCCTCGGCGGGTGCCTGCTCGAACAGGTCGGGCGTATCGTCGTCTTTGTGGTTCATACATCGGCTTCCGCAAGGTGGCCCTTGCTTTCCATCCAGGCACGGCGGCCGGCTGCTTCGCCCTTGCCCATCAGGAGGTTGAAGAGTTTCAGCGTTTCGTCGCGCGACTCGGGCCGCTCGGCGACGGGCAGCACGCGGCGCGTCGCCGGTGCCATGGCGGTTTCGCGCAGTTGTTCCGGATTCATCTCGCCCAGTCCCTTGAAGCGGCCGACCTCGATCTTGTCCGGCGAAAAGCCTTCCTTGGCCAGCCGGTCCTTGATCGCGTCAAGTTCGCCTTCGTCCAGCGCGTAGAGCCGCCTGGCCGGACGCTTCTTGCCCTGCGCCGGCACATCGATGCGATACAGCGGCGGTTGCGCGATGTAGATGTGGCCATGACGGATCAGCGCCGGGAAGTGGCGGTAGAAGAGGGTTAGCAACAGCGTCTGGATGTGCGCACCATCCACGTCGGCATCGGACATGATGACGACCTTGCCGTAGCGCAGGTTCGAGAGGTCGGGCTCCGAATCAGCCGAGTGCGCGTCCACGCCAAGCGCGACGGCGATGTCGTGGATCTCGGCGTTGGCGAACAGGCGGTTCGGCTCGATCTCCCACGAGTTCTGCACCTTGCCGCGCAGCGGCAGGATGGCCTGTGTTTCCTTGTCGCGCGCCATCTTCGCCGAGCCGCCTGCCGAGTCGCCTTCGACCAGGAAGAGTTCGTTCTCGGTGATGTCTGTCGACTCGCAATCGGTCAGCTTGCCCGGCAGCACCGCGACACCGGACTGCTTTTTCTTCTCCACCTTCTGCGCATTCTTCTGGCGCGCCAGCGCCTGTTTGATCGACAGTTCGGCGATGGCCTTGCCGGCTTCGACGTGGGAATTGAGCCAGATTTCCAGCGGATCGCGGATCTGCCCGGCGACGAGCTTCACCGCCTCGCGCGAGTTGAGCTTTTCCTTCACCTGGCCTTGGAACTGCGGGTCGAGGATGCGCGCCGACAGCACGAAAGCCATGCGACCGCAGACATCCTCCTGCTGGAGCTTGACGCCGCGCGGCAGCAGCGCATGGTGTTCGATGAAACTCTTGACGGCTTCGAAGACGCCGGCGCGCAGGCCGGATTCGTGCGTACCGCCGGCCACCGTCGGAATCAGGTTCACGTAGGACTCGGACGGCAGCGACTCGGCGAACCAGCCCAGCGCCCAGGCCGCACCTTCGCCTTCGGCGAACGATTCATCCTCGCCGCTGGCGTAGCGCTCGGCGGCGTAGATCGGCGCCACGGCTTCCTGCCCCGCCGCGAGTTCGGCGAGATAGCCGGCCAGCCCGTCGGGATAGCGCCAGGTCTTCGACAACATCTTGCCGTCGGCCTGTTCCACTTCCAGCATCACGGCGACGCCAGGCAGCAGCACCGCCTTGGAGCGCAGCAGTCGCTCCATTTCCGCCTGTGGCACCTTGGCCGTGTCGAAGTACTTCGGGTCGGGCCAGACGCGTACACGCGTTCCGGACTGCCGGCCGCAATCGCCGACCACTTCCAGCTTCGAAACCTTCTCGCCGCCTTCGGAGAAGGTGACGTGGTGGACCTTGCCGTCGCGTCGCACCTCGACTTCGACTCGTGTCGACAACGCATTGGTCACCGCCACGCCGACGCCGTGCAGACCGCCGGAAAATGCGTAGGCCGAGTTGCCTTCGCGCTTGTTGAACTTGCCGCCCGCATGCAGGCGCGAGAAGGCGAGCACCACGACGGGCACCTTCTCCTCCGGGTGCGGGCCGACCGGAATACCGCGGCCGTCGTCGGTCACCGTCACCGAACCGTCGCGCTGCAGGCAGACGTGGATGTGCTTCGCCGAGCCGGCCAGCGCCTCATCGGCGGCGTTGTCGATCACTTCCTGGATGATGTGGGCCGGCGAGTCGGTGCGGGTGTACATGCCCGGCCGCTCGCGTACGGGCTCCAGCCCCTTCAGGACGCGGAAGGATGATTCGTCGTAGCTTTGTGTCATGACTTCAGTCGGAGGCGATGGTGATGGCGTCGCCGGTGGTAAAGAAGGTTCCGCCCGACAGATAGTGCAGGGTACGCAGGTCGTCGTCGGCCATGTCCCAGTGTCCTTCGCGGAACACGCGGTCGTCGGCCTCGGCGGCGACCACTTCGCCGACGAACAGATCGTATTGTTTCTGGATGTGCGGCTCGTCGATCACACGGCATTCGAGCCAGCCGACGCAGCCTTCAATCAGCGGCGCGGCAATGCGGCTGCCGGCGCGAACACTGAAGCCGGTATGGGTGAACTTATTAGTATCGCGGCCGCTGGCGGTGCCGGCCTTCAGTACGGAACCGACCTGCTGGCGGCAGGGAATGTTCAGCGCGAATTCGCCCGACGCCTCGATCAGTTCGCGGGTGTAGGAGCGCGCATCCACCACGACGGCGACCTTGGGCGGTGAGAAATCGATGGGCATCGCCCACGCGGCCGCCATGACATTACGCGCCTCGCCGTGGGCGCTGCTGACGAGCACGACCGGGCCGTGGTTGAGCAGCCGGTAAGCCTTGTCGAGGGGAACGGGGGTGAGCATTTCTGGATCCGGGACAGCGGTTTTGGCGGCGTATTCTAAGGCGTTCGCCTGCCGGACGCGGCCGTGTTTGCGCCGTGCAGCCGCTTGTCGTCAGCTAGGGTGTTGATTCGGCGAGGAATGTTTCGTCTCTCCCATTTAGGCATGGGGTTGGCCGAAAGGTGATGCGAAATCGCTAGGCGGACGGTCTGCCGTGTTCGATCTGCACTTCCAGTTGGCGGGCGAGGCGCTCGACGGAATCGAAGCTGATGTCGGCTTCGGCGAGGAAACCGGGCGAGAACTGCTCCGGGTCGGCCCAGTACCGCGAGGTCACGTCGCATTTCTTCGCCAGCGCCTTCAGGCCGAGCCGCTTCAGCTCGAAGCCGAGGTCGGCCCAGGTCGCCGCCAGTTCCGCCTCGGCCTTGTAGTCCTGCTGGCCGGCCTTCACGCCGCGCGAATAGGCCTTGGTCTTGCGCGCCAGCGCGATCACCTTGTGCACCGCGAGCAAACTCTGCTGCTGGCGTTCCCGTCCTGCGCGCCTGAGGTTGGTCAGCCACTTGAGGACGTGTTGGGCGAGTTCCTTCGATGTCGCGATGGTGGTCAGTGGTTCAGGCACGGGGGAAACTCCGATAAAAGTCAGCCGTGGCGGGACGCCGAGGCGCCGCGCGCCATCACTGCCGGCGCGATGATGCGATGCATGGGCGCCACGAACAGCATGTAGACGCGACCGAGCAGGTTGTGGATGTGCACCACTGTCGTCACCGCAACCGCTTCGTGGTCGTCGCGCATCACCTTGCACAGCGAAACCTTCACGTCGAGGTGCCTGTCGTTGTCGCCAAGGATCACCTCGTCGTCGCTCATCGACAGCAGCGTGAAGATGCCGACCCGGTTGCCGATCTTATACTCCGCAGCCTCCTTGTGCGGCGGCAGCGCGCCCAGATGGCCGAGGTTCTTCAGCCCGAACAGCCCGACGACGCGATTGCGCAGTCCCATCATCGCCTCCACCCAGTGCGGCGAGCGCGCCATCGTATGCAGGAAAATCTCCAGCGCCGACCGTCCCTCGTGCGCCAGCGGCATCACGTAGCAGTCGTGGAAGTCCGAACCCGGAATCTCGCTGCTGATGCGGGTTGCCGGCGGGACGGGGATTGAAGTGATGGCGGGGCTCATAGCGACTGCGCACCCCAAAAGCTGAGTCCCGCACACAGAAACCAGAATGCCCAATGCCCGAGGAGCAGGTAGTTCTTTCGCGGTACCTTGAGAACGACAAGCTGGACAAGCCAGGCGACGCCCCACAGGGCGAAGAAGCCGGCCAACACGAGCGCGACCGGCCTTTGCTGCGGGATCAGGTCCGTGAAGGCCAGCAGGAACGACAAGGCGGTCAGCGCCAGCAGATCGACGGTGACCAACTGGAACGCGCACAGCGCCTGCGTCCAGTTCCGCTCAAGCGTTCCGGCTGCTTCGGAAATGCGGTCCGCGGTATCCGGGAGGATCGAAGAGGGCCGGATGCTCATCGTCTCGCGGACGCCCGCGAGCACGTGGGCAAGAAGCGCAAGCAGCATCAACACGCCGACGGCGGCAACCTGAACATTCACCACGACGTTCCTTCGGACATGATGACGGTGGCGAGGTCGGTCACGAGTGCTGTTCCGGAAAAGTCAGCCGTGGTGGTACGCCGGCTACAGGCCGGAGTCCGCCCGCGATGGCGTCGGAATTTGCTGTGGTCCCATTTTCCCGCCGGACATGGCCCAGCGCAGGAGCTTAACCCATGGCGACCAGGTGATGACGGTGGGGGTGAGGCCGAGAGAGACTTCGGCGGTGGCGAAGGCGTCTTCGAGGCAGGCGTCGTGCAGCCAGCGGATGGCGAGCGGCCAGGTGAGCAGGGCAGGACCTTCGGCGTTCATGTCGATCGTGTGGCGCAGCAGGGTACCGTCGTCTTCGGGGATGACTTCGAGTTGGTGATGACCGTTGAAGCCCCTCGGAGCGGAGAACTTGAAACGAACGACCCAACCCGGCTTGTAGTCGACGACGGCATAGCCGACGGGGCCGTGGCCGCCGTCAGCGCCGACGGCTAGCGGGCGGTCGAAACGCATGGCGGGCCACAGCTTGCGCGGCCAGAGCGCGTCGTCGTCCGAGGCGAGCGTGTCGAGCAGGCGGCCGACTTCGGCGGCCGGCCGCGGGATGCTGCGCTGATGGATGTTGACGATGTGCATGCCTAGAGCGACTTGCCGTCGAAGTGACCGTTACCTGTGAAATTCATCGCTCGTCTCCCCGTCGAATGGGTGCCGAACCGGCAAGCGCAATTGTATGCGCATCGTCATAATCGGCAATCGTGTCAGGACATTGATGAAAGTCAGCCGTGGCGGTACGCCACCTCGGGGAATTGGCCTGGAAGCGATGGCCAACCACCAGAGCGACGGGATCCCGGCCGCGCGGGCGGAGAGGGCTTTCCGATCAGTCCGCAAGCTTGGTCAGGAGTTCGGTGAGCTTGGCGATTTCGCCGGCCGTCAGCGATCGGCCAATTCGCTGCGGGGTGCGGGCCATGAGCTCGGCCATGGCCGCCTCGACCAGGCGCTTGCCGGAAGGAGTGAGACGGACGGGCCGAATCCGTTGATCGGCATGGCTGCGGGAACGCGCGACCAGACCACGCGCTTCGAGGCCAGCCATGATCTTGGTCAGGCCGCCGGAGGTGACCAGCAACAGGCTGCGGATCTCCGAAGGCGTCAGCTCGCGCGGAGCGGGACTGCGGCGCAGCGTGGCGAGCACATCAAACTCAGCGGAAGTGAGGCCGTGCCGGCTCCACACCTCGCGGCTGGGCGCGATGACGGCCTCGCGCGCGCGGTGCAGCGCAAAGATCAAGGCGACCGTGGCGATGTCGATGTTCTCCGGCCAGTAGCGCCGATGCATTTCGACGGGATCGGTAACCGGATGTTGCAGGACTGAGGTCATTTGTAAGCGCCGGTAAAATATCTTCCGGGAAAGATATTCGGCCAATATCATCGGCTTTGCAAACCATTTGAAAGGGCAAGGCCATGAACATCCAACGCAACTGGGTCACGCCGATCACCGCCGGAGCATTCCTTCTGTCGGCCGTCACGGGCGTGCTGGTATTCTTCCATGCCGATTCCGGCGCCAACAAGTTCGTACATGAATGGCTGAGCTGGGTGCTGCTGGGCGGCGCGCTGCTGCACACGACGGCGAACTTCGCCGGCCTCAAGGCTCATTTGAGCTCAAGGCGCGGTCAGGCCCTGGTCGGCATCTTCGTCGTGGCGCTGGCGCTGAGTTTCATTCCCCTCGGCGGCGGCAAGGGCGAACCGCCCTTCATGGCGCCGGTGCGGGCGCTGGGCGAGTCCAACCTGATAACGCTGGCGCAGGTGGCGCAAGTCACGCCGGAACAGTTGCGTGAGCGACTCGGCAAAGCCGGTGTGCATGTGAACTCCAATCAGCAAACACTGGCGGAACTCGTCGGGCCGGACGTGCGCCAGCAGATGAATGTCCTCGGTCGCGTGTTCAAGCCGGTAGAGTAGGCTCATGACACCGTCCCGCCCCTTCCTGTTCGTCGCGCTGCTGGCCGTGCTCGGCGGCTGTTCCGCGATTCCAGCGTTGCCCGACTCCGCGCGGGACATGGCGCTGCCGGGCGCGTGGACGACGGCGGATGCGGCGATCAAGCCGGCGGCGGTGCCGGACCTGTCGATCTGGTGGCGGCAGATGGGCGATCCGGTGCTCGACGAGTTGATCGAGAAGGCGCTGACGGCGGCGCCGGACATGCGCACGGCACAGGCGCGCCTGAAGCAGGTACGCGCCGGCCGCGATCTGGCTGTGGCGGGACTCTTTCCCAGCCTGGGTGCTTCGGCGTCGGCCCGGCGCAGCGAGACCGGTACGGCGGCCGGCGGCAGCGGTGCGGCGCAGACGCTTTATGCGGCCGGCTTCGACGCCAGCTGGGAGCCTTCGATCTTCGGCGGTCAGCGCGACGCGGCGTCGGGTGCCGAAGCCGATGTCGTGGCAAGCGAAGCCACACTGAACTCGACGCGCGTTTCGCTGGCGGCCGAGGTGGCGCTCGAATACGTCACCCTGCGTACCTACCAGCAGCGCCTGGCGATCGCCCGCGCCAACACGGCCAGCCAGACGGAGACCTTGCAGATCACGGACTGGAAGCAGCAGGCGGGTCTGGTGACCAGTCTCGACGTGGAACAGGCGCGAACCAACCTTGAACAAAGCCGCGCCTCGATCCCCAGCCTGGAAGTGGGACGCGCGGCGGCGGAACATCGGCTCGCCGTGCTGACCGGACAGCCGCCGGGCAGCCTGCGCGAACGGTTGCAGGAGATCAAGCCGCTGCCGGCGCCGCCGGACGAAGTGGCGGTGGGCATTCCCGCCGACACCATCCGCCAGCGGCCCGACGTGCACGCGGCCGAGTTTGCCTTGCGCGGCGAGATTGCGCGCAGCGCCGAGCAAAGGGCGGCGCGCTATCCGAGCTTCACGCTGAGCGGCTCGTGGGGCTGGCAGGCTTTCAGTACCGCCGCGCTCGGCGGCAGCGACACGCTGGTGCGTTCGCTGGTGGGCAGCCTGGCGGCGACGCTGTTCGACGGCGGCCGCATCAGTGCGCGCATCGATGTGCAGAATGCCGTCGAGGAACAGGCGCTGGTGGCTTACGAGGCCAGCATCCTGACCGCGCTGGAAGATGTCGAGAACGCGCTGGTCTCCTATGCCGCCGGTCGCGAGCGGCTGGAGTCGCGCCGCCGCGCGGCCGAGTCGGCGCGCAACGCCGCACTGCTGGCGCGCACGCTCTACGAGGCCGGCTCGGCCGATTTTCAGAAAGTACTCGATACCGACCGCACGCGGCTGACCGCCGAGGACGGCCTTGCCTCAGCGGAGGGCGACCTGCTGGCGGCGGTCGTCAAGCTTTACAAGGCGCTCGGCGGCGGTTGGCGCGCCGGCGGCGAAACCACGGACGCACAATCATGAACCAGACCAAGACACCTCCCCCCGATTTCCTGCAAGCCGGCAAGCCCGGACCGCTATCCGGCCTTTTTTCCGGCAAGCGCCGCTGGATCGCGCTGGCCATCGGCCTCGTCGGCATCGTCGGGGTGATCGCGCTGCTGCCGGGCGGCGGCGAGCAGAAGGGCAGTTACGTCACCGAGTAAGCGGCGACGGGCAAGCTCGTCGTCACCATCTCGGCCAGCGGCACCTTGCAGCCGACCCGCTCGGTGGATGTCGGCAGCGAACTATCCGGAACGCTCGAAGCGGTGCTGGTCAACGACAACGACCGCGTGACCCGCGGCCAGGTGATCGCGCGCCTCGATACCTCGAAGCTCGAAGACACGGTGGCCAAGTCGCGCGCGGCACTGGCCCAGATGGAGGCGACCGTGGTGGAGGCGCGCGCCAATCTCAAGCGCCAGCGCCATGTTGCCGAACTCTCGGGCGGCAAGGTGCCGTCGCAGAGCGAACTGGAAACGGCCGAAGCGACCCTGCTGCGCGCCGAGGCCAACGCAACCAGCGCCCGCGCGACGCTGAAGACGGACGAGACCAATATCGGCAAGGCGGTGATTCGCTCGCCGATCAACGGCGTGGTGCTGGCGCGCAAGGTGGAACCGGGCCAGACGGTGGTGGCGGCGATGACGACGCCGGTGCTGTTCACCATTGCCGAGGATCTGACCAAGATGGAATTGCAGGTGAAGGTGGACGAGGCCGACGTCGGCACGGTCAAGCTTGGCCAGTCGGCCAGCTTCACGGTCTCGGCGTGGCCGGGGCGCTCCTTCCCGGCGACCATCCAGCGCGTTGGTCTGGGTTCGACCATCACCGACAACGTCGTCACCTACAAGACCGTGCTCGGCGTCGCCAACGACGACCTGGCGTTGCGGCCGGGCATGACGGCCACCGCGCGCATCACCACCGCCAATCGCGACAACGTGCTGCTGGTGCCGAATGCGGCGCTGCGCTTCTCGCCGACGACGGCGGCGGCACCGGCGCAGTCGGGCAGCATCGTCTCGCGGCTGATGCCGCGCCCACCGACGCAGAAAGCCCAGCAACGCCCGAATGGCAAGAGCGACGCGCCGCAGGTTTGGGTGCTGAGCGACGGCCAGCCGGTGGCCATTGCCGTGCAGACCGGCCCCAGCAACGGCCGCCAGACCGAGATCGTCGGCGGCGAACTCAAGGCCGGCATGGCGGTGATCACGGACTACCAGGAAGCGAAGAAGTGAGCGACTCCGCCGGCGCGCCGCTGATTTCCCTGCGCCAGGTCGTCAAGACCTACGGCACGGGCACGGCCGAATTCCAGGCGCTGAGCGGCGTCGACCTCGATATCCGCGAAGGCGAATTCGTCGCCATCATGGGGCCGAGCGGATCGGGCAAGTCCACGGCGCTCAACATCCTCGGCTGCCTCGACGCGCCGACCAGCGGCGCCTACTATTTCCGCGACATCCGCGTCGACGAACTGACGCGCAACCAGCGCGCGTTGCTGCGGCGGCAGTTTCTCGGCTTCGTCTTCCAGGGCTTCAACCTGCTGGCGCGGACGTCGGCGCAGGAGAACGTCGAACTGCCGCTGCTCTATCGCGGCGAGGATACGGCGCATCGGCATGAGGCGTCGCGCCGGGCGCTGGCGCAAGTGGGACTTGACGGCTGGGAACACCACACCCCCGGCGAACTCTCCGGCGGCCAACAGCAGCGCGTCGCCATCGCCCGCGCCATCGTCACCCAGCCGCTGGTGCTGCTCGCCGACGAACCGACCGGCAACCTCGATAGCAAGCGCGGCCACGAGATCATGGAGCTGCTGGTCGCACTCAACCGCGAATACGGCATCACCATCATCATGGTCACGCACGAGCCGGACATGGCCGCCTACGCCAGCCGCACCGTGCGCTTCGTGGACGGCAACGTCGACAGCGACCTGCGCAAGGAGGCCGCATGAGCCAGATGCTGCTGAACGCGCTGCTTCTCGCTTGGCGCGCGATCCGGCGCAACCTGATGCGCTCCTTCCTGACGGTGCTTGGCATCGTCATCGGCGTCGGCGCCGTGATCACCATGGTGACGCTGGGCAATGGCGCCACGCGCATGGTCTCCAACCAGATATCCAGCCTGGGCAGCAACCTGCTGATCCTGCGGCCGGGCCAGCAGCTCGGGCCGGGCCGCGACAGCGCTGGCGCGCCCAACTTCAAGCTCGCCGATGTCGAGGCCATCCAGAACCAGGTGCCGGCACTGAAGGCGGTGGCGCCGGTGGTTGGCAGCCGCGTCACCTTGGTGGCCGGCAACCAGAACTGGTCGTCGCAGGTCAGCGGCACCACCAACGATTACTTTGTGGCCGGCAACTGGACGATCGCCTCCGGTCGCAACTTCGAGCCCGATGAGGAGCGGGTCGGCAAAGCGGTATGCGTCATCGGCGCGACCGTGAAGACGCAGCTCTTTCCGCGCGAGTCACCCTTGGGTGCCGAACTGCGCGTGAAGAACTTCTCCTGCGAGGTGATCGGCCTGCTCGCCGCCAAGGGCCAGGGCGCCATGGGCCAGGACCAGGACGACGTGGTACTGATGCCCGTGCTCACCGCGCAGCGGCGGCTCACCGGCAACCAGGATGTGTCGACGCTGATGCTGTCGCTGCGCGACGGCGTGACGGCCGAGCCGGTGATGGAACAGATCCGCCGCCTGATGCGCGAGCGGCGCAAGCTGTCGGACAACGAGGACGACAACTTCAACGTCATGGACACCAAGCAGATCGCCCAGACGCTCTCCGGCACCATCCGCACGATGACCGGCCTGCTCGGCGCCGTCGCGGCGGTGAGCCTGCTGGTCGGCGGCATCGGCATCATGAACATCATGCTGGTGTCGGTGACCGAGCGCACGCGCGAGATTGGCATCCGCCTCGCCATCGGCGCGCTGGAACACGAGGTGCTGTTGCAATTCCTGATCGAAGCGGTGGTGCTGTCGGCACTCGGTGGGCTGATCGGCATCGCCCTGGCCTTCGTCACCTGCCTGGGCCTGACCGCGCTGATGAACATGCCCTTCCTGTTCAATCCGGGCATCAACCTGCTGGCCTTCGGCTTCTCGGCCCTGATCGGCGTGGTGTTCGGCTACATGCCGGCGCGGCGCGCGGCCAGCCTGGATCCGATCGTCGCATTGCGCTACGAGTAGTCCGCGCAAGCGCTGCGAAAAGTGTGGGGTATTGTCCCATCTCTCGCGTTACTGGGGACCGGCACTGCGTGGCGTCCAGCGCGCTTTGGAAAAGTCAGCCGTGGCGGCACGCCGCCTTGGGTGGACTACCGCGCGGCGAGCCGCCAGAGCGAGGTGACTTCGGCGGCGCGGGCGGCGTGCAGCGGGTCGCTGGTGTCGCCGGCCTTCGGATGTTCGGGGGGGATGTCGAGCCGGTCGAGCACCGTAAGTCCGGCGGCGGCGATCATGGCCAGCAGTTCGGGACGGGTGCGCAGACCTAGGTGTTCGGCGAGATCGGAGAGGATGAGCCAGCCTTCGCCGTTTGCTACGAGATGGTCGGCGAGGCCGTTCAGGAAGCCGCGCAGCATCTTGCTTTGGGGGTCGAAGATAGCTCGTTCGATCGGGGAACTGGGGCGCGCCGGCACCCAGGGCGGATTGCACACCACCAGCGGTGCGCGGCCCGGCGGGAACAGGTCTTCTTGCACTACCTCGACTTGCGCCAGCAGGCCTAGGCGTTCAAGGTTTTCGCGGGCGCAGGCGAGGGCGCGCGGGTCGAGGTCGGTGGCGACGATGCGCTTGATGCCGCGCTTTGCCAGGATGGCCGCGATGACGCCGGTGCCGGTGCCGATGTCGAAGGCCAGCGTGTCTGCGGGCAAGGGGGCCCTCGCCACCAGCTTCAGGTATTCGCTGCGCACCGGCGCGAACACGCCGTAGTGCGGATGGATGCGTGCGTCGAGTTCGGGGATGGCGACGCCGTTCCTGCGCCACTCGTGCGCGCCGATCAGGCCGAGCAGTTCGCGCAGCGAGGCGACGAAGGGTTCGCCGGCGGGGCCGTAGGCTTCGGTGCAGGCGAGCCTTACGTCGGGCGCTCGCCGCAACGGAATGCTGTAGTCGGCGTCGAAGGGCAGCAGCAGCATGCCCAGCGTGCGGGCGCGTTGCGACTGCGCGAGACGATGTTGGTGGAAGGCGTCGGCCGTTCCTGCGGCTGGCGCGTTCTTTTTGCGTGATCGGTGCGGCTTGCGGTCTACGCGTCGCGCCATCGCCAGTAGCAACTGGCGCGCGTTCTGGAAATCGCCGCGCCAGAGCATGGCGGTGCCTTCGCAGGCGTAGTGGTAGGCCGCGTCGGCGGTGATGGTGTCGTCGGCGACGACCACGCGCTTGGGCGGTGGCAGCGCGGCTTCCGAGCGCCACACGGCGCTGCGCGTTTCGCCGGCCTCGGTCCAGGTAACGGTCGGCTGTTCAGTCATTGCCGATGCCCGATGGGTTGCGACTGGATCGTCGGGGCGAGTTTCGCTACATCTGGGATCAATCGCATCGGGTAAGCTTCCGGTAACGCGGGGGAAGGCGCCGGCCGTCAGCCGGGTTCCCTTGCGAGACTCGCAGTGTACTGGTTGGCGGTCAGCCTTGTCGGCTACGAATACCCCATCGGAAGGAAGTTACCCATGCACGTGATCAGCGAACACCGCGATGGCATCGGCTTCTTGAAGCTCAATCATCCGCAAAAGCGCAACGCCCTCTCGGCCGCTTTGGTGGAAGAACTGCTGGCCGCGATGAAGGAACTTGCGGCGGTCCCCGTGCGGGCGCTGGTCCTCGGCGCGGCCGGCGACACCGGCGTCTGGTCGGCCGGCGCCGACATCGCCGAGCTGCCGCTGGGCGAAGACCCACTGCTCTATTCCGATCCGCTCGAACAGTTGCTGCGCGCGGTGCGCCACTTTCCCGCGCCGGTGATCGCCATGGTGCACGGCTCGGTCTGGGGCGGTGCCACCGACCTGGTGCTCTCGTGCGACATTGTGATCGGTGACGACACCTGCTCGTTCGCCATCACGCCGGTCAATCTCGGCCTGCCCTACAATACGGCCGGTACGCTCAACTTCATGCGCCGCCTGCCGCTCAACGTGGCCAAGGAAATGATCTTCACCGCGCGGCCGATCAAGGCCGAAGAGGCCGAGCGCTGGTCGATCCTCAACCACCGTGTGGCCGAGGCCGATCTGGAGCGCTATACCGTCGAACTGGCGCGGGGCATCGCTACCAAGGCGCCGATGGCGGTGGCCGCGATCAAGGAGCAGTTCCGCATGCTGGGCGACTCCGCGCCGCTCCAGCCCGGCATCTTCGAGCGCATTCAGGAACTGCGCCACAAAGTATTCAAGAGCGCTGATTACGTCGAAGGCATCCAGGCTTTCAAGGAACGGCGGAAGCCGGTGTTTCGCGGGCGATAGCGGGGCGGTCCGCTAAGCCGGAAAGTCAGTCGTGGCGGGACGCCGAGAATGAAACTGTCGTTCTCCTCCGATTACCAGGAATCATTTCGAACCTGACCCGTTTGATTCCATTTGAGGACGCGGTCAGACGACGACGTCGATGTTGTTGCCGAGGTTGGGTGGATTGTTGTAGGTCACCTGCGCGACGGATTGCACGAGCAGCAGGGCACTCTGTCCCTGCACTTCGAGAGCCTGCTTCAGGACACCCATCTGTACGGCGCCAGCGATATTGGTTTGCGCCGTGATGGTGGGTGCTACGGCGATTCCGGTGACGTCCATGTCATGACTTTCGGCGGATTAACTGCTTCCAGCGTAGCAGATCGCTCGGGCCCGCGCTGCTTACGTATTTCTGCCGCAAATGTCCTTTTTGGATGTATGGCTATCGTGGCATACTTCGTGGCGCGAATTCCGGTCGAATATTCTTTCAGAAGAACTGAAGCGACCGATCGGTAGATTGTTCAATCACGGCGAGGGGGCGGCGGATGTTCGGTTCTGGCAAGGCGAGGGAGATAGAGCGGCTCGGCGAGGAACTGGCAGCGGTGCAGGCGCAGGAGCGGTTACAGCGCGAACGCGCCGACGCGCTTGTCGGGGAAAACGCCCGCTTGGCGGCGGAGAATGCCGACTTACTGGGGAGTGTGCGGCTGTTCGACGGCATCAGGAATCCCCTCGGCCAGTTCTGCGAGTCGGCGATGGCGCTACAGGGCAGCCTGGCGGGCATGGCGCAGTCGATGCGCGCCGAAACGGCCGAGGCCGTGCGCACGTCGGGCGAGACGGCGGAGAGCAAGCAGATCGTCCAGCGGCTGACCGAACGCATCCAGCACCTGATCGACCGCGCCCATCGCAGCGCCACGGCAATCGATGCGCTTCACGAAGGGATGGGTAGGATCAACGGTATCGTCCAGTTGATCAAGGAAGTGGCAGACCAGACCAACCTGCTGGCCTTGAATGCCGCGATCGAGGCGGCTCGTGCCGGCGAGCAGGGCCGGGGTTTCGCAGTCGTGGCCGACGAGGTGCGCAAGCTGGCCGAACGGACGACCTCCTCGGCGACCGAGATTTCGGGGCTGGTGGCGCGCGTCCAGGGCGAGGCGGTGACGCTCAAGAAAGTGGCCGAAGTCAATCCCGACGAAATGGCCGCGATCAGCCAGGAGGGGAAAACCGCATTTGCCAACATCGACGGCCTGCTGACAGTAACCCAGCACCTGACGAAGACACTGGGCGCGACGGCGCTGCGCAGTTTTATCGAAACCGCCAAGACCGACCATCTCGTCTTCAAGCAACACATCTACCGTGTGTTCATGGGCCTGTCGGACAAGTCGGCCGAGGACTTCGCGAGCCACACGGCGTGTCGCCTCGGCAAGTGGTACTACGAGGGCGAGGGCCGCGAGTGCTTTTCCAAACTGCCCGGCTATGCGGCGGTCGAGCCGCCGCACAAGCGCGTGCATGAACACGGGCGTGCGGCTGTTGCCGCTTTCCACGCCGGTGACGTGCAGGTCGGTGTGAACAATCTAGCGCAAATGGAACAGGCGAGCATGGAAGTACTTGCCGCTCTCAACCAGATCGCCGTCAGCGGCGAAAACGACCCGTCGCTGCTCTGCATCGGCGAGCACTGAGCCCGCCGGTCGCGGGCGGCTCAGGCCGCCCGACGCGCGGCAATCGCCGAGATGCCCATGCGGTTAACGCCGCTCACCATGGCCTTGATCGAGGCGGTGACGATGTTGGCGTCGATGCCGACGCCGTAGCAGTCGCGTTCGCCGGCGCGCGCAAGTTCCATGAAAGCAGTCGCCCTGGCATCGCCACCGTCGTCGCTCGCGCCCATTGACCGCTCCTCGTAGCTGCGCACCTGGACGGCAACGCCTAGCCCCCGCAAGGCATGAACGGCGGCGTCAATCGGGCCGTTGCCTTCGCCGGTGAGCGGGTGCGTTGTACCGCCGACCTCGACGGTGAGGCGGATGCCCTGCGCCTTGCCGTGTTCGAACAGGTGGTGCTCTACATACTTCACCGGTTCGACGGTATCGAGGTAGGTGCGCGAAAAGAGCTGCCAGATGTCGGCGGCCGTCATCTCGCCACCGCTGGCATCGGTTTCGCGTTGCACGACGCCGGCGAATTCCACTTGCAGACGGCGCGGCATGACGACGCCGTAGCCGGTTTCGAGAAGGTAGGCGATGCCGCCCTTGCCCGACTGGCTGTTCACGCGGATCACCGAGTCGTAGCTGCGGCCGAGGTCGGCCGGGTCGATCGGCAAGTAGGGGATGTTCCACGGCCGGTTTTCTTGACCTGGCGCCGTTGCCTTGTGGGCGGCGAATCCCTTCTTGATGGCGTCCTGGTGGGAGCCGGAGAAGGCCGTGAAAACGAGGTCGCCCACGTAGGGATGGCGCGGGTGGATGGGCAGGCGCGTGCAATCCTCGAACTCGCGGGCGACGGCGTTGATGTCGGAGAAGTCGAGGCCGGGCGCGACGCCTTGGGTGTACATGTTGAGCGCGAGCGTGACGATATCGACGTTGCCGGTGCGCTCGCCGTTGCCGAACAGGCAGCCTTCGACGCGGTCTGCGCCGGCCATGAGGCCCATTTCGGCGGCGGCGACAGCCGTGCCGCGGTCGTTGTGCGGGTGGAGGCTGATGAGCACGCTGTCGCGGCGGGCGAGGTGGCGATGCATCCACTCGATCTGGTCGGCATAGATATTGGGTGTTGCGAGTTCGACCGTGGTCGGCAAGTTGAGGATCACCTTGTTGTCCGGCGTGGCACCCCACTCGGCGGTAACCGCGTCGCAAATTTCGAGCGCGAAATCGAGCTCGGTGCCAGTGAAGGTCTCCGGGCTGTACTGGAGCTGGATCTCCGTTTCTGGCATCTCGGTGGCGAGTTGCTTGACGAGGCGAACGCCGGCCACGGCCATTTCGATCACTTCGGCGCGACTCATATTGAAGACGACGTCGCGGAAGGGCTTCGAGGTGGCGTTGTACACGTGCACGATGGCGCGGCGGGCGCCCTTGATCGATTCCATGGTGCGGCGGATCAAGTGCTCGCGCGCCTGGGTGAGCACCTCGATGGTCACGTCGTCGGGAATGCGCCTCTCTTCGATGAGTCGGCGCACGAAGTCGAACTCGGTCTGCGAGGCGGACGGGAAAGCGACCTCGATTTCCTTGAAGCCGATGTCGCAGAGCATCTTGAACATGCGCAGCTTGCGCTCGACATCCATCGGCTCGAAAAGCGCCTGGTTGCCGTCGCGCAGGTCGGTACTCATCCAGACCGGCGGCTTGGCGATGACGCGGTTCGGCCATTGCCGGTCGGCAAGGCCGACGGGCGGGAAGGGTGAGTACTTGGCGGCGGGCTGCTTCAACATGATGGGACTCCTTCATTCACATGGCGCCATATTATTGGTCGTCGCGCGAAATGTGCTTGCGTTTTGTGGCTCTGAGGTGGGATGATATGGCAGGAAGTTGCGCAAGATAACGTAAATTGAGCATGACTATGGTAATAGACCGCTACGACCGCCAGATTCTCGCCGTATTGCAGGAGGACGGTCGGATCAGCAACCAGGACTTGGCCGACCGCATCGGCCTGTCTCCTTCGCCTTGCCTGCGCCGCGTGCGGGCGCTCGAGGAGGCCGGCTTCCTGATCGGCTACCGCGCGCTGGTTGACCCGAAGGCGCTCGGATTGTCGCTGATGGCGCTGATCCACATCTCGATGGATCAACACACGCCGGAGCGTTTCGAGACGTTCGAGTCGGCGGTGCGCGAGATTCCGGAGGTGCTCGAATGTTTGCTGATCACCGGCCAGGACGCTGACTACCAGCTCAAGGTGGTGGTGAAGGACATGGACGCCTATCAGGAGTTGCTGTTGAACCGTATCACCCGGATCAAGGGCGTGACGGGAGTACATTCCAGTTTTGTGCTGCGCCGCGTTGTGGACAAGACAGCGCTGCCCGTTGGGGAGAGCAAGCAATGAGATTGACAAGATTTACGCCAATATTTGTGCTACTTGTATTGTCGGCCTGCCAGTCGCTGCCGCCGCCACAGCCGCCGCCACAGCCGCCATCCGTGTCATGTCCGGATGAGGCCGCCGTCATGGCGTATCTGGACGACTTTCAGGGCAAGCGGTTGAGCAAGGGCTTCGGCAAGGACCTGACCATTGCCGGCGCGGAATGTGCGCGCGGCAAACTGATCGAAGCGCTGCCCACCGTGCTGGGCAAGCGCGTTGGCTACAAGGCGGTATTCACCAATCCGGAGTCGCAAAAGCGCTTCGGTGTTGACGGCCCGGCCTGGGGCGCGATGTTTGGCGGCATGATGCTGCGCAACTCGACGCAGGTTCCGGCGGACTTCGGCGCCAAGCCGCGCTACGAGCCGGATTTCATCGTCGTGGTAAAGGATGCCGGCCTCGCCGATGCGCAGACGCCGCTCGAGGCGATGGCCCACATCAGCGAACTGGTGCCCTTCATCGAACTGCCCGACATCATGCTCGACGGCAAGCCGACCGGCGCGGAACTGATCGCCATCAACGCCGCCTTTCGCGGCGGCGTGCTGGGGCCGAGCATTGCCGTGACGGCGGACGAGGCCCAGGCGCTTCTCGACGCCCTGGCGAGCATGGCTGTCGTCGTCGGCGAGGAGCGCGCCGGGGCGGAAGTCGGCCGTGCCAGGGGAAACGTGCTGATGGGCCAGCCGATCGAGGCGGCCATTTGGCTGGCAAAGGCGCTCAAGCGCGACGGTATCGAACTGCAGCCGGGCGATCTGTTGAGTCTGGGCGGTTTCCTCGGCTCGGCGCCAGTCAAGCGCGGCACGACCATTTCGGTCAGATATCTGGGTCTGCCCGACAATCCGGTGGTGACGGTTCACTTCGATTGATTAGCGGCTCCGCGAATCGCCGTCGTTGTCACGCCGGGGTGGCGTACCGCCACGGCTGACTTTTCGTCAGACCTGCTACAGCCCGAGCGGCATGGTGTCGGCGTCGCCCGGGTAGGTGGCAAAACAATAGCGATTGCGTCCGCCGAGTTTCGCGCGGTACATCGCCTGGTCGGCAGCGGCGACGATTTCGGTTGTGGAGAGCCCGTCGCGCGGATAGATGGCGATGCCGATGCTCGCGCCGATCGCCAACTGTTCGTCCCGATATGTGACGGGCACAGCCAGCGACTCGATGATCTTGTTCGCGACCATCGATGCCGTGGTGGCGCTTTCGACGTCCTCGATGAGCACGATGAACTCGTCGCCGCCCATCCGTGCCACGGTATCCGCAGCGCGCACTGTCGCGCGCAAGCGGTCGGCCACGGCGAGCAGCATGGTGTCACCGACGGCATGGCCCAGGCTGTCGTTGATTTCCTTGAAATGATCGAGGTCGATAAACAGAATGGCCAGTTGCAGCTCGGTGCGGCTGGCGCGAACCAGCGCGTGCTCGACACGGTCGAGAAAGACACGCCGGTTTGGCAGGCCGGTCAAGGCGTCATGGCTGGCCAAGTGGTCGAGTTCGCGCTGCTTGTTCTGCAGGGTTTCCATCTGGCTTTCGATCTGTTGCTGCATGTCGTCGAAACTGCGCGCCAGCACGCCGATTTCGTCCCGGCGGGAGACGGGCAGCGGCTCGCGCGCACGGGTGGCGGCAAAGTGCTGTACGGCCAGGACCATCTGGTCGAGCGGACCGGTGACCGCGCGTGCGAGCAAGGTGGCCAGTACCGCTGACAGGATGCTGACCCCGACCACGATACGCAGCATGGCGTCGCCAAGATCGTCGCTTTCCCGGAGTACCGTCGCTTTCGACTGCGACAGGCCCAGGATGAAATTGGCCTCCCGTTGCGGCGCGCTCAATGTTTCGCGAATGAAGGTGGCGACCACGCCGCGCGTCGGTTCCGGACCCTCGGTGGAGACGACGACGTCGCGCGCCTGCCCGTCGACGAGCGCCGCCGCGGCAGGAAACTGTTCCTGCACCAGCGCGCGCTTGCCCTTGTCGAAAGCGAAGGCTTGCGCCAAGTCGGGATGCAGCAAAAAGTCGCCCCGATCGGTTGCCAGATACAAGCGAACGTCGTCGGGCAGGTCGATGGCCAGTTGGTGAAAAATGCCGGCCAGGTCGATATTGACAACGACGGCGCCGACCGGCTTGCCGCGGTCGTCGTGGATGGGGGCTGCCATGTGGAGCGAAGGCTGCCCCTCGCCTGCGTGCGCGCCGCGCTCGCGGTTGATGAAGGCGCGGGAGAGGTACAGGTCTCCAGCCGGCAGGCGAAGTGTGTCATAGACGTAGGGCAGGTGCCCCTTTTCCTGGAGTTCGTCGTCGCGGATTCTGATCGGACCGTTGTCGTCGCGATCGATGCGGACGCGTTCGCGGCCATGGTCGGCGGCGGCAATCAGGCGGATCTGGAACATTTCCGGTCGGGTGCGCGCCATTTCGCGGAAAAGAACTGCCAGCCCGTCTTCGGCGGCGGAACGGTGCTGTTCCGTGGTGCTCAGCGCGGTCAGTGCGAGTGGATGCCCAGCCAGCAGCTTCACATTGCGGGCACTGTCGTCGAATGCGACCGTGACCTGTCGCATCAGGACCCGCGTGGCGGTCAGCAAGCGTGCTTCGGCGGCGCGGACCAGCAATACGCGGCTGGCACGGTATGCGTAGTAGCCTGCGAAGCCGGATGCCAGGATGCCGATTGCGGCAAAAATCAGCGCGAAGCGCTGTGCGATGCCCAGCCTCACGGCGCCAGAACCCGTTTCGCACTGTCGCCGGAAACGATACGTGCCCAGAGCTTGTCGCGGCGTTCCGCATCCTCGGTCGGCTCCAGCCAGATCAGCCGGCGATCGGCACCGTCGGTGGGTGGTTCGTCGATCGTGTTGGCCAGCCCCTGCCGGCTGACCAGCAGTCTGCTGACGTGGCTCTCAAGCGTGTAGTCGATCCAGGCGTAGGCGAGCGCGGAATCCGCGGTGGCCCGGGAGACCGCCCAACAGTCCAGCCAGGCCAGGGCGCCTTCCTTCGGAATTGTGTAGCCGATATCGGCGCCGGCGGCCTTGAGCGCCTGCACTTGCTGCCTGCCGTAATTGGCGAACATGAGTGCGACGCGGTGGCGAATGAACAGCTCGGTCGCCTCGTCCGGCCTGGTATAGAAACCGAGCACGTTGCGGCGCAGGGCGATCAGTTCGTCCACCGCTTCCGGCCAGTCGGCGGCCTCGATGCGGAACGGAGACTGGCTGCCCAGCCGCAGCGCCGCCAGCGAGAAATTGTGGCCGCCGGTGTCATAGGCAAGCACGCGGCCGCGTAGCTGCGGGTCCCACAACGCTGCAATGGAGTCGGGCGGCGTCGGGAACTGGTTGCGATCGTAGATCAGGCCCATTTCGGCGTAGGTGTAGGGGATGCCGTAAGCTTTGCCGTCGCGGGTCAGGCCGGCGATGCGCGTCAGGTCGCGGAAGCGGGGCAGTTGTCGCCGGGTGTTGGGGATCGTCGTGACATCGATCGGCCGCACGAGCCCTTCGTCGATGTAGCGCTGAAGTTCGGCAGTGTTGACCGCGAAGACGTCGATATTGGCGCCGCGGTCGGCGCTGACCTTCTCCCAAAGCGCTTCGTCTGAATCCACCAGGGTCAGGTCGACCTTCACGAGATGGCGCGTTTCGAAACCCTTGACGACGTCCCGATCGGCGTAACCGGGCCATGCGAGCACGCGCAAAACCCTGACCGGTGCGTCGGCGGCTGCGTTACCCGCCACCGGCCAGGTCAGGAGCGTCCACAGGAACAGGAACGGCAGAACCAATCCCCCGATTGCCATGCCGGAATCATGCCCGAAATGCCGCCAAAATGGCGAACCGGACCGACGATCGGTCGGGCCGGCCGGATCAATGTCGGAACCAAACGACAGGTCGCTTCGGGTTGTCCGGGTTGACTAAGATGTTGCTGGTTCCCGACGACTAGTGTCAACCATGCGGGAAACCCCGTGTCTCCACTTGATTGCCCAGCCCGAACTCAATGTCCGGAAAGAGCAGCAGCAGGGCAGCAGCGCGGCCTTACCGGAGCGGGGGCCTATTTGCCGAAATTTAGCAGTGCGGACTTCAGTTCTAGTAGATCGAGCGGGCCGAGCGGCACGAAGCGGCGGTCAAGGTAGCGGCTGACCATTTTTATCACGCAAGCTTCGGCCGTGCGGCGCATGACCGCGCACTTGATGCGGAAAGACGTCTGCTCGTCCAGCTCGATGTCGAGCGTGACGTCGTCGCCGCGGCTCATCGGCGGCATGGCATGGCCTTCACGCGCCCGCACGCGCAACGCGACATCCGAGATGTCCACGATGATGCCAGGGCCGCGCAGGCGTTCCTGGATGGTCATGGTCACCGGCACATTGATGCGGGCTCGGCTGATGCCGCGCTGGTCTGTCGTCGTAAGCGTATCGATCTGCGGCGTCAGCAGCACCATCGCCGATTGGGCATAGGGGCCATCTTTGAGGACGAACCTCTTGTCGACTTCCGTTTCCAGCGTCGAGATGCCGCGGTTGCCGGCATTGGAGATGAGGGCGATGACGTTGCCCTTGTAGAACTGCCTGCCGCGGCCGATCATTGCCCGGCGCGGGTAGTCAAGCGTGTTTTCCAGACTGGACGTGTCCGGCACCAGCAACTGGAATTCGCTGACCCGCGCGGCCTCGACGCGCTGGCTCTGTGGTCCGACCAGAAAGGCCGTTGGTACGCCCTCGTCGTCGAATTCGATGGAATCCCAGGAATAGATGAACTCGCCATCGACACAATAGGCGACGATCAGCGTGTCGAGGATGACTTCCTGCTTGTATTCGGGGCTGTAGCGCATCTTCTTCCCGATGGGGAAGAACTCGACGATCTGCCTGAGTTCCTCGAGGGTGGGCTTCTTCATGATGGAGGTTATTGCCTCCGCCGCTCCTTCGGACTCGCTGATCGGGCGGGCACCGCCGAACAATGCTTTCAACACGGCTGGTACCTCGCTATTCTGTGGATATCGGGTTGCATGCTGCTGCGGATTTTTTGGCAAAGGCCGACAAAGGTCAATAGTTGTTCGGGCGCAACGGGCCGCGACCGGTGCCGAAGCGTTGCCCGTTTGCGTTGGATCAAGGTTGGCATGGTAGCGCCTGGTGCATAGTCGATATTAGCAATTCATCGGAGGCTAATGTGAGCGACGACAAGGAAGCGCTTGCCGAGGAGGCTTACGGCAAGGCCCGCCAGTACGAACTCAAATTCGGCAGTTGCCCGCAGTGCATCCTTGCCGCGATTCAGGAAACGGTCGGCGGCATCGACGACGCCACCATCAAGGCCGCGCACGGCCTTGCCGGCGGCGGCGGCCTGGTGGGCGCTGGCGCCTGTGGCGCCCTGACCGGCGGCTTGTTGGCGCTGTCCGCGCGCTATGGGCGCGACCGCGACAAGCTGGATAAGGGGCGCTACCTGAACAACTTCAAGAAGGGCAGGGAACTGGTCGAACGATTCAGGCAGGAGTTCGGCGGCGTGACTTGCGAAGAACTGCAGAAACGCTTTACCGGCCAGACCTTCGACATGTGGAGCGCGGAAGGTTACTCGGCTTTCGACAAGGCGCGCGGCGAGCAATGCGCCGAGGCAACCGGCGTGGTTGCCCGCTGGGTCGTCAAGATGCTCTGATCGGCGTTGCCGCCGCGGCGTTTGCCTATCCGGCCGGTGTTTGCCAGGCACGCGAAGCGGCCATGCGCTTGGCGTGCTTGGCTTCGTACATTCTGGCATCGGCATCGGCGATCAGATCCTCCGGTGCCTGATGGCGTTGTGGATCATAGACGGCAATACCGAAACTCGCCGACAAGCGATACGGACGTGGCTCTTCGGCGACGATGCGGGCGAGACGCTGTTCGACGCGTTCGACGAGTTGTTTGCCCTGCGGTTCGTCGCAGTCGTGCAGGATGAGCAGGAACTCGTCGCCGCCCAGCCGCAGGGCGACGTCGCCGCCGCGAATCGAGTCGGACAACACCATTGCCACGGTATGGATCGTCCAGTCGCCCTCGTGGTGGCCGTACTGATCGTTGATGGCCTTGAGTCCATCGAGGTCGGCAAAACACACCGTGAGCGGGAGATCGTCGCGTTTGGCGCGATCCAGTTCCGTCGCCAGCATCAGCAGACCGGTGCGCCGATTGACCAGGCCGGTCATTTCGTCGAACGTCGCGTAGTACTCGAGCGTCTGCTGGGCCTTCTTGATTTCGGTGATGTCGGTGGCGCCGATCACATAGGCCGGCTGACCCGAGTAGTTGATCCGGCAACAGGATGCCAGCGCTTCGACGATGTGGCGGCGGGCGTTGATGAGCAGGATTTCGTATTCGTTGAGCACCTCGCCGGCCCGGATCTTCTCCATGAAGGAGTTGTTTGCCTCGTACTTCGTGTCGAGAAAATCCGTGACCGGCCGGCCCAGAAATCCGGTTGCGGAACAGCCCATCAGGATTTCCGCCTTGCCGTTGCCGCGGATGATGTTCAGCGTCGTTCCGTCCATCAGGAACATGGCGGTCGGACTCGTTGAAAACAGCCTTTCCATGTCCGACTCGTGCTGTTGGTGTCGGCGCATTTCCAGGCGCAGGCGCCGCACTGCCGGCGCAAAGATGAACCGGGCTTCGAGGTACAGCACCAGCAGCGTGAATGCGGCCAGACCGAATTCAAGCCTGCGCGCATTGTCGACCTTCTGTTTCGCTTCGCTGTCGTACTGGAAAACGATGGCGTCCATGCCGTTGAGAAACGCGGCCTCGTGATCGCTCAACCGCCCTACGGCTTGCGTCAGACGTTCCGGATCGGCGGTGGCGTTCGATGCTTCCTGGCCGGCAGCGACCATCTCCTGAAATTCGTGCTCGATGGACTGGAACAGCGCAACGATCCGCGGGCTGTTGTCGCCGGGCAGTCCGAGTTCGTCGTCGCCGTGCTGCAAGCCGAGGTGGGCACGCTGCCAGAGATTCAGGGCGTCGCGCAACTGACCCTGGTAATCGTGGCGCGCCTCGGTGGTCCTTGCATCGAGCAGGTAGTAGCCCGTCTTGGTGATTCGCTGGCTCAGCATGCGCTGCCGCCCGGCGATATTTACGACGCGCGAATCATGTTCCTGAAGCGCCAGTGATCGCTGGATGACCCACTGCGAAACCACTATCAGGGTTGCCAGCAGCATTAGCGCGATGATGTAGCGCGTCCGCAGCCGGTTGGCACCGAAATCGACAATATCCTTGTCGGGCGAGTTGACCTTCAACACCTGTGGAACATCCCTTTTCGCGGCCTTGGCGGCGAAGACCGCTTCGGCACGAGTTCATATTGCCAAGGTGTTATACGGCCTTTTTTGCGCTAGGACAATGTTTGTGCACTTGCCGCCTTGATCGCTGGTTGTTTGCGTCGAGCGGGAAATTGCGTACGCATCCGCGGCGTACGGCCACGACCGACTTTTCCGCGAAAATTGCCCGTGCAGGCGGGTAACCGTTCAGCGACCGTCATGCTCCGGCCGTGCTCAGACACCCGAGGTGGACTCTTCGCCTCGGGATCCGGGGTTCGCGAGTGCGTTGCGCAGCAGTTCGTCGGTTTCGACCATGGTCGGCAACAGGGCCGAGAGCGCGACCACATAGGTGGCGAAGGCATGGCGTCCGGCGGCGGTCAGTGAATACACCGTTTGCGGCCGACCGGCGGCCGATGCTTCCTTGCGCGATTCCAGATAGCCGGCTGCCAGCAGTCTGGTCAGGTGTGCATCAAGGTTGCCATCGGTGGCGGCCAGCGCGCGTTTCAGCTCGGCGAAGGTGGCTTCACCGCGGCCGGCCAGATAGGCCGCGATCTGTGTGCGCACGGGTTGGTGCAGCAGCGGGTCGAGCACGGGGAGGGTGGTCATCATTGTTCTCCGTGGAAGAGAAAATCGCCGTGCATGCGCACTACCGGCGCTCCGTTGGTGACCTTCGGTTTGACGCGGTCGATACGCAGTGCGAGTACGCCATCCTTCACTGAATGCCAGGGGCCGCCGCCCTCTCCATCGATGAAGCGGTAGCGGCCGTCGGGCTGGCCGTCGGTGAGGGCGACCTCGGTGTCGCGCATCACAGTCATCGGTAGCGCGTCGGTCGGTGCGATGCCGAGAAGCGGGCTGTCCACGTCGAAGTACAGCGGTACCACACTGCCCGCCGGCAGCTTCAGCGTTGCTGTGGTCGGTGTCGGTGCGGCCACCGGAACGAGGCGGACGACTGCCAGCGCGGGGACGATCACGGTGGCGAGCCAGACGGCAACCGCCAGGACGCGTCGCCCGGCGCGGCGCTCGTCGACGTGCGCCGCCAGCCAGCCGGCGAAGGGCAGCCCGATGGCGAAGGCCGAAGCGGTGAGCCAGCGCGCCGTGCCGAGCGGCAGGCCGGCAGCGAGGCCGAGGATGCCAAGCAGGATCGTCGCCAGGCCAATCCACTCGATCAGCGGCCGCGAAAATAGCCCGAAGATGAACATGCCGAGGCCCAGCAGCACTGCCCACAGCGCGTAGACCATGATGCCGCCGCCATGGAAGAACATGGCGAAAGTGGTGAGCGCACCGAGCGCCAGCAGCATCCACCAGGCGCGCGTTACCTGCGCTTGCGCGAACGGTAGCGTTTCGTCGCGATCGAGACGCGCTTTGCGCGTCAGCCGATGATCCAGCCATGACATGGCGCCGAACCAGAGTGCGAGCCAGAGCAGCACGGCGATGGCGCGGTGGGTGTTGTTCGGGATGGTGTCGCCGTTGATTACTAGATCGGTGAAGGCGCACAGCCCGCCGCCGACCAGGCCCCAGAGCAGCAGGCTGTGGCGTTCCAGTTCCACGCAGCGGTGGCCGGCGGCGAGCATGGCCTGGATGGATTGCAGTTGTTCGACATGGGTTCGCATCGGTTCAGCCTTTCCTTGCTTCGCATAGCGTCGGTATCGTCATGCCTTGCATGTAGTGCGGCACCAAAAGCGGCGTGACGCAGCGCGAGTGTCTGGTCATGGTCACGTTTTCGCCGTTGGCGCCGCGCGTCTCGATGACGACGTCCGGCGCTGTGGCGCGGGCGATGGCCGATTCGACGGTGAGGGGTGGCTTCGGTGCGTCGAGCGAGCGGCGACGGTTGGGTGCGCGTCCGTGAGTGCGCGCCATGGCGAACGCCGCTTCCAGATCGACCGTTGGTGCTTCTGATGCGGCGCTTTTGGCGCGGTCGATATCCGCGCGATCGGCGACTGGAGCCGTAGGCCTCTCAACTCGGCGTGTCGCCACGGCTGACTCTTGCGCGGGCAGGGGGCGGGCAGGCGGTTCGTCCGCAACTGTGGGCTGCCGGCTGGACAGGGTCGCCAACAAGGGTGGGGCTGAAGAGGAGATCGGTTCGATGGTGTACGGCTTCAGCAGAAGGAGAATGGTGGCATGCAGCAACAGCGACAGCAGCAGCGCAAAGATCGCGACTAGCCGGGGCGAGGACATGGATGGCAACTAATCTGCTATGCGCTTCAGCGCGTAGCCGGAGAATGAACATTGCTCGACGTCGTGATCCGTCGCGCAACGCAGCACACCGCCACCATCGGCGAGTGGGCCGAGCAGCACCGCCGCGTGCTCGGAGAGCGGTTGCAGGACGAGGCGCTGTGGTGGTCCGGCGTGATCGGTCATAGTGAGTTCGGCGATCAGGAAGCCGCGCTCTTCGGTCAGCATGATCCGGTCGATGAAGTCATGATCGTCGCCGGCATTGGCGATCGCGTATGCGCCGACGCGCTTCAGCCACGGCGTCACATCCTTGGGTGGTTCGATGCGCTCGCCGACCAGCATCTCCTGTGCGCCGACGCTGGCGACCAGCACGTCGTGGCCGGCCACGTTGCGGCGTGTGATGCCGATCGCGTCAAGCGCGCCGAGGTCGATGGGCAGGAGGCCGAGCAGTTTGTATTGGACGCCGAGCAGTCCGTCGCTGCGCGGCACGAGGTTAAAGGTACGGCCGAACGCATCGGCGCGCAGGCTCGCACCGTCAAGGCGGATGCGAATGTGGCCGATTTGCGAGGTGTAGTCACCGACGTAGGGCTGGAGCTTGTCCACGGGCCACGTCGGATCGGCGGCCGGCACTTTCTCCCGCTTCGGCTGCTTGATGCCGGTCTTGGCTTCCAGTGCCAGGGTGAGCGTCTCGGTGGCGATTCGGTCGATGGACCGCCCGGCGCTGCTCGAGTTGGCCAGCACGATCACGCCCAATTTGTGGTCGGGCAGCACGTACATCTGGGCGCGGAAATTGATCGTGGCGCCGCTGTGGTGCGCGACCGGCCCGGCGTTCTCGATTGTCGATGCACCCAGGGTCGACAGCATCCAGCCCAGTCCGTTGTGGAAGTTGAGGTCAAGGGGCACGTCGGTGTTCTGCGGCCTGAGCATCTCGTGAACCGATTCAGGCTTCAGCACCTGGAGCGTGCCAGCGCGGCCGTCGGCAAAGACCATCGAGAGGAAATGCGAGAGGTCGACTACGCTGGCGTTGAGCCCGCCGGCCGGCACGTCGCGCAGATGTGGTTCGACCACCAGCGCACCCTTGCGGTAAGCCTTGGCCATCAGATCGGATTTGGCGACGCCGGGCTCGAAAGTCGCCGTGTCCATTGCCAGCGGCGAAAGCACATATTGCCGCATGTACTCGGCGAACGGCATGCCGCTGGTGTTCTGAATCGCGTGGCCGAGCAGGGTGATGCCGACGTTCGAATACGAGAAGATGTGGTTTGGCGGATAGGCGGCGTCGTTGGCACGGACATGATCGACCAATTTGGTAAACGACTCCGGATTCTTCATGAACATGCCCTGACTGAAATCTCGCGGCAGGCCGGAATGGTGCGTCATCAGGTTGCGCGGCGTGATCGGTGCGCTGTCGGCAAAGCGCGAGCGGATCGAGAATCCCGGCAGCGCATCTTCCAGTGGCCGGTCGATGTCGAGCTTCCCTTGTTCCGCCAACTGCATGGCGGCGGTGGCGGTGAACAGCTTCGAAATCGAGCCGACGCGGTAGAGCGTCTGCGCGCTGGCGGGCTTGTTGTTTTCCTTGTCGGCGTAACCGAAGCCTTCGGCCCAGACGACGCGCTGGTCGTCCACCAGTGCGACACTCATACCGGTGATGTCGCTCTTGTCCATCTCGTGGCGGATCAATTGCGTGACATAGGTCTTGATGCCATCGTAGTCGTTGCGCGCCACGCTTTCGGGGCGTTGGGGTGCGACGCTGCATGCAGCGAAAAGCAAGGCCGCACAAACCGTGGTGAAAAGTGAGCGTGATTTCATGGCGGTGGTATATCCTGACGAAACTCTGTGCCGCAGAGTATATACACTGAAAAGCAGAGTGCCAATAGTCATGCGCCAATCGCGGGAAAAGTCAGCCGTGGCGATACGCCGCTATGGCGCGATCCGCAGTCGAAATTGTCCAAAACTGTCAACCAAACCCCTAGCTCGCTCATTATTTGGCTAAGGGATGGCATACTACGCACCTGCCGGAAGCACACGCTTGGCAATTGTTCTGCGGAGTGAAGCAACGATCCCAACCCTACGGATCTTCATCAACTAGGAGGCAACATGTCTGATAGCATCAACCAAACCCGTCGTACCTTCATCAAGATCGGTGGCGCCGCCGTCGCCATGATCCCTGTTGCGGCTTTCGCTGCCAAGAACGACGCCATGCGTACCGCCATGAAGTACGTCGACAAGGGGCCGGATGCCGCCAAGCATTGCTCCGCCTGCATGCATTTCGTTCCCGGCAAGCCGCTGGGTGGCTGCAAGCTGTTCCCGGGCGATACGGAAGTCAATCCGAACGGCACCTGCACGGCCTTCGCCAAGAAGCCCTGATTCGAGTTGCACGGAACGCGACGGGGATCGGCCGCGAGGCCGGTCCCCGTTGTCTTTTCGGTAACGTCATTACATGCCGACGATCGATCGGTTAACCGGCGCGGCGGATATTTCCGAAGCGGATTGGCAGCGCCTTTCGAGCGAAGGCGATCCCTTCGTCAGTCGCGCGTTTCTCTGCGCGGCGGAGACTTTCGGTGTCGCTGACAACGGCCCGCTCGGCTGGCAGCCCATGCATTTGGCGCTGCGCGACGATCAAAGGAAGCTCGTCGGCTTGTTGCCGCTCTACGCGCGCTCCCACTGGTACAACGATTTCGCCGGCGACTGTGGCTGGGAGCAGGCCTGGCATCAGGCGGGGCTCGCCTACTTCCCCAAATTCGTTACCGGCGTGCCGCACACGCCGTCACCAGGGCCGCGGCTGCTGACGGTCCATGACGCCGGTCCCGAAGTTCCTGCGGCGCTGATCGCCGCCGCCATTGACCTCACCGCAACCTCGGGTGCCTCCAACTGGCAATGCCTGTTCGTACGCGAACATGATCGCGCCCCGCTTGAAGCCGCCGGGCTGCTCATGCGGCGCGGCGTGCAATTCCACTGGCGCAATCGCGGCTACCGCGACTTTGGCGATTTCCTGGCTGCCTTCACATCCGAAAAGCGCAAGAAGATGAAGCGTGAGCGGCGGGCGGTAGGCGACGCGGGCCTGCATATCGAAGCTCGCCACGGCGACGAGATCGACGGCGTGCTGTGGCAGGCGATCCATCGCCACTATCGCAGCACCTTCGAACGCCTTGGTGGCCTGGCCTCGTTCCCCGTCGATTTCTTCCGCAGCGTCGGCGCAGCGCTCGGGAAACAGATGGTGGTGTTCGTCGCCTTCGACGGCGAGGGCGACGAACGGCCTGTCGCCTCGGCGGTCTGTTACCGTGACGACACGGCGCTTTACGGCCGCCACTGGGGCACCGATATCGACTGCCCCGGGCTGCATTTCGAGTTGTGTTACCACGCCGGCGTCGAGTACGCCATCGAGCACGGTCTGCAACGTTTCGAGCCTGGTGCGCACGGCGAGCACAAAGTTGCACGCGGTTTCGAGCCGGTATCGACCTGGTCGGCATTCTGGGTCGCGGACCCGGCCATGCGTGGCGCGGTGGCGCGCTACCTCGCCCGCGAGAATGGCGCCGTGCAGGACTATCAGGCCGAAATGGCCGCGCACTTGCCGTTCCGCCTGTCGCACCTGCAGGCGGACGCCGCGCGCGACTGAATACGCGCCGGCGGCGCGTTCAGTGGAAGGTGTAGCCGAGCCCGAACTGGACGGTCGTGTCGGTCGCGTTGCGCCCGGAAGCCGGCTGGCTTTCCCAGTCGACGTTTACCTGCGAGGTGAAGTTGAGCCCATTGCCGACCGGCAGGCGCAAGCCGGTGCGGGTTTGCAGTTCGGTGCCGTGGCCCTCTCCGCCCCAGGTTCCTTCCTGCGTGTGGAACAAGGTTGCCGGGAACATCTGCAGGCTGCGGCGAAAATCGATGCCCCATCCCATTGCCCCATAGCCTTCGCGTGCGAGTTCGTAGTGCGATACGTCGATGTACTTGAGACCGCCGCGCACGCTGAGCGTCGTCGTGTCGTCCTCATACAACTGGTAGCCGTAGCCGCCGCCCACGGTGCCGCGCAGACGGAGATCCCTGAAACGATCGTTTTCCAGCGCTGCCTTGGCGTAGAGGAATTCCTTCGGGTTGAAGAAGCGATCGTAGCGGCTGCTGGCGCGCCAGTTCGAAGCGGATGCGTCGCCGCTGTCGCGGCCGTAGTTTCCCTCGCCGCTCAGGGTGGTGCGGAAGGCGCGTGCTCGTCGGATCCATTCGGCATCGCCGTGGAAGGAATCGTTGCTCGAATTGCCGCGCGTCGAGGACAGCGCCAGACCGGCGTGCCCCAGCGAACGGTGGCCGACGCCGGATTCCTCTGGCGTGGGTTTGATGAAGAGGATCGCCGACAGCGGCGGCACCGGTGGTTCGGGGGGCTCGGCTGGTGCCGGCGGCTCGGGCGGCTCCGGCGTCGTTGCCGCGATGATGGCTGCGAGCGCATCGGCGTCGCTGTTCGGCGAAACCGCCTCGTTTGCGGCAGGCGATGCGGCGTCGGTTGCGGCAGGTGGCACGAGCTCGTCTACGTTCGGAGATACGGCGTCGACAGCAGCGGATGCAACCGGTTCGGCGGGTTGGGGTGGGATGGCCGTTCCGGGCGGAGGCGGAGGCTGCAAATGCAACCGGGTCAGGGTGCCATCGTCGAGCATTACCTCGACCGCCTCGTCGGTAGCAACGGTGGCGATGTCCGTGCATCGCAGGCGAACCTCGCCGGCATAGGCGGTACGCAGGATCAACAGGTCGCGATCCTTGTGCAGCACCGTGCCGGTAAGCCGGTCGCCGTTGATCATCGTCACCTGGTCGGCCTGAGCGGGGTTCCAGTTCGCCAGCGCAACTGCAACGAGCCCGGCCAGGAGCCGCGGGCGGAAGTGCATCGAATTCTCCAGAAGGGGCTACTGCCCGGGTTTGCGTGAAAGTCAGCCGTGGCGGTACGCCACGGCGAGCCCGGATTCTATGCTGTCTGCAATACGAAGGTGCATTGTGTCTGGCTCTCCCGTCAATTGTCCGAGGCAATTCAAGACTGATAGGATCAAAACCCGATGGCGAGCGGGAGCGGCAGGCAATGAAGAACAAGGCAGAAACCAACTTTCGGATATCGGCGATTGTGCTGTTGTCGCTGGCGACGCTTTGCGGTTGCGGTGGCGGAAGCAGCAGTTCAGACGATGGCGCCAGCAGCACGTCAAGCGGCAGCACGTCCGGCAGCGGTGGTTCGGGCAGTTCCTCCGGCGGGCAGGGAAGCTATGTTCCACCCATCGGCATACCTGCGCCCGGCTTCGGGATCGAGGAAAGCTACCGGATGTACGACGATGCGGCGGCCCGCAATCCCGCGTTGACGTACAGCCAGAATTCCGAGGGGGGCTACTACACGCATTACATCAGCGATACCGGCTGTACGGATTCTTCAAATCCTTATGGCACCGTGACAACTCCCCGATGCTCGGTTCCCACAACCATTGAAGAAGGCAGCGTGGTCGAAGTTCACGGCACGACCGACGGCGGCCAGTTGATCATGACCTTCAATTGCACCACCGCGCGGCCGTGCTGGTTCCGCGGGCTGGATGCCGCGCACCGGCCGCTGGTGCGCCGCGAGACCATCGTCAAGGGCGGCTATGTCATTCTCGAACACCTGCATTTCGACCAGGGCGACAACCTCGGCCTGCGTGCCCACAGCAGCAGCACGCTGCACCATGCCGCAGTGCGCGATTCCGAACTGGCCCAGGTCAACATTTCGGGACACGCCGGTTACAGCTTCAACAACATCGTCGTCTATCGCAACGACATACATCTGGACAACTTCGTCAACACCGGCGCCAGTTCGCCCGAGTTTCCCGAGAACGACACCCACGGCGTCGCCACGGGCTCGTATTCCGACCATGTCTGGATACTGGACAACGACATCCACGACGTGGCTGGCGACGCGGTGGGTAACGCCCACGGCGCCAACTACACCGCGCACCACTACTACATCGGCCGCAACCGGCTGCACGATACCGGCGAGAACTCCGTAGACTTCAAGGAAATCGAATACCTCGTCGTCTCGCAGAACAAGGCCTATCGCGAATACGGTCCGTCGAGCGGTTCGGATGGCGCTGCCATGGTCTTCCACTACGGCCCGAGCGTCGCACCGAAGAATGCCTGGATCATCTTCAACGAGATCTACGACTGCGCCGACACCGGCATCCAGATCGGCGGCGACGTCACCGACCCGATCTACGTCATCGGCAACGTCATTCGCGGCATTTCGAACGCCAGCGGCAACGCCTACGCCATCCGCTCCTGGGGCGCCGCGGACGTTCATCTCATCGGCAACGTCCTCTACGACAACGACGGCGGCATCGACATCACCGGCAGCAGTCCGAATGTGCTGAACATGGTCGACAACATCGTCGCCGGGATCAGGAATGCCTCGGCCTATCACCTCATCGCCGCCGATACCGCCTACCACGCCAGCGCCGTGCTGACGAACAACCTGTTTCACCAGTCCGGCGGCGCCGCGCGCATCCACTGGGGCGCGGTGTACGACGTGGCCGGATTGCAGGGCAACACCGGCAAATGCGCCGGCTGCATCGAGGGCGATCCCCGGTTCGCAAATCCCGCCGGCGGCGATTTCAGCCTGGGCGTGGGCTCGCCGGCGATCGATGCCGGTATCGCCAGCCCGCTCTACGACCAGTATCAGCAGACCTTCGGTGTCGCGATCCAGGTCGACTTCAGCGGTACGCCGCGTCCGGTGGGCGCCGGTTGGGACATGGGCGCCTTTGAGAGGCAGTAGCACTTTCGCGGGCGAAAGTCAGCCGTGGCGGCACGCCACCCGGCAGCGCTGCCGCCTTAGGGCTTCGCGGTGGCGGACAGGACGAACCGCCCGAGCTCCTTGTCGGTGGTCAGGATGTGGTTGATCAGCCAGTCGCGCAGGAACGTCAGCAGGGCTTCCCGGGAACCCGGCTTGCCGGCGCGTGCCTCGTTGCGCATGGCGACTACCCGGTCGGAAAAGCGTCGATGCTGGTTTAGGTGCCTCTCCGCTTCTTCGGGTGCCTTGGCAGCATAGCCGTACCGCATCATCAACTGTTCCTCGGTGTCGAAATGGTAGATCGCATAGGCGAGGAGATCGCGGGTGATCTGCTCGAACAGCGGGTCGTTGGCGTCGTCGGTCAACCTGGCATTCGCATCGATCAGGGTGTCGACCAGAATGTGATGCTGGACGTCCATCTCGTCGACACCGGTCAGCATCGTGTCGTTCCATTGGATCGAATCGCTATCAGCCATGCCAATTCTCCAATTGCCGGTGCCTGTCGATCAGGCCACGTCGTTTTTGGCGCCCGGTTCGAACCAGGCCGGATCGCTGTGGAACTCGGTCGTCCAGCGCAGGAACACTTCGGCGGTCATCGGTCGGGCCAGCCCGTAGCCCTGTATCACGTCGCAGCCCAGCTTCAGCAGGTGGTTGATATGGGCCGGTGTTTCCGCGCCCTCGGCAACGATGGCGCGATCGAAGGCCTCCGCCAAACCTATCACAGCTTCGACGATGGCCATGTCTTGTTTGCTTGCCAGCATGTTGCCGACGAACGACTGGTCCACCTTGATTTCCGAGGCCGGCAAATGGCGAAGGTGAGCAAGCGTCGAGTAGCCGGTGCCGAAGTCGTCGAGCGAGAATTCGACGCCCAACTCGCGGCATTCCTCAATGACTGCGCGGAGCACTTCCAGTTCGTTGAGCGCAGCGGTTTCGACGATCTCGATCTGCAGGCAGTTCGGCCCACAATCCGGATGCTTGGCAAGCGCGGCGGAAAGCGATTTAGCGAAGTCCGGATGTACCAGTTGGCGAATGAACGCGTTGACGCTTATGGGCAGGGTGAGCCCATCCTTGCGCCAACGCATGATCTGGTCGAGCGCTTCGCGGATCACCCAGGCGCCGACGTCGAGCGCCAGTTCGGTGTTCTCGATCAGAGGGATGAATTCGGCGGGCGACAATTGGCCCAGGATCGGATGATGCCAGCGGAGCAATGCCTCGGCGCCGACGATCAAGCCACGGCGGCAGTCGACCTTCGGCTGGTAATGGAGCTGGAATTGGCCGGCCTTCAGGGCCCCGGCCAGTTGTTGCAAAGTTTGCTGTCGGGCCGCAATACGTTGTTCCAGGCGGGTGTCGAACATCTGGTAACGGTTCTTGCCGGTCTGCTTGGCGACGTACATGGCGTGGTCGGCATGGCGAATCAGCGTATCGGGATCGGCCTTATCGCTGGGGAAGACGGTAACGCCAATGCTCGCCGAGATGCCGGATGCCGTCTTGTCGCCCAACACATGGGAGGCCGAGCATGCCTGTAGCATGCGCTCCAGCACCAGGTGGCATTCCTCGTCGCTGGCGAGATCGCTGAGCAGGATGACGAACTCGTCGCCGCCGAGGCGCGCCACGGTGTCGCCACCGCGTACCGTGGTCGAGAGGCGGGTTGCCACGTCCATCAGTACTTGATCGCCGGCCTGGTGCCCGAGCTCGTCGTTGATTGCCTTGAAGCCGTCGAGATCGAGATAGCAGACTGCGACGCGGGTGGCTTCCCGTTCGGAACGCACAACCGCCTGGCGCAGGCGGTCGCTGAGCAGCAGGCGGTTGGGCAGCCCGGTCAGCGAGTCGTGCTGCGCGATCTGTTCCAAGTGCTCCGCATGCTGTTTCTGCTCGGTGACGTCGTGAAAATTCACGATCACACACTTCTCGTCGCCGATGTCGACCGCTTTGCCGGAAAGCAGAGCCGTCCCGATCGAGCCGTCCTTGCGCCGGAGCGGGGCTTCGTAGCCGAGCACCTCGCCGTCGCTCTCGATCCGTTTCGCCCACTGGCGCCGGTGTTCCGCCTCCAGCCATATACCCAGGTCTTCCGGTCGGGTGCTGCGCCCGACGATTTCTTCCGGCTGGTAACCGAGGAACTCGGCATAGCTTCCATTGACATCCAGTATCACGCCGTCGCTCAGGCGGGTCAGCGCCATCGGTTCGGGCGTCAGCCGGAACATGGCGGAGAACTTCGCCTCCGAATTGACGAGATGGCGCCGAATGCGTTCGTTTTCGCGCAGCATCGCTTCGAGTTCCCTGGTACGGTTGCGCACCCGTTCTTCCAACATCACAGCGGTTTCGAACAGGCTGAAATCCGCACCCTGGATTTCGGTGCTGCGTTCAGCGCGATTCATCAGGGCGCGAACGATCTTGTTCAGGCGGGTGATTTCCGCGCGTAAGGCGTCGATGTTCGCGGCAGCAGGCGTCACCGCTTCAGCCTTCAGCTGTTTCCGATCCATGGTGTCCGATAGCGATGCCGGTGAAGGTTTGGTTGACATGCATACCGTGATATTGCTCGCCGTAGCTGCCGAAGCCGATGGCGTTGTTGCGTCCCATGATGTCGCCCACTTGGTCGACCAGCCCGTTCTGCTGGACTTCAATACGGCGCAGGATGCAGTCGCAGCCGATGACCAGTTGCGGCTCGCCGATTTCGCCGCGCACCGCGGCGAAAGCCTGATCGAGATTGCCGACCAGATCCGTGCCATGGCCAACGCGCAACACCATGCCTTCGTCGATGGCGCAGAAGAACTGGAGGCTGCCGTCCGGCAGGGCATTGCTGATGGAGCGGACATATTGCTGGCCGCCGATCGTTACCACCATCGGCGAGGAAGCGAAACGCATCGGATCGAGGTCGTCCGTGTCGACCCCGACCAGTTCCGCATAGGCTTCCGCCGCCGGTCGGCCATCGATTTCCAGCACCAGCCGGCGCGCGGTGTCCGCTTCGGTGACCACCACACGCTGCGCCGAGGCAACGAAGTGCTGGGTGAAGAAAGGCTTGAACAGCAACGGCGTGGATACCAGCGTCAGGACGGCGCTGTCCGAATGAAAGCGCCCATCGTGATACACGTAGGTGTTGCCGAAACGGAGCCCGTCGCCGGCCGAACCGCCGATCAGTGCCAGGCTGCCCAGCGCATGCTGGAGCGCGCGAGTGACCGGTTCTTCGCGCACCGACAAGCCGTCGATCAGCAGCAGGGCGAAACTGTTGTCCACCGTGGCTTCTGGCGCTTGGCTTTCCAGCTTCTGGAGGAGTTGTTGCGCGAAGGTTTGCCCGCGTTCGATCCCGAATTCCTGAAGTCGATCCAGTCGGCCGGTCGCTACGGAAAAGCCGTCAGCGGGAAGGCTCGCGCCGACGATGCTATGTTCGCGGTAACCGGCGGGGCCGATTTCGCCGGCGGTGGTGCAGCCTACGACCTGGACGTTTTCGAACCGACTGCGCATTTCCGCCGCGACTGCATCGAGATCGTAATCGCAGGAGCAAAAGAAGATGACGAGCGCCATGTCGGGTTGCGCGACGGCAGCGTGGAATTCAGCGACAGCGTCCCGCGCGTCGGCCGCGCTTGACTGTCCCCTTCGTATCTCGCCGTGTTCGCTCAACCAGCGCTCCCTCCGTGGGCATCTGGCCAGGTCAGACAGCTCCGCGACCTGCGATGCCTATACCGTAGCGGTAGTGTTGCACCGACCGGGTGCATTTTCAAGTTAATGACGATTTCATCGCGCGCCGGCGACGGACGGGATGGGCGGATCGTTTCCAACTGCGAAGATGTCGTCGTGTCGAGCGGTTGCTGGTATTACTGCTCTTTGGTCTTCTCGGGGTTTTGGTTGCCGAAGAAGGCGTAGCAGTTCCGCCCCTTGGCCTTGGCATCGTACATGGCCTGGTCCGCGGCATCGGTGAGTGCGTCCGAATCTTCGGCGTCGTCGGGACACAAGGCGATGCCGATGCTCGCGGAAATGTTGGTGGTTTCCTGACCAACAACGAACGGGGCGGCCAGTGCGTCGATGACGTCCTCGGCAACCCGCGCGACCGCCTCGCGGCTATCGACGTCTTGCAGGACGGCAGTGAATTCGTCGCCGCCAAGTCGCGCCACCGTGTCGGAATTGCGCACGCTGGCGGTGATTCGGCGCGCCGCTTCGATCAGCAACTGATCGCCGAACACGTGGCCAAGCGTGTCGTTCACTTTCTTGAAATAGTCGAGGTCGATGAACAGCAGTGCCAATACTTGTTTGTCGCGGTGGTTTTTCTTGATGGCCTGTTGCAAGCGGTCGCGGAACAGGCTGCGGTTGGGAAGATCGGTCAGCGGGTCGTGCTGGGCCAGGTGCTCGAGGTGCCGTTCGCTTTCCTTGCGCTGGGTGATGTCGGTGAACACGCCGACATAGTGGGTCAACTGGCCTTCGGTGTCCCGGACCGCGCTGATGGTCATCAGTACCACGTTGATGGCGCCCGCCTTGGTCCGGTTCCAGAGTTCTCCCCGCCAGTATTCCTGTTTTTCGACGGTCTCGAACAGGTTCAGGAAGAAGTCATCGTCGTGGTGCCCCGAATTGAGCATGCGGGAAGACTGGCCGATGGCTTCGTCCCTGGAATAACCGGTCAGTTCGCAGAATGCCTGGTTGACGTCGAGGATGACGCCTTGTGGATCCGTGATGAAGATGCCGTCATGGCTGCTCTGAAAGACGCGCAAGGCCAGGCGACGCTGTTCTTCTATCCGGTGGCGTTCGGTGATGTCTTCCTTGACGGCCAGGTAATGGGTTACCAGACCGTCTGCATCGACGATGGGCAGGATGCGGGCGAGTTCCCAGAAAAGTTCGCCGTTCTTGCGCCGGTTGCACAGTTCCCCGATCCATACCTTTCCCTCGGCGAGCGTGGCCCACAACTGTTCATAAACGGTAGCCGGGGTAAGGCCGGACTTCAGCAGGCGGGGATTCTCGCCCAGTAGCTCTTCGCGCGAATAGCCGGTGATCTCTGTGAATTTCGGGTTGGCGTAAGTGATGCGCGCGTCGGCGTCGGTAATGATGATCGACACCGGTGATTGCTCGACCGCCCATTGAAACTTGCGCAGTTCCGATTCGGCATTCTTGCGGTCGGTGATGTCGCTGCCTTCCGCCAAGGCGAGTGCGAGCTTGCCGCTTTCGTCGAGGATCGGATGCAGTTGGAAGTCTACATGGTGGATGGCACCATCGGCGCCCGGGTGGGTCGTTTCGAAACGGCTCGGGCGACCGGCCGCGAGGTCGGCGAACGCCTTGCGCAATCGCGCCTGGAGTTCGGGGTCGTGGGTCCACCAGGGCGTGTCCCAGAAGGGTTTGCCGATCAGGTCGTTCGGCCAGCGATCGCCGATCAGTTCCATGGCCGAGCGATTGAAGTCCCGCAGGGTGCCGTCGAGGTCCAGGATGCTCATGTATTCGCGCGCCTGGTTGAAAACGGCGTGGCGGCGCATCTCACTGTCCTGCAACTGCTGGCGGGCCCGGCGGCCGTCGCGCAGCGCAAAATCAAGGTACTCGGTTTCCAGTTGCCGGACTACGTCGTGCTCGGAAAGGATGCCGGCAACTTCGCCGCGCTCTCCCACGACGACCAGATGCCGGATCCGCTGGGACTGCATGCGCTCCATGGCGTCGTGGAGGGGGGTGCCCGATGGAATGGTGGCTACCGGCTTGCTCATTACCTCGGACAGGGGAAGGTCCAGGGAACTCGTGCCGTCGCGGTAAAAGCGCACCGCATCCCGTTCGGTGACCATGCCCACGGGGATTCCGTCTACGGCGACGACGGCGCAGTTCGCGTCACGGTTGGTCATCGCCTTCACCGCTTCGCGCACCTGCGCGGTGGGCGGCAGGACCGGCATCCGGGCGCTCATGACCGAGCGCACGTCCTGCATGCGACGGTAGAACTCAAGCCCGAGATGGAAGCGGAAGTCGCTTTCGCTGACGATGCCGACCGGAAGGCCGGCCTCGTCGGTCACCAGCAGATGGCGCACGCCCTTTTCCGCCATCAGGTGATAGGCATCGTGTACGGCCATGATCTTCATGGCGGTCACCAGCGGACGGCCCATGATCTTGGACACGACCTGTTCGGATGGAATCGCCGCTTCCAGCGCCCGCAGGATGTCCCGCTCGGTGACGATTCCCACGGGTTTGTTGAACTCCATTACCAGTACCGAACTGATATGGGCCGTTTCCATCACCTCGGTCGCCCGTGCAATACTCGCCCCGTGATCTATCGTGACGATATTCCAGGTCATCAACTGGGCAAGCGTGCGTTCGGTCATGGCAAGGGCGAACGAGTGAAATACACTTTTCCATTGTAAGGACATATCCTCCGGCGAACCAGTACGAAAGTCATGTATGGATCGATCGGACTAATCGTGAGCGCAACTGCCGGAGAGGGGCTGTCGCGCAGAAAGTCAGCCGTGGCGGCACGCCGCCCGTCAATAGATTGGCGAGGGCTGGGGTAGGTCGGGCAATTCGGCGGGCAGGGGAGCGGCGCTGCCGCTCACGAAATCGATGATCGCTCCAACCGCGGTCGTGTCGCGCAGGATGCGGAAGTGGCCGAGCCCGTGGGTTTTGAGCAGGTGCGCATCTGGCATATGCGCGGACAAACGTAGTGCGTGCTCGAACGGAACGGCGCTGTCGGCCGTGTCGTGCACGAACAGCGCCGGCAGTTGCAGGGTGCCCAGTTCCTCGATGCGGTCGACGTCCGCAAAGCGCAAGCCGTAGCGCTTCTCGACGCGGCGGCGCATCGCCTCGCGGATGCGCGGCGTAATGCCGATCCAGCGAGCGAAGTTGTGTGCATGTTCGTTGAGCGAAGCCGGTGCGGCGACGAATACCACGCGCGCAAGCAGCAAGCCGCGCCGCAGCGCGAGCGCCAGCGCGGCTGCACCGAGCGAATGGCCGATGGCTGCCTCGAACGGGCCGTGCGTCTCGGCCAGCGCTTCGATGGTGCGAACGAAATCGGGCAGGCCGACCGAACCGAGTCCGCTTTCGCCATGTCCCGGCTGATCGAACCAGACGACGCGATTGCCGCGCGCCAGCAGCGGCGCGACGAAGCTGCCCATTTGCACACCGCTGCCGCCCCAGCCGTGGCTGAGCAGGATCGCCGGTGCCGCCGCCGGCCCCGCCTGCCAGACGGCGATGCCACGGTCTTCGACCGTTACCGTCTCACGTCGGGCCGGAACGGGGTGCGTCCGGCGTCCGGTGTAGCGCGGCGGCTTGGTGAACCAGTGCTCTGCTTGACGGCGCGCCATGCCTGGCAACAACCGGGATGTGATGCCGAACCAAGTGCGAACGGCGGCTCGCATCGGTAATCGAACGATCGTGCGATTAATGGTCGCGGAAACGGCAGCGTTCATGGCGAATCTCCTTGGGATTTCAGGCGGCGGGCGCGGCCGTCGCCACTAGTCGTTCGAAGCTCTCGCGGGCGCGCAGGATGGCGTCGTTGCGGCGAAGCAACCGGGAACGGTAGTGGTAGGCGTGGACAATGCCCATCATGTCGAACACGAACTGGTCGACATCGAAGTTGGCGCGGAAATGACCCTGCTCGATGGCCAGTCCGACCGCCCGGGCCAGACCCTCCTCCAGGCTTCGGAAATGCGCGACGACGGCGTCGCGCACCGGCCCCGGCCGGTCGTCGAACTCGACCGCCGCGGCATGGATCGGGCAGCCGTGCGGCAGGCCGCTGCGTTGGGTCCAGTCCAGCCAGTAGTCAAACAGCGCACGAAGCCGCGGCAACCCGCGGCGCACCTTCAGCGCCGGCAAGAACACAGCCTCCGTGAAGCGCCCGGCTGCCGCCTCGACGGCCGCCACCTGCAATTCCTCGCGAGAACCGAAGTGCGCGAACAGACCGCTCTTGGACATGCCGGTGCGCTCGGCCAGCGACCCGATGGTCAACGATTCGAAGCCGGCCTCGCTCGCCTGCATTACGGCCGCATCGAGAATCGCTGCGCGTGTTTCTTCGCCTTTGCTCATGCAGGAACAATACGAACGATCGTTCGTGTTGTCAACTATTTGTACGGGGCGGGCGGCAAGGGAAAAGTCAGCCGTGGCGACACGCCGGCCATGTCGGTGTCAGCCGAGGTTCGCGATTCTTGCGATGTAGTCGAAGAAAAGGCAGTAGGCGGCAATTGGCAGCGGCAAGCCCAACAAGGTTCCCAGCATGTATTTTCTGAAGCCGATGCCCGACATGGCCAAGGTGTAATTCAAGGCCGCCAGCGTTTGAAACACCGTCCTCAAGACGATGACATTGCGAACGGGGTGCGCGTGGAGTTGCGCAACCAGTCGCCTCGCAAATTTGCTCTTCATTCGCTGGACAGCATCCCCACCCACCCATCGAACGCTCAGGAAGGTAACTGCGCAAGAAACATTGGCGGCCAGATAGGTTGCAAGGCCACCCCCGAACTCGCCAAGCACCAACACCGCAGCCGCAAGAAATATCCAGCCGGGGACCTGGACCAGATTGCCAAGCGTAAACAACAACACGAACACGGCCAAGCCTTCCCACTGGCTTTGGGAAAGCACTTCCCTTAAGTATGGCAAGCTGAAGTTGTGTCTCAGCCCGGTCCACTCCACGGCGCCCAGAAGTACAGCCAGGAAGAGCAGAACGAAAGCAATGCGTCGATATTGCTGCCAGAGCTCCGGAATATTCATGGATATTGAATTTTGACTTGCCCGCAAGGGCTCACCATTCCGACCCGCAGACAGGAAAGCTATCACCTCGCGATGCGCCTGCATATAGACATTAATGAGGTGCTGGTGTTGCGTGGCCTCGCGCGCGAAAAGTCAGCCTTGGCGGGACGCCGGCGGCGGATCGGGATTCAGAAATCCAAAACAATAAGGCCAACCACCTGTAAGTGATTGGCCTTATTGCGTTTTGTTTGGTTGCGGGGGAAGGATTTGAACCTTCGACCTTCGGGTTATGAGCCCGACGAGCTGCCAGACTGCTCCACCCCGCGGCAAGTCATGGATTATATGGGGTCGCGCATCGCGGCGCAACACCCTTGTCGCATTTCACCGCTACATCGATGAGTAGATCGGGCCTTCGCCTCCCTGTGGCGCGACCCAGACGATGTTCTGGGTCGGGTCCTTGATGTCGCAAGTTTTGCAGTGCACACAGTTTTGGGCATTGATTTGAAGATGCGGCTTATCGCTTTCGTCTTTCACGATCTCGTACACACCGGCAGGGCAGTAGCGCTGTTCCGGCGAATCGTAAAACGCGAGGTTGGTGTCGATCGCCACCTCGGAATTCTTCAACTGCAAGTGGCAGGGTTGGTTTTCTTCATGGTTGGTATTCGACAGGAATACCGAAGACAGGCGGTCGAAACTGATCTTGCCATCGGGCTTCGGATAATCGATCGGACGACATTCCGACGCCTGCTTCAATTTCAGGTGGTCGGGCGTGAGGCCAAGCGTCCATGGTGCTTTGCCGCGGAACAGTTGCTGGTCGATGCCGAACAGCAAGGAGCCGAGATAGAGGCCCTTGGCCATCAACGGTTTGAAGTTGCGAGCCTTGTACAGTTCATCGAACAGCCAGGAGGCGCGGAACTTCTCGCCGTAGGCCTTCAGTTCGTCGCCCTGCCGTCCCGCCGCCAGCGCTTCGGCGACAGCCTCCGCGGCGAGCATGCCGCTTTTGATGGCGGCGTGCGAACCCTTGATGCGGGAGCCGTTGAGGAAGCCGGCATCGTCGCCGAGCAGCGCGCCGCCGGGGAAGGAGAGTTCCGGCAGGGCCTGCAGGCCGCCGGCTGCCAGCGCGCGGGCGCCGTAGCTGATGCGGCGGCCGCCTTCCAGCGTGGTGCGGATGGCGGGGTGCGTCTTGTAGCGCTGAAACTCCTCGAACGGCGACAGGTACGGATTGCTGTAGCCGAGGCCGACGACGAAACCGATGGCGACCAGGTTCTCGCCGTAGTGATACATGAAGGAACCGCCGTAGGTGTTGGCATCCAGTGGCCAGCCGGCGGTGTGCACAACCAATCCAGGCTTGTGCTGTTCCAGTCGGACCTCCCAGAGTTCCTTGATGCCCAGGCCGTAGACCTGCGGGTCGGCGTTTTTGCGGAGCTCATATCTTGCCTCCAAGCGCTTGCCCAGATGGCCACGACAGCCTTCCGCGAACAGGGTGTACTTGGCGCGCAACTCCATGCCTGGCTGGAAAGCGTCGGTAGGCTGTCCGTCGCGGCCGACGCCCATTTCGCCGGTGACGACACCCAGAACCTCACCCTTATCGCCATAGAGGATATCGGCGCCGGCGAAGCCTGGGTAGATTTCGACACCAAGATTTTCGGCTTGCTGTCCCAACCATCGACACAGTTCTCCCAAGCTGATGACGTAGTTGCCATGGTTCTTGAAACAGGCGGGCAGCATGATTTGCGGCGTTGTGAAGCTGCCGCTGGCCGTGAGGAACATGAAGCGGTCTTCGGTGACCGGTGTGTTCAGCGGTGCGTCCAGTGCCTGCCAGTCGGGATACAACTCGTTGAGCGCACGGGGGTCGATGATGGCGCCGGACAGGATATGGGCGCCGATTTCAGATCCCTTGTCGATCAGGCAGACATTGGTGTCCGGGTGCAGTTGTTTGAGCCGGATGGCGGCGGCGAGGCCCGCCGGACCGCCGCCCACGACGACAACATCGAATTCCATCGCTTCACGTTCCATGATTTTCCCCGGGAAGGCAGTCCGTATTTGTCGTTTCAATGCAGTCATTATAAGCTTCGCCCTCCAACCGACCGGATCCCGCCATGGAGCACTTTCGACGCCTGATGCATACATCCCGCATCCCTGTGCGCTGGGGTGACATGGATGCTATGGGGCACGTCAACAACACGATTTATTTTCGCTATGCAGAGCAGTCGCGGATCGAATGGCTGGAGTCGCTCGGTTTCTCGCTCGATGTGGGACGCGACGAAGCAGCGGTAATCGTCAATGCAAGTTGCACGTTCCTATTGCCTATTACCTATCCGGCGACGGTCGAAGTACTGCTCTACGCCGACAGGCCGGGTCGGTCCAGCGTGCCGACGTTCTACGAAATGCGTTGCGTTGGTGATGAGAAGTTGTACGCCGAAGGCGCTGCCAAGGTGGTGTGGTTCCATCCTGCGACCGGCAAGTCGATGGAACTTCCGGCGAGAATTCGCGCGTTGATTGAATCGAAGTAAGAGAACATTGGAGGAGCGGCAATGCTGATTAGCGCCGAGAACAGCAGTCTTCTGGTCGTCGATGTGCAGGACAAACTTCTGCACCACGTTCATGACTGGCAGGCCCTATTGCGGAACGTGATCTGGCTGGTCAAGGTTGCGCGAAGGATCGGCGTGCCGGTCATGGCGAGCGAGCAGTTCCCGAAGGGGCTTGGGGCGACCAATGTAGACTTGGCGAATGAATTGCCGGGCGGCGCGATTGTTGAAAAGGTCCACTTTTCTTGCGGCGCGGCGCAGTGCCTGCCCGGCCTGCCCGGGAGCGATCGATCGCAGATTGTTGTTTGCGGCATGGAAACTCATGTTTGCGTGTTGCAAACGGCGATCGAACTCCAGGAGCAGGGCAAGACAGTATTCGTGGTTGGAGACGTCGTTGGCTCGCGGAGCCCCCTGGATAAGGCGCTCGCGCTCGAACGCATGCGCGACCATGGCGTTCAAATCGTGAGCCGCGAAATGGTTGCCTTCGAGTGGTTGCGCAAAGCGGGGACACCGCTTTTCAAGGAGATCAGTATGGAGTTCCTTCGCTAGAAATAATTGAGTGAAGGGCTTTACATGCGTTGTGGGGCCACATATAATCCGGCCTCTTCGCAGATGCGAAATGGCGGCAACGTGTTCGCCAAGGTTCTTTAACAAACAAACAGCCGATAGGTGTAGGTGCTTGGAGGCTGAGGTAGTGGTAGGGCGACCTGAGATCGAAGGGTTTAGCCTGGGCGGAAGGTACCGGAAGGTATTGGAAGCTCGAGAGGGTCTGAGGGGAACCGA
>JAHJPX010000001.1 GCA_018819515.1 Gammaproteobacteria bacterium
ACCAGTGTTGATGCCTGCCCTGCCAAGTGCACACCACCGGGGCCCGGCACGAGGGCGATGAACGGAGCCTCCGACCCCGATTCGATCCAGGCTCCGGATTCGATTGGGGGATGCGGATTCAGCGAACGGTCGGTCATGCGTATAGCACTAACTCTACCTGCTCCTTCACTAGCCTCGGTCTCCAGCCTTTCCAAGGCAACCTGCAACAAGAAGTGCGCGCCATCAACTGCGGCGTCTTCGATATCTCGGGTAAACCTCCAGCCATGATCGAGTGGGAGCAAATCCCACTCGAAAGTCAGTCATGGCAGTACGCCAAGCGGCATAGACCGGCTTGCCGAATCACTGCTCGTTGGCGCTGTGAATGATCCAGATCAGGTTGAATTCGGAGGCACCCCATCCCCCTTGCTGGGAGAAGATCAGGCGGCCTTGGCCTTTGTAGACCGCCTCTTGGCGCCAGCGATCGGCACCGTGGTAGAACGGAATGTGTGCCTTACCCGTGGGGTAGCTCGATTGACCTGACGGCGGTCCGATCAGGCGATAGACTTCATCGGTTGACATGCCGATCTTGAGCTTGGCGAACTTGCTTCCCCGCGCGGGGATTCCGGAGATTTCGCCTTCCCAGTCGTTGATGCCTTTGACTAGGGTGCCCTGTCCGGCTTCGACCTTGCTTGAATCAGTGACAGGCTTGTTCTTGGAAAGATTGTATTGGCCATTCGCCATCGGCGCGGCCGCAACCGGGGCAGGCGCCTCGGCTTTCTTGGGCGCTGGCTGCGCTTGTTGGGCGGGTTCGGAAGGCTTGCTCTCGTTGGTCATGCAGCCGGCAAGGCCGATGCCGCATACGAGGAAAGAGGTCAGCAGGGAGCTCAGTACAGGTTTGCGATATTTCATGGCGGTCGGAAAATTGCGCGAGTTGTTGAAGGGGAAAACGAATACTAACTCCTTCGGTAAGACAGTGCCATCAGCATTCCAGACAGCGGTCGGGAGCGCTTCTTTTGACAAAGAGCAGTACCCGGAAGGCCGAGTTTCTGCTATGTTTTCATAGATAATCCACATAGCCTGAGGGAGCAGACATGGTCAAGCAGTACGTTTTTTCTTTCGAGGAAGGTGACGGCAAGAACAAGTTGCTTCTGGGCGGCAAAGGGGCAAACCTTTGCGAAATGACTCAGATCGGCTTGGCGGTCCCGCCAGGCTTCACGGTGAGCACCGAAGCTTGTCTAGCCTATCTCGAAAAAGGAAGCCTGCCCAGCGGGCTTTGGGACACCATCAAGCAGTACGTGGCCGACTTGGAGAAAAAAACGGGCAAGGGTTTTGGTTCCAACGAAAAACCCTTGCTGGTTTCGGTTCGTTCCGGCTCCGCGATGTCAATGCCGGGCATGATGGATACCATCCTCAATCTGGGACTCAATGAGGAGTCGATCAAGGGGCTCATCAAGCAGACCAAGAACGAACGCTTCGCCTGGGATGCGTATCGGCGTTTCATTCAGCTCTTTGGAAAAATCGCCCTGAACATCGCCGACGAGCATTTCGACGAAAAGATGGCAGAGATCAAGACCAAGTACGCGGCCCGTCAGGACGTGGATCTCAAAGCCGAACACCTCAAGGAACTGACGGAAGCGTTTCTGGCTATCGTGCTTAGCCATTCCGGTAAGCCATTTCCGCAGGATCCATACGAACAGTTGGAGATTTCGCTCAAGGCGGTGTTTCGCTCATGGAACGGCAAGCGCGCGATCGACTATCGCAAACAGTTCAAGATCACACCGGCCATGGCCAACGGGACGGCGGTCAACGTTTGCACCATGGTCTTTGGCAACATGGGCAACGATTCCGGTACGGGGGTCGGCTTTACACGCAACCCTGGTACCGGCGAGAACCAGATTTATGGGGAATATCTGGTCAATGCCCAAGGCGAGGATGTCGTCGCCGGTATTCGTACGCCAAAGCCGATCGCCGAGATGGCAGCGGAAATGCCGGAGATCTACGCGCAGTTGATTGAACTGCACAACCGCTTGGAGTCCCATTACAAGGAAGTTCAGGACTTCGAGTTCACCATCGAGAAAGGCAAGCTCTACTGCTTGCAGACGCGTAATGGCAAGATGAACGCGCGCGCGATGGTGCGCACGTCGGTGGAAATGGTTAACGATGGACTCATTTCGCGCGAGAAGGCGTTGTTGCGGGTCGAGCCCGCTGTCCTGGAGCAGTTGCTGGTGCCGCAGATGGCACCCAATTTCAAGGGAAAATCGCTGGCCCAGGGTCTGCCGGCCTCACCGGGCGCGGCCTCCGGCCATATCGTCTTCGATGCCGACACTGCCGAAATTCGTGGCCGTGCCGGGGAAAAGATCATTCTGGTACGCGAGGAAACCAAGCCCGAGGATATCCACGGCTTTTTCCAGGCCCAGGGCATTCTCACCAGTCGGGGCGGCAAGACCTCGCACGCGGCGGTCGTTGCGCGCGGCATGGGCAAACCCTGTGTTTCCGGTTGTGAGGCAATCCATATCGACGACGTGATGCGCAAGGCGACGATAGGCGACACCACGTTGCACGAAGGTGATGTTGTGACTATCGACGGCGGTACCGGTCACGTCTATTCAGGCGAGGTGCCGACCGTCGAGCCAGAGTTTTCTCCCGAACTGAACGTATTGCTCGACTGGGCGGACCAGGTCGCGCGCCTGGAAGTACGCGCCAATGCCGATACGCCGATCGATGCCGCCAAGGCACGCGCTTTCGGCGCCAAGGGCATCGGCCTGTGTCGGACCGAACGCATGTTCAACAGTACCGACCGCCTGCCCATCGTCCAGGAGATGATCCTCGCTGAATCGCTGGAAGAACGTCAGGCGGCGCTGGATCGCCTGCTGCCCATTCAGCGCAACGATTTCAAGGGCATCTTCAAGGCCATGAAGGGCATGCCGGTGACGGTACGCCTGCTCGATCCGCCGATGCATGAATTTTTGCCGACGGCGGCGCAACTGGAACTTGAAATTACCCATCTGCGCCATCTGAAGGACACCATCAAGGGTATCGAGGAATTGCCGGATACGCTCAAACTCCTGAATCCGGCCCTGCACCAGAAGTACGCTGATGGACTTGGGCGACTCAACGAGGCGCTGGATGTATTCAAGGAGTCGCATCTCGAAGAGGACGTCATCGTCAAGAAGGAAAAGACGTTACGCAAAGTGCGCGCCATGGCGGAAGTGAACCCCATGCTTGGGCATCGCGGCGTCAGGCTCGGTATCACATATCCGGAAATCTACTCGATGCAGATCCAGGCGGTTCTCGAAGCAGCTGCCTTGTGCGCCAAGGAAGGTATCGCGGTCAATCCGGAAATCATGGTGCCGCAGGTGGCGACCGTCGAGGAACTGGAGCGTATCAAGAGTTACGTCGACCGAATCCACAAGATTGTCGAGCTGACCCAAGGCATCGACGTCCAGTTCAAGTTCGGGTCCATGCTCGAAGTCGTCCGAGCCTGCATGCGTGCCGGGCGGATGGCGAAAATGGCCGAGTTCTTCTCGTTCGGCACCAACGACCTTACCCAGGCGACGTTCTCATTCTCACGTGAAGATGCGGAAAACAAGTTCTTACCCGCGTATAACGAGACCGGTATTTTGCAGGACAATCCGTTTGAGGTACTCGATCAGAAGGGCGTTGGCGAAGTCATGAAGATTGCGGTCAGGTTGGGACGCGAAACGAACCCCGAACTCAAGATTGGCATTTGTGGCGAACACGGTGGCCACCCTGCTTCCATAGAGTTCTGCCACGAACTCGGACTGACCTACGTTTCGTGCTCCGGCCCGCGCGTGCCGATTGCCCGGTTGGCGGCGGCTCAGGCGCAACTGAAACATGCCGGCAAGTAATATGCATCGATAGGCAAGGAGAAATCATGGGGATCTACGACCGGATTCGGGAAATGCTGCTGGCCAATGAGAGAAAGGAGGCTGTTACCGAGCCGTTGCCGACTCGAGCCCCCGTCATTCCCATTGAGCGCCGAACGCGTACCCGTGTAAACGCCCGTCGTGGCACCAGTGTCTTGATTGTGGATGACTCCAAGACCATCGTGGTCGCGCTGAGCCGGATGCTTCAGCCGAGCGGTTTTCTGATCAGCGAGGCCTTTGACGGCGAAACGGGGGTGGCGATGGCGCGTGCATCGCGCCCGAACCTCATATTCCTCGATATTGTCATGCCCGGTCTGAACGGTTTTGCCGCGCTGCGCGCGTTGCGTCGCGATCCCGAAACTCAGGATGTTCCCGTCATCATGATGAGCGGCAACGAACATGCCACCGAACAGTTCTTCGGCAGCAGGATTCCTGCCGACGACTTTATGAAGAAGCCGTTTTCCCGGCTGGAAGTGTTTGCTCGAATTCAGGGGCTGTTGGACGATCAATTCGTGCCGCAACGTCGGGTTGCCGCGGGCGCTCGCCGGTTCTAGAGCCAGGCCGTTGGATTCTTCTGTCGATGAACTGTACATGCGGGCGGCGCTGGATCTCGCCCACGAAGCCGCTGCCGCCGATGAGGTTCCGGTGGGAGCGGTGGTGGTCGTGGCGGGGGAGATCGTCGGCAGGGGATTCAATCAGCCGATCCTGCGCGGAGATCCGACTGCGCACGCCGAAATCGTTGCCTTGCGCGCTGCCGCCGATCGACTCGGCAACTATCGCCTTCCCGGTAGCACGCTGTACGTGACGCTGGAGCCTTGCATCATGTGTTCGGGGGCGATCATGCATGCGCGGGTGGAGCGAGTCGTGTTTGGCGCCCTCGATCCAAAAACCGGCGCTGCGGGTAGCGTCGTCGATCTGTACGCCGAGGAACGTCTGAATCATCACACCGAGATTCAGGGGGGCGTGCTGGCCGAAGAATGCGGCGCAATACTGTCCGCATTCTTCGCGGCAAGGCGGACGAAAACCCAGATAGCCTGAATGAGAATCTGGATTAGTATTCAACTCCAGTGCATTGAATTATATAGTGATAATTCAGTTCTTATGCGCCGCTATCCGGTCTCGACCGCAGCCAACGGGACTGGCGAAATCAATGGCAGCTTCAGGACGCCGCGCGGACGGCACATCGTTCGCGCCAAGATAGGCGCAGGTGCGCCGGAGAATTCCGTGTTCGTCCGGCGGCGGCCGACCGGCGAGATTTGGTCGCCGGATCTCGCGGCAGCACATCAGGGGCGCGACTGGATATTGACCCGGATTCTCTGGCTGTCGGGGCGCGAGCGGGGCATCAACCGGTTGGGGCAGGTCGACACAATGCGTCGTCATATCTACATTCATGGTAGCCCCGATACGGTCGAGATGGGACGTCCGGGTTCGATCGGGTGTATCCGCATGCGCAACCGCGATGTCGTCGATCTCTTCGATCTCGTGCCGCCGTACACGCCCGTGGATATCGTGGAATTTGGTGTCGAGGACGCCGATTGGGAGCAATTGGGTCCATTGGCCGGGCCGATCCGCCAGGCGGTGTTCGTTGGCGAGCAGGGTGTTCCCGCCGAAATGGAGTGGGATCGCTGGGATGCGCTCAGTCATCATGCGGTGGCGCGCGGCCCGGATGGCCGCGCCATGGGTACCGGGCGCCTGTTGCCAGATGGTCGCATCGGACGCATGGCGGTCCTGAAAGAGTGGCGCGGCAAGGGGGTCGGCACACTGCTGTTGCTGCACCTGATGGAAGCTGCTCGCCAGCGCGGTATCGATCAAATCGCCCTCCATGCCCAGATTTCTGCCGAGCCGTTCTACCGGCGTTTCGACTTTGTCCCGAATGGCGACGAGTTCATAGAGGCGGGGATTCCGCACGTCCTAATGACGCGGCGTCTGTCCGCCTGAAGCGGAAGCGACTGCGGCCACCCGCTATCCCGCCAGTGAGCCAGGTCTGCTCGTCGAATATTGGCGTATCGCCACGGCTGACTATCAACACCGTCGAGCTACGGGTGCCGTAGCTTGGTGCTTTGACGAACGCTGCGGACAGCAGGCGTTCCCATTCCAGACTGACGCCCGTGCGCGGCAGCGCAGCGTCGGCGTGGACGGCGTCGTCGCGCAGCAGTTCGAACAGGGGCGCGGTAGCGGGCAGGGCGGCCAATGCTAGCGAAAGTGATGATTTCGCCGCTTGGACCTTCGGCCAGGGCGTATCGAGCAGGTGGTTGGAAAGGCCGTAAATGCCGGCGCCCAGAGATCGCAGCTCATCGCCGACACTCGAATAGCAGGCCAGTGATTGTCTGTCGCCGACGAGAAGATTGAACGGATTGTAGCGGTCCGCTTCGGCGCGTTTCCATTCCAGCCACGCTTGCGGTTCCTCGCTGGCGGCCAGGAATTCGGCTACCAGTTCTCCGCGGGAGGTCCGGTTTTCCTTATGAAGGCCGGGATTGCGGAAGTTGGTCAGCGCCGCGAAGCGGCCCGAGCGGGTGACGCCCATCCACGTTCCACCGTCCCGCAGGTCTCGGCCCGCCAATATCTGTCCGCCGCGCCAGAACGCGGCCGGGGCGGTCGGGCGGCTGAAGAACTCGTCGCGATTGGCGGCGACTACCAGCGGGTAGGCCGGGTGCGTCTGCCAGGCGACGAGAATCAGACACATCAATCGAGGGTGTAGGGCAGCGTCCCTAAAGTCAGCCGCGGCGGTACGCCGGGGCCACCCGCAAATACCTCGGCGCCTTCGGCACCGGAGGATTGGGCGACCACTAGGCACTCGTAGCCGCCATCAGGCGAGGGCGCGGTGGTTACCAGGGCGCCGCAGTGCTGGTCGCCGGATTCTGGAGTAAAGACGTCGGTACCCGGCGGTAGCGCCATGTCCATTCTTGCCCGATACATGCGGCGCTTCACCTTGCCCAGATACTGTGTGCGGGCGACAATTTCCTGCCCGGGATAGCAGCCCTTGCTGAAGCTGATGCCACTGACAGCCGCAATCTCCATATTGACCATTTGCGGTACAAAGGCTTCTTGGGTTGCCTCGACCACGCGCGGTTGCCCGGCTGCGATCTCGCTCCAGCGCCAAGTGGCGGTGCCAGCCGGGCGGGCTTTTCCCGTCAGTCCTGGCCAAGCATCGCGTGCGGCTTCCGGGGTCAGAGCGACGAGGTAGCGTTGGTCGCCCAGCCCGAGCAATTGTCCACCCGGAACCTCAGCGGTGTGCATCGTCTCCGGCGCGTGGCCAAAAGCGTCGCTCGCCACGGCCGAAGCCTGCGGCCCCGCTATACCGATGAGAGCAAGGTTTGCATCGGTAAGCGTGACCTTGCTGCGCAGGATGTACATTGACAGCCGCTTCAGGATTGCTGGCTGGATATCTGCGGAAAGGGCAAGCAGGATATCCGGGCCGTCGTGCCAGATATGAAATGTTGCCAGTAGCCTGCCTTTCGGGGTGCAGAGGCCGGCGAACCGGATACCGTCGGCCGAGAGGTTCTTGACGTCGTTGCTGAGCAGGTTGTGCAGGAACTCGGCCGCATCTTCGCCGCGGGCGCGAATCACCGCGTAATCGGTCAATGGAACCAGTGCCGCGCCTTCCCGCGCGGCGGCGAGTTCGCCGGGCAGGTCGCCGAAACTCTCGCCGTCCGGCGCTAGATGGTGGGCAGCAAGAAATTCGGTCCAGCGGGTCAGGCTCATGTTGGGATTCTCCGACAGCATTTCGTGGGGTGTCTGCGTATTATTATGCCCTCCTTTGCAGGCTCGGCGCCGCACCCTCGCCGTGAACACGATGCGCTTCACCATACGCCTGATTTCCTTTGCAATTCTTGTCGTCGCCGGCTTTGCCGGATGGCTGGCCTGGTTTGCGTTTTCGCCGGTTTCGTTGGGCAAGACGCCGCTCGAATTCGAAATTCGCCCCGGGGTTGGGTTGCGTGGCGCCGCCAACGAGATCGCCAGCGCGGGAGTCGAATTCCAGTCGTGGAAGTTCACCTGGCTCGGGCGCTTTACGGGCAAGGCGGGCGAGGTCAAGGCCGGGAGTTACGAGTTGGCGCAAGGCGTAACGCCTTGGGAAATCCTGAGCAGGATTACTCGGGGAGATGTCTCCCAGGCCGAGATCGTGTTCGTCGAGGGTAAGACGTTCCGGGAACTCCGCGCCGTCCTGGACGCCAATTCCAATCTACGACACGACAGTAGGGGGCTCACGGACGTTGAGGTGCTGGCCCGAATCGGCGCGACGGAATCCCACCCGGAGGGGCTGTTCTTTCCGGATACCTATCTATTCGCCAAGCGATCGAGTGATCTTGACGTGTTGCGCCGGGCCTACCAAGCCATGCGGCGCCGTTTGTCCATTGAGTGGGAGAATCGCGATATGTCAGTGCCTTACGGAGATCCCTATCAAGCGCTGATCATGGCCTCGATCGTCGAAAAGGAAACCGGACGGCCGGAGGATCGCCCCTTCGTCGCCTCGGTATTCACCAACCGCCTACGCCGCGGCATGCTTTTACAAACCGATCCGTCGGTTATCTATGGCCTTGGCGAGGCTTTCGACGGAAACCTGCGCAAGCGGGATCTGTTGACTGACGGCGAGTACAACACCTATACGCGGCCTGGCCTGCCACCGACGCCTATCTCCATGCCGGGGCAGGCGTCCCTTCACCTCGTCCTGCATCCGCCGCAGTCCGACAAGTTGTATTTTGTCGCGCGCGGCGACGGCACCAGCGTGTTCTCGCGAACCCTCGAGGAGCATAATCGCGCCGTGGCCCAGCATCAGAAGAAGAATACCGGAGGCAATTGAGTGGCACGCGGGAGGTTCATTACCCTGGAAGGCCTGGATGGGGCGGGCAAAAGCACGCATTTGACTTGGCTGGTCGATACGCTGCGTTCGCGCGGTCATGTCGTGGTTCAGACCCGTGAACCCGGTGGAACACCCTTGGGCGAAAAACTGCGGGCGCTGCTCCTGGCCGACTCGATGCATCTTGAAACCGAAGCGCTGCTGATGTTCGCGGCGCGGCGGGAGCACATTGCCCAAGTCATTGCCCCGGCGCTGGCACGGGGCGACTGGGTGGTCTGCGACCGGTTCACGGATGCGAGTTTCGCCTATCAAGGCGGCGGTCGCGGCCTTGAGCGAGGCAAGCTGGAAATCCTGGAAAAGTGGGTTCAGAATGACCTGCAGCCGGATTTGACGCTGATGTTCAACGTGTCGCCCGATGTGGCCATGAATCGCGTCACCCGTATGGGTCGGGATCTGGACCGCTTCGAAAGGGAGCAGCAAGATTTCTTTTCCCGCGTCCGCGACGAATATCTGGCACGGGCGGCGGCAAGCAGAGGCAGAATTCGGCTGATCGACGCGTCGCGAACTGTAAACGAAATACAAGTGTCACTTGAAGAAATAATTGCAACTATCTGAATTAATACAGTATAAGTGGCACGACTCCGCATGGAGTCGACTTTGGGCAGGCGAGGGCGGCTTGCCCCATGCCCTTTTACTTACGGGCTCGGAGGGAATCGGCAAGGGCCGATTTGCCTTGGCGATGGCGGCGCGACTTTTGTGCGAAGCGCCTCTATCTTCGGGCGATGCCTGCGGGGAGTGTCCGTCATGCCGCTGGTTTGCATCGGGCAACCATCCCGATTTTCGGCACGTCATTCCCGAAGCCGACGTCGATTCCGAAGGAGCATTCCCGGAGGGGGAGCGCAAGAAGTCGGGTAGTCAGCAAATCCTGATCAACCAGATTCGGGCCTTGGAAGACTTTGTCTTTGTCGGGGGACATCGAAGCGGCGCACGCGTGCTTGTAGTGGAGCCGGCCGATGCCATGAACCAGCCCGCCCAGAATGCTATTCTTAAAATACTTGAAGAACCACCTTCAAGTGTATATTTCATATTGATATCTACACATTGGCGGCGTCTTCTTCCGACTATACGGAGCCGTTGCCGCAAATTGCCGCTACCCCGCCCCTCGTCGAGCGAAGCGCAGGCTTGGCTCAGGACGCGAGACGAGACGGCGATCAAGCTGTTGCCGCTTCTCGGCAATGCGCCCTTGCTGGCGCATGCGGCGAGCGAATCGGGACGCGGCTCGGTATACCTCGGTGTTCTCGCGAGTCTGGCTGACCCGGGCCGAGATCCTCTGGCGTTGGCTGCGCGGTGGCAGACTCAGTTGCAGCCGAAAAGCGAGGGGGGACTTCCGGTGCAGGCTTTCGTCGAGACGGTCCAGAAGTGGGTTTTCAACTTGGCGCTTTTCAAATTGGCCGGTCGTACTCGTCTCGGCAGCGAAACGGATGCGCTTTGTCGACTGGCCGGCCATGCTTCGGCGGGAGGCCTGTTACGTTGTTACAATGAACTGATGAAAGCCCGGTCACTGGCGTCACATCCATTGAATCCGCAGTTATTTTTCGAGGATATCGCTGAGCGCTATTTGCGCGCGTTGGCGAGCGAAAGGACATGAGCGATTCGGCATCCGCATCAAGGAACGCTGGCGCAAAGCCCAGTGTTCTCTCTTTGAACATCAATTCAAAATCGGCTTTGTATTCGGCCTACATGCCGTTCCTCAAGCGGGGCGGTTTGTTCATTCCGACCACGCGCGAATACGCTTTCGGCGACGAAGTGTTCATTCTGCTGACCTTGATGGACGAACCTGCCCGCCTGCCCATCGCGGGAAGCGTCGTTTGGATGACACCTGAAGGCACTCAGGGCAACAAAGCGCAGGGGATTGGTGTGCAGTTCGCCAGCGACGAAAGCGGACGGGCGGTGCAGCAGAAAATCGAGGGCATCCTTGGCGGCCATTTGAGCTCCACGCGTGCCACGCACACCCTCTGAGTCGCATGCTGGTCGATTCTCACTGTCATCTGGACTTTCCGGAGCTGGCCGCCAATCTGCCGCAAATCCTTGATCGCATGGCTGCGGCCGGGGTCGGCGCCGCACTGTGCGCGGGCGTGACGCTGGATCGCTTTCCGGAGGTACTCAAGATCGTCCATTCCTGCCCGAACATTTACGGTGCGGCGGGCGTACACCCCGACACGGCTCCAGATGCGACAGTTGACGTTGCGGCGCTGGTTCGCCTGGCCAAAGATCCGAAGGTGGTGGCAATCGGAGAAACGGGGCTCGACTACTATCGGCTTGAAGGCGATCTGGAATGGCAGCGCGAACGCTTCCGGCTCCATATCGAGGCCGCCAGAATCAGCGGCAAGCCGTTGATCATCCATACCCGTGAAGCGAAGGAAGACACACTGCGCATCCTTGAGGAAGAACGCGCGGGCGAGGTCGGCGGTGTGTTTCATTGCTTCACGGAGGATATGGCGACCGCCCGGAAAGCCGTCGACCTCGGGTTCCACGTTTCCTTTTCCGGAATCGTCACCTTCAAGAACGCAGGCGAAATCAAGAAAGTTGCCACCGCGTTGCCGCTCGATCGGCTACTCGTGGAAACGGACGCACCATACCTGGCGCCGGTTCCGTACCGGGGAAAACTGAACGAACCGGCGTATGTCAGGTATGTCGCCCAGCACATCGCCGAACTGAGGTCGATTTCGTTCGAAGCAGTCGCCGAGGCGACCACCGCGAACTTTTGTCGCCTTTTCGGTGTCATCCTGAATTGAATGAAGATATTCAAGACGACAATTTCATTGCTGGGGCTTCTGGCGATCTTTTGGTGCCCGGGAGCGGCCTTCGCGGGCGCGTACGAGGAAGTCATTGCGGCGGCAAACGATGACCGGACGGCAACCGTCGTGGATCTCGTGCAGCGTGGAGTGGACATCGACACGGCCGATCCTTCCGGCACCACGCTGATGATGACTGCCGCAACGAACGGCAACGACGAGCTTCTAGACTTCTTGTTAGTAAACCACGCCAACCCATTGAAACAGAATAAATATGGGGATACGGCTTTGGCGTTGGCTGCGCTCTATGGGCGTCAATCGACGGTTCGCCGCTTGCTTCATTGGGGGGTTCCGGTCGATGGCCCGGGCTGGACCGCGCTCCACTATGCTGCCTTCAATGGACATCATGAAATCGCCCGATATCTGATCGCCTGGGGTGCCAGGGTGAATGCCCATGCGCCCAATCACGATACCGCGTTGATGCTCGCTGCGCGGAACGGACACCAAGCGATTGTCAGGATACTACTGGATGCCGGCGCAGACGCGCGCGTTGGCGACTTGCGAGGGAATACGGCGGTCGAACTGGCCGAAAAGGCCGGCAACAGCGAAATTGCCAACCTGATCAGAGCCGCCGGAACATCGCAATAGCGTCCTGGGGAGTCAAGACCCCGCCTGGATTCGCTTGACGACCCCTGCGGCGAATTCACGCGTCGAGGCCTTCCCGCCCAGATCTCCGGTGCGCAGTTGATCGATGTTCAGGGTTTCGTCGATCGCCTTGCGGAGCCGGTTGCCCAGGTCAAGGCGACCCACGTGGTCGAGCATCATCGCAGCGGCCAGCATCAGCGCGACAGGGTTGGCGATTCCCTTGCCGGTGATGTCTGGCGCGGAGCCGTGTACGGCTTCGAATATCGCCGCCTGTTCGCCGATGTTTGCCCCCGGCGTCATGCCGAGACCGCCCACCAGGCCGGCGATTTCGTCGGAGAGGATGTCGCCGAACAGATTGGTCGTCACCAGCACGTCAAACTGCCAGGGATTCATGACCAGTTTCATTGCGCAGGCGTCGACGATGACTTCCTCGAAAACGAACTTGTCCTTGTATTCTTCGGCATAAATCTGGCGCGCCGTTTCGAGGAAGATGCCGGTCAGCGCCTTCATGATATTGGCTTTGTGTACGACCGTAACTTTTTTTCGACCTTGCACAAGCGCATAGTCGAATGCGAACTTGCAAATGCGGCGACAGCCCTGGCGCGTGTTGATCCCTGTGGCCATCCCGACGGCATGCGGGTCGCCGTCGATCGGGATGAAATGCTCGTAGCCCATGTAAAGGCCTTCGTTGTTTTCGCGCACGAGCACGAGATCGATATTGTCGAAGCGACCGGGAACGATCGTGCGCGCCGGACGGAGATTGGCGTAGAGCTTGAATTCCTCGCGCAGGCGGACATTGGACGAGCGATAACCGCCGGCCACCGGGGTTTCCAGCGGCCCTTTGAGCGCCAGACGGGTCCGGCGGATGCTGTCGAGGCAGGCGGGCGGCAGCGGGTCGCCGCAGGCCGCAACGCCGGCCGCGCCCGCGGTTTGACGGTCCCATTCAAAAGGCGCACCAAGCGCGTCAAGCGCCATGAGGGTTGCTTCGGTGATTTCCGGCCCGATCCCGTCGCCCGGAATCAAGGTCGCTGAAATGACTTTCTGTACATTCATTGTTGGGGACTCCGCTTCTCTCGATTATTATTGGTCCGCCCTAGTCTGAGCGGTGTGGCGACGCAACATTGCAGTTGCATAACTCATACTGATCGCCGCATCATCGGTTGCTATTCTATTCCGAATTCGGTAGCAACTTGCGTCAGCGTCGGGTTTTCACGGAAAAGTCGTTGGATTGTTTGAGGAATCATGTTCAGAGTACTCGTGGTATGCATGGGCAATATCTGTCGTTCGCCGACTGCCGAGGGCGTACTTCGTGCCCACGTCGAACGTGCAGGACTAGGAAAGGAAGTCGAGATCGATTCGGCGGGAACGCACGCCTATCATGTTGGGGAACCCCCCGATCCCCGCTCGCGGAAAGTGGCCGCCGAACGTGGATACGAACTGGGCAAGCTGCGGGCTCGGCGTGTCGCCACCGCTGACTTTTTGCGTTTCGATCTGATACTGGCCATGGATCGCGACAATCTTGCCGCGCTACGCGATGCGTGTCCAGAAGAGGAGCGGCACCGGCTTGGATTGCTGCTCGACTTTGCCAGGCACACAGAAAATGACGAGGTGCCAGACCCCTACTACGGTGGACCGGCCGGTTTCGAGCGCGTACTGGACATGATCGAGGATGCGTGCGAGGGATTGCTGGACGACATCCGGAAACGAATCTAGAAAAGCAAACGGCCGCCCGGCTCATCGGGCGGCCGTCTGGTGTCGATCGTCGGTCAGTCGTGCCGTGTTTCAACCATCTGTAGCGGTTCGTCGGGGACGATCACCGGCGGCTTTGGTTTGCGCCCCAACTGTGGCTTGGGCATTTCGATCGGCGCGGCCGACTTCAGGCTTTCGGCTGCCGTTTCGACCAGCACAAGTCCGGCCTGCTCGAGATTGACGGACAGATCGACCGGCGCCACGGATTGAACCGGCTCCGGTTCGACCACGACCGCCGACTCAACCGCTGGAGCCGGTTCCGCCGGCTCAACCGCGACGGCCGGGGTGACAGGGAGCTCAGGCGGCACTTCGATGGCCATCTCGACGACCGGTGCAACGATATCCTGCTCCTCCGGCAAACGAGGCGCGACCGCTTCCACCATGGCTACGGCAGATTCCGCGGGCGGTGTCGCTTCGTTGGGCGCCGTTGCGACAGGTATTGGCACCGGCCAGGGCATCGGGCGAGCCGCGACGGCGGGTTCGGTGGTTGCGCTTTCCAGGGCAGTCGCTTCGGTTATGCGACCTTCGATAGCGGGACTATCCTGCGCGACGAGGGCCGGCGCGCCATTCTCGCGTTTTTCGCCACGTCCGCGTCCGCGGCGGCCACGACGGCGACCGCCTTCTGCGTTGCCCTCGGCCGTTGCTTTTGGCTGCGCCGGACTGGTGGTTTCGGTCGCGCCGGTCAAGCCGCCTTCGCTCTTGGGTACTTTCGGCGGACGTGGTTCGCCCGCGCGCTGTTCGTCGCGCTGCTCCTCGCGGGGCTCGCCTCGTTGACCACCCCGGCTGCGGCGGGCGCCGTCACGTGGCTGCGCCTCGGCAGCACCGCTACGGCGTGACTGCTGGCCGCGCTGCGAACCTTCCGGACGTTCCTTGCGCTCTCCCTGATCTCGACCCTGGCGTTCTTCGCGACCGTCTCGATCGCGCCGATTCCGATTTCGGTCACGGCCATTGCGTTCGCTACGTTCGCGGCGGGCCGGTTTTGTCGGTTTCGCTTCCGGTTGTGGGGTGACCGCAACTTTGTTGCCACTGAACCAACCGAAAATCTTGGCGATGATGCCCGGCTTCGCGATGGTTTCCGGTACCGGTTCCGGTTTGGGTTGAACGATCGGGGCTGGTTGGTCTGGCGTAATGCCTTTTACGGCAGCCTGTTGTCTTGGCGGGCGTGCTTCCGTTTGCGCCGATGATGCTTCCTCCGCTTCCTCCGCCGCTTTTGCCGCCAACTGGTAACTGGGGATCGTCAAATCCTCGGTGTTGAGTTGGTCGTGGCGGAAACGGATGATTTCATGCTGCGGCGTCTCGAACTGGCGATTCGGCACAATCATCAGGTTGATTCGGTGGCGAACTTCGACACGCGCGATATCGACCCGCTTTTCGTTGAGAAGGAAGGTGGCAACATCGACGGGAACCTGCGCGTGGATGGCGCCGGTGTTTTCCTTCATTGCCTCTTCTTCGAGAATGCGCAGAATGTGCAGCGCTGCCGATTCGGTCGAGCGGATATGGCCGGTACCCGTACAACGCGGGCAGGTGATATAGCTGGTTTCGGCAAGGGCGGGGCGCAGGCGCTGGCGGGAAAGCTCAAGCAGACCGAAGCGGCTGATCTTGCTGACCTGCATGCGGGCGCGATCGTAATGCAACGCGTCGCGCAGACGGTTTTCAACTTCGCGCTGGCTCCGAGTGCTTTCCATGTCGATGAAATCGATCACGATCAGGCCGCCCAGGTCGCGCAGGCGCAGTTGCCGGGCGACTTCGTCGGCGGCCTCGAGGTTCGTGCGCAGTGCGGTTTCCTCGATGTCGGAACCCTTGGTGGAACGTCCGGAGTTGACATCGATCGCTACCAGCGCCTCGGTGTGGTCGATGACAACGGCACCACCCGAGGGGAGGTTGACCTGACGGGAATAGGCCGATTCGATTTGATGTTCGATCTGGAAGCGCGAGAACAATGGCACGTCGTCGCTGTAGCGCTTGACGCGCGCCACGTTCCCCGGCATCACGTGGGCCATGAACTGCTGTGCCTGCTCGTAAATGTCGTCCGTGTCGATCAGGATTTCGCCGATGTCGGGCTGGAAGTAGTCGCGAATCGCGCGGATCACCAGGCTGGACTCCTGGTAAATCAGGAACGCGCCGGATTGGGCTTTCGCAGCGCCGTCGATGGCCGTCCAGAGTTGCAGCAGGTAGTTCATGTCCCACTGCAGTTCTTCCGCCGTGCGGCCGATCGCCGCGGTGCGTACGATCAGGCTCATCCCGCTGGGCACTTCCACCTGGTCGAGGACTTCGCGGAGTTCCTGGCGGTCCTCGCCTTCGAGGCGACGCGAAACACCGCCGCCGCGGGGATTGTTCGGCATCAGGACCAAGTAGCGTCCTGCCAGGGAAATGAAGGTGGTCAGCGCCGCGCCTTTGTTGCCTCGCTCGTCCTTCTCAACCTGGACGATCAGTTCCTGGCCGGCCTTGAGGACGTCCTGGATCTTGGCGCGACCGGCATCCGCGTCGGAGCGGAAATAGGATCGGGAGACTTCCTTGAAGGGCAGGAAGCCATGGCGTTCCGCGCCATAGTCGACAAACGCCGCTTCGAGACTGGGTTCGATGCGGGTAATGACGGCTTTGTAGATATTGCTCTTGCGTTGTTCCTTGGCGGCCGACTCGATATCGAGGTCGATCAGTTTCTGACCATCGACGATCGCGACGCGGAGTTCCTCGGCTTGCGTCGCATTGAACAGCATGCGTTTCATGTGTGCTCCCGCGCGGGCAGGGCACGACGACGCGCACCGCTTGAATCAAGCGGTGGCGACTGACTAAGTCTGCGAAATATGTGGCAGGGTCATGGGCCTGTCGGCAAACGGTTGTCGTTGTTTTCCTGTCCGGCGTTGGTCAACCCGCTTCGGGGATCAACGTCGGGAAATCGTCTGTGCCTGTGCTACGCGCAATCAAGTAGTATCGCTGCTTCGGGCGAGCGACATACCCTCGGGGCTGCTCCGTGGGGCGTTGCCGCGACAACCAAATGTCCAGCGGCTGACACTACCCCTCGCCATCTCGGCATTATCTCGGAATTTCCGGGAGGTAACGGGGAGATGACAACGTTCCGGGAGGGCGCCGCCGACGCCGCTTCGGGCCGCCGGGCACGCCGTCGCGGGACGGCAAACCAGCGGCCAGTATATTGCAAAATGAATGAGTTAAGCAAAGATTCTGCGACACGGCTGGAAGTGGGCGAAGAGGCCGACGGACAGCGGATCGACAACTTTCTGCTCCGCCTTGCCAAAGGTGTGCCGAAAAGTCACGTCTATCGCATCCTGCGCAGTGGCGAGGTTCGGATCAACAAGGGCAGGGTGGCGGCCGACTACCGGCTCAAGGCTGGCGATGTCGTTCGGGTGCCGCCGATTCGGGTATCTGCTTCCGTCGACAAGCCGGCGGCACCACCTCGGGCATTTGATGTCGTTTTCGAGGACGACGCGCTGATTGTGCTCGACAAGCCTTCCGGCGTGGCGGTCCACGGTGGCAGCGGCGTCAGCTTCGGCGTCATCGAGCAGTTGCGGCGTGCCCGCCCGGAGGCGCGCTTTCTCGAACTGGCGCATCGCCTGGATCGGGAGACTTCGGGCCTGCTGATCGTCGCGAAGAAGCGTTCGGCGTTGACGCGCCTGCACGACATGTTCCGCGACGGCAACATCAGCAAGCGTTACCTGGCGCTGGTCAAGGGGCGCTGGCGGAACCCTTTGCAGCATGTCCGGCTCCCGCTGCAAAAGTACCTGGCCGACAACGGCGAACGGCGGGTCAGCGTTTCGAAGGAAGGCAAGGAAGCGCATTCCATCGTTCGCCTCGTATCGCGGTGGGACAACTTTAGCCTGGTCGAGGTCGAACTCAAGACAGGGCGAACCCACCAGATTCGCGTCCATCTCGCCCATCTCGGCTTTCCGCTAGCCGGCGACGACAAATACGGGGATTTTCCCTTTAACCGCGACCTGCAAAAGGCCGGCCTCAAGCGCATGTTCCTGCATGCGGCGAGACTGTCGCTGTCGCATCCGCGTACTGGCGCGCAAATCGATCTGGAAGCGCCGTTGCCGCGGGAACTGTCGGCGTTTCTGGCGCGACTGGATGCCAACGAGAAGAAGGACTATGGCCGGACGTTATGAATTGATCGTTTTCGATTGGGATGGAACGCTGCTCGATTCGGCTAACGCCATCGTCTCCGCCATCCAGGCCGCGGCCGCCGACATCGGCCATGTGCCGCCCTCGGACGAACGTGCCCGGCACGTCATCGGGCTCGGTCTGTACGACGCGCTGCGCTACGCCTTGCCGCAGCTTGAGGACGATCGACATGCGGAGATGGCGGAGCGTTACCGCCATCACTACCTTTCACGGGACCACGAGTTGCCGTTGTTCGCCGGCGCCGCCGAACTGGTGCGCGACCTGGATGCCGAAGGATATCTGCTCGCCGTCGCCACGGGGAAATCCCGCAAGGGGCTTGATCGCGCCCTGGCCGCAAGCGGCCTGGGGAGCTACTTTCGCGCCACGCGCTGTGCCGATGAGTGCCACTCCAAGCCGCATCCGCAGATGCTGGAGGAGTTGATGGAGGAGCTCGGCGTATCACCACGGCTGACATTGATGATTGGCGATACCACCCATGATCTGCAAATGGCGTACAACGCGGGCGTCCCGGCGCTGGCGGTTGCGTACGGCGCCCATGAGCGGGACATGCTGGAGGAACTGTCGCCGTTGTACTGCGCGTCGTCTACCGCCGAATTGCGCGACTGGCTGCGGCAAAATGGCTGACCCATCGGCGGCGTGCGACTATACTTCGCGCGTTCTTTTCTGGATACTTCGACCGTGACTCAAGAAGACAACAACCGCGATGCTGCGAACTGGGAGCGGCGTGCCATTGAAAAACTGGCGACCGATGCATTGCTCGAGCAGCGACGCCGGCGGCGCTGGGGCATCTTTTTCAAGTTGCTCGGTTTTGCCTATCTCACGTTCATTCTCATGTTAGCAGTCGACTGGCCCGACTCCGGCGATGGTTTGACCGATGGCAAGAAGCATACGGCCATGGTTCGGATGAGCGGTGTCATCAACAGTCGCGGTGATGCCAGTGCGGAGCAGATCATCAGCGGACTGCAGTCCGCGTTCGAGGACAAGGGCACCGCGGGCGTCGTACTGCTGATCAACAGTCCCGGTGGCAGCCCGGTGCAGGCGGGCATCATCAACGACGAGATTCGTCGTCTGCGCGCCAAGTATCCCAACATTCCCGTCCACGCTGTCGTGGAGGACGTTTGCGCCTCCGGTGGCTACTACGTCGCCGTTGCTGCCGACAAGATATATGTCGACAAAGCCAGCATCATCGGCTCCATCGGCGTTTTGATGGATGGTTTCGGCTTCACCGGCACGATGGACAAGCTGGGGGTAGAGCGAAGGCTGCTTACTGCCGGAGAAAACAAGGGTTTTCTGGATCCCTTTTCACCGCAGAACGCAAACCACAAGGCCCACGCGCAGCAGATGCTTGCTGAAATCCACCAGCAGTTCATTAAGGTCGTCCGCGAAGGACGCGGTGATCGCCTGAAGGAAACTCCCGACATGTTCTCCGGCCTCATGTGGAGCGGCGCCAAGAGCATCGAAATGGGTTTGGCTGACGGATTGGGCACCGTTGATACCGTAGCAAGGGATGTGTTCAAGGCGGAAGATGTCCGCGAATACACAGTAAAACCCAACTTCGTCGAAAAGCTGAGCCGGCAGCTTGGTGCTGACATGGCGGAAAGCGCGGCCAACGCCCTGAATCGGTTCAGTCTGCGCTGAGCAGGAGAAAGACCGTTGGTCGTCGGTCAAGTTCCGGCGGCGTCTGCCGACGCCAGTCGGCGATCTTGCGGGTCAGTACGGTTTCCGACGCAAGCGTGAGGTCGGTCGCAAGGCAAAGGCGCGAATCCGGATGGCACGCCGTCAGCAACGCCTGAAAGAGGGCGGCGTTGCGGTAGGGCGCCTCGATCAATATCTGCGTTTGGTCGAGACGTCGCGAGTCCTTTTCCAGTTGGGTGATGCGACGGCTTCGTTCGGGTTCCTTCACTGGTATATAACCGTGAAAAGCAAATCGCTGTCCCTCGAGACCGGAAGCCATCAGGGCCAACAGCAACGAGGATGGGCCGACCAAGGGGCGGACCTGAATGCCAAGTTCGTGGGCACGGCGCGCCAGCAGTGCGCCGGGGTCGGCGACCCCCGGGCAGCCGGCTTCCGACATCAGGCCGACGTCGTCGCCGGACAACAATGGGGCAAGAAGTCGCTCGACATCCGCGGCTGCAAGCTTCTCGGGCAATTGTTCGATGGCTATTTCCCGCAAGGGCAGGGGATGTTCAAGCCGCTTCAACTCAGCCCGTGCGGTTTTGGCGTTCTCGGCGATGAAGCGGGACAACTGGCAGACGAGGCGCCGGGTCTCGCTCGGCAGATAGTGTGCCCATGGGGCGTCCCCCAGCGCCGACGGAATCAGGTAGAGGGTGCCTGGCATCAGGGGAGTTCGACGCCCTCGGCACGCAACATGTCACACAGCGCGATCAATGGCAGACCTACCAGGGCGGTCGGGTCGTCACCGCGCAAGTAATCGAGCAGCGAAATACCGAGACCTTCCGAACGCGCGCTGCCGGCGCAGTTCAGGGCATTCTCGTTATCCAGATAGCGGGAAATTTCGTCGTCCGAAAGATCGCGGAATCTGACTTCCGTCGGTACGCCACGCAACTGGACTCGACCCGAGGCGGCGTTAAGCAAGCACAAACCCGTATGGAAAATGACCGATCTTCCGCGCATCGCCTGCAATTGGACAATGGCATTCTCTCGCGTTCCGGGTTTGCCGAAACGGGCATCGCCGCAATAAGCCACCTGGTCGGAGCCAATGATCAGTGCGTCGGGGTATCGACCAACCACGGCGCGCGCCTTCGCGAGCGATAAACGTTCGGCCGTTGCGACGGGATGCTCGCCGGGGAGCGGCGATTCGTCCGCATCCGGGGCAACAGCCTGAAACTGAAGGCTCAATCGGCCCAGCAGGTCGCGCCTGAATTGCGACGTTGAGGCAAGTACGAGCATTGGGCTGGTAGCCAGCATGTTTTTGTTTTGACGGAGAAAGACTTGGCATGATAACATTTGCTGTTTATGTTGAAGCAGTCTGAAAGCGGCTTGCCGGGAGTATTGGACAGCCTTGCGTTTGCTCGCGAAGGTTCTACCGTGGCCGGGCTGGTTCCGGTTGCGAAGCTTTCGAGGCTGGCGGAAAGTCTGTGCGACGATACGGGATGTTTGCAATGCCGGATAGTCGGGAGTCGGGATGCCGAAGGTAATAGTTGGCTCACGATGGAAGTCGCTGGTTCGCTGAATTTGGTGTGCCAGCGTTGCCTGGAACCGTTGGCGTTCCCGCTGCAAATTCAGGCGCGGTTTCTGCTGGTACCGGTGGGGCAATCCTGGCCCGATGAGGAATTGGCGGAAGATGGCTTTGACGCTATCGCCGCGGAGAAGGAAATGGCGGTGTTTCCGCTGATTGAGGATGAAGTTATGTTGGCATTGCCCATTGCGCCGATGCATGAAGTTTGCGCGACGGTGGTGCCGGAGATGAAAGAGCAGGCGCCATCGCCATTTGCGGTGCTGGCCAAGTTGAATAAATCGTAGTCTTGTCAAAAGGGTTTGACGTCTGCACAACAGGCGCAAAGCCGTAGTGTAAAAGGAGTTTTAGCATGGCAGTACAGCAGAACAAGAAGTCCCCTTCGAAGCGCGGCATGCATCGCGCCCACGACTTTCTCACCAATCCTCCGTTGGCGGTCGAGGCCACCACTGGCGAGGTTCATCTCCGTCACCACATTTCGCCGTCCGGTGTATATCGGGGCAAGAAGGTCATCAAGGCCAAGGGCGAGTAATTCGTCGAACGGAATGCGGCCAGGTTGCTGTTGCGCCCGGCCGTTTCCACGATGACCATTACCATTGCCATAGATTGCATGGGGGGTGACCACGGTCCGTCGGTCACCGTCCCGGCTGTCTTCGACTTTCTCGGTCGGGATCCGGATTGCACTGCCATACTGGTTGGACGTGAGGACTCCTTGCGTCCCTTGCTTGCGGGTGCCGCCAAGTTCGGCGATAGGATTCGCGTTCGCCATGCCAGCGAGATTGTCGAGATGCACGAATCCGTGGCGACCGCGCTACGTACGAAGAAGGACTCTTCGATGCGCGTTGCTGCCGATTTGGTCAAGGATGGCACGGCAGACGCCGCCGTTTCCGCAGGAAATACCGGCGCGCTGATGGCGGTATCGCGTTTCGTGCTGAAAACACTTCCCGGCATCGATCGGCCGGCAATTGCCACCATTCTTCCCACCGCCCGAGGTCACAGCTATGTTCTCGATCTCGGCGCCAACGTCGATTGCTCGGCCGAGCACTTGCTGCAATTCGGCGTCATGGGGACTTTGCTGCTCTCTGCTCTCGAACATCGCGACCGTCCGAGTGTCGGGTTGTTGAATATTGGTGAGGAAGAACTCAAGGGCAACGAAGTCGTCAGACAGGCGGCAGAGCTTTTCAAGGAAAGCGATCTCAACTTCGTCGGCAACGTCGAGGGCGATGATATCTGGAAGGGTGCGGTCGACGTGGTGGTCTGCGATGGTTTCGTCGGCAATGTCGTGCTCAAATCCTCCGAGGGGTTGGCGCAGATGATTGCCGGAGGCCTCAAGGATGAGTTCTCCCGCAATATTCTGACCAAAATGGCGGCAATCATGGCTTTGCCGGTCATTCGTGCCTTCAAAAGGCGATTCGATCACCGTGCTTACAACGGCGCCAGCCTTCTCGGTCTCAAGGGCATCGTCTTCAAGAGCCATGGTTCCGCCGATGCCTATGCGTTCCGTTGCGCGATTGAACGTGCTGCGGAGGCGGCTCGTCAGCGTCTGCCGGAAAAGATTGCGACGCGAATGGCAGCGCTCCACTCCACCATGCCGATTTCAAGCGCCGCATGATTCACGCCCGCATCACTGGCACAGGAAGCTATCTGCCCGGTTCGCCGATCAGCAACGACGCGCTGATCGCCGCGCACGGTCTCGATTCTTCCGACGATTGGATCGTGGAGCGGACCGGCATCAAGGCCCGCCATTTTGCCGGCCCGGGCGTTGCCGCTTCCGATCTGGCCTATGAGGCCGGCCGGCAAGCCCTTGCAGCGGCAGGGCGCGCGCCAAATGACATCGATCTGGTCATTGTCGCGACATCGACACCCGATTACGTTTTTCCAAGTACGGCGGCCTTGCTGCAAGCGAAGCTGGGCATCAAGAGCGGCGGCGCGGCGTTCGATGTCCAGGCCGTATGCAGCGGCTTCATGTATGCGCTGACCATTGCCGAGAAGTTCATTCTCTCCGGATCGCACAAGTGCGCGCTGGTGGTCGGGGCCGAAGTCTTCTCCCGCATCCTCGACTGGAAGGACCGTGGTACTTGCGTTCTGTTCGGCGATGGCGCTGGCGCGGTGGTGCTGGAAGCTTCTGCGGAACCGGGCATCCTGGCTTCGTCCCTGCATGCGGACGGCAGCTACAACAGCATCCTTTCGGTTCCTGGGCAGGTTTCGGGCGGTCAGGCGATCGGCGATCCGTTCGTGCGCATGGATGGCCAGGCGGTGTTCAAGTTTGCCGTCAAGGTGCTGGCCGAGGTTGCCAGCGAAGTGGTTGCGGCGGCCGGCCTGACGCCGGCGGACATCGACTGGCTGGTACCGCATCAGGCCAACATCCGCATCATCCAGTCGACGGCCAGGAAGTTCGGTTTGCCAATGGAGAAGTGCATTCTCACGGTCCACGACCATGGCAATACCTCGGCAGCCTCGATCCCGCTGGCGTTCGATCACGGGGTGCGGAGTGGCCGGATCAAATGCGGCGACGTCGTGCTGTTCGAGGGCGTCGGCGGCGGCTTTACCTGGGGCGCCACGCTCCTGAAATACTGAGACCACGATCATGAAATTTGCGCTTGTGTTTCCTGGCCAAGGCTCGCAGTCCCTCGGCATGATGGCCGCCTACGGCGACAGTCCGGTCGTTCGCGGTACGTTCGACGAAGCTTCGACGGTGTTGGGCAGGGATCTCTGGCAACTGGTCAACGAGGGGCCCGCCGAGGCACTGAACCAGACGGTCAATACGCAGCCGCTCATGCTCACGGCCGGTATCGCCGTGTGGCGTCTTTGGCTCGACAAGGGTGGGGCACAACCAGCCGTGGTTGCTGGACACAGCCTCGGCGAGTATTCGGCGCTGGTCGCCGCCGGCGCGCTGACGTTGGCGGATGCGGTACCGCTGGTCGAATTGCGCGCCAAGGCCATGCAGGAGGCGGTACCTGCCGGGGAAGGCGCGATGGCGGCAATTCTGGGTCTGGATTCGGCGGTTGTCGTTGCCGCCTGCAACGAAGCCGCCCAAGGACAGGTGGTGCAGGCCGTCAACTTCAATTCACCGGAGCAGACCGTCATTGCCGGACACAAGGCGGCCGTGGAACGGGCGGCGGAAGTGTGCAAGGTCAAGGGAGCCAAGCGCGCAGTGATGCTGCCGGTGTCGGCGCCTTTCCATTGCTCGCTGATGCAGCCAGCCGCCGAAAAGCTGAAGACGCGGCTGGCCGAAATTGGCATCTCGCCACCGCTGACTTTTGTGCTCAACAACGTTGATGTCGCCACGGTGAGCGATCCGGACGGCATTCGCGCGGCGTTGGTACGCCAGGCGGCTTCTCCCGTCCGTTGGGTCGAAACCATGCGGGCCATGCAGGCAACCGGTATTACGCACGTCTATGAGTGTGGTCCGGGCAAGGTTCTCGCCGGCCTGGTCAAGCGCTGCGCCGATGGCCTGGTCGGTGGCGCGATGAGTGATCTTGGGGGCCTCGAAGCTGCCTTGGCGGCAACACAGGGATGAGTAACATGGCGACATTGCATGGGCAGGTTGCGCTGGTTACCGGTGCTTCGCGCGGCATAGGTCGAGCCACGGCATTTGCACTCGGCAGGGAAGGCGCGACCGTGATTGGCACGGCGACTTCCGATACCGGCGCCGCCGACATCCAGAAGGCGTTCGACGAAGCCGGCATCGTCGGCTGCGGGATGAGGCTTGATGTCACAGACGCGGGCGCTCGCGAAGCGGTCATTGGCGACATTGAGAAGAAGTTCGGGCCGGTCTCGGTGTTGGTCAATAACGCCGGCATTACGCGCGATAACCTGGCGCTACGCATGAAGGACGAGGAGTGGGACGCGGTTGTCGCCACCAACCTGAACGCCGTATTCAGAATGTCCAAACTCGTCTTGCGCGGCATGATGAAGGCCCGCCATGGACGGATCATCAACATCACCTCGCTTGTCGCCTCGTCAGGCAACCCAGGGCAGGCGAACTACACAGCGGCCAAAGCGGGCGTAGAGGGACTCAGCCGTTCGCTGGCGCAGGAGCTGGGCAGCCGCAACATCACCGTCAATTGCGTTGCGCCGGGACTGATAGATACCGATATGACCAGAGAACTGTCGGAAGCGCAGCGTACTGCAATGGTGCAACGTATCCCATTGAATCGATTGGGGCAGAGTGATGATGTCGCGGCTGCAGTGGTCTTCCTTGCCGGCCCGGGCGCCAGCTACATCACGGGTGTAACGCTGCACGTCAATGGCGGCATGTACATGTAGTAACCGGTTTGACCTCCGGTTTTGATAAAATAACCAAGTTTATACAGACCCTGTTAAGGGAAGGAGCATCAAATGGAGAACATTGAACAACGTGTCAAGAAGATCGTCGCCGAGCAACTTGGCGTCAACGAGGGCGACATCAAGATCGATTCGTCTTTCGTCGACGATCTGGGGGCCGATTCTCTCGACACCGTTGAACTGGTGATGGCGCTTGAGGAAGAGTTCGAGTGCGAAATTCCCGACGAAGAAGCGGAAAAGATCACCACGGTCCAGCAGGCCGTCGATTACATCAACAATAATCTCAAGAAGGCCTGACCTTCCCGGGGCCGTCAAAGGCCCACCCTCCGATATCGCTGGAGATTACCTTGTCGCGTCGTAGAGTCGTCGTTACCGGCTTGGGAGCCGTCTCGCCGGTAGGCAATACCGTTTCCGATACTTGGCAGAACATCGTGGCCGGCAAGAGCGGTATCGTGCCGATCAGCCGTTTCGATGCGTCTGCCTTCAAGGCGCGTATCGCGGGCGAGGTAAAAGGATTCGATGTTGGCGCCTATTTGACGCCCAAGGAAGCGCGCCGGATGGATGTTTTTATCCACTATGGCATGGCGGCAGGCATCCAGGCCTATCGGGATTCCGGCATCGACATCACGCCGGAAAATGCCGAGCGCGTCGGCGTAAATATCGGCTCGGGCATCGGTGGTCTGCCGATGATCGAGGAAACGCACCATGATTTCCTCGCTGGCGGCCCACGCAAGATCTCCCCATTCTTCATCCCGGGCACGATCATCAACATGATCTCGGGCAACCTCTCGATCATGCTGGGCGCCAAAGGCCCCAATCTGGCGGTGGTGACAGCCTGTACGACGGGCCTGCACGCGATCGGCACCAGCTTCCGGATGATCCAGTATGGTGACGCGGACGTCATGATTTGCGGCGGCGCCGAATCCACGATCGTACCGCTTGCGGTCGGCGGCTTCGCTTCGGCGCAGGCGTTGTCTACCCGTAACGACGATCCGGCGACGGCAAGCCGTCCGTGGGACAAGGATCGCGACGGCTTTGTCTTGGGCGAAGGCGCCGGTGTGCTGGTACTGGAAGAGTATGAACATGCCAAGCGCCGCGGTGCCAGGATATACGCGGAAATGGCAGGATTCGGCATGAGTGGCGATGCTTACCACATGACCGCTCCCGATACCGACGGACCGCGGCGTAGCATGGTCAATGCGTTGAAGGATGCGGGCGTCAACGCGGACCAGATTCAGTATGTCAACGCCCACGGCACCTCGACACCCCTAGGCGACAAGAACGAGACCGAGGCCATCAAGTTGGCGCTGGGCGATGCAGCCCGGAAACTAGTGGTCAATTCGACGAAGTCAATGACTGGCCACCTGCTAGGCGGCGCTGGCGGTCTGGAGTCGGTGTTGACCGTGCTGGCGCTTCATCATCAGATTTCGCCCCCGACCATCAATATCTTCGACCAGGATCCGGAATGCGATCTCGACTACTGCGCGAATACCGCTCGAGATCTCAAGATCGACGTCGCGCTCAAGAATAACTTCGGCTTTGGCGGCACCAACGGTACCTTGGCGTTCCGCCGCGCCTGACTTTTCGCCGTCGGGGGCACAATCAGGCTGCCGTTAACCCTTCAGATTCACCACGCTCGCAGCATCGACGCGGCCTTGGCCGTCGCGCATTTGCTACCCGGGATGGGACTTGCGGCCACGCCGCTGCCGATACCCTTCAAACTGGCAATTTGGGTTGTGCTCGTACTCTCGTTAGTCCGGCTTCTGATCCGTCAGCGGGGCGTTCCCTCCGCACTGATGCTTCGGGCGGACGGCCGGTTATTGCTTATCGGTCGCGACGGCGGCAGCGTGGAATGTGCAGTTGATCCGGCGACTACGGTCATGCCGTGGCTCGTGGTCATGAAATACAAGGCAGCGCGCTCGGTCGAATCGCTGGTGCTTCCGGTCGACGCCCTAGGTGTCGAAGGGCACCGCCAGTTACGCGTTTGGCTGCGCTGGCAGGCTAGCGTCGGCTCGGTGTGAGGACTGTGTTGCGCGCCTTGGGCAGCAAGTCGGGGTAGTCGCGGCTGTAGTGCAACCCGCGGCTTTCTTTGCGGCGCTGTGCGCTGCGGACGATGAGGTGAGCCGTCTGAACCAGGTTGCGTAGCTCGATCAAATCGTTGCTTACGCGGAAGTTGGCGTAATAGTCGTCGATTTCCCGTTCCAGCAGGCGGATCCTGTGCAGAGCACGCTCTAGGCGCTTGGTGGTGCGGACGATGCCCACGTAGTCCCACATGAATCTGCGCAGCTCATCCCAGTTGTGCGAGAGAACGATCTCCTCATCGGCGTCGGTGACTCGACTTTCGTCCCAGTGCGGTAGCTTCGGCATTTTCACCGCTTTCTGGGCCATGATGTCGCGCGCCGCAGCTTCTCCATAGACAACGCATTCCAGCAGCGAGTTGCTTGCCAGTCGATTCGCGCCGTGCAGTCCGGTACAGGACACTTCGCCGAGTGCGTAGAGCCCAGGAACGTCCGTGCGCGCACGAAGATCGACGACGACTCCGCCGCAGGTGTAATGGGCGGCGGGAACGACCGGAATCGGTTGCTTGGCGATGTCTATGCCCAACTCCTGGCATCGTGCATGGATATTGGGGAAATGGTCGAGTAGAAACGCCTCGCCCTTGTGCGTTACATCCAGGAACACGCAGTCGAGGCCGTGCCGCTTCATTTCGAAGTCGATGGCGCGGGCGACGATGTCACGCGGAGCCAACTCGGCACGTTCGTCGTGGCTTGGCATGAAACGGGTCCCGTCGGGCAGCCGCAGGATGCCGCCTTCGCCGCGCATCGCTTCCGTGATGAGGAAGGACTTCGCGTGCGGATGGTAGAGGCAGGTGGGATGAAACTGGATGAACTCCATGTTCGCTACCCGGCAGCCTGCCCGCCAGGCCATGGCAATGCCGTCTCCGGTCGAGGTGTCCGGGTTCGAGGTATATAGATAAGCTTTTCCTGCGCCACCGGTGGCGATGACAGTGTTGGCTGCCGCCAGCGTCAGAACTTCGTCACGGTCCAGATCCAGGACATATGCGCCCAGGCACCGGTCGGACTCGAGGCCGAGTTTGGCGCCGGTAATCAGATCGATAACCAGATGGCGTTCCAGTATCGTGATGTTCGGGTGGGCGCGAACTTTCTCGTTGAGCGTTTGCTGGACAGCTGCGCCGGTCGCGTCGGCAACGTGAATCACGCGTCGGTGGCTGTGCCCCCCTTCTCGCGTGAGGTGGTAGCCGGAGCTGGTGCGGGTAAAGGGAACGCCTTGCTCGATCAGCCACTCGATGGCTTCACGTCCATGTTCGACCACGAATCGGGTTGCGTTCGGGTCGCATAGGCCGGCGCCTGCCGTGAAGGTGTCCTGAATATGCGCCTGAATCGAATCCGCGTCGTCGAGAACCGCAGCAATGCCGCCTTGGGCCCAAGCCGTTGCCGATTCCTCGATCGCCCGCTTGGCAACCAGCGCGACGCGATGCGAGTCCGCGAGCCGGAGAGCGACAGTCTGTCCGGCCAGTCCGCTACCGAAGACGAGAACATCGAAGGTTTTCAGGAGGTCGGATGCCATCTCGGCCGGGAATATAGCACTGCCTTTCACTGCGCCGGAACTAATGGCATCCACACTTGTCAGTTTGGCTAGCGGAATGATGTCGCGGTGCGGATTCCCGGGCGATGCGCTCGGTGATGTTGGGTATACTTCCGGCCGAGCCGTTGGCCGTCTCCGGCGGTCCGGCGCGAAAAGAGCAAGGAAACCGAACGTCCCATGGGAGACCGCGAAGCGGATCAAGCGCTGGTGGAGCGCGTGCAAGCTGGCGACAAGCAGGCGTACGGGCTGCTGGTGTCGAAGTATCAGCGCAAGCTGTTGCGGCTGGTATCCCGGCTGGTACGCGATCCTGCCGAGGCAGAAGACGTTGCCCAGGAAGCCTTCATCAAGGCGTATCGGGCATTGGCAGGGTTTCGTGGCGAAAGTGCGTTTTACACGTGGCTATACCGGATCGGAGTCAATACGGCAAAGAACTGGCTGGTGGCGAACGGACGCCGTGCGCCGACCAGTACTGAGATTGACAACGAGGATGCCGAGAACTATGGCGAAAGCGATTTGTTGCGGGACGTCGATACGCCGGAGCGGATGTTGATGACCAAACAGATCGGCGAGACGGTGAACACCGCCATGGCCGACTTGCCGGAGGAGTTGCGAACCGCAATCGGTCTCCGGGAGATTGACGGCCTATCGTACGAAGAAATTGCACAAGCGATGGATTGCCCCATCGGTACGGTGCGCTCCCGCATCTTTCGGGCGCGAGAAGCGATTGCGGTTAAGTTGCGACCATTGTTGGATACCGGTCCGGACAGGAGATGGTGAAATGACCAAGGAATTATCGGCATTGTTCGATGGCGAACTGGAGGTTCACGAGGAGCCCGCTCTGTGGACGACGCTGAAGGCGAATCCGCGTTTGCTCGGCACCTGGCGGAGTTACGGGTTGATCGGTGAAGCTATTCGCAATGAAGGCATCTTGTCCCGTGACCTTACCGAAGGCGTCATGCGGGGACTCGCTGACGAGCCGGTCGTCTTTGCGCCCCGGCCGAAGCGAGGTACTACTTGGTCGAATGCGTTGATGGCGATGGCAGCGTCGGTGGCTGGAATCTCCGTGGTCGGCTGGCTGGCGCTGATGCAACCGCAGCAGAACAGCGAGGGCGCCACCATCGCCCAGGCGCAACGTCCCGCGCCAGTCGTCGTTGCTGCGCCCGGCGCGCCGCAGGGGATGCGGGAATACATGCTGGCTCATCAGGCGAACGCGCCTGGACTACAACTGCAAGGCGGCGCACAACACATCCGCACAGTGTCATCGATAGGCGTTGCTAAATGAGGATAAGCAGTAGCCGGCATATACCGCCGTTTCTTGCGCTCGCTGTACTCCTGTCGTCTCCGGCTTTTGCCGATCAAACGGGATCCAGCGAAGCATTGCGCTTGCTTCAGAAGGTCGCAACGGCCGCACAGAAGCTGACGTACACGGGAGTCTTCGTTTATCAGAATGGCGCCCGTAGTGAGACTTCCCGGATTACGCATCTGATCGAGGATGGAAACGAATTCGAGCGGCTCGAGGTGTTGGACGGCAGTCCGCGCGAGGTGGTTCGGCGCAACGACGAAGTCCGGTGCTTTCTGCCAGAAAGCAAGCTGCTCATCGTTGAGCGTCGCAACGCGCGACAGTTCTTTCCGACGCTCGTACCGGGAAATCTCGCCGGACTGACAGGGTATTACCAGATTCGCGAAGGCTCGAGCGGAAGAGTGGCGGGCGTCAGCAGTCGAATCGTTCTCGTTGAACCGAAAGACGTATTTCGTTTTGGCCACCAGTTCTGGATCGAGCCGCACTCCGGCCTGTTGCTTAAGGCGAACCTGATTGGCGACGGGGGAAAGGTTCTGGAGACATTCGCGTTTACCGAGATCAAGATCGGCGGCCCCGTGACCATGGAGATGCTTCAGCCGCAGATGGAGCCCGACGGCAGTCAGGGTTGGCAGGTTCAGCGCGTGAATTCCAATGAAATTCGGGCCGACGATGGCCAATGGCTGTTCCGCCATCCCTTGCCGGGATTTCGTCGCGTTTCCGGAATGAAGCGACGACTTCGACCGGACGCCCCGGAAAGTACGCAGGTCATATTCTCCGACGGACTTGCCGCGATTTCGGTGTTTCTTGAGCCACTTGCCGGACGCGAAAAGGAAGATCCCAGTACCTTCTCGGTCGGCGCGGTCAACGTCTACAAGCGTCAGGTTGCCGATCATCAGGTGATCGTCATGGGAGACGTGCCGGTGGGAGCGTTGCGGCATTTCGGCGAAGGTATCGAGCCGAGGCAATAGTGACCGAGAGCGAAGGACTCGTTCTGCGCCTTGATGGCGAATATATCTGGGTCGATTTTCAGTCCGGATGTTCGACCTGCACGACTCCGGGAGGCTGCGGACTCGGTAGCGGTCGCGGCAAACCGTCCCATCGAATTCGCAATACCGTAGGAGCCAAGGTTGGCGATACAGTGATCATGAGCCTTGCCGACGGCGCGGTTTGGCGAGCGGCGTTCCTTTGCTACGTGCTACCGCTGTTGATTGCGCTTGCCGCGGCTGCTTTGGGGCGGAAACTGGGCGGTGACGGTGGATCGGTTGCTGGCGCAGTCATCGGGCTGGCGGTCGGCTGGCTTGCACTGCGTCGAGGTGGCCAGCAGCAAGCGACACCCAGTATTCGACTCAAGACGGACTTTGTTTGTTTGCGAAGGGAGGATCAATCGACATGATCGTGCGTGCACTAGTCGCCATGTGGCTTGCTATTGTCGCGACAGCGGGTTTGGCTCAGATGAAAGAGCTGCCGGACTTTACCGAATTGGCCGAGGAACAAGGCCCAGCGGTCGTCAACGTCAGTACGACGCAGATCATCAAGGGTCAGCGTTTCGGTCATGCTTTTCCGTTTGACGAAAATGATCCGGCGTTCGAGTTGTTTCGCCGCTTTTTGCCGCGCCAGATGCCAGGTATCCCGCATGAGTTCAAGAACCAATCGCTCGGTTCCGGGTTCATCGTCAGTGCCGATGGCTACATCCTGACCAACGCACATGTCGTTGACGAAGCCGACGAAGTGCTGGTCAAGCTGATCGACAAACGGGAATTCAAGGCCAAGGTCGTGGGCACAGACAAGCGCACCGACGTCGCGCTGCTGAAAATCGATGCTACTGCATTGCCGGTGGTCAAACTGGGAGACCCGGAGCAACTCAAGGTGGGCGAATGGGTTGTCGCCATCGGCGCACCTTTCGGGTTCGACAACTCAGTAACGGCGGGTATCGTCAGCGCCAAAGGGCGTTCGTTGCCGCAGGAGAATTACGTGCCATTCATCCAGACCGACGTCGCCATCAACCCCGGCAACTCCGGCGGCCCCCTGTTCAACATGAAGGGCGAAGTGGTCGGCATCAATTCGCAGATCTACTCTCGTTCTGGCGGTTACATGGGCGTGTCGTTTGCCATTCCCATCGACGTGGCGATGGAGGTGCAGGCCCAGTTGCGCTCGGGCGGCAAGGTCAGCCGAGGCCGATTGGGCGTTGCGATTCAGGAGGTGACGCGGGAGCTGGCGGACTCTTTCGGATTGTCCGACCCCGAAGGGGCGCTTGTGGCATCGGTGGAGAAGGGGGCGCCTGCCGACAAAGCGGGCATCGAGGCCGGAGACATCATCCTCAAGTTCAACGGCAAATCGGTGGTCCAGTCTGGCAACCTGCCGCGCATGGTCGGTGCGACCAAGCCCGGGACGCGTGTTCCAGTCCAGGTTTGGCGCAAGGGCAGCACCCGGACGCTCATGGTTTCCGTCGGAGAAATGCCGGGCGATGGCGACGCATCGCCAAGATCCGGAAGCACGGAGAAGGGTAGGGGTTCCGTCGCAAACCGGCTCGGGCTGGTGGTTTCCGAACTTTCGTCGGAGCAAATGAAGCAGGCGGGGGTAGCGCATGGCCTGGTCGTCCGTGAAATCGTCAGCGACGGTACCCGCACGGATCTTCGCCCCGGTGACATCATCCTGTCGATGATCCGCAAGGGCAGGCAGACGGATTTGAAGAGTGTCGAGCAATTCAATGGCTTGCTGGCAAAGGTCGACAAATCTTCGGTATTCACGTTGCTCGTGCTGAGGGGTGAAATTCAGACGTTCGTCACCATCCGGGGAATCGGCGACAAGTGATCGGCGTACCGCCACGGCTGACTTTTCTGAGCCGGACGTATTGCCACCTCTGCGACGACATGCTCGCCGCGCTGGAAGCGCTGCGCGGCGACTATGCCTTTACCGTCGAGACTATCGACATCGATGCCGAGCCGGTCCTGCTCAAGCTGCACGATGAACGGGTGCCGGTACTCCTCGCGGACGGCGAGGAGTTATGCCACTACTTCCTGGACGAAGAGAAAGTGCGTGAATATCTGGCGCGCTTCCGCTAAAATATGCGATTCTCGCAGAGGGCCCCAAGGTGCTGAAAAAGCACCTTTTTTGTTACTTTGGACCATATTCGTAACTTCTCGATCATCGCCCACATCGACCATGGCAAATCGACCTTGGCCGATCGCATCATCCAGCGCTGTGGGGGTCTTTCAGACCGGGAAATGGCCGAACAAGTGCTCGACTCGATGGATCTGGAGCGCGAGCGCGGCATTACCATCAAGGCGCAGACTGCAGCGCTTTGGTATCAGGCGCGCGACGGCAAACGCTACAACCTCAACCTGATCGACACACCGGGGCACGTCGACTTTTCCTACGAAGTGTCGCGCAGTCTTTCCGCTTGCGAAGGCGCTTTGCTGGTCGTCGACGCTTCGCAAGGCGTCGAGGCGCAGACGGTGGCCAATTGCTATACGGCCCTTGAATTAGGCGTCGAAGTTGTACCAGTCCTGAACAAGATGGATCTGCCACAAGCCGATCCCGAAGGAGCGAGAGCCGAAATCGAGGACGTCATCGGCATCGATGCCGCCGATGCCGTACCCTGTTCGGCCAAGACCGGCATGGGCGTCGATGACATCCTCGAAGCGGTGGTGGCCCGCATTCCGGCACCGAAGGGCAATCCTGACGCGGCGCTGAAGGCGTTGATTATCGACTCCTGGTTTGATAATTATGTCGGCGTTGTCATGCTGGTCAGGGTGATCGACGGTACGCTCAAGGCCAAGGATCGAATCCGTTTGATGGCCCAGGGTTCGGCACACCTATGTGAGCAAGTTGGCGTTTTCAGCCCAAAGTCGGTGCGGAAGGATCAGTTGTCGGCAGGCGAAGTAGGTTTCATCATCGCCGGAATCAAGGAACTCAACGCCGCCAAGGTTGGCGACACGGTGACACTGGCTGACAGGCCTGCGCCCAGCCCGTTGCCGGGCTTCAAGGAGATTAAACCCCAAGTCTTTGCGGGACTGTATCCTGTCGAGGCAAACCAGTACGACGGACTGCGCGAGTCGCTGGAAAAGCTCCAGTTGAACGACGCGTCGCTCCATTTCGAGCCGGAGGTATCACAGGCGCTGGGCTTCGGATTCCGCTGCGGTTTCCTCGGTTTGCTGCACATGGAAATCGTGCAGGAACGACTGGAACGGCAGTTCGACCAGGACTTGATCACTACCGCACCGACTGTGGTTTATCAAGTCCTGTTACGCGACGGTACCGAATTGTTGGTCGAGAACCCGTCCAAGCTTCCCGATCTTCCGAAAATCGAGGAGATTCGTGAGCCGATCATTACCTCCGAGATATTCGTTCCGCAGGACTACCTTGGCGCCGTCATTACGCTTTGTGAGTCTAAACGAGGTAGCCAGGTCGACATGCGTTATCACGGTCGGCAGGTACACGTAACCTATGAAATGCCGCTGGCGGAAGTCGTGTTCGACTTCTTCGATAAACTGAAGTCGGCCTCGCGCGGCTATGCTTCGCTCGACTACGAATTCAAGGAATACCGCACCGCGGACGTCGTCAAGCTCGACGTCCTGATCAATGGCGATCGTGTCGACGCGTTGTCGGTCATCGTGCACCGCGCCAATGCCGCCTACCGCGGCCGCGAACTCGCATCAAAGATGCGCGGACTGATTCCGCGCCAAATGTATGATGTCGCGATTCAGGCGGCCATTGGCTCGACCATCGTCGCGCGCGAAAACGTCAAGGCAATGCGCAAAGACGTGCTGGCGAAGTGCTATGGCGGTGATATCACCCGCAAAAAGAAGCTTCTTGAAAAACAAAAAGCCGGCAAGAAGCGCATGAAACAGGTGGGGCGCGTAGAGATTCCTCAGGACGCCTTCCTGGCTGTATTGAGAGTGGACTGAATGAACTTTGCATTGATACTGTTCTTGTTGACGCTTGTTACGGGCGTCCTCTGGATCGCGGACCGCTACGTCTTTCGCAAGAAGCGTCAGGCGGACGCCAAGGATCCCTGGTGGGTGGAATATGGCGCAAGCTTTTTCCCGGTCATCCTGGCCGTGTTCTTTCTTCGTTCCTTTCTCGTCGAGCCTTTCAAGATCCCCTCCGGGTCAATGATCCCGACCTTGCAGATTGGCGACTTCATACTTGTCAATAAGTACACCTATGGTGTCCGGATTCCGGTGATCAACAAGAAGGTCCTTGAGTTGAATTCGCCTCAGCGCGGCGATGTGGTTGTATTTCGCTGGCCGGTGGATCCGTCGCTCGACTACATCAAACGCGTAGTGGGAGTGCCTGGCGACAAAGTCGAGTATCGCAACAAGCGGTTGATCATCAATGGTCAGTCCATGCCCGTAACACCCAATGGGGACTACCTAGACAAGGAAAAGCTGTATTACACGCCGCGCTTCACCGAGACGCTGGGCGGGGTCGAACACGACACATTGATAGAGGACGACGCGCCCCCCTTTGTGCCGCAGGTCCGGGATTTTCCGAAGCGTGAAAATTGCATCTACAATGCCGAAGGTTTTGTCTGCGAGGTTCCGCCTGGCCACTATTTCATGATGGGCGACAATCGGGACAACTCCCAGGACAGCCGCGTTTGGGGGTTCGTGCCGGACGAAAACCTGGTCGGGAAGGCGTTTTTCATCTGGTTCAACTTCAGCGACTGGAAACGGATCGGTTCGTTCAGGTGAGGTGAAAGGAATGAGCGTAATGAACAAGGCTTCCCAGCGCGGTATAACGGTTACCGGACTGTTGTTCGGCGGCATGATCCTCGTGCTTCTTGTCGTGCTCGGCATGAAGGTCGTTCCGGAGGTCATCGAGTATTCGAAGATCGTCTCCGATATCAAAGCCGTAGCAGCGGATCCTGCCTTGCGGGATGCCTCCCCTGCCGATGTTCGCAAGGCCTTTTCTCGTTTCGCCAACATTGACGTGATCAGCGCGATCACAGCGCAGGACTTGGAAATCACCCGTGGGGGTGGGGGTTGGGTGTTGTCGTTCGCCTACCGCAAGGAGATACCGCTTGTTGGGCCGGTCAGTCTGGTGATCGACTTCGAGGCCACTTCCGATCAGTAATGCGGGCCGAACGGCTTGAAAAGGCGCTTGGCCATCGCTTCATCAGTTCGGAACTGCTACTCCAGGCACTTACCCATCGCAGTTACGGATCCCCGCACAACGAGCGCCTTGAATTTCTGGGCGATTCCGTCCTGAACTGTGTCGTGGCGACCCTGCTGATCGAGCGCTTTCCAGCCTTGCGCGAAGGTGACTTGTCGCGTTTGCGCGCCAACCTCGTCAAGCAGGACACGCTGGCGGACATCGCCCAGGCGCTCGATCTCGGCGACGCGCTTAGGTTGGGTGAAGGAGAACTCAAAAGTGGTGGTTTCAGGCGGCCGTCCATTCTCGCGGATGGTTTGGAAGCGATCATCGGTGCTATCTATCTGGACGCCGGTTTTGGCGCCGCACGCCTAACCATCGAGACGTTGTTCGATCGCCGACTGGCTGAGATTGATCCCGCACTGTCCGGCAAGGACGCCAAGACCGAGCTTCAGGAACTGCTTCAGGCCCGCAAGCTGCCATTGCCGCAATACGAGCTGCTGGCGACTCGTGGCGAGGCACATGCGCAGGAGTTCGAAGTGCAATGCGTCATTGCCAGTTTGTCGATCAGGGCGCCCGGAATCGGTCACAGCCGCCGGAACGCTGAACAAGTCGCTGCGCGTCGCGCGATCGAGATGATGGCCGCCGCATGAGCGACAAGTCGTTTCGTACCGGCTATCTGGCCGTCGTCGGGCGTCCCAACGTTGGCAAGTCGACGCTGACCAACCGTCTTGTTGGTGCGAGTGTTTCCATCACCTCCCGGAAGGCGCAAACGACACGCCATCGCATTCATGGCGTCCTGACTACCGACGACTGCCAGTTCATTTTCGCCGACACACCCGGCTTCCAGAGCAAGCACCGCAACGCGCTCAATCGGCTGATGAATCGCAGCGTCACGCAATCGCTGGCCGATGTCGACGTCGTGTTGCTGCTGGTCGAGGCCGGCCGCTGGGGAAGCGGTGAAAGGGAAATTCTCAAGCTGTTGCCGCGGGACAGGCCGGTGCTGCTGGTGGTGAACAAGGTTGATCGACTGGAGGACCGAGGCGAGGTTCTGCCGTTCATCGAGAAGGTGGGCGGCGAATTCCCGTTTGCCGAAATCGTGCCGATCGTTGCCGAGCGCGGCGAAAATCTCGACGAATTGCTCAAGGCGGCCGCGCGATACCTGCCCGAAGCTCCACCTGTCTTCGAGGCGGAAGAGATTACCGATCGATCGGAGCGTTTTCTGGCGGCCGAATTGCTGCGCGAGAAGTTGTTTCGCAATCTCGGCGAGGAACTGCCGTACGGCATGACCGTCGAGATCGAGAAGTTCGAGCAGGAAGGTGAGCTCCGGCGTATCTACGCGGCGGTCATCGTCGACAAGGCGGCGCACAAGGCCATCGTCATCGGCAAGGGCGGTGAGCGGCTCAAACGCATGTCGACCGATGCCCGCAAGGCGATGGAGGCCTTGTTCGGTGGCAAGGTCTGGCTCGAAACCTGGGTGAAGGTGAAGAGCGGGTGGGCCGATGACGAACGGGCACTGAAGAGTCTCGGCTACGAATGAATTCCAAGCGCCAGCGTGTCGATGGCGCGGCGGCATTCCTGCTCCACGCCCATCCCTACAGCGAAACCAGCCTGGTGCTGGATCTCTTTGCGCGCGACCAGGGGCGCATGGCCGTACTTGCACGAGGCGCCCGTCGTCCGCGCTCGGTGTTACGCGCCGTGCTGCTAGCGTTTCAGCCCCTGGAGTTGGGCTGGTTCGGCGGTGGCGAGGTGAAGACCCTGGCAAGGGCGGAATGGGTAGGTGGGCTGCCGCTGCTCCACGGGAAATCCCTGTTGCTCGGGTACTACCTCAACGAACTGTTGCTAAAGCTGCTGCCGCGCGAAGATCCGCACCCGACACTGTTCGACGCCTACGAAGCGGCGCTGACCGCCTTGGCGCGCGGCGCGACCGAGACTGCGGAACTGCGTCGCTTCGAGAAGGTGTTGCTGCGCGAGCTCGGCTACGGTCTGGCATTGGACACATTGGCAGGTTCCAATGAGTCTGTGCGGCCAGACGGACGCTACGAGTACCAGTTCGAGCGCGGCGTGGTCGAAGCGGCCGGCGTATCGCCACGGCTGACTTTTTCCGGCAAGACGCTGCTCGACATGACTGCCGACGATTACGGCGATCCGCGCACGCTGGCGGAGAGCAAGCTGTTGATGCGGCAGTTGTTGTCGTACTATCTCGGCAATCAGACGTTGCAGTCGCGACGCGTTTTCGTGGAGTTGCAGGAACTATGACACCCTTCCCCCCGCCCCCCTTCCCAAGGAAGGGGGTGACGGTAGTTCGCGGGCATTGCCCGCTCCATGTTCTGTCCGTTCCTCCTTGGGGCGGCCCGGCGGAGGAACCATGATCGAACTGGGAGTGAACATCGACCACGTGGCGACCATCCGCCAGGCGCGCCGTACCTACGAGCCCGATCCGGTCTGGGCGGCCGTCGAGGCGCATCTGGGCGGGGCCGACGGCATCACCGTGCACTTGCGCGAAGACCGTCGCCACATCCAGGACGACGATGTGCGGCGCCTGCGCGAGCTTACGCACATCAAGCTGAATCTGGAGATGGCCGCCACTGACGAAATGGTCGCCATCGCCTGCGCGCTCAAGCCGGAAATGGCCATGCTGGTTCCGGAGGGACGGCAGGAAATCACCACCGAGGGCGGCCTCGACGTTGTCGCACAGGAAGGCAGGCTAAAGGCGGCAATAATGCAGCTTGCCGATGCCGGAATCGTCAGCAGCGTCTTCATCGACGCGGACTTGCCGCAGATCGAGGCGGCGGCACGCATCGGCGCACGTGTCTGCGAAATCCACACCGGCCCGTATGCGCATGCGTTTCATGAGCATGGCCGCGATGCGGACAGCGCCGCCGTGATTGCCGAGCTCGACAAGATCCGCGCCGCGGGCCGCGCCGTTCGTGATCTCGGCATGCGCTTCAATGCCGGGCACGCACTCAACTACTACAACGTGCAGCCGATTGCGCAGTTTCCCGGGGTGCGCGAACTGCACATCGGCCACGCCATCGTGAGCCGCGCCGTGCTGGTTGGCATGCGCGACGCGGTTGGCGAAATGAAGCGGCTCATGCGTGAAGCGGCGGGCCGGCCGGCATGATCTTCGGCATCGGAACGGACATCGTTGCCGTTGCGCGGATGAGCCAACTCTGGAATCGCCATGGCGAGCGTGCGCTGGAGCGGGTGTTGGCGCCGGAAGAGCGGGAAGCGTGCCGCCACGCGCCCGACCCTGGACGCTTTCTCGCCAAGCGTTTCGCCGCCAAGGAAGCGCTTGGGAAAGCGCTCGGCACGGGAATCCGCGCTCCGGTGCTCCTGACCGCCATTGCCGTCGCGCACGACACCCAGGGCAAACCGTTCTTTCGCCTGGCGCCGGAGCTGGCGGCGTATCTGGATAGGTCGAACCTGGCGGCCCACCTGTCCATCAGCGATGAGCGGGAATTCTCGGTCGCCTTCGCGGTTGTGGAGCAGCGGTGATCGACTACGGGCCGCTGATGATCGACATTGCCGGTACGGGACTGTCGGCAACGGACCGGGAGCGGCTATCTCATCCGCTGGTCGGCGGTATCATTCTGTTCAGCCGCAATTACAAGTCTCGGGAGCAACTGCAGGCGCTTTGTGCCGAGATTCACGCTTTGCGCCAGCCGCCGCTGCTGATTGCCGTGGATCACGAAGGCGGCCGCGTGCAGAGATTCCGCGATGGCTTTACGCCACTGCCGGCCATGCGGCAGTTGGGAGTGTCATGGGATACGGCGCCGCAGACAGCTGTCGATTCCGCGCGGTCGGTCGGTTATGTGTTGGGCGCCGAGCTTCGCGCGCTCGGGGTCGACTTCTCGTTCGCGCCCGTCCTGGACCTCGACTGGGGTCGCAGCGGCGTCATCGGCAATCGCGCGTTTCATGCCGATCCGCAGGCAGTGACAATGCTCGCCGGAGGACTGACAGAGGGCTTGCGCGCGGCGGGCATGGCATGCTGTGGCAAGCATTTTCCGGGTCACGGCTGGGCCGAGGCCGACTCCCATATCGCGATGCCCGTCGATGATCGCTCGCTGGCGGATCTGGATGCGGACCTGCTGCCTTACCGGAAACTGAAACTCGATGCCATCATGCCCGCGCACGTCGTTTATCCGAAAGTCGATTTCCGACCTGCCGGATTTTCGCCGGTCTGGATCGCCATGCTCAGGCAAGAGATCGGCTTCGACGGTGCAGTTTTCAGCGACGATCTCTCGATGGAAGGCGCCGCGGTTGCGGGCGACATTGTCGCGCGTGCCGATACCGCCTGGTCGGCGGGATGCGACATGCTGCCGGTGTGCAATTCGCCGAACGCCGTGCAGGAACTGCTCGAACGCTGGCAACCACAACCCGATCCGATCAGTTCGGCCAGGATCGCGCGGCTGGTTCCGACTCATCCGGCCTTCCGTTGGCGGGAACTGCAGGAGCAGGCCGACTATCGAGCCAGTCAGTCAGTAGCACTCCAACTGGCGGCCGATTCGTCGACCCTTACGGCGAGTTGAAAAGTCTTTGTCAGTGCCGACGCCGGATCGGTAGGGGAGGGAGTTGCAGACTGAGCTTGCCGTCCGTTCCAGGTGATGCGGCAACCTTGCCCAACCCATCCCATACGTAACGGGCAACCTGAGGGTCCTCGATCAGCGCGCCGCAGGAGTCGGCGGCCAGAATTCGTTCGGGCGACATCGGGCGGGCTACCCCATATCCCTGAACATAGTCGACGCCGACCTCGGCCAGGACCGCGACGGTCGCGGCGTCCTCGGCCCATTCGGCAATAGTCTTCATGCCAAGATTGTGCGACAGCTCGGCAATGGCTTCGACGATCGCCAGGTTGGCCGGATGTGAATTGACGTCGCGAACGAAGGCTCCGTCGATCTTTACCGCTTCGGCGGCCAATTCCTTCAAGTAGGAAAACGAAGTGTAGCCGGCACCGAAATCGTCAAGCGCGACTTTGGCGCCAAAGCTGCGGACCGTGTCGATGAAACGACTGGTATTGCGCAGATCGTGGAGCGCCACGCTTTCGGTAATCTCGAAACAAAGCGTTTTGGCGATGTCGCCTGCCTCAGTGATCATGGCGAAGGCGTCACGGATGAACTTCTCGTCGTTCAGCGACCCGCCGCTGAGATTGATACAAATGAAATTGGTTTTCCGCAGGCGGTCGCGATTTTCCGCCAACCAGTGAAGCGTCGTCGACAACACCCAGCGATCGATCAGCGAAATCCGGCCATTGTTTTCTGCTGCCGCAATGACCTTGCCGGCAGGTGTGATCGAGTTGTCGGCCTCTCGCAAGCGCAGCAAGACTTCGAAATCCAATGAATCATATGGCGCGGACAGCGACATGATCGGCTGCATGTCCAGAAAGAGTCCTTCGGGAACGCGACTGACCCCGAACCGTCCGATCAAGGCCAGTTCTTCGGATCTTTCCCGGAATGCCGCAGCGCCGCGTTCATAGACGACAAGGGTGCCTGGCGTACGTTTTGCCTCACGACAGGCCCGGTCCGCAATCGAAATTACATCGCGGATGACGGTCGCCTCCATTACCTCGATCAACCCGATGGAAACCTTGACCTGAAATGCCTTGTCACCGATATGGCAGGCTTCGTCCTCGACGGCTTCGATCAACTGCTGGCAAATGGCTGCCGATTCGGCAATCGTCTTGTTCACGAAGATAACGACAAATTCATCACCCCCAACGCGGCCGACATGATGGTCCGGACCGAGGACTTGCCTGATTCGCTGGCAAATATCCTTGAGCACATCGTCGCCCGTCGTATGTCCGTACAGATCGTTGATCAACTTGAAGCGATCCAGATCGAGGTACGCGATCGCCAGCGGCCGAGATCGAAGGAGTTCGCGGCTTGCCGTCTGTAGCGCCTTCTCGATACCGCGGCGATTGAGCACATCGGTCAGCGGGTCGTATTCGGACAAGTACTCGAGTCGTCCGGTCGCCTTGGCGCGGTCGGTAACGTCCTGCATCGAGCCTTCGATGCGGTCGCCGGCAACTGTAGCCTTTACATGGAAGGTCCGCTCGGCGACAAAGCTTCCTGGACGACCGTCGACTTCGATGTCGCCACCACCGCTAGCGAGCAGGCGTAGCAATTCCCACGATTCATCGCCAAAAAGCTCCTGCCAGCGTCGATCTATGTCGCCCCCGCGATCTTTAGAATCGCAAAGCATGGCTCGCAGAGCGGGGTTTCCGCCAATGAAATCGCCGTTCAGGTCGAGCGTAAACAATCCAATCGGCAAGGCGTCGTACGTTCCTCGCAACTCCTCCTGCGCATGCACGCGCTGTCGGCGTTCCTCACGCATCTGTGCCGCGATCGCTAACGCTGCCATCAGGCTGGAGGATGCGGCGGCAGTGACGCTGTTGCCTGCCGAGATCAGTCCTTTCAATCCCAAGGCGGCCGAAACGATCTCCGAAACAGACGACAATACCGCTATCGCAATCGAAGCGCCATACCATTTTGCAACCGCTGATCTCGTCAGAAACAGGATTCGCGAGACCATGAATACAAGAATAAATGCGCCAAGAGCAACAATGCCCCACATGACGGGCAAAAAAGACCCATATGGCAACACTAGTGCTGCGACCAGCAGCGGAAAACTCATCCACTGCGCCAAGTTCAACACTGCAGCGTATCCAACGCGTTTAAGATCGTCGCTAAATAGTCGGGCGAACAAGGTATAGGTCAGAATGTAGTTGGTAGCGATGGTCAGTTTGCGCAGAGGATGCAGCAAATCCAGCGGAATATCGTGCCCGAGCCATTGGGTGTCCCAGCCTGCCGACAAACTTGCTACCCGAAGATTGCCTACGAGCCAAGCAGCGAACAAAACGTACATCCACTCCTGATTTACTACGGCAACGATCAGCACGAATGCTGCCAGCATCATCAAGCTACCCTCAAGCAAACCGGACCGATGATGATCGACGGCAGTGGAGATCGCGAGCTGATCAGCGCGCCATTGCAGAATGGAAATACGGGCAGGTCCGGAATAGCTCGTCTTGCACAGAACATCCAGTCCAGCCTGTGTCACACGCGCTGCAAACCCGAAACCAGACTTGACTCGGAAGAAGCCGCTGGACATGGTCTTCGTGTCCGCGCTACCGATCACCTGAAGCGTATCGGTACTCCAGCATTCGATCTTCTGTGCATGGCGACTCGGAAATTCTATCCGTGGATCGTCAGTGTGCGTCGATGCAATATGGAAGCGGAACCAAAACGGGTTCTCGGACAGGTGCGTGTATCTTCTAAACACTGATTCGGCACCGCGATCAAGCTCCGCCAAGGCTTCAGCGGGAGTCATGGTCGGAAGTGTTTGCTCAACTACCCGAAATTCAATGGGGGTGCCGCCACTATAGGCGTATCGGTCTTCCCATGTCGTCCATGCGATTACCGACAACACCACGACAGCAAAGGGCACGGCGTATACGGAGAACCCAAGCAAGAATTTGGCAACTGCTTGGTTGGCACGCTCCCAAAGCAACACTAGCCAGTACCCCCTTGTACCTCATATCGGTTTGCATTCGCGAATGCGCATGCGGTCAAATTCTGGGGTTTATTCTAGTCCGAGATTCAAGGCTGCCAGCGACGCGGATTGAAAGCTGGTCGAAAATATCGTGGTGGACATTGATATCCGGGTGCGCCGTGAGGCACATAAAACCATGTAGTGGGTGATGTGCGGCCTTCCACCGCAACTCTGCCGTGGGGATGTTAAAGGCCATTACGCGATGGGGCATGCCGCCAACGTGCCGCATGGGAATGAAGCACTTGGTGGCGAATACATCCTGGAACAACAACGCGTCATATTGTCGATCGAGGGGCTTGCGTGCGGTAATAACCATCCAGTCGATCTTCGCGGACTGACAGTACAAAAAGTACGCTTTGAAGAGTACCGTTTTAACCAAGCGCCCCGTGGGTCCCTCGATGATCCCAAGGCGCGTTGCTTCGGCTAGCTCAAATCCTTCCAGCCACTCCGGGAGCGTAACGGAGCTTTCCAGATTGAGAGGTGCGAATTGGTTCGTCTGGATTCGCATTGTTCCAAGTGCGGATCCATCAAGCTTCGACTCGGCGATAAGGACGATGGTGCCCGGATCGAAATCAGCGTTTTCGGGTTCCGTTAGTTTCGCGGCGAACTCCGGAACGTGACGGGCGTAGGCGGCGTGACGCAAAGCCACCGCTTTCTGTAGTTGTGATTGGGTGGATGCAATACTGACCGTAAATGGCAGATGTTCTTCTCTTGAAGGCGCATGATACTGAGCGGCCTTTACCTTGGGTAGGCCCTCGGATGCTGCCACCGCTACCTCCATCGATACCGTCATTTTTCAAGCCCTCCAAGGCATCTTAGAACAACAAACCATCGCCCAGGAATTGGTCGTGGTGTTACTAGTCTGGCATCACCTTGCGGTAAGCAAATGGTGAGTGGAATTGGCGACATACCCTTCTATTTCTTGTTAGATAGATAGGGAAATTCAAATCACTGTTTAGACTAATGTTTACTCTACAGGAGGGGTATTACGAAATAACTAAACAAAAACAGGGGGCAGGATACCCCCTGTTCTTGCTTTCCGCAACGCGAATGCGCGCTAACTACTTGATGCGGGCGCGGTACTCGCCGGTGCGGGTATCGATTTCGATCTTGTCGCCGATGGCGACGAAGATCGGCACCGGCAATTCGAATCCGGTGGTGATCTTGGCGGGTTTCATGACCTTGCCGGAGGTATCGCCCTTGACGGCGGGTTCGGTATAGACGACCTCGCGTACGACGGCGTTCGGCATTTCGACTGAAATTGCCCGGCCGTTGTAGAAAACGACTTCCATCTGCATGCCGTCTTCAAGGTAGTTGAGGGCGTCGCCCATGTTCTCGGCTTCGACTTCGTACTGGTTGTACTCGCCGTCCATGAATACGTACATGGGATCGGCGAAGTAGGAGTAAGTGCACTCCTTGCGGTCGAGGACGACGAGCTCGAACTTGTCGTCGGCCTTGTAGACCGTCTCCGAGTTGGTGCCGGTGAGCAGGTTTTTGAGCTTCATCTTGACCACGGCGGCGTTGCGGCCGGACTTGTTGTACTCGGCCTTCTGGACGACCAAGGGGTCGCTGCCGACCATGATGACGTTGCCGATGCGTACTTCCTGAGCGGTTTTCATGGTGCTTGTCTTGCCCTCGCGCGGGGCCGAAAAAATAAACCGCGCATTATAGCCGCTCGCGGCAGAAACACACCAGGTTTTGCTCTAGGTTCCCCGGTTTTGCGATCTCCTTTGCCCAGCGCGGGCCGTGAAAAGTCAGCCGTGGCAACACGCCGCGGAATGCCGGCCATGTCTCGCCGATGCCACCCCGGCCGTTCCAGGCCATCCAGAAGTTTGTCAGCGCGTTCCGTGTCTGCGGGTCCCCACTTAGGCCGGTGGTGTAGCGTTTCAGGAAGGCTTCCAGTTTGACGAAATGGGCGCCGTCCTCCTGCGGATACGCCTGCCAGACGAACGGTCGCTGCGCCCATTGGGCTCGAACGAATGAGTCTTCGCCGCGGACGAAGTTGAGGTCGCTGTCCACGAGCCGCCGATCGTATTCCGTCTGGGCGACGAAGGGCTCGGCGATCAATTCGAGGCTCCCGCGTCGGACCGTTGCATTGACCGGAAAATTACGTCCCAGCCAGTGCTGGACTTGTTGGCGTGCCGCGCCCTCGGCGACGCGGCACGATACCGGTTCGTCCCCTTCTGCCCAGGCCTGGAGGAGGGCAGGCAGGGCTGGATTGTCATAACAGAACAGCGATACGACCAGCTCGGCACCAACGTTTCTCAACGGGGGATCGGGCAGGTCGCGTGCGCGGATCAGGCCGCCGGTTCCGGGTGCGAAACCCGGAAAGAAGAAGTGCTTGAGCAGTGGCAGCGTCGGGTGCGGAGAGGGCAGGCCGTGGCATCCCGCCACCCAGTCCTCTGCCGACAGATACTCGAGGTTGATCCACACCGGCGCCTTCGGTTGCGACGCCATGGCCTCGACGAACGCAGCAGGCAGTTCGCAGGCGAAGGATTCGATGACGACTTGTCCAGGATGTACGCCCGAAAAATCCGCCGGCCAGTGCCGAATCTCGACGCCGTCGACCTGCTGGACATCCCGTTCCGGATCGATGCCCGGCCGCAAATCTGCGAGCGGCACCGGATCGTCGATCCACAGGCGCACCGCCCAGCCGTGTTCCTTCGCCAACTGTCGGGCGAGCCGCCAGCACACGCCGGCATCGCCGAGGTTGTCGACGACGCGGCAAAAAAGATCGCACGAGAGGCCCATCGGTAGACGTTATCCTATTCCAATGCAGAATCTCCAACGTTGCACCGCCTGCCCGCGACTGGCGGACTTTCTTGCCGAGGTTCGGACGCGCCGTCCCGACTACCACGCGCGTCCCGTGTCGCCGTTCGGCGATCCGCGGGCGCGGCTGTTGATCGTCGGTCTGGCGCCGGGCATGCACGGCGCGAACCGCACGGGGCGACCGTTCACGGGCGACTACGCCGGCATTCTGCTCTACGAAACACTGCATCGCTACGGTTTTGCCGATCATCCGGAATCGGTTTCGGCGGACGATGGTTTGCAACTCACGGACTGTCGGATCACCAACGCCGTCAAGTGCCTGCCGCCGGCGAACAAACCGGAACCGGCCGAAATCAGAACCTGCAATCACTACCTGTCCGACGAGTTGAAAGATGCGTCGGAAATACGCGCAATCCTCGCGTTGGGCCTGATTGCCCACAAGGCGGTACTGACGGCCCTCGGGCTGAAGCAGAGCGCGCTGGCGTTCGGGCACGGCGCGCGCCATCCGCTGCCGGACGGGCGCTTGTTGTTCGATTCCTACCATTGCAGCCGCTACAACACACAGACCCGGCGTCTCACCACGGCTGACTTTCACGATGTCTTCGAAGCGATCCGCCGCGAGCTTTGACGCAAAGGAATTCCTGGCGACCCTGACCGAAGCGCCGGGCGTGTATCGCATGCTCGACGTCGATGGCAAGGTGTTGTACGTCGGCAAGGCGAAGAACCTGAAGAAGCGCGTTTCGTCGTACTTTCAGAAGACGGGCCGGAGTCCGCGCATCGTGCTCATGTTGCAGCAGGTCGCAAATGTCGAGACGACCGCCACGCGCTCGGAAGCGGAGGCGCTGATCCTTGAAAACACGCTGATCAAGAAGCTGGCGCCGAAATACAACATCCTTTTCCGCGACGACAAGTCCTATCCGTACATTGCCTTGACCGGCCACGAGTTTCCACGGCTTACTTACCATCGCGGCGCGCTGGACCGGAAGTCGCGCTACTTCGGGCCCTTTCCAAGCGGCCTGGCGGTGCGCGAAAGCATCAAGTTGTTACAGCGGACTTTTCTTCTGCGGACATGCGAGGACAGCGTTTTCGCGCATCGTTCGCGTCCCTGCCTGATGCATCAGCTCAGGCGCTGCAAGGCGCCGTGCGTCGGGCTGATTTCGGCGGAGGATTATGCGCGGGACGCCCGCCTGGCCGAACTGTTCCTGCGTGGAAGGCAGAGCGAAGTCATCGACGGATTGACGATGCAAATGCAGATGGCCGCCGACTCCTTGCGCTTCGAAGAGGCCGCGGCCTTACGCGACCAGGTTCGCTCGCTGCAGGCGGTGCTGCATCGCCAGTACGTCAGTTCGACAGCAGCCGAAGAAGCGGACATCCTGGCGGTCGTCGTTGCAACCGGCAGCGAAATCTGCGTCAATCTGGCGATGGTTCGCGGCGGTCTGCATCTTGGTGATCGCGCGTACTTTCCGCAGGGCGGCAGCGGCGCAGCTGAACCCGGCGAGGCCCTGGAGGCCTTCATCGTTCAACATTATGTCGATCATCCGCCGCCGCGCCGGATCATCGTCGGCATCGACGTCCGGGACGAATGCGCCGCCTGCTTCGATGGCAAGAACGTCACGATCGCGCTTCCGCACAACGAAAGGGAGCGGGCGTGGTACGAAATGGCGGATAAAAACGCCCGGCTCGCCGCCGAAGCGCGGCGGCTCTCGAAGCGACGCGCCGGCGGCCGCCTCGTCGCCCTGCAGGAGGCGCTGGCGATGCCGGAGATGCCGCATCGTATCGAGTGTTTCGACATCAGCCACACGATGGGCGAGGGCGCGGTCGCCTCCTGCGTCGTCTGCGTCGATGGCGCGATGAAGAAGGGTGACTACCGGCGCTTCAACATCGCCGACATCGAACCCGGCGACGACTATGGCGCCATGCGCCAGGCACTGACGCGGCGTTACGAGAAGGTGGCCACGGGAGACAGTCCGGCACCGGACCTCATCCTGATCGACGGCGGCAAGGGCCAGCACCGTGTCGCGCGCGAGGTGTTGACCGAACTGGCCCTTGATCACCTCGCGTCAGTGGGCGTTGCGAAAGGGGAATTGCGCAAGCCCGGGCTGGAAACCCTGTTTGTCCACGGCCGAGCCGAGCCGCTACAATTACCGCCGGATCACCCCGGATTCCACCTGATACAGGAAATTCGCGACGAGGCGCACCGCTTTGCCATCGCCGGTCATCGGGCCAGGCGCGCCAAGCCGCGTGGCCGCTCGAAGCTGGAGGATGTACCGGGCGTCGGCCCGGCAAAGCGGCGCAGTTTGCTGGCGCATTTCGGCGGACTGGATGGCGTCATGGCGGCAACCGTGGAGGATCTTTGTCGCGCGGAGGGAATTTCCCGCCGCCTTGCCACTGTCATTCATGGTTACCTGCACGCACGCTGACGATGCCGCTCAACATTCCGAACCTGCTCACCTGGGCGCGCATCCTTTCGATTCCGCTGTTTCTCGGCGTTTTCTATTTCCCTTGGGAATGGTTGCATCCACGTGACCAGAACCTGTTGGCCACTATCATATTTGTCGCCGCCGCCGTCACCGACTGGTTCGACGGCTGGATCGCCAGGAAGCTTGGCCAGACTTCCGCTTTTGGCGAGTTTCTCGATCCGGTGGCGGACAAGCTCATGGTGGCCGCCGCACTGGTCATGCTCGTACAATTGGGCAGGGTGGACGCGATCATCGCCTTCATCATCATCGGCCGGGAGATCGCCATCTCGGCGCTGCGCGAATGGATGGCCAAGATCGGCGCTGCGCGCAGCATTGCCGTTTCCTTCGTCGGCAAATTGAAGACGACGGCACAAATGATCGCCATCCCCATGCTGCTGTATCACGACCGGATTTCGTCCCTCGATCCGCAATGGATCGGCACCTGGCTGATCTACGGCGCGGCGATTCTGACGCTTTGGTCGATGGCGTACTATCTTCGCAAGGCTTGGCCGGAGATCGTTGCGCGCAATCGTTGACACGAATAAGTCCCAAGATATAATTCGCGTCCGTTATGCGGGAGTAGCTCAGTTGGTAGAGCGATACCTTGCCAAGGTATAGGTCGAGAGTTCGAGACTCTTCTCCCGCTCCAAATTCCAGGGGGAAAGCAATGCTTTCCCCCTTTTAACTTCCAGGTCTGGTTCGCCAGGCGTGGCGCGATGGCAGAGTGGTTATGCAGCGGCCTGCAAAGCCGTGTACCTCGGTTCGATTCCGGGTCGCGCCTCCAGTATCGACGGCAACCAGAACGCGCCGCGCTTCGGCGGCAGGCGAATGCCGACTCCCAAAGTCAGCCATGGCGAGTCGCCGGGATTGGGTAGAATTCCGGACCCGCCCGTATGGTGCCATTCGACCCCAATAATCGTGGACAACCGCAGCAAACGCAATTACGCCCGGATGGTGAAATTGGTAGACACAAGGGACTTAAAATCCCTCGGCGCAAGCCATACCGGTTCGATTCCGGTTCCGGGCACCACCCGCGACTTGTCATGATCGTACTCGACCTCATTTGCATTGCCGGACACCGGTTCGATGGCTGGTTCGCCACCGCGGATGCCTTTGAAGACCAGATTGCGCGGGATATGGTGAACTGCCCGCATTGCAATACCACCGATGTCCAGCGGCTTCCCTCGGGACCGCACGTCGTGGTTGCGCGGCCGCGATCCAAACGAGAATCCGCATCGATCGCCGGCGCCGCGCAGGTCTTAGAGAGTTTGCGACAGATCGCCGAGAGCAGCGAGGATGTCGGCGACCTCTTTGCCGACGAAGCGCGACGGATCCACCATGACGAGGCTCCACTGCGAAACATCAAGGGCCAGGCAACGGGCGATGAGGTGCGCGATCTGCTCGAAGACGGGATTCCGGTGTTGCCGGTCCCTGGCAAGAAGACCCACCACTAGAAAGTCAGCCGTGGCGACACGCCGCGGGGAGGGGGTTCAGCGCGGCTTCAGGGGCGAGAAACGCGGCGCCGGATTGCCGAAGACGATGCCGGGCGCTGGTGATACGAAGTTCTCGCGTGCGCGATTGTGTGGATGTACAGCCGCCTCGGCGAGACTCAGCACCGGTGCGAAACAGGCGTCGGTGCCTTCCAGCAAAGTGCACCAATGATCGCGAGTCCGGCCGGCGAAGAGGGCGCGGAAGCGATCCTTGAGTGCCGGCCACATGGCCGTATCGTATTGCAGAGCGGGATCGACATCGTTCAGGCCCAGTTTCTCCAGCAGCAGAGCGTAGAACTGCGGCTCCAGCGGGCCGATGGTGATGAATTGGCCGTCGGCACAGCGATAAACGTCGTAGAACGGAGAGTCGTGGAAAGCGCTCGGCTGGTCGCCACCGAGCTGCCCGGACGCGAAGATCCATTGCGCGATGCCGCCCAGCATGGCGACGATGTCTACAATCGCCGCGTCGACCACACACCCCTTGCCGCTGCGTTTTGCGTCGAACAGGGCGCAGACCATGCCGAAAGCCAGCCCAAGCGCGCCCGGCGCGTCGCCAACCATTGTCGGCGGTACGATCGGTAGCTCACCGCGACGGGCCGAAAGCGCCAGCATGCCGGTCAGGGCAGCGTAGTTGAGATCATGTCCTGCTGCCTTTGCCAGCGGCCCGGTCTGGCCCCAGCCAGTCATGCGCCCATAGACGAGCCGTGGGTTCTTCTCGGCGAACTCCGCCGGCCCCAAACGCAGCCGCTCCATGACGCCCGGGCGGTTACCCTCGATCAATGCATCGGCACGGCAGACAAGATCGAAGGCCTGGTCTCGATCAGCGTTGTCTTTGAGGTCGAGGGACACACGCTTCTTGCCCCGGTTCCATTCCTTGCTCGCGTCGCTTCCCAAATGCGCGTGAAGAGCGCTTTTTGTCGGCCGGACGACCTGGGTGATTTCGGCACCCATGCCGGCGAGAATCCGGCCGGCCAATGGTCCGGGGCCAATGCCTTCAAATTCGACGATATGGATGCCATGCAGGGGAGCGGTCATGGCACGGGATCATATACCGGCACTGCCATGCACTAAATACAGAAGTAGACATAATACATATTATGCGTCTATTCGTCGCCAGTTCACCACAGACTACCCCCGAACGAAAACGCGCCAAACTGGTCTCCAATTAGTTGGCGCTTATCCGGGGGGATGAATGCAGAGCAAAAAAGCGCGTCTACTTCCTGCCGCAATTTTGGCGGTGATTTCGTTCGCTTGCGGTAGCGGTGGCGGAAGTTCAACGGCGGCCCCGACAGCGGAACTCAAGGTAACGATACTCAATTCCTCGTTGTCCAGCCCGTGGGGAATGGCCTTTCTGCCTGACGGCCGTCTGCTGATCACTCAACGGGCCGGAAGCGTGGTGATCCTCACCGCGGATGGTGCGACCGTACTGGGCACACTCAGCGGTCTCCCGGCAGTCGACTCCACCGGCCAAGGCGGACTGCTCGATGTCGCCCTGGACCCGGATTACGACGGTAGTTCAAATACCTGGATCTACTGGGCATTTTCCGAACCCGGTGTTGGCGGCAGTGGCACCGCCGTGGCGCGCGGCCGTCTGTTCGGCATGGCGCTGGATAACGTGACAGTCATCTTTCGGCAGGCACAGAAAGTCTCGGGCTCCAACCACTTCGGGGCCAGGCTGACTTTCCGCGCTGACAAGACCTTGTACATCACCCTGGGCGAACGCCAGTTGGACGATCCGGCAAACCCGACTACGCGATACGCGCAGAATGTCGCTACGCATTTCGGCAAGGTCGTGCGCATCAACCGCGATGGCAGTGTACCAGCCGACAACCCATCCTTCGCCGGGACAGGCGCCCTGCCGGAACTCTGGAGCATCGGCCATCGCAACCCGCAAGGCGCGGCAATCCATCCGGCGACCGGCGAATTGTGGGTCACCGAACACGGCCCGCAAGGCGGCGACGAACTGAACCGCGTCCAGCCGGGCGGAAACTACGGCTGGCCGATCAGGAGCTACGGGTGCCCCTACGGGTCGCCTGTCGGCGACGCCTGTCGCGTCGGCGGCGGCACGCATGCGCCCGACTACACTGAACCGGTTTCCTACTGGGTTCCCACATCGATTGCGCCGGCCGGCCTCATCTTCTACACCGGCGACAAGTTTGCGGAATGGCAAGGCGATGCCTTTACGGGCGCCTTGGCCGGAACCGCGCTTTGGCGGGTCGAACTCAGCGGCACGGCCGAAGTTGCTCGGGAGCGCCTGCTCGGCGACCTCGGCGAACGCATCCGCTGTGTCCGGCAAGGCCCGGATGGCTGGATCTACTTGCTGACGGACAGCGGCAAGCTGCTCCGCGTCGAGCGCTGAGCGCCCTCCTCCCGGCCGTCGTCGGGAAAAGTCAGCCGTGGCGATACGCCAGCTTGGGTGATTCCTGACGTTTCTCAGGTGGCGCTCAGGTGGCGTCGTGATCGTGCAACCCGGCGCCGAAGGCAAGCTTGCGCACGCGGAACAGTTCGTCGCGCGCCGCTGCCGCCGCTTCGAACTCGAGGTTCTTCGCGTGTTCCTGCATGGCTTTTTCCAGACGTCTGATTTCCCGGGACAGGTTCTTCTCGCTCATCGCCTCATACTTCGCCGCTTCCTGGGCCGCCTTCAATTCCTGGGCTGCCGCCGAACTGTCGTAGACCCCGTCGATGATGTCCTTGATGCGCTTGAAGACGCCCCGGGGTTCGATTCCGTGCCTCGCGTTGTACTCGATCTGCTTGTTTCGCCGCCGCTCCGTCTCGGCGATGGCCCGCTTCATCGAATCGGTAATCCGATCGGCGTAAAGGATTGCCATGCCGTTGATGTGACGGGCGGCGCGCCCCATCGTCTGAATTAGCGATCGTTCGGAGCGCAAGAAGCCCTCCTTGTCGGCGTCGAGTATGGCGACCAGAGAGACTTCGGGAATGTCGAGTCCTTCGCGCAGCAGGTTGATGCCGACCAGGACATCGAACTGCCCAAGACGCAGGTCGCGAATGATTTCGACCCGTTCGACGGTATCGATGTCCGAATGCAGGTAGCGAACGCGGATGCCGTTGTCGCGGAGAAATTCGGTCAGTTGCTCGGACAAACGCTTGGTCAGGGTGGTGACCAGAACGCGCTCACCCTTGGCGATGCGCCTTCGCGATTCTGACAGTAAATCATCGACTTGCGTGATCGCTGGCCGCACGGATACCTCCGGATCGATGAGCCCTGTCGGCCGCACGACCTGCTCCACCACCTGTCCTTGATGCGTCCGCTCGTACTCGGCGGGCGTTGCCGAGACGAAAACGGTTTGCGGCATCAGACGCTCGAACTCCTCGAACTTCAGCGGCCGGTTGTCCAGCGCCGACGGCAGGCGGAAACCGTAGTTCACCAGGTTTTCCTTACGCGACCGATCGCCCTTGTACATGCCGCCAACCTGCGGAACGGTGACGTGGGATTCGTCGATGAACATCAGCGCATCGGGCGGCAGATAGTCGATCAGCGTCGGCGGCGGCTCGCCCGGCTTGCGCCCCGAAAGATGGCGCGAGTAATTCTCGATTCCCTTGCAGAAGCCCAGCTGTTCGAGCATTTCCAGATCAAAACGCGTGCGTTGTTCGATGCGCTGGGCTTCCACCAGTTTCTGCTCGCGCTGGAACGTCTCGCTGCGCTCTCGCAATTCCGCCTTGATGGCGTCGATGGCCTTCACGACCGTCGCCCGCGGCGTCACGTAGTGGCTTGAGGGAAATACTGTAAAGCGTCCCAGCTTCTGCCGCGTGTGGCCGGTCAGCGGATCGAACAGCGTCAGCGCTTCGATGTCGTCGTCGAACAATGTGATGCGCAATGCGTTCTCCGCATGTTCGGCGGGAAAGACGTCGATCACGTCGCCGCGCACCCGATAAGTGCCGCGATGAAAATCCGTCTCGTTGCGCTCGTACTGCATTTCCCGCAGCCGCCGGATGATGTCGCGCTGTCCGAGCTTTTCGCCTTCGCGCAGATGCAGGATCATGCTGTGGTAATCGACCGGATCGCCAATGCCGTAGATCGCCGAAACGGTGCACACAATCACGACGTCGCGGCGTTCGAGCAGGCTTTTCGTCGCTGACAGCCGCATCTGTTCGATGTGCTCGTTGATCGACGAGTCCTTTTCGATGAACAGGTCGCGAGCCGGAACATAGGCCTCCGGCTGGTAGTAGTCGTAATAAGAAACGAAATACTCGACCGCGTTCTCCGGAAAGAACTCGCGAAATTCGGAATAGAGCTGCGCCGCCAGCGTCTTGTTAGGCGCCAGGACCAATGCCGGACGGCCAAGGCGCGCGATGACGTTAGCCATCGTGTAGGTCTTGCCCGACCCAGTCACGCCCAACAGCGTCTGAAACGACAGGCCGTCCCCGATTCCCTCCACCAGACGCTGAATTGCTTCCGGCTGGTCGCCTGCCGGCGGGAATGGCCGATGCAGGCGAAACGGGCTTTGCGGAAATGAAGTTATGGATAGCTCGGACATCGGAATATCGTTCAATAGCGGCCAAAATTCGGCCGTAGTGAATCGGGTATTATTGCGCGTTCGTCAAAATATTCCCTCTTCAGGAGCAGAAATGAGCACGTCCATCTTCGCCGCCGTCGAACTGGCCCCCCGCGATCCCATCCTGGGGCTGACCGAGGCCTTCAATACCGAAACCAACCCGAAGAAGGTCAATCTCGGTGTCGGCGTTTACTACGGGGACGACGGCAAGATCCCCCTGCTCAATTGCGTGAAGGCGGCCGAAAAAGCCCGTCTTGAGGCGATGCCGCCGCGCGGTTACCAGCCAATCGAGGGAACTCCCGCCTACAACGGCGGCGTGCAGAAGCTCATTTTTGGAGAGAGTTCCCTCCTGCTTGCCGACGGTCGTGTCCTGACAGCCCAGTGCCTAGGCGGAACCGGTGCGCTCAAGGTCGGCGCGGACTATCTCAAGCGGCTGGTGCCCGATGCCAAGGTTTTCATTTCCGATCCCAGTTGGGAAAACCACAGGGCAATCTTTGAATCTTCGGGATTCGTGGTCGAAAGCTATCCCTACTACGATGCGGCAACACGCGGTGTCGATTTCGCTGCCATGAAGTCCTGTCTGTTGGGCTTGCCCGCCAAGTCCGTGGTCCTGCTTCATGCGTGCTGCCACAATCCGACCGGCGCGGACCTGACCGTGGAACAATGGAAGGACGTTGTCGCTGCCGTCAAGGAACGCAACCTGATAGCATTCATGGACATGGCCTACCAGGGCTTCGCGGACGGCATTGAGCCGGATGCCATCGCACTGAGACTGTTTGCCGAGTCCGGCCTCCAGTTCTTCGTTTCCAGTTCGTTCTCCAAGTCCTTTTCCCTTTACGGCGAACGGGTTGGCGCGCTATCGATCGTCACTGCAGGTAAGGACGAGTCGGTACGCGTCATGTCGCAGCTAAAGCGCGTCATTCGGGCCAACTACTCGAATCCGCCGACCCATGGTGGCGCACTGGTGGCGGCGGTCCTTGCAAGCCCGGAACTCCGGAAGATGTGGGAGGAGGAGTTGGGTGCGATGCGTGACCGCATCCGTGCCATGCGCGTCGGACTGGTTGCCAAACTCAAGGATCGCGGCGTCGCCCAGGATTTTTCGTTCGTGGCCCAACAGCGTGGCATGTTTTCCTACACGGGCCTGACCGTGGCGCAGGTCGACCGCTTGAAGACTGAATTCGGTGTATTTGCCGTCGGTACCGGCCGAATCTGCCTGGCGGCACTCAACAACAAGAACATCGATTACGTCGCCGACGCCATCGCGACGGTAACCAAGTAGCCGCCCTACTCTTTCTCACGCCACAGCGGGGAAGGCGTCGTATTTCGCTCCCTCCCCGCTTTTTTATGGTTCTTCACCGAACTCCGTGAACTGAAAGAGGCCAAGCGGCCGTCACTGTTATCTTGGTGTTGCGAGGCATCAAGGAACAGGAGGACGACCGTTGGCCCAAGGGGAGTGTATTGCCCGGCTGGGAGGCTGGGAAGGAT
>JAHJPX010000004.1 GCA_018819515.1 Gammaproteobacteria bacterium
GCCACTGGGCACCAATATCATCGAGGGCATCAACAACAAGATCAAGGTGATCAAACGTATGGCCTACGGCTTCCGCGATGACGCCTACTTCTTCCTCAAAATCCGCTCAGCTTTCCCCGGAGTTCGGTGAAGAACCAAAAAAAAGCCCGCCTTGCGGCGGGCTCTGAACGGGAGTGTCTCCTCCTCCCCCCTCCTTATGTTTCAGGTTGCGACGGGGCTCGTGTCGCCTTCGAGATTCGGGTAGCGCACATGGTCGACCAGTTCCTGGATTTCCCGGCTCGGCGCACGAGAGATCAACGAGCCGACAATCACGCCGAGAAAGCCGAGCGGAATACCGAAGATGCCGGCCGAGATCGGCTTGATGTCCCACCACAGCGGCGCATTGATGCCGAAAAATTCGTAGGTCTGAACCATATAGTAGATGGTAATTCCCAGGCCCATCAACATGCCCAGAACGGCGCCGAGCTTGTTGGCGCGCTTCCAGAAGATGCCCAGCAGCAGCGATGGAAAGAAGGCCGCCGCCGCCAGCGAGAATGCGGCACCGACCAGAAACAGGATGTTGCCCGGTTTCAGGCTGGTGACGTACGCCGCCGTCAGGGCGACCACCAGCAGCAGCGCCTTGGATACGACCAGGCGGCGGGTAGTCGGCGCATTCGGATCGATCATCTTGTAATAAACGTCGTGCGAAAGCGCATTGGCGATGGTCAATAGCAGGCCGTCGGCGGTCGAAAGCGCCGCGGCAAGACCGCCCGCGGCGACCAGACCGGAAATCACGTACGGCAGGCCCGCAATTTCCGGAGTCGCCAGTACGATGAGATCACCGCCGATGGTAATTTCGGCCAGTTGAACGATGCCATCCTTGTTGATGTCGCTGATCGCCATCAAGGTCTTGTCCACTGCCGCCCAGTTCCAGACCCAGGCCGGAAGCTCGGTAAACGCTGTCCCGACCAGATTGTGATAGACCTCGAATTTGACGAGTATGGCCAGTGCCGGCGCCGTAAAGTAGAGCAGGAAGATGAACAGCAGCGACCAGAACACCGAGCGGCGCGCTTCCTTTACCGACGGGGTGGTGTAAAAACGCATCAGGATGTGCGGCAACGCGGCGGTGCCCACCATCAAGCAGAAGACGAGCGCCAGGAAGTTCTTTTTCGCTTTGGTCCGATTGGCTTCGACTTCCTCCGGCGTCTTGCCGGTGGCGGCAAAGGCCTCGGCGTGGGCCTTCACCGGTGCGGCCTTGGCACCGATACCACTGTCCCTGTTCCACACCGCCCTGGCGGCGGCCGGATCGATCGGAAAGGAAATAACGGCCCGCTCGGCGGCATCGATAGCCCGGGGGTCCGGCACCTCGGCCGCCTTCAACTCCATCATCCTGGCTTCGAGCTTGGCTTTCTCCTCGGCGAGGAAGGCTGCACCACCTGCTTCCAGCGCCTTCAGTTTGGCGGCGGCAGCTTCGGCCCGCTCGCGATAGATGACGCGCACGGACTCCTCGGCGGCCCCTTTGGGCGTACTGCTGTCGTTGAACTCCTTCTCCAGCGCGGTCACCTTGGGCAGGGCGGACGTATAGGCGGTGATCTGCGGAACCGGGCTGCCGGTGTGTTTCACTGACAGCCAGACCACCGGGATCATGTAGGCAATGATCAGGATGATGTACTGCGCCACCTGCGTCCACGTCACCGCCTTCATGCCGCCCAGGAACGAGCAGACGAGAATGCCGGCCAGACCGACGAACACGCCGATGCCGAACTCCAGACCGGTGAAACGACTGGTGATGAGACCAACGCCGGAAATCTGCGCGATTACGTAGGTGAAGGAACACAGCACAACGGCAAGCACGCCGATCGTTCGCGGCACATTTCCGCCATAGCGGGCGCCGAGGAAATCGGGAATTGTGAACTGCCCGAACTTTCGCAGATAGGGCGCCAGAAACAGCGCCACCAGGCAATAGCCGCCCGTCCAGCCCATAACGAATGCCAGCCCGTCGTAGCCGGCGGTGTAAAGCGTTCCGGCCAGGCCGATGAACGAAGCGGCCGACATCCAGTCGGCGCCGGTCGCCATGCCGTTGAACACCGCCGGTACCCGCCTGCCCGCGACGTAATACTCGGACACCTCGGCAGTCTTCGCCATGAATCCGATGCCGGCATAAAGCAGGATGGTAGCGAACAGGAACAGATAGCCCAGCGCCCGGTTCGGTATGCCGAGCATTTCGAGCACACCGACCAGCACCACGAAGGAGAGGAATCCCCCCGTGTAGACCGTGTAATACCGCTTCAACTGCGCCGTGAATTCGGCCTGGAACCGGCTCGGCATCAGTCGTTCTCCCCTTCCTCGACGCCGTACTCCTGATCCAGCCTGTTCATGTAGCGGGCGTAATACCAGATGATCAGCACATAGACGATCAGCGCGCCCTGGGCCCCGATATAGAAACCCAGCGGCCCGATGAATTCGATCTCGTTCAATTCGCGCGCAAACCAGGCGACCACAAAGGTGACCACAAACCAGATCGCCAGCAGCAAGCCCGTCATCTTCAAGTTTCGATTCCAGTACTCGACGTGCTTTTGCGTCAATTGCATGGAGTTTCCCTCGCGATAGTCATGCGTTCGGACGCCGGCCACTCTCTGGGGCCGGATTGGGACATGTCAAGCTGACACCACCCTTACGCTGGAATTGCGCGTCGCCAACGCCACCGCGCGTTCGCATCACCCTTGTGGCGCGCCGGAACGCGGGAATTCAACGACGACGCGGATACCGATGCCGTCCCTGGCGGCGGACGCAGTAATGGTAGCCCGGTGATGCTCGGCAATTTCACGGCAGATGGCAAGCCCCAGCCCGCTTCCGTCCGCATCGGTACCGAGCACACGATAGAAGCGCTCGAATACCCGCTCCCGATCCTCGTCGGCAATGCCGATGCCATTGTCTTCAACTTCCAGCGTGGCGCGATCGTCGGCAATGACGCGAATGGTCACCCGGCCGCCGGAAGGCGTGTACTTGATGGCATTGTCGAGCAGATTCTTCAACAGCTCCCGCAACAGCAACGGCACGCCGTCGATGATCAACCGGGCATCCTCCCCCTCGAAACCGAGATCGATCCGTTTCGCCTGGGCGGTTTCGACCCACTCGGAAGCAACATCGCGCGCCAGGTCGTTCAGGTCGACCTTCACCAGCCGATGCAATTTTTCGTGGCTGGATTCGGCGCGAGCCAGAGTCAATAACTGGGTGATCAGATGTCCGGCTCGCTCGGCTGCGCGGGCAATCTGTAGTACCGCATCGCGCAGTTGCGCGGGATCGTTTTCCCGCAATGCGAGTTCCGCCTGCGTGCGCAAACCGGTAACCGGCGTCTTCATCTGGTGTGCGGCATCGGCGATAAAGCGTTGCTGGGCCTGAAGGTTCTCTTCCAGGCGTTCCATCAGTTCATTGAAGGAACGCACCATCGGCTGCAGTTCCTCGGGCGCACGAAGGATGTCGATCGGCGACAGGTCGCCCGGTCGACGCGTCGCAATGCGCTCCCTGAGCCGGGACAGCGGACGCAAGCCGCGCGACAACCCCAGCCAGACCAGCACGACCGCCAGCGGAATAATGGCGAACTGCGGCAGCAGCACGCCCGAGATGATGCGCGATGCCAGCGCCTCGCGCTTGTGGCGTGTCTCGGCCACTTGGATGACCACCCAGCGCTGGCCGGGTTCCAGCTCGTGGACCTTGTACGCCACGCGGACCGGATCCCCGGAAAGCCGCTCGTCGCGGAACCTGACTTCCGACAGCGCCGGCTCATTGTCGCCTGATGGCGCCGGCAGCAGATCGTCGCCCGCCAGCAACGTACCCTGCGAGTCGCGCACCTGGTAATACAGCTCATCCTGCTCGTCGGCGTGGAGGATCGCCCTGGCCTGGGTAGGCAGACTGATGGTGACCTTGCCGCCCTCGATTTGCAGCAACCGCGTTATCGCGCCGACGTTCTCGGCCAGCGCCTGATCGTACGGTTCGTTGGCAATGTCGTTGGCGACGTGGTGAGTGGCCGCGATGCTGATCGGCCAGAGCAGCAACAAAGGCGCCAGCATCCAGTCAAGAATTTCGCCAAACAGGGAATTCGGAACCGATGAGGCGCCGAATACCGGCGGCCGTTCAGGCCGGCCTTTCGATACCACCCGACTTCTCCAGACAATAGCCAAGACCCCGCACGGTGGTAATCCGGACTTCGGCCGATTCCAGCTTCTTGCGCAAGCGGTGAACGTATACCTCGATGGCGTTGGTGCTGACCTCCTCACCCCAGCCGCATAGATGGTCGACCAATTGTTCCTTTCCCACCAGCCGACCGATGCGCAGCAGCAACACTTCGAGCACACCCATTTCGCGCGCCGACAGATCGATCAACTGGCCATTGACCTTGACGACGCGCTCGGTCTGGTCGTAGCACAATGCGCCTACCTCGATGCGCGTCGCCTGACCCGTGCCGCGCCGGGTCAGCGCGCGTACGCGCGCTTCCAGTTCCGGCAGCGCGAACGGTTTGGTCAAATAGTCGTCCGCCCCGGCGTCCAACCCCCGAACCCGATCCTCCACGCCATCCAGCGCCGTCAGAATGAGCACCGGCATGACGCACTTGCGCGCCCGCAACCGATGCAACACATCAATGCCCGAGAGCTTTGGCAGGCCAAGATCAAGAATGAGGAGGTCGAACGTTTGCGACAGCGATGCGGTATCGGCATCCAGCCCGTTGGCGACGTGATCAACCGCATAGCCCGCCTTGCGCAGCGCTCGGATCAGACCATCGGCGATGATGGCGTCGTCTTCGGCAAGAAGTATCCTCATACGGAGATTGATTCTACTTGTAAGCTGGCCGTAAGCCGAGCCCCCATTTGACGGAATCCCTCCGTTGTTCCTGCCGCCGGGAGCCATTTTCGCCGCGCTACACCCTTGCGCCCACTGGTGCACCTGGCAGGCGGAATGACTCCTTGTAAGTCTTAAGTAAGGGTGATACCCGGATAATGCGCTCCGCGATGGGAGGCGCGGAGCGCACCCTGGTGCCATCCGTCCGTCGTTTGCTGCTGGTTGCTGGTTTCCGGTCGCCGGCTTATTTCTCGAAGGAGGAGACACAATGCAATATAAACATGACGCTCAAGGTTACTGGCAGGCGACCCTGGGCCTGATCACCAAGGTATTGGTGATCTGGTTCGTGGTTTCGTTCGGCGCCGGCATCCTGTTCGCCGACTTGCTGAACGGCATCCATCTGGGCGGTTACCCGCTCGGCTTCTGGTTCGCCCAACAGGGTTCGATGTATGTCTTTGTCGCACTGATCTTCTGGTACGCCAAGAAGATGACGGACATCGACAAAGAATTCGACGTACACGAATAACCGGAGGAGCGAATTCCTATGGATCTGCAAACTACTATTTATCTGGTCGTCGGCCTAACCTTCGCCCTTTACATCGGCATCGCCATCTGGGCACGCGCCGGTTCCACCAGCGAGTACTACGCCGCTGGCGGCGGGGTTCCCCCGGTACTGAACGGCATGGCGACCGCCGCTGACTGGATGTCCGCCGCGTCGTTCATTTCGATGGCCGGCCTGATTTCCAACATGGGTTACGGCGGTGGTCTGTTCCTGATGGGCTGGACCGGCGGCTACGTTCTGCTCGCCTGCCTGCTCGCCCCCTACCTGCGCAAGTTCGGCAAATTCACCGTGCCGCAGTTCATCGGCGACCGCTATTACTCGAAGTCGGCGTCGACCGTCGCGGTACTGTGTCTGCTGGTCGCCTCGCTGACCTACATCATCGGCCAGATGACCGGCGTCGGCGTTGCCTTCTCGCGCTTCCTGGGCGTCTCCAAGGAAGTTGGCATCTACGTCGGTATGGCCATCGTGTTCACCTACGCGGTGTTCGGCGGCATGAAGGGCATCACCTATACCCAGGTGGCCCAGTATGTCGTACTGATCTTCGCCTACGTGATCCCGGCGGTGTTCATCTCGCTGGCGCTTACGGGCAACCCGATCCCGCAACTCGGCCTCGGCTCAAGCCTGAGCGGTCAGGACATGTCCCTGCTGGCCAAGCTCGACTCCGTCGTCACCGACCTCGGTTTCGGCAAGTACACGACGACGACGGCAGGCAGTACGCTGAACATGTTCGTCTACACGTTCTCGCTGATGATCGGTACCGCCGGCCTGCCGCACGTGATCATGCGTTTCTTCACCGTGCCGAACGTCCATGCCGCACGTTTGTCCGCTGGGTGGGCGCTTGTCTTCATCGCCATCCTCTACACGACGGCCCCTGCCGTCGCGGCCATGGCCAAGACCAACCTGATCCGCACCATCACGCCGGGCGTGGTTATGCAGAACGCCGATCCCTACGCCGCTGATTCGCAGATCCAGTACGAGCAGCGTCCGGACTGGATGAAGCGTTGGGAAGTCACGGGCCTGCTCAAGTTCGAGGACAAGAACGGCGACGGCCGCATCCAGTACTACAACGACAAGTCCAAGAGCGACGAGTTCAAGGCCAAGGCCGAAGCCGCCGGCTGGAAGGGCAACGAACTGTCGGTCAACGCCGACATCATCGTGCTCGCCAACCCGGAAATCGCGCTGTTGCCGAACTGGGTGATCGCGCTGGTCGCCGCCGGCGGTCTCGCCGCCGCGCTGTCCACCGCCGCTGGTCTGCTGATGGCCATTTCGTCCGCAATCTCCCACGACCTGGTCAAGGGCATCTTCGCGCCGGACATCAGCGAGAAGGGCGAACTGATGGCGGGCAAGATTGCCATGGCCTGCTCGATCGTCGTCGCCGGCTACCTCGGCCTCAACCCGCCGGGATTCGCGGCGGGTACCGTGGCCCTGGCCTTCGGTATCGCGGCGAGCTCGCTGTTCCCGGCGATCATGATGGGCATCTTCTCCAAGAAGATGAACAAGGAAGGCGCCATGGCCGGCATGCTGGCTGGCCTGTTCATCACCCTGTTCTACGTGTTCGCGCACAAGGGCCTGTTCTTCATCAAGGGCACCGAGTACCTCGACGTGATCGGCGGCGCCAACAGCTTCTTCGGCATCACGCCGGAAGCCTTCGGCGGCATCGGCGCCCTGATCAACTTCGCGGTCGCCTTCGTGGTCGACAAAATGACCAAGGAACCGCCGGAGCACATCCAGCATATGGTCGAGAACGTGCGTATCCCGCGCGGCTCGAAGGTCGTGGATGGCTCTCACGCCCATTAAGCAATAACGCCCGCCCTGCCCGAACCGGACCCGGTCCGGGCAGATGCCGGCTTCACAGCCCCGCCGGGTTACACTGGCGGGGCTTTTTGTTTCCGGAGTACCAAATGGTTTTCGACATTAGCGTCGCGATTACGTGGGTGCTTTTCCTGGCGCTGTTTCCGATCGCCTTTTTCTGGCTGCGCCGCGCCTGGCGCATCATCGTCCGCCGCGACTTTTCGGAAGTTGCGCTCAAGCGCGGCGAACCGCCACCGAATCCCGTCAGGTTCGCGCCCTACACCGCCGCGGTCAACCTGATCGGCGGCGGCATCATTGTCGGCGTCATCCTCAGCATCGTCACCGCCAGCCTCTCCTACGAAGCCTGGTCTGCCATCGCAGGATCGACGATCTGGATGAAGTTCATTTTCGATTTCATTATCAGTCGCCACGCCCGCATGTTCGATAACAAGAAGGGCGCGAGCGAGGCCGACACAAAAGTCAGCCGTGGCGACACGCCACCCGAAGAGGCTGGCAAGTAACTCAGATCTGGTAATTCAGCTTCAGCCGCTGCTGCAGTTTCCTCGCCTGCCGGAAGGCTTCCTTGAGAATGCGGCGGTCGAGGTGGTTGAGGCGTCCGATGAAGACGCGGTTGTCGCCGGGCCGGCCCAGCCCGTTTTCCAGGTGCTGGTGCCGCAAACGTAGCAGCTGGATGAAGTTGAAGGCGTCGACCATGGCTTCGATGCCTTCGCTGCCATGCTTCGCGGTGCTCCGCAGGCGGGCGACGGTCGACGCCGGTTTGACGCCTTCGGCAAGCGCCATCACGCGCGCCGCATCGACGAACAGGCGGGCGCCCGATTTTTTCAGATCGATATAGGCCTTGCCGGTTTCCTCGTCGTCTTCGGTGACGAAGTCGCGGATCAACCCCAGCGGCGGCGCCACCAGCATTGCGTTGACGGCGAGCATTTTCTGGAAAGCCTGATCCTTGCGGCTCAGGGAGAACAGGTGCTCGTGCATGCGGTCGGCCAATTCCCCCCTACCGTAAATGGGCCGAAAGTCGAAGAAGATGGTCGCGTTGAGCAGCGCTTCGGGATGCGGGTTGCGTATCCAGGACGAGAAGCGGTTCTTCCATTCGTCCAGCGTCATGCACCATTCCGGATTGCCGGCCATGATGTTGCCCTTGCACAGCGGGAAGCCGCAACTGTCGAGATCGCGGTTGACGTCCTGGGCGAAGGCGAGCAGCCGCTGTCGGGTTGCCTCGGTATCCGCCTCCACCGCCGGCAGAAAGACGATGCCGTTATCCTGGTCGGTCGCCAGCGTCTGCTCCTCGCGCCCCTCGGAACCGAAGGCAAGCCATGTCCAGGCGACGTCGTCGAGGGGATGGCGGACGACGTTCATTTCCAGTACGCGTGCCGTCGCGGCGTCGTTGAGCGTCGAAATGAACTTCGTCAATTGTTCGGCGCCCACGCCCTGCGCCAACATGTTGAACGCCGACAGGCGCACGTCACCCAGCGCGTGTTGGAGTTCCTCGACGTTCTGGGCAGAATCGATCGCCCGGCGCACCTGGCCGAGACCGACGCGCTGGAGTGCGAACAAGTCGCGCTCCGAAATCACGCCGGACAATTGCCCGTCGGCGTCGGTCACCAACAGATGGCGGATGCCGCGCGAAGCCATCGCGAACATGGCGTCGTAAGCGGAATCGCCATCGGCAAGCGTCACCGGGTTGGGCGACATTGCCTCCGATATCGGGCGTCCCAGCGGAATTCCGCCGAGCACGACACGGCGTACGACATCGGACTGAGTCAACAAGCCAATCGGCGCCGCACGGTCGTCAACGACGATCACCGAGCCGATCTTCTGCTCGGCCATGATCTCGACTGCACGCAGGATCGGGGTTGCCGCACTCACGGAAACCGGCTGGCGCTTCAACATCGAGCGCAGGGGGGCGCTCAGCGATTGCTGCTGGCTCGCCTGCTGGGAAAGGTGGGCCTGCATCTGCTGCAGCGACAGATTGACCAGATTCGCAAGATATCTGCTGCAATGGCGCGCAAAGACCGGGCTGATGTCCAGGAGACGCCGAAATTCGGCGGCCGGCAACAGGTAGGCCTCCACGTCGGTGGCGGCCGTAAAGAAATACGCTGCCGGCCGATCGCCGCTCAAGGCGCCGATCGGAAAACACTCGCCGACGCCAAGTTCGAATTCCGCACCGGTCGCCGCATGTCCGCTCGCCCGCACCCGGCCGCTGGCGACGATATACAACGACTCTGGCTTTCCCTGTTCCGGCGACACCAACGTCGCCGCCGCAGGGAAATCCGCCTTGACCAGATGCTGATCGATGAACGCCAGCGCCTCCGGCTCGAAACGATCGAACGGGGGATACTTGCGAAGCGTGTCGGAAATCGACGCGGAACTCATGGCGAAACCGGACTCGAACGATTGATCGCCGCATTCTAGCCAACCTGCGCCGCGCCGCACGATCGTAATGGATGAAAGCAAAACACCTGGCCAAAGCCGGGTGTTTTGCAATTCAGAAGGAAGGAGGGTAGCGGGAGGAAACCTGAGGTTCCTCCCGTTCCTATTCAGGGGACATGGAATCGAAATGGAGGAACTTGTGAAGCAGCACTTCCGCTACCATCCGGTTTCCATGCCGCCCCGACCACTCTCGCCATGACTGCCTTGCGCCGCCTGATCCTGACCACTGCCCTGCTTTGCGCCAGCGCAGTCCACGCCCAGACCCAGTCCGCCCCGGCCACGCCGCCACCGGCTTGCGGCTACTGCAAGGAAAAGCTCCTCACGCTGGAGGCATTGCGCAGGAGGCTGCCGGCCGACTGGCAGCTCGCTACGGAGCGCGATCCGGTCTTCGGCAGCGACATGCTCGTCGTGCAGGCCGGCACGCAACATCCACAAACCCTTGTGCTGGTGCACGGCCTCGGCCAGAACGGCTTCACCGACTGGATCAGCGTGATGCCCTATCTCGCGCAGCGCTACCACGTCGTCACTTTCGATTTTCCCGGCTTCGGCTACTCCGCGAGCCCGAATGGCAAGTACTCACCCACCAACTACGCCCGGGTGCTCAGCGGCGTGATCAGCCGCCACGCCAAGGGCCGCGCCATCGTCGTCGGACACTCCATGGGTGGCGCAGTCGCGCTGCGCTACGCCAGCAGCAACCCGGCGCAGCTGGACAAGCTCATTCTCGTCGATGCGGCGGGCATCCTGCACCGTACCGCCTTCGTCAAGTACAGCGCGCGGGTGCCGATTGCGGTCGAGCAGATGCCCGCCTTCCTGAAGGACAAAGTGGCCCGCCTCAAGGACTTCGGCAATGAGGTGGTGGAGAAGATTTTCAGCCGCCCCGATCCCACGCGGCTGCTGGGCGCCAACGAAACCATCTGGGGCTCGGTCATGGCCAATCGCACGAATGTCAATGCCGGCATGGCGCTGGTCGAGGAAGACTTCAGTGCAGATATTCCGAAAATGCAGACCCCGACTTGGATTCTCTGGGGCGAGGCAGACCCGATCGCACCACTACGCACCGGGCAGATGCTGGCGTATCGCCTGCCACGCGCACAGTTGCTGACCATGCCGGGCGTCGAGCACACGCCGATGGATCCGGCCACCGTGCAAGTCTTCCTGCCCCAGCTGGCGCTGGCGCTCGCTGGCGATCCACAGCCTGCCCCCATCCTCGAACCGCCCCGCAGCACCTTGGCCGACGTGCACTGTCGGGGCGAGACCGACCGGCTCTACAGCGGCTACTTCCGCGAGGTCATCATCGACGGCTGTAGCGCGGTGAAGCTGCAGAACCTGAGCGCCCAGCGCGTGGTGATCATCGACAGCATGGTGCAGATGCTCAACACCCGCGTGCGTAGCGCCAGCGGCAGCGCGCTGGAAGTCGTGAATTCAGAACTGATCGCCACCGCGGGCGAATTCTCGGGCGATGTTGCCATCAGCGCCGACAAAGCCCGGCTGGACCTCGCCGGTATCCGGCTCGATGCTCGCCGCACCCCCATCACGGTACGGCGTTTCACCCGCGTGGTCGGCTCCAGCACCGAGATTCGCAGCCCCGCCTATACCGGCACCTGGCAAGGCAGCAAGGAAATAGAAGCGGGCGTGCTCGTGCCGTAGCGCATAAATCAAACGCCCCGCACGGTTTCCCGTGCGGGGCGTTTGTCCGAAGGATGGGGGTAACGGGGGAAACCTGGGTTTCCCCTGTTCCCAGCTTCGGGATATGTATTCGGCGGAGCCGAATTACATATCCATGCCCATGCCGCCCATACCACCCATACCGCCCATGCCGCCGCCCATGCCGCCCATGCCGGCCGGCTTGTCTTCGACCAGTTCGGCGACCATGCAGTCGGTGGTGAGCATCAGGCTGGCCACGGAGGCAGCGTTTTGCAGCGCGGTGCGGGTGACCTTGGTGGGGTCCAGCACACCCATGTCGACCATGTCGCCGTACTCGCCGGTCGCGGCGTTGTAGCCGTAGTTGCCCTTGCCTTCGGCAACCTTGTTGACGACCACCGAGGGCTCGTCGCCGGCATTGGCGACGATTTCGCGCATCGGCTGTTCGAGGGCGCGCAGGACGATCTTCACGCCGGCATCCTGGTCGTGGTTGTCGCCCTTGACCTTGACGGCCGCGCGGGCGCGCAGCAGGGCAACACCGCCACCGGCGACGATGCCTTCTTCAACGGCGGCACGCGTGGCGTGCAGCGCGTCTTCGACTCGGGCCTTCTTTTCCTTCATCTCGACTTCGGTCGCGGCGCCAACCTTGATCAGCGCAACACCACCAGCCAGCTTGGCCACGCGCTCTTGCAGCTTTTCCTTGTCGTAGTCGCTGGTGGCTTCTTCGATCTGGGCGCGGATCTGGACGACGCGGGCCTTGATGCCGTCTTCCGAACCGGCACCATCGATCAGGGTGGTGTTTTCCTTGCCGATCTCGACGCGCTTGGCTTGGCCGAGGTCCGCCAGAGTCGCCTTTTCGAGCGTCAGCCCAACTTCTTCGGCGATCACGGTACCACCCGTCAGGATGGCAATGTCTTCCAGCATGGCCTTGCGACGGTCACCGAAGCCCGGAGCCTTGACGGCGACGGTCTTCAGGATGCCGCGGATGTTGTTCACCACCAGGGTGGCCAGGGCTTCGCCCTCGACATCTTCGGCAATGATCAGCAGCGGCCGGCCGGCCTTGGCGACTTGCTCCAGCACGGGCAGCAGGTCGCGGATGTTGGAAACCTTCTTGTCGTGCAGCAGCACGAAGGGGTTGTCCAGAACGGCGATCTGCTTGTCGGGATTGTTGATGAAGTAGGGCGACAGGTAGCCACGGTCGAACTGCATGCCTTCGACGACTTCCAGTTCGTTTTCCAGCGACTTGCCGTCTTCGACGGTGATGACGCCTTCCTTGCCGACCTTGTCCATGGCCTGGGCGATGATCTCGCCGATGGAGGCATCGGAGTTGGCGGAGATCGAGCCGACCTGAGCGATTTCCTTGTTGGTCGTACAGGGCTTGGAGATCTTCTTCAGCTCTTCGGTCACGGCGATGACGGCCTTGTCGATGCCGCGCTTCAGGTCCATCGGGTTCATGCCGGCGGTGACGTACTTCATGCCTTCGCGGACGATCGACTGGGCCAGCACGGTGGCGGTGGTGGTGCCGTCACCGGCGACGTCGGAGGTCTTGGAAGCGACTTCCTTGACCATCTGGGCGCCCATGTTCTCGAACTTGTCCTTCAGTTCGATCTCCTTGGCGACGGAAACACCGTCCTTGGTGACGGTCGGGGCGCCGAACGAGCGCTCCAGAACCACGTTGCGGCCCTTGGGGCCGAGGGTGACCTTGACCGCGTCGGCCAGGACATTGACGCCGCGAACCATGCGCTGACGCACGGAATCGCCGAATTGGACTTCTTTGGCTGCCATTGTTTATCTCTCCAGTAAGTTCGGTTAATCAGGCTTCAACGACGCCCATGATGTCTTCTTCGCGCATGACCAGCAGCTCCTCGCCTTCGACCTTGACGGCCTGGCCGGAGTACTTGCCAAACAGCACGCGATCACCCTTCTTGAGGGCCATCGGACGGACCTTGCCGTCGTCGAGGATCTTGCCGGTGCCGACGGCGATCACTTCGCCTTGATCGGGCTTCTCGCCGGCCGAGTCGGGGATGACGATGCCGCTGGCGGTGGTGCGCTCGGCTTCAACGCGCTTGACGATCACGCGATCATGCAAAGGACGAATTTTCATAGGGTTATCTCCTGATTGATGACTTGACTAGCAAATCCGGCAAAGTCGCCACCCATTGAAACTGACGGCGACCAGAATTAGCACTCTCGAAAGAGGAGTGCTGATAATAGGGGTTGCCAGTGGGGAATTCAAGAGCGGGAACGCGCTTCTTGCCCTGTAATCGCTCATGGCGCTAGCATTGACACTGGATATCCGCCAGCTTCGGCCAAGCGCAAGACCATTGGTGAGGGGGTCCCATTCTGCAGTCCGACCGTGATGCGACGCTACAACCGTGGCAACTTGACGCCCATGCGACTGGCAAAGGGGGTCTCGAAGTAGTCCTCGGTGGCCACTGGTGCATCGACGGCAACCTGCCGGCGTCCGACGCCTTGGTCGAAACACTCGATCAAGGAATACATCGGCTGCGTTTTGACGGTACCGGACTGGCGGCATGGGATTCCGGCCTGCTGACCTTTGTCGCCGGCGTCACCCGGTTGTGCGCCAACCGAGGCATTGCGATCGACACCGGCGGACTGCCGAATGGCGCACAGCGTCTGCTGTCCATGGCACTGGCCGTTCCCGAACAGAAGGTGGCGCTGAGACACGCCGAGGGACAGGGAATGCTCGCCCAAGTGGGCGGTGCAACCATCGAGTTCTTCCGCAGCCTTCCGTTGATGCTGCATTTTCTCGGCGAGATATTCCAGTCCTTTGCGCGACTGCTCACCGGCCGCGCCCACTTCCGCGGCGGCGACGTGTGGCGAGAGATCGAGGAGGTCGGGCCGCGCGCCCTGCCTATCGTTTTCGTGATCAGTTTCCTCGTCGGCCTGATCCTCGCCTATCTCGGCGCCGACCAGTTGCGCCTGGTCGGCGCACAGATATTCATCGCCGACCTCGTCGCCATCGGCATGGTGCGCGAGATCGGTGCGCTAATGACCGGCATCATCGTCGCGGGCCGTACCGGTGCGGCCTTTGCCGCGCGCCTGGGCACCATGCAGGTCAACGACGAGATCGACGCCTTCAGGACGCTGGGCATCTCCGCGATCGACTTTCTGGTACTGCCGCGCGTGCTCGCCCTGATGCTGATGGTGCCGCTCCTCACCCTCTACGCCGGCTTCATCGGCATGCTGGCCGGGCTGCTGGTGTCGGTGACGATTTTCGACATCGGCGTCTATGAATACTACGCGGAGGTCCTGCGCGCGCTGGAATTCAAGCATTTCATGGTCGGGCTCTCAAAGGGCACCGTCTATGGCGCGATGATCGCCTACGCCGGTTGCCTGCGCGGGATGCAATGCGGACGCAGTGCCGAGGCGGTCGGCCGGGCAGCGACATCGGCCGTCGTGACGGCCATCCTGCTGATCACCATCGCGGCCTCGATCATGACCATTGTGTTCTATCAACTCGACATCTGAATCATGACCGAGGCCCACGCTACGGACGACAAGCCCTTCATCGAGGTTCGCGCACTGACGATGGCCTATGGCGACTTCGTTGTGCAACACGACCTCGACTTCGTCGTGAACCAGGGGGACATCTTCGTCGTCATGGGGGGCAACGGCTGCGGCAAGAGCACACTGATGCGCGCCCTGATCGGCCTGCAGGAACCCACCCATGGTTCGGTGTTCTACAGTGGAGAGGATCTCTGGCGCGCAGCGCCCGAAGCCCGCCAACGGCTCAAGCGGCGGCTGGGCGTACTCTTTCAGGGTGGCGCGCTGTGGAGCTCGCTGACGCTCGCCGAAAACGTCGCGTTGCCTCTATCCGAATACACCGACCTGCCGGCGGCACGTGTCGATGAAATCGTGTCGTTCAAGCTTGCCCTGGTGGGGCTGGCGGGCTTCGAGGAGTTCTACCCGGCCGAGCTTTCCGGCGGCATGAAGAAGCGCGCGGCACTGGCCCGCGCCATGGCCCTCGATCCCGACATCCTGGTCATCGACGAGCCTTCCTCCGGCCTCGATCCGCTGACGGCGCGCCGGCTCGACGAATTGATCGTCGAATTGCGCGACAGCCTGGGCACCACCATCGTAGTCGTGACGCACGAGCTGGCCAGTATTCTCTCAATCGGCAACAATTCGATCTACCTCGATCCGGAAACCCACACCATGATCGCCACCGGCCATCCCCAAGTCGCACTCAAGTCCGGCCACCCCAAGGTGCGCCATTTCCTTACCCGGGGTGAAACATGAGCAAGCAGGCCAATCCCACGCTGATCGGCGCCTTCGTGCTGGGCGCGATCGCGCTTGCCGTCGTCGCAACCCTGCTGCTGGGCAGTGGCACATGGTTCGGCGAACGTCGGCAACATGTGCTGTATTTCGACGGCGCCGCGCAGGGTCTCCAGATCGGGGCGGCTGTAGTCTTCCTCGGCGTCAAGGTGGGCACGGTCAAGGAGATCCAACTGGGCCTGGACCAGAACCAGCACCGCTTCCTCGTGCCGGTTACGATAGAAATCGAGCCGAACGTAGTACGGGCCAGCGGGGGCGAGACCGTCGACCTGCGCGATCGCGCCACCATGCAGCAGCTGATAGAACGCGGCCTGCGCGGCCAGTTGCGCATGCAGAACCTGTTGACAGGGCAACTTTACGTCGATCTCGATTTCCATCCGGACAAGCCGGCGCGGTATGCTGCCCTTGATCCCGATCTCAGCGAGATCCCTACTATCCGCACCACCGTCGAGGAACTGACGTCGACGCTCGAGAGTTTCGCCATGGACAAGTTCCTGGCCGATGTCGCATCGATCAGCAAAGCGCTCAACAAGCTACTGTCCTCGCCCGCCACGCAGGACATTCCCAAGCGGCTCGACGCGACGCTGCGTCACCTTCAATCGCTGACCGCACGCCTCGACGCCCAAAGCAAGCCGATACTGGGTGATGTGCGCCGTGACCTGGTTGAGTTGCACAAGGCACTGGCGGGCACGCAATCGGCCATGGCCCGAGTCGAGGTCGCCGCGGACCGGGTGGCCGACTTGGCAAGCCCGGACTCCCCGATGGTCGGGAACATGTCGAAAGCCAGCGACGAGCTGGCGAAAGCCGCCACCGCGTTACAGAATCTCGCTGCGCAGGACTCCCCGACCGTCCAGAACATGAACGCCACCATAAAGGAAATTTCGCGGGCGGCAGCGGCGATCCGCAAGCTGGCCGAGACACTCGAAGAGCAGCCGGACGCAATTTATCGCGGCAAGCACTAGAAGGCCTCCCCCTGACGGAATTCGCGGAGAGTGGCGGCATCGCTACCTGCCCCTTGCTTGTAGTCTTGCCGAAGGACCGAAATCGTCGGCCCTTCAATACTTTATCCAACAACACCCGCGACTTAGGACGACACAATCGGTCCCAGGCGACGGATAGTCACGGACCCTGGACGATGCTAGAGTTCAGGGAGAACGTCGGTCCTATGCATTGGTAATGAATCGTTCTATCAACTATTCATCGAGGAAATTGCCATGAAATCGCTATGGAATTCACTACCGCGGGCCTTTGCGCTCGCGCTCATCGGACTCGCCGTCGGACTGTCGGGCTGTGGCGGTGGCGGAGGGAGTACCGACAGTGGCGACAGCGCCACGCCGGTTGCCATTTCCGAAACAAACGCAACGGATGTCGCCAGCACGGCAATGCTGGCCGGCAACGCCTCCAGCACGACTTCCCTCAGTGATGGCTTCGTGACCGGCGTCGAAGGCACTCAGGCCATGCCGGCACCAACCATCCGGCTGATCGAGTTGGCCATTGCCCAGGCCAAACGGCTGAATGACCTCTCGGCCACCCCAGGCGCGGTGACGGGCGTACAGGCAAGCGAAACGGTGCTATGTGACGTCTCCGGAACCGTGACAGCCTTCTACAATGTGCAAACGCTCAACTCGGTTTCCCCGGGCGATACAGTAGGCCTTACCTTCACCAACTGCCGGATGGATGCGGACTTCCTCATCAAAGGCGGTATGGCGATCACCATCAATTCGTACAGCGGGAATTTCCTGCCGAACGGGTCAATGAGCACGTCGCTGGCGCTATCCAACTTCTACATGAACTTTGCCGGCGCCACGTTCAACGCCAACGGCACCATGACGATCGATACCACGGCAAGCAGTTCGGGAAGCCACTCCGTGGTGCGTTCCGACTCGTACTCGTACGGAGTCTCGTACAACGGAACGAATGCCAGCATTGCGTTCAGCGACTACGAATTGGACATGACCACGGACACTGCCTCGGCTACCGTTACCTGGACGGAACGCACGCATTTTTCAGCCGACTTCCCCTCGTTTCACGGTTCCGGCGACATAACGACGTTGACACCGATGGTGGAGAGCAGTGCCGGCATCACGGCAGGCAAGCTTCAGGTCGCCGGCGACAACAGCACGCTCTACATGACCTTCCAGCCAGGGAATCAGGTACACCTTGAACTCGACAGCGACAACGACGGAGATATCGATTACGAGAACACCAAGAACGTCTACGAACTGAATCCGTTGTCCGAGCTATTCTGATGCCTTCAACGTCGGGCCCTTCGTGGCCTGACATTGATTTCAGGACTGAAACGCTTGGAAGGAACTAACTCTTCCAAAGGCACCTTCATGGTGCCTTTCTCTTATGAGCACACGTTCGCCGTCGATATTCCTGCTGTCGCTGTTGATGCCCGCACTCTGCCACGCCGCCGAAGCGACATGGAGCCTTGACACCAAACTGCTGCACCACGGCGTGGATGAGTTTTCGCAGTCGGGAACCAAACTCGTCGAGGAGTCCGGTTGGGGGCCGGCCATCGCGCTGACCCGACGCCTGCCGGTTGGACCCGGGCAGTGGCGGGCGACCATCGAACTTGCCGACCATACGCTCGACTATGACGGACGAAGCCAGAGTGGCATTCCCGTCCGGTCAACGACCGACTATCAGCGAATACGCGTGGCGACGGGATATAACCACCCGGTATCCGAAGAAACGAAACTGGGCGCGCAGTTCGAGATCGAATCGCTGGACAGGGAAATCAATGGCGTCGACAACATCGCCGGATTGAGTGAGAAGACGCTGTCCCGATGCCTGGTGCTGGGCCTGGAAACGACGATCGATCGCGTCGACCTGACGCTCGACGCCGTCGTCGGTTTGTCAGGATCGCAGAAGGTGTCGTCGCCCGGAATCATCGATGAGGTCGCCCTGCCCGAGGGAGATATGCTCGGGTTTCGCATCGGTGCTGCCCTGCCCTTGGGCCGACTGGCGGAGGATGGCTTGAAATGGTCCGCGACTTCGGCCCTCGAGTATCTGCGTATCGACCGGAGCGAGAGCCGCCCCTGGTATCAGAATGGCGTCCAGCGCGGAATCCTCACGCAGCCGGAAACCCGACGCTGGTCGCTCGGCTTCGGCCTCGTGACCAAGTGGTAGAAGTTGCGCCGGCTTATTCGCCCTCGCCGAGATGCGCGATCGCGTTCGCGTAGTAAGCGAGCACTTCCCCCGCATCGGGCGCGGCCGTATATAGGCCGTCGTTTTCCTGGACAAGGTGCCGCAGGCTCAGCATGCGCAGCCCGACTGTGAACGCGTAGTCCTGATCCTGGCGCGGAATGTAGAGATGCGCCCCTCTCGCTTCGAGCTCTCGCATGCGGGCATGGGCCGCCGCTTTGAGGTCGAACTCCGACCACGCCCGCTGGGGCGCCTCGATGAACAGGCTGGCGACCAGCGACACCGGCAGGACCGGCACCACCGATCCAATCTCCGCCATCAGACGTTCGGCGATCCGCATCACCGCCAGATGGCGTTCGTCGTCCGCCAGTCGTGGAAAATGAACGTTGTGTTCGCCGCACCATTCGCGCATCGACAGCGGCGTGCCGAAATTCACGCAGGCGTAACCGAAGCGATGCCAACGCCCCTGTACCGCCAGCCAGAGATTGCGTAGTTTGAACGCAAACGCAGTCTTCAGAACCGCGATCCGCCCCGGTCGAGGACGGTCCGGGTGCAGTTTGAGTAATTGACTGCGATCCTCCAGCACGCGGTCGTAGTTGAGTCCGACGGGGATGAACACGATGTCGCGCCGCTCCTCGCCTTCGCGCTCATCGAAGTTCTTCAGCATGTAGTCGAGCAGCCCGAATTTAGGCGGCCGAAGGCTGCCGTCGACCGTCAGCCCGCCCTCCGGAAAAACCGCCTGCGTGACCCCCGCCTCGGTCGCCATATGGACGTACCGCGCGAGCACGGTGCGATAAAGCGCATCGCCGGAGTTTCGCCGCACGAAGAACGCGCCCATCGCCCGCACCAGTTGCTGCAGCGGCCAGATCCGCGCCCACTCGCCCACCGCATACGACAGGGTCACCCGCTCGGCGGCGAGGAAGGCGACCAGCACGTAGTCCATGTTGCTGCGGTGGTTCATCACGAAAACCAGCGTCGACTTCGGGTTTATGCGCGCCAGCGCCGTTTCGTCCACGTAGCCGATGCGTACGCGGTAAAGCAGCCTCGCCAAGCCGCGCGCCAGCGCGTAACCGACGCGAAAGTAGAGATAGGCATTGAACGACGGCACGATCTCGCGCGCATAGCGATCGACGCGGCGCCAAGTCACCGACAGCGGCTCGCCGCTCTGACTTGCATGGGTGGCGGCCGCGGCCTGAACCTTGGGGTCATGGAACAGGCGGTCGATCAGCACCTGGCGGCGAGTGACCTTGAATGAAGGAAGTTCTATCGACAGCCGGGTGTTGATCTGACCGATCATGCGATTGATGCGCCGGCGGAAGAACCAGCGCATGCTTGGCGCCAGCAGCAGGACCAATGCCGCCCAGCCGGCCAGTGCGACCAGAATGGCCACGAGCCACAGCGGCAAGGCCACCGTCTGCGTCATGTCTCCTCCACGGTTCTTTTCTGCGATCATAGCAGCATGAATCGCAACCGCCGCCGCTGGCTGGTGTCGGGCCTGGCGGGCATCGCCGGTATGGGAATGTGGCAGTTGCGGCGCTTCTGGCCGCATGATGGACTCGCCAATCCCTGTCTTGGCCCGCTGCCCGCCGACCTCGCCCGCCACCCCCTCGTCCTGCAGGCCTGGCAGGGCCTCGACCCGCAACGCGTGTGGGATGCGCACGTACACTTTTTCACCAGCGCCGAGGCCGGCCACGTCGACGGCGCAAATTGGCCACACTGGGCCTCGGAGATGCAGGCATCAATCATCGCCAATGCTGCCTGCACCGATCCCGCCGCGCCGGACTTCGTCGACGCCTACCTCGGCCGCCTGCTGGCCCTGCTCGGCGACTTGCCGCCCGGCTACAAGGCGATGCTGCTGGCGCTCGACGTCCATCGCGACGAACGCGGCGAAGCCGTTCCCGCGCTTACCCACTTCAGTGTCACCAACAACGCCTGCGCCGCGGCAGCGCAGCGTGCGCCTGATCGATTCGAGTGGATCGCCTCCATCCATCCCTACCGTCCCGACGCGCTCGACGAACTGGTGCGGGTGAAGGCGCTCGGCGCGCGCGCGATCAAGTGGATTCCATCGGCGCAAGGCATCGATCCCGCCAGCCCACGCTGCGATGCCTTCTATGCCGCGCTCGCCGACGCGCGTCTGCCGTTGCTCACCCACACCGGCCAGGAGCGCGCCACCCCCGGCGACGACGAACTCGGCAATCCCCTGCGCCTGCGCCGCGCACTCGACCGCGGTGTGCGCATCATCGCCGCGCATTGCGCGACCATGGGCCAGGACCGCGACCTCGACGCCGGCCCGGATGGGCCGATGGTCGACAGCTTTACGCTGTTCGAGCGGCTGATGGACGAGCCGCGCTACGAGAAGCTGCTGGTTGGCGATCTCGCCGCCATCCCGCAATTCGGCCGCACCGGCGCGGCGCTCAAGCGCATCCTCGAACGCGGCGCAATTGACGGCGACTGGCGCCGCCGGCTACTGCACGGAAGCGACTACCCGCTGCCCGGCCTGCTACCGCTCTATTCGCCGAGTGACCTTGCCGCCCAAGGTATGCTCGATCCTGCCGCCGTGGAGCCGCTGATCGCCATCCGCCGCCACAATCCGCTGCTGTTCGACTTCGTCTTCAAGCGCAGCCTGCGCCTCGACGGCAAGCGCCTGGCCGATGACGTTTTCCACACGCGCGACTTCTTCGTCTGAGGCCCGCCGGTAGAATGTTGGCATGAAATTCCTGCGCCACCTGCTGTTCGCCCTCGCCGTCATGCCGCTGATCGCCCACGCCGAGCGGTTACCGGCCACCGTTGCCAACGCCCTCAAGGCGGCGGGCATTCCACGCTCCGCCGTCGGCATCGTCGTCCAGGACGCTAGTGGCGTGTCGCCACGGCTGACTTTCAACGCCGACCGGGCGATGAATCCGGCTTCGACGATGAAGCTGCTCACCACCTTCGCCGGGCTCGAACTGCTCGGCCCCGCGTTCACCTGGAAGACCACCGCCTGGTCCGACGCGCCGCTCGACGATGGTGTGCTCGCCGGCGACCTCTACCTGCGCGGCAGCGCCGACCCGAAGCTGACCTTCGAGCAGTTCTGGCTGCTGCTGCGCGACCTCCGCGCGCGCGGCGTACGCGACGTCGCCGGCGATCTGGTGCTCGACCGCAGCCTGCTGGCCCCGTTCGGGCACGATCCCGCCGCCTTCGACGAGAAGCCGCTGCGGCCGTACAACGTCGGTCCCGACGCGCTGCTGCTCAACTTCAAGACGGTTCGCCTGACGCTGGTGCCCGACGTGGCGACGCAGTCGGTACGCGTACTGGCCGAGCCCGAGCCGACCAACCTCGATGTCGTCAACCTGATGAGCCTGGACAGCAACGGCTGCCCGGAAAGCTGGCGCGAGAACCTGCACGCCGATCTGACGCAGAAAGACAAACGCTGGCGACTGGTGCTGACCGGCGTCTATCCGGCCAGTTGCGAGGAGAAGGCCTGGCGCATCGGCCTCATGGCGCACGACGAGTACGTGCGCGGCGTCTTCGAACAACTGTGGACGGAACTCGGCGGTACGCTGAAAGGCGGCGTACGCGATGGCGTCGTCCCGGAAACGGCGCGTCAACTGGCGACCATCGAATCGCAGACGCTGGCCGAGATGGTGCGCGACATCAACAAGTACTCCAACAACGTGATGGCCAGGCAACTGTTCCTGACCATGGGCGCGGAAGCGGGCCATCGGCCGGTGCGAAACGAGGATGCCGACGCGGTCGTGCGGGCCTGGCTGGACGAACACGATCTGCACTTCCCGGAACTGGTACTCGACAACGGTTCGGGCCTCTCGCGGAACGAACGAATTTCGGCGCACAACCTCGCTCGCCTGCTGGCCGCCATCTGGAACAGCGCGGTGATGCCGGAACTGGTCTCCTCGTTGCCGCTCTCGGCGGTGGATGGCACCATGAAGAAGCGGCTCAACGGCAACGGCGTCGCCGGTCAGGCGCACCTCAAGACCGGCACGCTGGATGGCGTCAAGACCATCGCCGGCTACGTGCTCGACCGAAAGGGCCGGCGGCAGATCGTCGTCTTTCTGGTAAACCATCCCAACGCCCGCAATGCGCAGGCGGCGCAGGACGCCCTGCTGGACTGGGTTTACGAAGGCGGTCCGTGACCACGCGAAAAGTCAGCCGTGGCGACACGCCGCCAAGCAAGACCAACGGTGCCGATCAGGCGTAGGCTGCGAGACATGAACACCGTGCTCGCGCTCGCCGTCTTCGCCGTGCTGATCGTCCTGCTGTTCGACTACACGAACGGCTTCCACGACGCGGCCAACATCATCGCCAGCGCCATCGCCTCGCGTGCGATGACGCCGGTGCAGGCGGTGGTGGTCGTCGGCATCGCCGAGTTCCTCGGCCCGCTGCTGGGCGGCACCGCGGTAGCCAACACCATCGGCTCATTTATTTCGCTGGACGACATCGCAGCACCTGCCGCCCTGACCATTATCGTCTGCGGCCTCGTCGGCGCCATTGCCTGGAACCTGTTCACCTGGTGGCGCGGCATTCCCTCCTCGTCCTCGCATGCGCTGGTCGGCGGACTGGCCGGCGCGGTGGTGGTTTCGGCCGGGCCCGACCATGTGGCCTGGGGCTTCGTCGAGCTTGCGCAAGGCCACATCACCGGCGTGACCAAGGTGCTGGCGGCGCTGCTGCTGTCACCACTGGCCGGCTTCTGGGTCGGCTTCCTCCTGCACCGCTTCATGGTCGGGCTGCTGCGCCGCGCACGGCCGAGCATGAACCGCAATCTGCGCAAAGCGCAATGGCTCACCGCCGCCGGACTCGGCTTTTCGCACGGCGCCAACGATGCGCAGAAAAGCATGGGCATTCTGACGCTGGTGCTGCTGCTCGGCGGTTTCATCGACAAGTTCGAGGTGCCGTTCTGGGTCATGCTGGCGTGCGCAACGGCGATCACCTGCGGCATCCTCTCCGGCGGCTGGCGCATCGTGCGCACGCTCGGCTTCGCCATCTACAAGGTGCGGCCGTTGCACGCCATCGACTCGCAACTCACCTCGGCGGCGGTGATCTTCGCCGCCTCGGCCATCGGTGCGCCGGTGTCGACGACCCACGTCGTCGCCACTTCGATCATGGGCATCGGCGCCTCGGAACGGCCGAAGGCGGTGCGCTGGGCCAAGGCCGGCGAGATCGCCACCACCTGGGTAATCACCATTCCCGGCGCGGCCGCCGTGTCGGTCGCCTTTTCCTACCTTTTGCGGACGGTCATGCCATGAGCGACGAACAAGCCAAATCCCTGCCGGCCAGGCTCTTCGAACGCTTCTTCCCGAAGACGCCCGATTTCTTCTCCCTACTGCACAAGCAAAGTCTCCAGGTGGTGCACACGGTCGGCCTGCTGGTGCGTTTCATGGAAACCAACGAAGAGGCGATCAGCCTGGAAATCCGCGCCGACGAACACGCCGCCGACCGAGTCAAGATGGCCAACGTGCACATCCTCAACGAGGCGTTCTCGACGCCGATCGACCGCGAGGACATCTATCGCGCCATCATGACGCTCGACGAAGTGGTGAACGGCTGCAAGGACGCCGTCAACGACATGCATGCGCTCTCGCTGTTGCCGGACGAAGTGACGCTGGAGTTCTCGCGCAAGCTGCTGGATGGCGTCAGGGCGCTGGAAGCCGGCTTCGGCAAGCTGGCGACGAATCCGGCCGATGCCGCCCACGACGCCGACGCGGCGCGCAAGGCTGAACGCAAGATCGAGAAGTTCTACCGCAAGGCGCTGGCGCAGCTATTCCAGGGCGACGACTACCTCAACATGCTCAAGCGGCGCGAGATCTACCGCCACCTGATCACCGCCGCCGAGCGCATGGCGCATTGCGCCAACACGCTGCACGACATCGTCGTAAAGATGGTCTGACGCGAAAAGTCAGCCGTGGCGGTACGCCGCCTCAGTCGGGCAGCGGCATCGTCCGCTTGTCCAGCAACGCCAGCCAGCCGCGGATGACGCGGTAGAGCAGCCACAGGCCGAGCACGGCGATGATCAGCAAGGCGAACGGAATGCCGATAAAGGTGAAGAACAGTACTACAGCGCCCAGCGCCCAGGCTGCCGCGATCCAGAAGGTACGGAGCTGCCAGCGCCAGTGTGACTCGAGCCATGTGCCCGTCACATTGCCGCGTGTGACGTAGTTGATGATGACGGCAATGATGGACGGCCAGCCGAACAGGAAACTGCCGACGATGGTCGCCGGGCCAAGCACACCACCCAGAGCCGAGATGCCGTGCAGTGCATACATCACGTGGCACCAGGCCTTCTGGCCATCGAGATCGGTGGTCGGAGCAACCAGCTCTCCATTCGGTTCGTAGTCGGCCATGCAGTTCTCCCTTATAGCCCAAGTTGCTGCCAAAGCGCATCGACGCGCCGCTTCACTTCGTCGTCCATGACGATCGGCCGGCCCCATTCCCGGGCGGTTTCTCCCGGCCACTTGTTGGTGGCGTCGATGCCCATCTTGCTGCCCAGCCCGACCACCGGCGACGCGAAGTCCAGATAATCTATGGGCGTGTTCTCGGCAATCAAGGTGTCGCGTGCCGCATCGACACGCGTGGTCAGCGCCCACACCACTTCCTTCCACTCGCGAATGTCGACATCGTCGTCGGTGACGATGATGAACTTGGTGTACATGAACTGGCGCAGGAAGCTCCAGATGCCGAACATCACGCGCTTGGCGTGGCCGGGGTACTGCTTCTTCATGCTCACCACCGCGAGGCGATATGAACAGCCTTCGGGCGGCAGGTAGAAGTCGGTGATCTCGGGAAACTGCTTTTGCAGCAGCGGCACAAAGACTTCGTTGAGCGCCACGCCCAGCATCGCCGGCTCGTCGGGCGGCTTGCCGGTGTAGGTGCTGTGATAGATCGGATTGCGGCGCATGGTGATGCGCTCGATGGTGAACACCGGAAACTCCGCCTGCTCGTTGTAGTAGCCGGTGTGGTCTCCATACGGACCTTCCGTCGCCGTCTCGTTTGGATGAATCACGCCTTCGAGCACGATCTCGCTCGACGCCGGCACCTGCAGGTCGGAGCCGAGACACTTGACGAGTTCTGTCTTGGCGCCGCGCAGCAGGCCGGCAAACTGGTATTCGGAGAGCGTGTCCGGTACCGGCGTCACCGCGCCGAGGATGGTCGCCGGATCGGCCCCGATCACCACCGCGACCGGGAAAGGCACGCCCGGATTCTTCTCGCAATGGTCGCGGAAATCGAGCGCGCCGCCGCGATGCGCCAGCCAGCGCATGATGACCTTGTTCGGGCCGATCACTTGTTGCCGATAGATGCCGAGATTTTGCCGCGCCTTGTTCGGCCCGCGCGTCACCGTCAGGCCCCAGGTGATCAGCGGCGCCACGTCGCCCGGCCAGCAGGTCTGTATCGGCAGCCGCGAGAGATCGACTTGACTGCCTTCCCACACCACTTCCTGACACGGCGCGGACGACAACACCTTCGGCGCCATGTTCAGCACCTGCTTCAGCGCCGGCAATTTCTCCCAGGCGTCGCGCAGGCCCTTGGGCGGCTCGGGCTCCTTCAGGTAGGCCAGCAGTTCGCCCACCTGGCGTAGCGCCATGACTGACTCTTGCCCCATGCCCAATGCGACGCGCCTGGCGGTTCCGAACAGGTTGCCGAGTACCGGGATATCGGAACCCTTCGGCCTCTCGAACAGGATCGCCGGCCCGCCGGTGCGCAGCACGCGGTCGCAGATCTCGGTCATCTCAAGCTTCGGATCGACTTCGATACCAACGCGCTTCAGCTCGCCGAGCTTCTCCAACTGGGACAGGAAATCGCGCAAGTCGTGATATTTCATGCCGGGGAGTTTCCGAAGCGAAAAGTTGCGGGCATTATAGCGACCCATGTCGTCCGACTTCGCCCCCGATGCTTGGCTGTTGTTGCTGAACCCGGTTTCAGGCGGCGGCCGCGGCCTGCGCCAGCGCGCCCACATCGAGTCAGCCCTGGCGGCACGCCACATGCGGTTCGTCACCGCGATCAGCAACTACGAAGGCCACACCTCGGAACTTGTCGCCGAGGCGATTCGCGCCGGCTGCCGCCGGCTGCTGGTCGGCGGCGGCGATGGCAGCCTCTCCGAAGCAGTCAATGGCATGCTCGCCGTGCCGGAAGTACCGGGCACCGACGTCACGCTGGCGCTGTTGCCGGTCGGTACAGGCAACGACTGGGCGCGCGGCCACGGCATTCCGCACGACATCGACGCGGCGCTCGACATCGTCGCCGCCGGCAAGACCGTCGCTCACGACGCCGGCTATGTAGACCTCCCCGCGACAGGACAACGGCGGTATTTCATCAACGTCGCCGGCATCGGCTTCGACGCCATCGTCGTCGAGCACATGCCGTCGCGCAAACTCGGCTGGCTCGCCTATCTCGTTGGCCTTTTGCGCAGCCTCGGCAGCCTGAGCGCCATTCCGCTGCGCATCGAAGTCGATGGCAAGACGGAACAAGCCGGCGCGCTGGTGCTGTTCGCCTGCATCGGCCGCTACTGCGGCGGCGCCATGTTCGTCGCGCCGCGCGCGCGTACTGACGACGGCAAGCTCGACCTCACGCTGATCCGCCACATGCCGCGGTTGCGCATCGTCAAGAGCCTGCCGCAACTCTTCGACGGCAGCATCGAATCGCATCCGAAGGTCACCACCTGGCAGACCACCGCCGCGCACGTGGAAGCGCCCGCAGACACGCCGCTCGAAGCCGACGGCGAGTTCATCGGCCACGCGCCGGCGACGTTCGGAGTACTGCCCGGCGCATTGCGCGTGGTGCTGCCTTAGCGCAACAACGGCTTGAGGTTCAGTTCGGCGGCGATGCCGAGGAAGATCGCCGCGCCGAGCCAGTTGTTGTGCAGGAAGGCCTTGAAGCACTTCATCCGTTCGCGGCCGCGGATCAAGGTCCAGTGATAGAGCGCCACGCCGGTGGCGACGGCCAGGCCGCCGAAATAGAAGTAGCCAAAATGCTGTTGTGTGCCGATCCAGGCCAGGATCGCCAGCGCGATGCCGTAGCACAGCATCACCGCGGCAACGTCGAATTGGCCGAAGGTCAGCGCCGAGGTCTTGATGCCGAGCCTGATGTCGTCGTCGCGGTCGACCATCGCATATTCGGTATCGTAGGCGATGGCCCAAAAGATGTTGGCGACGAGCATCCACCACGCCAGCGCCGGAATACTGCCGTGCACCGCGGCGAAGGCCATCGGGATGCCAAAGCCGAAGGCGATGCCGAGATACGCCTGCGGAATGGCGAAGAAGCGCTTGGTAAAGGGATAGCTTACGGCCAGGAAGACGGCGACCACAGCCAGCAGCCACACCAGCTTGTTCAGGCGAACGATCAGCAGCCCTGCGCACAGGGTCAGAACGGTTGCCAGCACCAGCGCTTCGCGGACGCTGACTTTGCCGGCGGTCAATGGCCGCTCCCTGGTGCGCTCGACGTGACGGTCGAACTCGCGGTCCGCGTAGTCGTTGATCACGCAACCCGCCGAGCGCATCAGCACGGTACCGAGCACGAATATCCAGGCCAGCATCCAGCCGGGCGCGCCACGCGAGGCGATCCACAGCGCCCACAGCGTCGGCCACAGCAGCAGCAGGATGCCGATCGGCTTGTCCAGCCGCATCAGTCGTTCATAGAGATCGAGCTTTTCCTTGAACAGCGCGAGATTCATGGGTCTGATTCTACTGCTGCGCCACGCGTGGTTCGAACAGACTATTGCTAACGAATGCCGGTTCGCCCCATCATGAAGGCGTAGTGAATTTGTGCACGGTTCAAGCAGTAGTTGTGCGTCGGTGTTGCCAAACGTGTGACGCCACGGGCCCGTAGCGGCTATCTACACCGTCGCGCGACTCCAAGGAAAGGGCTCTCTCCGGAGCCCTTTCCTTTTTCATGCCTGATCCGGAAGCTCGGACTCCAATGCCGCGCGGTGGCCGCGTTGGGCGTCGACGCCGCGCAGGATCAAGAGGCCAATAACGAAGTAGACACCGGTCACCAGGATGGCGAGACGATGGTTGCCGCCGGTGATCCAGGTTACCGCGCCGTAGGTGAGCGGCCCCAGCACCGAGGAGAACTTCACCGCCAGGCCCCACAGGCCGAAGAATTCGGCGTGACGCGCCGGCGGCGCCAATGCGCCGACCAGCGCCCGCGCCGCCGACTGGCTGGCGCCGAGACACAGCCCGGCAATGTTGGCGGCGACCCAGAACATGGTTGCCCCCTCGGCTCCCCAGGCCAGCAACACCATGACAATCCAGCCAACCAACGTGAGCTGGATTGCCTGCACATGACCGATACGGTCTTCCATGTACCCGAACGTGAAAGCGCCGATGGCGGCGGTGACGTTGACCAGGAATACGAGCTTGATGGTGTCGGCGGTCTGAAAACCCATCGCCTGCTCGGCGTAGATCGCGGCCAGCGCGACCACCGTCTGGATGCCCGCCTGATAGAAGACGATGCAGAGCATGAAGCGCCGCATGTCCGGAAACAGCCGCGAGTGATGCCAGGTTTCGCGCAGGCGCTCGAAGGCCGCGCCGAAGCCCGGAATACGGTCGGCCGCCAGCGGCGTCGCCCGCTCGCGCAGGAAAAGGAAGGTCGGCAGGCTGGCCAGCGCGAACAGCGTGGCGGTGATCAGCATGGCGACGGGCACGAACTCCGCAGCACCCTGCCCCTGGCCCTGCGCCCAGGTAACGTACGTCAAGCAGGCGCCGAGGCTGAACAGGCCGCCGAGGTAACCGAGACTCCAGCCCCAGCCGGAAACCTTGCCGAGGCTATCGCCCTCGGCGAGTTCGGGGAGGAAGGCGGCGATCAGGTTCTCGCCGCTGCCGAAGCAGTAGTTCGACAGCACGAGGAAAAGCACGGCGACGACCAGCCCGCCGGGGCCTGCGAAATACAGGCCGGCCGTGCCGAGCACGCAGCCGATGGTCGTCGCCAGCAGCCAGCGCTTCTTCGCCGCGCGCGCATCGGCATGGGCGCCGATCAGCGGCGCGGTGACCATGATCAGCAGGTAGGAAGCGGACAGCGCCAGCGTCCAGGCGAAAGTGGCCCAGGGTGCGTTGCTGGCGACGACGCCGACGAAGTAGGCGTTGAAGACTGCCGTGATCACCACCGTCGTGTAGCCCGAGTTGGCGAAGTCGTACATCGCCCATGCCCAGACCTCGCGCTTGGCTACGCCCGGCGCCAGTACCTTTTCGTTCATGCCTTCAACAACTCCTCTTTGCCGGCCAGCCAGCGCGCCAGATGCGCTTCGGCCGCCTGTGGATAATCGCGCAACAGGATTTCGGCGGCGCTACGCGCCTCTTCCACCATCTGCGTGTCTTCGAGATCGGCGAAGCGCAGCAGCGGCACCCCGCTCTGCCGCTTGCCGATGAACTCGCCCGGCCCGCGCAGGTGCAGGTCGAGGCGGGCGATCTCGAAACCGTCGCTGTTCTCGAAGATGATCTTCAGCCGCGCGCGCGCCGTCTCGCCCAGCGGCTGAGCATACAGAAGAATGCATGCCGAATCGTGACGGCCACGCCCGACCCGGCCGCGCAACTGGTGTAGTTGCGAGAGGCCGAAACGTTCGGCGTGCTCAATCACCATCAGACTGGCGTTCGGCACGTCGACACCGACCTCGATCACCGTGGTCGCGACCAGCAATTGGATTTCGTTGCGGACGAATGCCGCCATCACCGCCGCCTTCTCGTCTGCCTTCAGGCGGCCGTGCACGAGGCCGACACGCAGGTCGGGCAGTTCGGCCGTCAGCCGCTCGTAGGTTTCCTGCGCCGTCTTCAATTGCAAGGCTTCGCTCTCTTCGATGAGCGGGCAGACCCAGTAGGCCTGCCTGCCTTCGCGACAGGCGTCATGCACGCGCGCAATCACCTGGTCGCGGCGCGCTTCGTCGACAAGCTTGGTTACTACCGGCGTGCGGCCCGGCGGCAGTTCGTCGAGCACCGAAACATCGAGATCGGCGTAGTAGCTCATGGCCAGCGTGCGCGGGATCGGCGTCGCCGACATGGTGAGCTGATGAGCCGACATGGCCCCCCACGCCCGCAAGTCCTGCTCGCTGCCCCCCACAGGAGGGCGCGGCGCGCTTGAGGCGGCTCCGCGCGCGCCGTCGCCCTTCTTCTTCAGCGCCAGGCGTTGCTGAACGCCGAAACGATGCTGCTCGTCGACGATGGCGAGGCCAAGCTTGTCGAACTCGACGGCGTCCTCTATCAGCGCGTGCGTGCCCACCGCTATCGGCGTCTCGCCGCGGCTGACTTTTTCCCTCCAGGCGTCGCGCACCTTTTTCTTCACGCTGGCCGCGAACCAGGCGACCTCGATACCTAGAGGCTCCAGCCAGACTGCAAGCTTGCGGTAGTGCTGCTCGGCGAGGATCTCGGTCGGTGCCATCAGCGCGGCCTGATGTCCTGCCTCGACCGCCTGCAGCATCGCCAGCGCGGCAACCACGGTCTTGCCGCTGCCGACATCGCCTTGCAGCAGCCGTGCCATCGGATGGGGTTGCGCCAGATCGGCGATGATCTCGCGCCAGACGCGCTGCTGCGCGCCAGTGAGCTGGAACGGAAGGCTGCTCAGGAGTTTCTTCGTAAGCTTGCCGGTCGCCTTCAGGACTGGCGCGCCACGCGACCGCCGCGCCGTGTAGGCGCGACGCAGCGAGAGCTGTTGCGCCAGCAATTCGTCGAAGGCGATGCGCCTCCAGGCCGGATGGCTGCGCGCCTCGATGTCCGCCAGCGACACGTCGGGCGGCGGCTGATGCAGGAAGCGGATGCTCTCCGAAAAGTCAGCCGTGGCGGCACGCCGCCGTAACGCGTCGGGCAAGGTGTCAGCGAGGTCGGCCTTGTGCAGTGCGCGCTGGATGAGCTTGCGCAGCACCGGCTGGCCCAATCCGGCAGTGGTTGGATAGACGGGCGTCAGCCGATCAGGCAGCGGCTCTTCGCCATGCAGGACGCGGAAGCGTGGGTGGATGATTTCCTCACCGAAAAATCCACCGCGCGTTTCGCCGAATACGCGCAGCCGCGCTCCCGGCGCGAGCGCTTTCTGCTGGCTGGGATAGAAGTTGAGAAAGCGAAGCGTCAGTTCACCCGTGGCGTCTCTCGCCCGGGCGATGAGCTGGCGGCGCGGTCGGTAGGCCACTTCGCAGGAGACGACCTCGACCTCGAATTGCGCGGCGACGCCCGGCCGGGCGTCGCGGATCGCGGTAATGCGCGTCTCGTCCTCGTAGCGCAGCGGCAGGTGCAGCAGCAGGTCGGCATCGGTCCGCAGCCCCAGCCGCGCCAGTTTCTCCGCCACCGTGGCGGAAACGCCGGCGATGGCCGATCGTTCAGCCAATGACGAGGATCGCGTCCGCCTCGACCAGCGCGCCGCGCGGCAATTCCTTGACGCCCACGGCGGCGCGGGCCGGATAGGGTTCGGCAACGAACTGCATCATCACGTCGTTGACCTTGGTGAAGTTGACGAGGTCGGTCAGATAGATGGTGATTTTTACCGCGTCGTTGAGTGTCGCACCGGAGGCGGCAGCGACGGCCTTGAGGTTTTCGAACACGCGCACGATCTGCGCATCGATGCCATCGACCATATTCATCGTCACCGGATCGAGGCCTATCTGCCCGGAGAGGTACACGGTATTGCCGGCCCGCACCGCCTGCGAATAGGGACCGATCGCGGCAGGCGCTTTGGCGGTGGAAACGATCTGCCGACGCGGCGGCGGCGGCTCGCGCGGAATGGACACCTGAACACCGCGCCGGGTATGCCGGTTGATAATCAGGGGCGCATACAGCCCGGCGGATATCGGCAGGCCGGACGCGACGTCCTTGACCAGCATGACCGCGACAATCGCGTCGGAGGGATCGGTAAGGCCGATCATCTCGCACTCCGAGTCGCTCAGCGTGATCTGGTAGTCGCAGCCGAAGCGCGCCGGACTGGTGACATTGAACGCGACCGCCGGATCATCGACCGACTGCATGATCAGAAAAACGGCCGGATCGGTCTGGCCCTCGGGATAGAACAACGAGTACCGGTGCAGGTTCTTGAACCCCGGCAAGCCGGCCGGGAATTCGATGAACTTGTCGGGAGATGCTTCGAGGGCACCAAACCTCTGGCTGTCGATTTTCATAACGGTTCCTCGTCTATTTGCGGGCAGTCACGATCAGACCGGGATCGAGACCGAGCGACTTGAGCTTCTCGCGTGCCTGCTCGGCCTCCTGGCGACTGGCGAACGGACCAACCCTGACCCGCGTCTCGATCCCGACCGGCAAACCGGCCGCCTCGATTTTCGCGCGCAATTCCTCGGCGTTGGAAATACTGTTGAACACGCCCACCTGCACCAAAATGCGTCGCACCGTATTGGCCGCCGCGCTGGCGATCGGCTGCGAGGCCTTCGCCGGTCGGGCTGGCGCCTGCACCACCGGCGCCACGGTCGTTTCCTTCACTGTCCGCTGTGGCTCCGCGCTCGATTCGTCGGATTGAACCATCGCCTTGCGGGCCTGCGCCGGGATCGTCAACGGCCGCTCCGCCCGCAATTCGGCCGTCGGGGCCTCGGTACGTTCCGGTTCGGCTTCGGGCGCGCTGACCACGTCGGCGGAATCAGCCACATCGGCGACCTTCTCCTCGGCCTGGTCTTGGTTCTGCGCCTGTTGCCCGTCGTACTGGGGTGCGGCTTCCTCGTCGACCTTGGTCCCGATCTGCCGGGCCGGAGGCTCCTCGCGCGCCAGTTCCGCCGGCTTCTCCTCCTCGCCCACCATCACGGAATCGAAGGCCACCAGTCCTCCGAGCAACACCACTACCGCCGCGGCCGCGATGGCCACCCGCTTCAGCAGACGCTTCCGCAGAATCTCGTCGTCTTCCGGCGACTCAGGTTCAGTTGCCCTGTTTTCGTCCATCCGGGTCATCATGCACCTCGCTGTCGAAGTTCGTCTCATCCTTGCTCATAGCCAGCACCAGTTCGGCCTCGGCGACCGAAATGCCGCATTCCTCGGCAACACCGCGGGCATCGAAGCCGCGATGCGCCAGTGCCGCCGCGTCGGCATAAAGCGGCGAAATCCGGCGCGCCTCCTTGAGTTCCGCCAATTCCTCGCGCAAAGCCGCCACCTCACCGCGCAACTGCCGCACTTCGGACTCCAGCCCGGTCAGCGCCAGTGTCTCGGCGAAGGGTGATTCACGCTTGGCTGACGGCACCTCTCCCATCATCAAGTCGACCTCCGTCAGGACCGGCACGTCCTCGTCCGGCTTCGGGGCGGGCGTCAAGAACGGATGCGCCCATGACCGCTCCGCCGGCGGTGGCGCATCTGCGACCAGGCTACGCGACGCCGTCGGCTCGACATTCCCGGCGGGAAACGACCGGCTCCGCAAGCGCGCCAAGGCCACCAGCGCGATGACCAGATACACGCCAGCCAGTGCCGCCAACAGCGCCGTCAGTTCGCGCCAACCGAAACCACCTGACTCCATCTGTTCCTCTCGTGCCTCCAACGCCTCGCACGCACCCGGCGGACGCGCGGAAGGCAGACTACCGGGATAATAGCGACCAGCCAACCGCCATAAATGCCAAGCAGGACACTTTTGCCCCCATGTTTCTCCTAACGAAATTCCTTTCCGCCGTCGTGCTGCCGCCGATCGGTCCAGTGCTGCTGGCGCTGTTCGGGTTCTGGCTGACTAGACGCCGACCGAGGCTAGGCCGCGCACTGATCGCTCTCGGACTCGGCGCGCTGCTATTGCTGTCTATGCCCTGGACGGCAGACGCGCTGCTACGCAACCTCGAAGATGCCCAGCCGATCGCACGCGACGATCTAGCCGAGGTCCAGGCCATCGTCATCCTGGCGGGAGGCAAATTCCGCGACGCTCCGGAGTATGGCGGCGACACGGTCAACACCGTCACGCTCGAGCGATTGCGTTACGGCGCCCGGCTGGCGCGGGAATCGGGCCTGCCGGTGGCCGTGGCGGGTGGTGCGCCGAGCGGTGGCGTCCCGGAGGGCGAGTTGATGCAGGAGGCGCTGGCGACCGATTTCGGGCTGACCGCCCGTTGGGTTGAAACAAGGTCGCTAGACACGGTCGAAAACGCTGAATTCCTGGCTCCACTGCTCAAGAATGCCGGCATCGGGCGAATCGCACTTGTCACCCATGCCTGGCACATGCGCCGGGCCCGGGCCGCGTTCGAAAAGTACGGGCTGGAGGTCGTTCCCGCACCGACCAGCTTCCTGACGGAAAGACGAACCCCTTGGCTGCCATCCACCGCCGACTTGGGAAGAAGCCGAGTCGCATTGCACGAATGGATGGGGATACTGGCCGCGGAAACCGCGGAAACCATTGCCGACCGTTAGTGGCGAACGGCAGGACGACGCTGGCCGGAATCCTCGAGCTTGGCTACCGCCTGGGCGCGATTCAGCACGTCCATCTTGCGATAAATCCGTTGCAGGTGGTTCTTGACCGTGAAGGCGCTGATGTTGAGAATCATGCCGATTTCCTCGTTGGTCTTGCCCATCCGTACCCAGTCGAGAATTTCCATTTCCCGCGCCGACAGCTCGAAGCTCTTGTCGGAACGCAGGGCACAGGCCACACTATTGTCTTCCAGAGAGACAATGCGACGGCAGGCGAAATCGATCTGCGGCAGCAACATCGCGAACAGGCTCCGCTCCCGCTCGCCAAGCAGCGGGCCGGGATGCATCAACACATACAGCGCGTCCGTGCCCGACCGCGCGTCCCGCAGACCATGCGCCAGCACGGTACCCGATCCGGCGAACATCGGCGCCGCCGGGCATTTACACTTGGCGGGCGCCAGGACGGCACTCAAATCGCCTGCCAGGGAAAACAACTGGAAGTCGTTGTCGTTCCAGCGTCGATACAGTTCCATGGCGACGGAACGAAACCCGCAATCGAGGCAGTTGTCGTTTCGCACTTTTGGTTGCGGCGACACCATGTCGATCGCGATGTCGCCCTGCTCGAAGTTGCCGACCATGGCGATGAACATCTCATGCGGCAGAAAGCGCTGAAACTCGCCTTGGAGCCAAAGAAACAACTGGAAACGGCGATCGACGGCCAGCGATTCCTGCACGACGCGCAGAAATCGTTCGCGATCAGTTGCGGAAAGGTCGTTGGCGAGTGCCACGCGCTTGCCCCCGGTGAGTTGCGAAGAAACAGCTTGGTACGACAATTGTGCCATCAGAATCCCCAAACCACCGACAAGAGAAAACAATCAGGAAAAGATGTTAGAGTAAAGTTTGATTTTGACAAGCCCGAGAATACGGCCTGCGGGCATGTTTTTGCTGGTAGTGGCGGTGGCTTGGCCGCGGTTTCAGTTTCATACTCCGACTCAATATGGATACGGCTAACGAGAACCTTTTCCCAACCTTGGAGAACCTCGGTGCAGCGACTGGCTTCATCGACGAGATCTTCGAGATCATGGAGCACATTCCTCTGTTCGGCGAATTCGACCTGGCGGAGGTCGAGCAGCTTTCCGCCTACATGGAGTGCTTCGGCGCTCCGTGCGGCGCAACCCTGCTCGAGGAAGGCAAGGAAGGCGATTACCTGCTGCTGATCCTGACCGGCAGCGTCGACGTGTATAAGTCCATGCCTGGGCAAGGAAGCAAGCTCATGGCCACGGTCGGCCCGGGGGCGATCGTCGGCGAGATGTCGCTGGTGGACGGCCAAAAGCGGAACGCCAGTTGCGTTACCCGTGAGCCAACCGACTTTGCGGTGCTGCGGCGAGGCCCGCTCAACGTCATGCTCGGCCGCAACCCCGCTCTGGGTGCCCGCTTCCTGCTCGTATTGCTGACGGAACTGACCCGCCGCCTGCGCGAAGCCAATCAGCGACTACTGCCCTTCATCGCCCCCGCGACGGTCTAAGAGCGCCAACACCCCAGGCGGCATACTGGCAAGCGCCCGTTTCCGCCTGCCCCGTTGGGCCGCATGCTATGCCATTAGGCATATTACATTGTACTTAGCTCGATCGGCCTATTGCGAATGCGCGCTGGCCGACTAACATCCAGCGTGCCCGGTATGGGGCTCTCCAAGTAGTTGGGTTTGGCTTTCCCCGTCGCACGACATCGTGGTGTTATCCGGCCAGTATTCGCCAGCGATCTTTGCCTGACCTCGCAATGCGGTAAGGCAATCGAAGCGCAACAGGTGCTGGCGATCCGGGAAACAGTCGTGCGGCGGGCGATTTTTTCCAGAAACTCCACAGGCCTGCCGGGCGACACCCGGCACCGGATGACTTCTTCGCGCTACTGACCGGCGTATCGCCAAGGCTGACTTTTCGCGGCGGACGCGCCCCGTAAGCAGGTTATCATTCGTTCTCCCACAATTTATTACTTGTCACGCGAGCTGCAATGATATTTGTTACCGGCGGTGGCGGCTTCATTGGCGCCAACTTCGTGCTCGACTGGATCGCCGAAACCAGCGAGCCGGTCGTCAATCTCGACAAACTTACCTACGCGGGCAATCTGGAGAACCTGGCGGCGCTCGATGGCGATGCCCGCCACATCTTTGTGCGAGGCGACATTTGCGATCGTTCGACGGTCGACAGGTTGCTGCAGACTCACCGGCCACGGGCGATGGTCCATTTCGCCGCCGAATCGCATGTCGATCGCTCCATCCATGGCCCGGGCGAGTTCATGCGCACCAACGTGGAAGGAACGTTCACGCTGCTGGAGGCGGCGCGCGCCTACTGGAGCGGACTGACGGGAGCGGAACGCGACGGCTTCCGCTTTCTGCACGTTTCGACGGACGAGGTGTATGGTTCGCTGGGGCCGAGCGATCCCCCGTTTGCGGAAACCAACCCTTACGAACCGAACAGTCCCTACTCCGCTTCGAAGGCGGCTTCGGACCATCTGGTGCGTGCCTGGCACCACACCTACGGACTGCCGGTACTGACGACCAACTGCTCGAACAATTACGGGCCATACCAGTTCCCGGAGAAGCTGATACCGCTGGTGATCGCCAATGCGCTGGCGGGCAAGCCGCTGCCGATCTACGGTGACGGCATGAACGTGCGCGACTGGCTCTACGTCGCCGACCACTGTGCGGCCATTCGTGCTGTGCTGGCGCGTGGCCGCTGCGGCGAGACCTACAACATCGGCGGCTGGAACGAGATGCCGAACCTGACGATCGTCAGGACAATCTGTGCGCTGCTGGACGAGCTGCAGCCGGGTGCGAACGGCCCGTACGAGCAGTTGATTACCTATGTTACCGATCGTCCCGGACACGACCGTCGCTACGCCATCGACGCTCGCAAGATCGAGAGCGAACTTGGCTGGCGGCCGGCAGAGACGTTCGAGACCGGCATCCGCAAGACGGTGCGCTGGTACCTTGACCATCAGGACTGGGTGACGCACGTACAAAGCGGCGCCTACCGCGACTGGGTGAACAAGAACTACGGGGGACGCGAATGAAGTTTTTATTGCTGGGCCGCAACGGCCAGGTTGGGTTCCAGTTGCGTCGGGCGCTGGCCCCCCTGGGCGAAGTCGCGGCCTTCGACTACCCGGCCTGCGATCTGGCGGTGCCGGATTCGATCCGCGGCGTCATCGACGCCGTCTCGCCGGACGTGATCGTCAACGCCGCGGCATATACCGCGGTTGATACTGCCGAAACGAGCCCGCAACTGGCGCGCGCAATCAACTCCGTCGCGCCCGGCATCATCGGCGCGGAAGCCAAGAAGCGCGGGGCCCGCGTTATCCACTATTCCACCGACTACGTCTACGATGGCACCAAGACGACGCCCTACCTGGAAACCGACGAAACCCACCCGCTCGGCGTTTACGGCCTGACGAAGCGCGATGGCGATGTGGCGCTGATGGAAAGTGGCGCGGAGCACTTCGTCTTCCGTACCAGCTGGGTATATGGCGTGCATGGCGCCAACTTCCTGAAGACTGTTCTGCGTCTGGGTGCGCAGCGCGACAAGCTGAACGTGGTGGCCGACCAGTTCGGCGCACCGACTTCCGCGGCCCTGCTCGCCGACGTGACGGCGCAAGTCGTCGGCCAACTACGCTGGCGCAACCCGAAGGAGATGCCATCTGGCGTTTACCACGTCACCGCCTCAGGCGAGACTTCATGGCATGGTTTCGCACAAGCGATCCTGCGTGGTGGCGTGGCGCGACGGCTGACTTTGAAGCTGCAGCCCGAGGCGGTACGCGCGATTCCGACCAGCGAATACCCGCTGCCAGCGCAGCGCCCCGGCAATTCGCGTCTGGACACTTCGCTCTTTTGTCGGACCTTCGGCCTCACGCTGCAGCCGTGGCAGCACGGACTCGATCATGTTCTCGACCAGTTGATCACGAATACGCCATGAACACACGCAAGGGCATCATCCTCGCCGGCGGTTCCGGCACCCGACTGTACCCGGTGACCATCGCAGTATCGAAGCAGCTGCTGCCGATTCACGACAAGCCGATGATCTACTATCCGTTGTCGACGCTGATGCTGGCCGGCATTCGCGACATTCTGATCATCTCCACACCGCAGGACACGCCACGCTTCGAGCAGCTGCTCGGCGACGGAAGCCGCTGGGGAATCAGTCTTTCTTACGCCGTGCAACCTTCGCCGGATGGACTGGCGCAGGCTTTCATCATCGGCCGCGAGTTCGTCGGCAACGACCCGGTAGCGCTGGTGCTCGGCGACAACATCTTCTATGGCCACGAATTCGGCAACGACCTGCTCGCGGCGACCGTGCAGGAAGAAGGGGCGACGGTGTTCGCGTACCCGGTGCATGACCCGGAGCGATACGGCGTGGTGGAATTCGACACCGCCGGACGCGCTATCAGCCTGGAAGAGAAGCCAAAGCAGCCGAAGTCGCGCTATGCCGTCACCGGTCTCTACTTCTACGACAATCAGGTACTCGACATCGCGGCCTCGCTCAAGCCCTCTCCACGTGGAGAGCTCGAGATTACGGACGTGAATCGCGCCTACCTGGAGCGCAAGGCGCTCGACGTGGTGGTGATGGGCCGCGGCCACGCCTGGCTGGATACCGGCACGCACGAGTCATTGATCGACGCATCATTGTTCATCGCCACGATCGAGAAACGACAAGGCCTGAAGGTTTCCTGCCCCGAAGAAATCGCCTGGCGCATGGGCTGGATCGACGATGCGGCGCTGGAAGCACTGGCGGCACCGCTGGCGAAGAACGGTTACGGCCAGTACTTGCTCGGCCTGCTGCGCGAACGGGTATTTTGATGCAGAAGATCGTCACCCCGCTCGACGGTGTACTGGTGCTGGAGCCGAAGGTGTTCGGCGACGCGCGCGGCTTCTTCTTCGAGAGCTTCAACGCCCACAACTTCGAGACAGCGACCGGCGTACACGCCACCTTCGTACAGGACAACCACTCGCGTTCCGCGAAGGGGGTATTGCGTGGGCTGCACTACCAGATCCGCCAGCCGCAGGGCAAACTTGTGCGCGTGATCGCCGGCGAGGTGTTCGACGTGGCGGTGGACATCCGCAAGTCCTCGCCGACCTTCGGCAAATGGTACGGCCATCGTTTGTCGGCCGAGAACAAGTGTCAGCTCTGGATTCCGGCCGGATTTGCGCACGGATTTCTGGTGCTGTCGGACAGCGCCGACTTTCTCTACAAGACAACCGACTATTGGGCGCCGGAGTTTGAGCGCTGCATCGCCTGGAACGACCCCGACCTTGACATCGACTGGCCACTCGCCGACATGGCGCCACTAGTCTCGGTGAAGGATGCCCAAGGTGGGCCCTTTCTCGGCGCCGAAGTTTTCCCGTGAAAGTACTGATCACCGGCGGCGCCGGCTACATCGGCTCGCACACGGTAGTCGAACTGCTGGCTGCGGGTTTTGACGTTACCATCCTGGACAACCTGAGCAACAGCAAACATTCGGTCGTCGACCGCATCGAAGCCATTGCGGGACGACGGCCCGACTTCGTTCATGGTGATGTCAGAGACCGCGAGAAGCTGCTGGACGCGCTGGCTGGGTGCGGCGCGGTGATCCACTTCGCCGGGCTGAAGGCCGTCGGCGAGTCGGTGGAAAAGCCGATCGAGTACTACGACAACAATGTCGCCGGCAGCGTGACGCTGTTCGAAGCAATGCGCGACACGGACGTCAAGACGCTGGTGTTCTCGTCGTCAGCGACGGTCTACGGCGATCCCGCCAGCGTGCCGATCAGAGAGGAATTTCCTCTCTCCGCGACCAACCCCTATGGTCGTTCGAAGTTGATGATCGAGGACATGCTGCGCGATATCGCGAATGCGGATGGCACTTGGAGAATTGCGCTGCTGCGCTACTTCAATCCCGTCGGCGCCCACTCCTCGGGCACGCTTGGTGAGGATCCGAACGGTATTCCCAACAACCTGATGCCTTACATATCGCAAGTTGCAGTCGGCAAACTGCCGCAGCTTTCCATATTCGGCAACGACTACCCGACACCCGACGGGACCGGTGTACGGGACTACATCCACGTCGTCGACCTCGCTCTTGGCCATCTGGCCGCGCTAGGCGCGCTTTCCAAGCAACCGGATCTGCTGACGGTCAATCTCGGCACCGGTCGAGGCTATACGGTACTGGAAATGGTGCATGCCTTCGAACGGGCCAGCGGCCGGTCCGTACCCTACCGCATCGCGGAGCGACGCCCGGGTGACATTGCCCAGTGTTACGCCGATCCGACCCGTGCCAGCTGCCTGCTGGGCTGGAAGGCTGAACGCGGCATCGAGGCGATGTGCGCCGACACATGGTGCTGGCAACAATGGGCCGCCAGCAATCTCTGACCACGGCTCCGGACGCCCTTCTGGCAACGCTTTTCCGGCGATATAACTTTTGTCCAATTGCATTCTGTTGCCGGGGGGCGCAACATGCGCGGCTCTGTTTAACTTCGGCAGAAATCGCCCAACGTGGTTGCCACTTTCCACCGGATTGCTTCATTGCGGACGCTTGTCGCCCGTAGATTATCCTGTCTGTCCAGCAGCGCGATCGCCACGTGGGCAACCGCCCTGGCATTCATCGCCATTCTTCTGGCCGGCTGGATGCACACCAAGACGACGGTTGAAAGCCAATTGCATCGTCAGGTGCTGACCGTCGCCCGATTTGCCGCCGAGCGGACCGCGATTGCCTTCGACAGCGTCGGTGCGACACTGCAAACCATCGGCGACGGCTTGCAGGCGGACGATCTGGCTTCGTTCCATCGTCTTGCGCCGGACCAACGCCTGGCGCTACAAACGATCCTGATTCGCGCTCGCGGCCGGAATCCCGGACTGGTATCCCTGGTCATCACCGACCCGACCGGGCGCGTTCTGGCGGGATCGCCATTCCACGCGGACGGCTCTGCCTCGGCAGGCCGCCGGACCGATATTTCCCCTTTGATGCAGGATGAACGCCATGATCCAACGGTTTCGGCGCCGTTTCGCGACCCCACTTCCGGAATGTGGCTAGTCCGGATAACCCTGCGCATCAGTAACCCGGGTGGCATGACGGCTGGCATGCTGATCGCTAACGTGGCGATCGACGAGGCTTTGGCGAATTTCTTCAGTCGTTATCCTCTTGCCGAAGGAGACATGATCGCCTTGCACGATGCGTCCGACCGCTCTCTGACAGTAGTTCCGAAGAACAGTAGTGCAGGCATTCGCCAAGCCGACGAGGTAGATCGTGTCGTTGCCGGCGCATTGGCAGCGGAACGAATCGAAGATGTTCGTTACCTGACGTCGCCGAACAACGGCAGCGTTCATCTGGTTGCCTCGCGAAGGTTGGCGGGTTATCCGTTCTACGTCGTGTACGGAAAGAACGTCGACGCCTGGCTGGTGAAATGGCGGCAAGAGCAGTTTGTTCTTGCGTTGGCAGTCTTCGCCGCCCTGATCGTAACCGCGGCGATCACAACCGGCATCCAACGCCGGCTGACCCTTACCGGACAGTTGGAGAAGATGCGCGGCGATCTCGAAAACAGCAACACCGCGCTACGCTCCACCCTGGCCACGGCAGAACTGCTCGCCGCACGTGACCAATTGACCGGACTTTGCAACCGACGCAATTTCGATCAACGTCTGGAGGGAGCGATCGCCCGTTCCGCTCGTCATGGGGACCGCTTTTCGCTGCTAATGATAGACATCGACCATTTCAAGAATATCAACGACCACTACGGTCACGCCACTGGTGACGACGTGCTACGGCGCTTTGGCGAGGTTCTGAGCGAGCGTCTGCGTCAAAACGATATCGCGGCGCGCTGGGGCGGCGAGGAGTTTGCTGTACTGGCCGATGGCGCAAATCTGGAAAACGCCCGCTTGCTCGCCGAGCAGATACGGGAATCGGTCGCAATGACGCCTTTCCCTCCGGTACCGCGCGTAACCGTCAGCGTCGGGGTGGCCGAGTATCAGGAGGGCGAAAGCGGAGACGATCTTCTGCGGCACGCCGACAAGGCACTCTATGGAGCAAAGAGGAACGGCAGGAACCGGGTTATCGCTGCGGATAGCAATCAGACGCTGAAGCTTCAGTCGGCTTAGCTCTATTTAGGACCAATCGCCCTTCAATTCGATTCGAACTGAGCGTTTGATTGGTCGGGGTGAGAGGATTCGAACCTCCGACTCCTGCGTCCCGAACGCAGTACTCTACCAGGCTGAGCTACACCCCGACTGTTCCATCCTCAGAATCGGCGAACGACGGAAAAGGCCGGCAATTCTATCAGAGCATTCTTGTAAATTGAAGCCGGAAGTTGCGCTATCGAGTCGACTGCAGTCTGCGCTTCCGCTCGTGCATAGTTGCGCGCGGCCTCTAGCGCACCGCTGGCCTTAACCGCCTTGAGCACTTCGGGAAACATGTCGCGCCCACCCTCCTCGATTGCCTTGCGAACACAAGCCTGCTGCTCCGGCGTGCCATGCTTGAGGACATGGATCAGTGGCAGCGTCGGCTTGCCCTCGGCCAGATCGTCCCCGATATGCTTGCCGGTTTCCGCCTCCTCGCCCGAATAGTCGAGCACGTCATCGACCAACTGGAAGGCGGTGCCCAAATGCATGCCGTAGCGTGCCAACCCGTCTTCGACTTCCAGCGCGGCGCCACCGAGAATGGCCCCCAAACGCGCCGCCGCCTGGAACAGCTTCGCGGTCTTGTAACGGATGACCTGAAGATATTCGTCGATGTCGATATCGGCGTTGTGGCAGTTCATCAACTGCAACACCTCGCCTTCGGCGATTACATTGGTGGCGTCAGCCAAAACCTGTTGGACTCGCATGCTGCCCACCCCAACCATCATCTGGAAGGCCCGCGAATACAGGAAATCACCGACCAGCACGCTGGCCGCGTTGCCGAACAGCGCATTGGCCGTACCTCGGCCACGACGCAGTTCGGATTCATCAACCACGTCGTCGTGCAGCAAAGTGGCAGTATGTATGAACTCGACAACTGCTGCCAGTTCATGATGCTTGCTGCCTTCGTAGTCCATGGCCTTGGCCGACATCAGGACCAGAGCCGGCCGCATCCGCTTGCCGCCGCCACCGACGATGTACTCGGCAACCTGGCGAACCAGAACGACCTCGGAGTGGAGCCGCTGCCGGATCACGGCATCGACCGCCTTCATGTCTTCGGCGATGAGGGAGTAGAGACTGGGCAGTTCCACTTCTTTTTTTGGGGGGGGTCTGGATGGACGCCGGATTCCAGCGCACGAAAAGGCGCGATGTTAGGCGTCGCCAGCCCCGCCGTCAATGCGGTTCAAAAAATAGCCTTTGACCAGAAAAGCCTGGCTCAGTACAATGCGCGGTTCTTCAATGTTGTTAAACGGAGTCCATCATGTACGCGGTCGTAAAAACTGGCGGCAAGCAATATCGCGTCGTCGCCGGCGAAAAGATCAAAGTAGAACAGATACCGGCGGATGTGGGCGCAGAGATCACCCTTGACCAAGTGCTTATGGTCGGCGAAGGCGAATCGGTCCAGATCGGCGCCCCGCTCGTGGCCGGCGCCAAGGTCACGGCGAAGGTGATTGCGCACGGTCGTCATGCCAAGGTGAATATCTTCAAGATGCGCCGTCGCAAGCACTACCAGAAGCATCAAGGGCATCGGCAGAACTATACCGAGCTCGAGATCGCGGGCATCTCGAGCTAACAGGAGCAACCAGTCATGGCACATAAAAAGGCAGGCGGCAGTTCCCGTAACGGTCGCGATTCCGAATCGAAACGCCTCGGCGTCAAGCGCTACGGTGGTCAGTTGGTGTCCGCCGGCAGCATCATTGTCCGTCAGCGCGGAACCCAGTTCCATCCTGGCGAGAACGTCGGCGTCGGCAAGGACCATACGCTATTCGCCAAGGTCGAAGGCAAGGTGGAGTTTCTCACCAGGGGGCCGGCAAAGCGCAGGACCGTCAAGATCGTACCGGTTGCCGCCTGACCGGGGCAACGCGACGACCGCAAAAGCCCTATCACCGTGATAGGGCTTTTTTGTTTCGGCATAACGCCTGCTTCGGCAGACATTGGCCCTCACTGAAACTCCGCTTCGCTCCGCACTGTTTTCGGGACACCCATGAAGTTCTTCGACGAAGCGAAAATCGAAGTCATCGCTGGTGACGGTGGGAATGGCGCTGCTTCGTTCCGGCGCGAAAAGTTCATTCCGCGCGGCGGCCCCGATGGCGGCGACGGTGGCCGCGGCGGGAGCATTTGGGCCATCGCTGACCGCAACCTAAACACGCTGATCGATTACCGCTACACACGCATCTTTCGCGCCCAGCGTGGTGAAAATGGTCGTGGCTCGGACTGCTATGGCAAAGCGGGGGACAACATGGAATTGCGCGTCCCCGTTGGAACAGTGTTCACCGACATCGACTCTGGCGAGATCGTGTGCGATCTCGACATGGACGGAAAACGCGCGTTGATCGCCAAGGGCGGAAACGGCGGATTGGGTAATCTCCACTTCAAGTCGAGCACCAACCGGGCGCCGCGCCAATGCACTCCAGGCGGCGAAGGGGAACGACGCGAGTTGCGGCTCGAGTTGAAAGTGCTCGCCGACGTAGGCCTGCTCGGCATGCCCAACGCGGGCAAGTCGACCTTCATTCGCTCGGTCTCAGCGGCCAAGCCGAAGGTGGCTGACTATCCCTTCACTACGCTTCACCCCAACCTCGGCGTCGTGCGCGTCGATCACAATCGCAGTTTTGTGATCGCGGACATTCCCGGCTTGATCGAGGGAGCCGCCGAGGGGGCCGGCCTAGGACATCAGTTTTTGCGTCATCTACAGCGCACGCGACTGCTGCTACATCTTGTCGACATTGCGCCGTTCGATCCCGCTGTCGATCCGCTCAAGGAGGCCAAGGCGATCGTCAAGGAGTTGCGCAAGTACGACGAGGCGCTATACAAGAAGCCGCGTTGGCTGGTGATCAACAAAATCGACCTAGTGCCCGAGGAGGAGCGGAAAACGCGCGTCGACGCACTCGTCAAGGCCTATGGCAAAGGCATCCGGCACTTCGTCATCTCTGCGATCAATGGCGACGGCTGCCGGGAACTCACTTTCGCTATCATGGAACATATCGAGGAACAGCGATCCCATGAGAACACGGATAGCCCAGAGTAGACGCCTGGTCGTCAAGGTCGGTAGCGCGCTGGTCACCAGCAATGGCACCGGCCTGGCGCTCGATTTCATCACCGACTGCGCACGGCAGATTTCCCGGTTGCGCCAGGATGGGCGCGAAGTCCTGCTGGTGTCATCTGGCGCCATCGCGGCCGGCATGCAGCGTCTGGGTTGGACCAAGCGCCCCCACGCAATGCCAGACCTGCAAGCAGCGGCAGCGATTGGACAGATGGGATTGGCACAAGCGTACGAAACCACCTTTGTCCGACACGACTTGAAGGCGGCCCAAATCCTGCTGACCCATGAGGATCTTGTCGACCGCACGCGCTACCTGAACGCTCGTTCGACGCTACAGGCGTTGCTGGGCTACGGCGTGGTGCCGATCATCAACGAGAACGACACGGTGGTCACCGACGAAATCAAGTTTGGCGACAACGATACCCTCGGCGCCCTGGTTGCCAACCTGGTCGAAGCCGATGCACTGATCATTCTCACGGACCAACAGGGCCTCTATACAGCGGACCCTCGGCGTGAAGCTTCGGCAACGCTGATTCAGGAAGGCCGTGCCGACGACCGTCGATACGAGGTCATGGCTGGCGGCGCGGGTAGCGGCATCGGTAAAGGCGGCATGATCACCAAAGTACAAGCTGCCCGGCGCGCCGCCCGGAGTGGCGCCCATACCCTCATCATCAGTGGTCATGAAAAGGATGGGCTGCTTCGTGCTGCCCAAGGCGAAGCGATAGGTACGCTGTTGTACGCTATCGAGTCGCCGCTGACGGCACGCAAGCAGTGGCTGGCGGATCACCTGCAATTGGCGGGTAGCCTGACACTTGACGACGGCGCGGTAGCCGCGCTCAAGGGAGGACGCAGCCTGCTGGCGATTGGAGTCAAGTCCGTCGATGGCGAGTTCGAGCGCGGTGCCGCTGTCGCGTGTCAAGGCACGGATGGACGCGAGATCGCGCGCGGCTTGATCAACTACCCGAGTTCAGAAGCACGACGCATCGCTGGTCACAGCACTGCGGAAATCGAAGCCCTGCTCGGCTACATCGACGAAGACGAACTGATTCATAGGGACAATCTGGTATTGCTGTAGCAATACCAGAATGCGGCGCAGGCTAACCTGCCTTGCAAGGTTAAGCGGCAACGCCGCGGCCGAAGCCACAATCTGATTCTGCTTCAACGAAACCGGGTTGTTTTTACGGCAACTCGGCCAGGATAGTACTGGTCGCCCATACCTTGTCGCCGATAGTCACCTTGACTCGTACATCGGTCGGCAGATAGAGATCGACCCGCGAACCGAAGCGGATGAAGCCGTAGCGCTCGCCGCGCGCGAGTTGCGCTCCCGCCTCGACGTAGCACAGGATGCGTCGCGCAATCAGTCCCGCCACCTGGACGCAAGTGATGTCCTGCCCCTCGACGGTTCGGATATGCAGGGCGTTGCGCTCGTTCTCAGTGGAGGCCTTGTCGAGGTCTGCGTTGACGAATTTGCCCGGGTTGTACCAGCGCCGCTTGACCTCGCCGTCCACCGGGCTGCGATTGGAGTGGACGTTGAAGACGTTCATGAAGACGCTGATCTTCAGCGTATCACGGTCGAGCCACGGATCGCGGACCGGCTGGATGGCGACGATGCGGCCGTCGGCCGGTGACAGTACGCTCTTCGCATCGCCCGGCACTTCGCGCGCCGGATCGCGGAAGAACTGCAGGACGAACAGGGCAATCAGCCAGAACGGAATCGCCCAGGTCCAACAGGTCGCAAAGGTGACGAGCAACGCCAGCGCTACCGAGCCGCCCAAGAAGGGCCAGCCTTCCCGGGCGATGATGGGGTGCGGATAGTGTGCCAACTCAGTTCTTTGACTTGTCGACCAATGCCTTGGCCTTAATCCACGGCATCATGTCGCGCAGTTGAGCACCGACCTGCTCGACCGGATGGGCCGCGATCAGGCGACGGCGGGCGGTCATGGCCGGGTAGTTGGTACGGCCTTCGAGGATAAACATCTTGGCGTAGTCGCCGTTTTGAATGCGCTTCAATGCATTCCTCATGGCGGCGCGCGACTGTTCGTTGATAACTTCCGGACCAGTAACGTACTCGCCGAACTCCGCATTATTGGAGATCGAGTAGTTCATGTTGGCGATGCCGCCCTCGAAGATCAGATCGACGATCAACTTCACCTCATGCAAGCACTCGAAGTAGGCCATCTCGGGCGCGTAGCCGGCTTCGGTCAGGGTTTCGTAGCCAGCCTTGATCAGTTCAACCAAGCCCCCACACAGGACAGCCTGCTCACCGAAGAGATCGGTCTCCGTCTCGTCGCGGAAAGTGGTCTCGATGACACCGCCCTTGGTGCCGCCGTTGGCCGCGGCATAAGAGAGCGCGATGTCCTTGGCCTTGCCACTCATGTCCTGATAGACGGCGATCAGCGACGGCACACCGCCACCGCGCAGGTATTCAGAGCGCACCGTATGGCCAGGGCCTTTCGGGGCAACCATGATCACATCAACATCGCCGCGGGGTACCACCTGGTTGTAATGAATATTGAAGCCATGGGCGAAAGCCAAGGCAGCGCCCTTCTTTATATTCGGCTCGACATCGGCATAGTACACGGCAGGGATGGTCTCGTCGGGCAACAGTATCATGACCACATCGGCATCCTTCACCGCTTTGGCCACTTCCTCGACCTTGAGACCGGCTTTCTTGGCCTTGCCCCAGGATGCGCCTTCCTTGCGCAGTCCAACCGTCACCTTGACGCCGGAGTCCTTCAAGTTCTGGGCGTGAGCGTGGCCCTGCGAGCCGTAACCAACGATAGTGACCTTCTTGCCCTTGATGAGCGACAGATCAGCGTCTTTGTCGTAATAAACCTTCATGAAAGACCCCTATGGAAAAATCCTTGAAATAAGTCAGACGCGCAAAATCCGGTCGCCGCGGCCAATGCCGCAAACACCGGTGCGCACCGTTTCGAGTATCAGCGAACGGTCGATGGCATCGAGAAAGGCGTCGAGCTTGGCCGTATTACCGGTCAACTCGACAACGTAGCTCGAGTCAGTAACGTCGATGATGCGACCGCGAAAGATGTCGGCGACCCGCTTCATTTCCTCGCGATCCTTGCCTGTCGCACGAACCTTTATCAGCATCAGTTCGCGCTCGATGTGCGCCGCCTCGGATAGATCGACTACCTTGACAACATCGATCAGCTTGTTGAGTTGCTTGGTGATCTGCTCGATGACTTCGTCTGACCCGATACTGACAATGGTCATGCGCGACAATGAGGCATCCTCGGTAGGCGCCACCGTTAGCGACTCGATGTTGTAGGCACGCGCCGAGAACAACCCGGACACGCGCGACAGGGCACCGGACTCGTTTTCAATCAGGATGGAAATGATGTGGCGCATGGCTACAGCTCCTCCGCCAAAATCATTTCGGACAGTCCCTTGCCCGCGGCAACCATAGGAAATACGTTGGCTTTGGGATCAATGATGAAGTCCATGAAAACAAGATCGCTCTTGTGCTTGACGAATGCCTCGCGCAGAGCCGGCTCGACGTCGGCCGGCTTATCGATGCGCATGCCGACGTGACCGTAGGCTTCGGCAAGTTTGACGAAATCCGGCAAAGCGTCGACATACGATTCCGAATAGCGGTTGCCGTGGAACATTTCCTGCCATTGGCGCACCATGCCGAGATAACCATTGTTCAGATTAACGATCTTGATCGGCAACCGGAATTGCTTGCAGGTGGACAATTCCTGAATGCACATCTGGATAGAGCCCTCGCCGGTGATGCACGCGACCGGCGACTTAGGGTTGGCAAAACGCGTTCCCATGGCTGCAGGCAGGCCGAAACCCATCGTGCCAAGACCACCGGAGTTAATCCAGCGTCGCGGCTTGTCAAACTTGTAGAACTGCGCCGCGAACATCTGATGCTGCCCTACATCCGACGTGATGAAGGCGTCGCCGCCGGTCACCTCGTAGAGTTTTTGCACCACATACTGCGGAGCAATGACGTCTTTGCCCTGCTTGTATTTCAAGCAGTTGCGGCTGCGCCAGCCTTCGATCTCCTTCCACCACACTGCGAGCGCCTTGCCGTCCGTCTTGGCCTCGACCGCCGCAAATTGCTTGAGCATCTCATCGAGCACGTCAGACACATTGCCGACGATGGGAATGTCAACTTTGACCCGCTTGGAGATGCTCGACGGATCGATGTCTATATGGATGATCTTGCGCGCGACCTGCGCGAAATGGTCCGGACTGCCGATAACCCGATCGTCGAAGCGAGCACCGATTGCAAGCACGACATCGGCGTGCTGCATCGCCATGTTCGCCTCGTAGGTGCCATGCATGCCCAGCATGCCAAGAAACTGCCTGTCTGTCGCAGGATAACCACCCAATCCCATGAGGGTCTGCGTAATCGGGAAATCCAGCGCTCGAGTGAGTTTGGTGAGCTTGTCGGCGGAGTCGGAGAGTATGACGCCACCGCCGGCATAGACAATCGGCCGCTTCGCTTCGAGCAGAATCTGCAAAGCCTTCTTGATCTGACCGGCATGCCCTTTGATCACCGGATTGTAGGAGCGCATGGCGATGGTCTTGGGGTACTGGAACTCACATTTCTGCGCAGTAATATCCTTGGGGATATCCACCAGTACCGGTCCGGGTCGTCCTGTCTTGGCAAGGTAAAACGCCTTCTTGATCGTGATCGCCAGGTCCTTGACGTCCTTGACCAGGAAGTTGTGCTTGACGCACGGCCGGGTAATACCGACAGTATCCGCTTCCTGAAAGGCATCCTGACCAATATAGGCGGTCGGAACCTGGCCGGAAATTACCACCAAGGGGATCGAATCCATATACGCCGTAGCGATGCCGGTAACCGCGTTGGTGACCCCCGGTCCGGACGTCACCATACAGACGCCAATCTTGTTCGACGAGCGCGAATATGCATCCGCCGCGTGCACCGCACCTTGCTCGTGACGGACCAGAATATGCTTGATCTGATCCTGCTTGAAAAACTCGTCGTAGATATGAAGTACCGAACCACCCGGATAGCCGAACACATGGTCGACCTTTTCTTCCTGAAGGCACCTGATTACAATCTCTGCACCAGTCAATTGCATCATTTGTTCCAAATTTGAGGGTTTCGACCCGAAAACGCGCTACCTTACTGATTCAGACGTGTTTGGTCAAGGTAGCAGCCGGCCCGTCGCGCGACAAGAGGCCACAATCTCGGACCCAACGTAAGGACTTCCCCTGGCTTCTCGTAGCGAACTGTCCGATTTTCTCGCTGGCGTCGAACGGCGCGCCTTCAAGCAGGCGCTGTACGCCGTCCGTGACGAAGATACGGCAATGGATATCGTTCAAGACGCGATGCTCAAGTTGTCCGAGAAATACGGCGCCCGCCCGTCCGAAGAGTTGCCGTTGTTGTTTCAACGGATTCTTCAAAATACGATCCGCGACTTCTACCGCCGACAGAAGGTCCGCTCAACGTGGACGACCCTACTGTCGTCCTTTACATCCGCTGACGATGACGAATCTGACCCCCTGGAATCCCTGCCAACACAAAATCACTCGCCCATTGGCAATCCTCATGGCGCTCTGGAGCAATCGCAAGTCATCGCAATCATCGAAGAAGAGATCAAAAGACTCCCGGCGCGTCAACGGGAAGCCTTTCTGTTGCGTTATTGGGAAGAGATGGATACTGCCGAAACGGCAATTGCCATGAAGTGCTCGGAGGGAAGCGTAAAGACTCACTGTTCGCGGGCAACTCATACGTTGGCGGTGGCCCTCAAGGCAAAGGGAATTGAACTATGAATGATGGCACCGACGTAGTGGATTTTGCGGAACGCGTCCGTAAAGTTCTGGATCGCGGAACCGCAGACCTCGGGCAACACATATCGGTTCGTCTCTACGAGGCCAGATGCGATGCGTTGCGTCATCAGGCCACACCAGTCGCCGCCTTGAGTCTTGCGGGTTTCGGACGCGTTGTGGGCGAATCCCTCCAAAGTCACTATCGCGGACTGCTGGCCTTTGTCGCGCTTGCCATCGGAGTATTGGGAGCGCAAGTCTGGCAAAATGGCCAGGAAGCGGCAGAATTGGCGGAGATTGACGGCGCGCTTCTGAGCGACGAGGTTCCGCCTTCCGCATACACTGACAGAGGTTTTCTGGAATGGCTGCAGCGCGTATCGGAACCCGGCGACGAATCCTTGCCGGAGTAATCCTTTTTTTGGCATTGATTTCAACGGCCCTCGCCGGGCCGCTTTCGATTTTGCCCCCTGATTGGGCAGACCTTCCAGCCGAAACCCGGCACATCCTGGCGCCTCTCGGCCCCGATTGGAATCAACTGGAGGCATCGAGTAGGCGTAAATGGTTGCAGGTCGCCGAGCGTTACCCAACCATGAATATGGAGGAGCAACAACGCGTTCAGCGCCGAATGAAGGGGTGGGCAGAACTGACGCCCGATCAAAAGCGGCAAGCGCGGGAAAGATATCGAAACGTACGGAACGCGACCCCCGAGCAAAGGGAGGCGCTTAAACAAATGTGGTCGGAGTATCAGGCGCTGCCGGAAGACGAAAGAGATCGTCTGAAACGTTCGTCCGTCAAGTCCGGTATTCGCCCTGACACACCTGCCGGGCCCGCTGGTCCATCGAAATAGTGATCAAGGAACCCGATTCGACCACATTGCCCGGCATTCGGCGGCGACTCGCCAGCATGGCCTATGAATCTCTGCTTCTGCTCGGTGTGTTTGTCGTGGCGATCGTCCCACTGGTTCTGTTGTCTGCGGCGACGGGAGCCATGGTGTCGCATCGGGTCATGCGCGTGTACGTGTTCCTGTGCTTAGCGCTGTACTTTGTCTGGCACTGGCGCGGCGGCCGGCAGACCTTGGCAATGCGAACCTGGAAGTTGCGGATCGTCACACCGGAAGGAGAGCCGTCCCCGCTGTGGCGGCTGGCGCTGCGCTACACGCTCGCCTGGCCGAGCCTTGCGCTGTTCGGAATCGGGATCGCCTGGGCGCTGCTTGACCGCGATGGACAGTTCCTGCACGACCGACTGGCGGGAACACGCATCATCTTCGCTCCACCCGCCAAGTCATAACCCCGGCGGCCAGCAGGAACAACGCGCTAGGCGTAAGCGCCGCGAAGAATGGTGGCCAGCTGTTGATTACGCCCAGACTAGAAAACAGGCCATTCAGCAAGTGGAAGCCGACGCCCAGCATCACGCCGAGAAACACCTTCAGGCTCACATTACCCGCGCGATCATGCAAATAGCTGAACGGCAAGGCCAACGCCATCATGACCAGTGCCGCGACCGGATAGGCCAGTTTTTTCCACATCGCAATCTCGTAACGATGGGTTTTCTGGTGATTCTCTGCCAAGTGACGGATATAGAGATACAGATTGACCAGCGACATGCGTGTCGGTGCCACCAATAGCACGGTGAGAATTTCCGGGGTCAGAGCCGATTGCCACTTCAATTCGCCGACCTCTGCGACGCGCGTCCGATCGCCCTCGAAAATCGTCTGAATGACGCCACCCAGCAACCAATGATCCGGAGGTGCGTATTGGCCGCTGTCTGCTTCGCTGATCGACCGCAACTGGTAGCCGGAATCAAACTCGTAAATAAGGATACCGCGCAGGGTCGTATCGGGCAGGACTTCGCGCACATTGACGAACGCGCGCTCATCCTTGACCCAAAGTCCGGAGCGGAACTCCTGTCCGACAACGGAACTCATCGCTCGCAACCTCAACTGCTGCGCCATCCGCTCGGCCGGCGGCGCAACGAACTCCCCGATCAGAAAAGTCAGCACGATGAACACGGCTCCGATCTTCGCCAGCGCAAGCAACATTCTGCGGGTCGACAGTCCCGAGGCTCGAAGTACCGTGATTTCGGAATGTCGCGCCAGCAAAGTCAGCGCGTAGAGCGTCCCGATCAGTACGGCAACCGGAAACAGCTCATAGGCCCTCCCGGGCAAAGTCAGCAGAACATAGCCGACTGCATGATGGAACTGATAGGTACCCTTGCCAAGATCCGCAAGTTCCTGCACCAGATCGAAAAACGAAAACAGCGCTAGAAAGGCAAACAACACTAGCGCCGTCGAGAGATATATCTCGCGCGCGATATAGCGCTCGAACACCTTTAGCGAACCACTCATCGCCACAGGCGTCCCCAGGAGAATACGGACAATCGCCGATAAAACAGGACCAGCAGGCCATTGAACATGATCACATGGACCGCCCAGACACCGATCTCGAAAGGCAGCTTGCCTTGCGATACCCATGCCTGGCTCAAGCTGATCATATTGCTGTAAAGCATGAAGGTCAGCAATGAAAAGACCAGATTATTGGTGCGCCCCGCGCGTGGATTGACGAACGACAACGGAATTGCCAGCAAGGCGAGGTTAAGCGCGGACAGGGGGATCCCCACCCGCCAAAGCAGTTCGCCGAGATTGCCTGGGGTCGGTTGCGCAACAAGATCCCAAATCGGCATGTTCTTCTGATCCGGGACGATCCCACGACTTTCGCGCGTCTCGACACGAAAACCGTAGCGATCGAACCTCATGACACGGTAGTCAGCTGAACCCGGCGTTCCCTCGTACCGTCTCCCGTTCTCAAGCACCAGAAAGCGGTCGCCGTTGGCGGCTAATTCGGCATGTCCCTCTGCCGCGGCAACTACACCAAGCCGGCCGTGCTGGCGGGAACTGATGAACACGTTCTTGACGCGACCTTCATCGCCGACTTGTCCCTCGACGAAAAACACCCGGTCGGCTTGAGCCGACTCCTGAAACGCTCCAGGCGAAACACGCGAAGTATCGTCGCGCTGATCCATGCGCTGTCGATATTCGGCGCTCTTGGCCAGCGCCCACGGCGACAGAAACATCGAGAGAGCCCCGATTGCAATCACCAGCGGTAGCGCAAACTGAAGAACGGGTCGTACCCAGGCCGTAAGCGGCACTCCGGCTGAAAACCAGATCGCCATCTCCGAATCCCGGTAGGAACGGGACAGGGTCATCAGGATGGCGATAAACATCGTCAGCGACAACAGTGTCGGCAAATAGTTGACGGCGCCGAAGCCGAGTAGCGCGAGAACGCCGTCCGGAGCGATCTTCCCCCCGGCGGCCTCACCCAGCAATCGGATCAGCTGCGTGGTCAGCAAGATGGCAAACAATGCGACAAATACTGTAATCGCAGTATGAGTCAGTTCTCTCTGTGCAGCGCGCCGGAAGATCATCTCGGAATCACGGAACCCGAGTTCCAGGGGCTTTGACTTTTGGTAAAACTAACGGCGATAATCATAAGGCCATCGAATTCGGGAAAAAACTACAACTCTTCCCCCTATCGAAGTCAGGAGTGATACGTGGAATTTAGCATAAGAAGCGGCAGCCCAGAAAAACAGCGCAGCGCCTGCGTGGTGCTTGGCATTTTCGAGCCGCGCAAGCTATCCCTCCCCGCGGAAGTGGTTGACCACGCGGCACGCGGACATCTTTCGGACCTTTTGCGCCGCGGCGACATGGAGGGAAAAGCGGGAACGACGCTGTTGTTGCACAACGTTCCCGGCATCCTCGCCGACCGCGTGTTGCTGGTTGGCCTGGGTAAGGAGAAGGAGTTCCGCGAGAAGGAGTTTCGTGCCGCGATATCTACCGCGGTGAAGACACTCAATGAAACAGGGGGCTTCGATGGCACCCTGTACCTGACGGAACTCACTATCAAGAAGCGCGATGTCGCCTGGCGAGTGCGCCAGGCGACCATGGTCGCCCTCGAAGCGCTGTACCGCTTCGACCGCCTCAAGTCTAAAAAGGAGGATGTGCGACGTCCGCTACGCAAACTGACGTTCTGCGTCGAGCGGCGCAACGAACTGGCGGCGGCAGAAGACGGTCTGCTCCAGGGCCAGGCGATCGCCGCCGGGTCCGGCCTGATGAAGGATCTCGCCAATCTGCCAAGCAACATATGCACACCAGGCTATCTGGCGGAGCAGGCGCGCGAACTGGCCGACGAGCACTCGCTCGGCATCGAGGTGCTCGAACGCGACGCCATGGAAGCGCTGGGCATGCACACGTTGCTCTCCGTCGCCAAGGGGTCGCACGAGCCACCAAAGTTCATCGTCCTCAAGCATTCTGGCGGCAAGGCCGACGACAAACCGATCGTACTGGTCGGCAAGGGCGTCACCTTCGATACCGGCGGCATCTCGCTCAAGCCAGCGCCGGAAATGGACGAAATGAAGTTCGACATGTCCGGCGCCGCCAGCGTTCTCGGCACCATGAAGGCGGTCGCTGCCATGAAATTGTCACTGAACGTCGTCGCCGTCGTCCCGGCCACCGAGAACATGCCCGGCGGCGGGGCGACCAAACCCGGTGACGTCGTTACTTCGATGTCCGGCCAGACGGTGGAAATTCTCAATACCGATGCCGAAGGCCGCCTGATCCTGTGCGATGCACTGACCTACGTCGAACGCTTCGACCCGGCTTGCGTGATCGACGTGGCGACCCTGACCGGCGCCTGTGTCATCGCCCTCGGCCATGTCGCTACCGGCTTGCTGGCGAACACCGACAGTCTTGCCCGCGAATTGCTCGATGCCGGCCAGGAGGCCTACGACCGCGCCTGGCAACTGCCGCTCTGGGAAGACTATCAAGAGCTGCTGAACAGCAATTTCGCCGATATGGCCAACATCGGCGGTCGCGCCAGCGGCACCATCACCGCGTCCTGTTTCCTGTCCCGCTTCACCAAGAAGTACAACTGGGCGCACCTCGATATAGCCGGCACCGCCTACCGCTCCGGCAAGGAGAAGGGATCGACCGGTCGTCCCGTTCCGCTGCTGGCGCATTTCCTGATGGCACGGGCCGCAAGCAGGCCGTGACACGGATCGAGTTCCTGCACGACGCACCCGACCGCATCGCCGCTGCGGCGGAGTGGCTGCGCCAGGCGTGGCGGAAACGCCAGCCGGTGCTCGTCTATGCGCCGGAACGCAGAACTGCCGAGCAACTCGACCGTCTGCTCTGGACGCAGCCAGCCACCGGGTTTTTGCCCCACTGCGACGCGGAATCGTCGCTGGCATCGGAAACGCCGATCGTTATGACGGAATCGTTGGATCGCCTGCCACACGATGGCTGCCTGCTCAATCTCGCCGACGAACTCCCTCCCGGCTTTTCGCGTTTTTCGGAACTGGTCGAAATCGTCAGCACCGCTGACGCCGACCGGCTCCCCGCCCGCGAGCGATTCAAGCATTACCGCGAGCGCGGCTACGCCATCGACGCTCGCAGCATCGCGACGGGAGTTTGAGATGGACGACGACCGCAGCCTGCTCGACAAGGCCGACAATCTGATGCGGCGGCGTCGCGTCTTTCTTGCTGGTTCTCAGGCGTCGGTCGCTGCCGCGGGAGACATATCCGACGACCTGCCCGTATTGACGGACATGGTGCCTCCGTCTGAGGCGGGCGCACCTGTAGCGCCGCCGACGGAGATAAGGACGGCTCCGACCATCGACGAGCAGGCTCAGGTACTGGCCTATGAACTCATGCTCGAAAGGCTGTCGGCGCAACGTCAGGCGGTAGAAAAGGAAATCGTCGACTGGCTGGACACCGAGTTGCCGCACATCGTCATGTACGTCGTCGACGGCCTTACCGACCAGTTGGTCGCCCAGGTTACCGCCGCAGTCCGGCTGGAGTTGCTGCCCAAGCTGCAACTGGCGGTCGAAGCAGAAAGTCAGCCGTCGCAGGACGCCACCGAAGGTTGATTCCCCACCCAATCATCATTCGCTTTTTCGCAATCTGCCTTTCCCGCACCTCCATGGAACTCGCCAAAAGCTTTGAGCCTGCCGACATCGAGCAGCGCTGGTACCCGATCTGGGAAAACAACGGCTACTTTGCCGCCGGCTTGGACACCGCCAAAACCGACAACTTCTGCATCCTGCTGCCGCCGCCGAACGTCACCGGCACGCTGCACATGGGGCACGGCTTCAACCAGACGCTGATGGATGCGCTGACGCGCTACCACCGCATGCGCGGCGCCAACACGCTCTGGCAGCCCGGCACCGACCACGCTGGCATCGCCACACAGATCGTCGTCGAACGCCAGCTAGACGCCCAAGGAATTTCACGCCACGACCTCGGCCGCGAGAAGTTCCTGGAAAAGGTCTGGGAGTGGAAGGAGTACTCGGGCGGCACCATCACCCGCCAGATGCGCCGGCTCGGCACCTCTCCTGACTGGAGTCGCGAGCGCTTCACGATGGACGCAGGCCTGTCGAAGATCGTCACCGAAACCTTCGTCCGCCTGCACAAGGAAGGCCTGATCTATCGCGGCAAGCGCTTGGTCAACTGGGACCCGAAACTGCTCACCGCCGTCTCCGATCTCGAAGTCGCCAGCGAAGAGGAAGACGGCTACATGTGGGAGATCAAGTATCCGTTCGTCGAGGGTAATGGCTCGCTGACCGTCGCCACCACGCGACCGGAAACCATGCTCGGCGACGTCGCCGTTGCCGTGAATCCGGAAGACGAGAGGTATCAGCACCTCATCGGCAAGCATGTCGTGCTGCCGCTCACGGGACGCACGATTCCGATCATCGCCGACGCCTACGTGGATAAGGAGTTCGGCACTGGTTGCGTGAAGATCACGCCCGCCCACGACTTCAACGACTGGCAGATCGGCCATCGTCACAGCCTCGCGCCAATCAGCATCTTCACGCTCGACGCGCGCATTAACGAACACGGCGCGGAGCGCTATCGCGGCATGGATCGTTATGAAGCGCGCAAGGCCATCGTCGCCGACCTGGAGATCGAGGGTCTGCTGATCGGTGTCAAGCCGCACAAGCTCATGGTGCCGCGCGGCGACCGCACCAACGCGGTCATCGAGCCGATGCTCACCGACCAGTGGTTCGTCGCGATGAGCAAGCTTGGCGCCAATGGCAAGAGCATCGCCGGCCAGGCGCTCGAATGCGTCGCCTCGGGCGAAATCCGCTTTGTGCCCGAGAACTGGGTGAACACCTACAACCAGTGGCTGAACAATATCCAGGATTGGTGCATCTCGCGGCAGTTGTGGTGGGGCCACCAGATTCCCGCGTGGTATTCCGACGATGGCCGCTGTTTCGTCGCCCACGACGAAGCCGAAGCCTATGCACTGGCAAAGCAGGAAGGCTACGATGGCGGACTCGAACGCGACCCGGACGTGCTCGACACCTGGTACTCGTCGGCGCTGTGGCCCTTCTCCACGCTCGACTGGACGCCGGAGTGGCCGGCGAAGTCGAACCCGGCGCTCGATCTCTACCTGCCCTCCTCCGTGCTGGTCACCGGCTTCGACATCATCTTCTTCTGGGTGGCGCGCATGGTCATGATGACCAGGCACATCACCGGCAAGATTCCGTTCCGCGACGTCTATGTGCACGGCCTGATCCGCGACGCCGAAGGCCAGAAGATGTCGAAGTCCAAGGGCAACGTGCTCGACCCGATCGACCTGATCGACGGCATCAGCCTCGATGACCTGATCAAGAAGCGCACCACCGGCTTGATGAATCCGAAGGACGCGCCGAAGATCGAGAAGCGCACGCGCAAGGAGTATCCGAACGGCATCCCCGGTTTCGGTACCGATGCGCTGCGTTTCACCTTTGCCTCGCTCGCCTCGCCCGGCCGCGACATCAAGTTCGACATGCAGCGCTGCGAGGGCTATCGCAACTTCTGCAACAAGCTGTGGAACGCGACACGCTTCGTGCTGATGAACTGCGAAGGCAAGGATTGCGGCACCGACGATGTGTTGCCGCGCGAGTACTCGCCAGCCGACCGCTGGATCGTCAGCCTGCTGCAGAAGCTGGAAGCCGAAGTGGCCAAGCACTTTGCCGACTACCGCTTCGACCTGCTGGCCAAGGCGATCTACGAATTCGTCTGGGACCAGTACTGCGACTGGTACGTGGAACTGGCGAAGGTGCAGATCCAGAAGGGCGACGACGCCGAACAGCGCGCCACGCGTCGCACGCTGGTGCGCGTGCTTGAGACGATGCTGCGCCTGGCGCACCCGCTGATTCCGTTCATCACCGAAGAGCTGTGGCAGACGGTAGCGCCCATCGCAGGAACGCACGAGCTTCAGAGCAGGCTAATGCCAGCGGATGCTGGCGTTAGGCCGGAACTAAAAGTCAGCCGTGGTGGTACGCCGACCGGCGCACCGAACACGCTGATGCTGCAAGCCTATCCGGTGGCCGACATGGGCCGCTGCGACGATCAGGCCGAAGCCTGGGTGGCGACGCTCAAGGACATGATCAACGCCTGCCGCAGCCTGCGCGGCGAAATGAACATCTCGCCCGCGCAGAAGGTGCCGCTGGTCGCGGCCGGCGACAAGGCCGCAATGGAAGCCTATGCGCCCTACCTTGCGGCGCTGGCCCGGCTTTCCGAAGTCACGGTAGCCGGCGACAATCTTCCGGAATCGGAAGCGCCGGTGCAGATTGTCGGCGACTTCCGCCTGATGCTGAAGATCGAGATCGACGTCGCCGCCGAAAAGGAGCGCGTTGGCAAGGAACTCGCGCGCATCGAGGGCGAGATCGAAAAGGCGGAGAGAAAACTGGCCACGCCGAGCTTCGTCGAGCGAGCGCCCGCCGCAGTGGTCAATCAGGAACGCGAACGGCTGGCGAACTTCGGCGACCTGCGCACGAAACTCGCCGCCCAACTCGCGCGCCTAGGCTAGAGGCACGACCGGTCGCTACTTGGCGCCGGCAACGGCCTCCAGCATCCGCTTGGTCGTCTCGGGGTGGTTGGAAATGGTCATGAACTGCCCCATGCCCAGCGACGGCCAGGCCAGCGCCGTGCGGTAGCGGCCATAGAGGCCAAACACCTTGCCGTTCACGACGAATACTTCCCAGGGCAACGCGGCAACATGGTCGGAGCCGATCTTGTTGACCCACCAGCCTTCGCCGTATTCGGCGTCATTAAGCGCCACGCCGAAAACAGCAATCTTCTTGTCCGGCACGATTAACTCATAGACCTTGCTTGTGCCCTTCATGCCCTTGGCGAGGTTGTCCTGCACCGTCTTTACAGCCTCATCGAAACTCTTGTACTCGGCAAGCTCGGATCTGTCGTCGAACCGCTCCATCGGAAACATGTAGCGATAGCTGGCCAGATCTTCCGCCTCGACGTCGCCGCCGAAAGCCGCGCCCTTGCCCAATGCCTGCTCGAGTTTGCCGGTCGCCGTCTTGATCGCCGCTTCTGCCTTGCCAAAGTCCTTGCGCAAAATGGCGCGCTGCCAGTACTCGAGGTTGAGGTAGGACACCGTGCCATCCGCCTTGACACCGACGCGAATCGGCATGCCTACAACAGCCGATCCGCCGATGTCCTTGAGCGCCGCCGTCAGGCCGGCATCGGTAACGACAACCGTCGCCTGGTTCGGCAAACCCTTGGGCATGTGCCTGCCGATCACCGAGAAACCAGCCGCAGTCAGTTTCTGCTCGACCGAAGCGGTTGCCGCATTGAGGTCTCCGCTGGCAGCCGCTGCACCAGTCACGTAGGGTTGTAGCGCGTGCGCCGCGAACGCGCTCAACAGCAGCATAAATCCTGCAATTGCTTTTTTCATAATGTCTTCTCTGTTGTTCTCTGAATTTCCGCAAAGGCGAAAAAAAGGCTGAAGGCCACGCATGGCCCTCAGCCCTTCAGTCTCCTTCGGTGCCTAGAATCGCTGGCTATACATCAACTGCCAGTTGGTCTGGCTGTGCTCGCTAGTGATGCCGCTACCACCCGTTTGCGTGACCTTCGGCGCGTAGGTGAACGAGCCGTTCACGTCGGCCGTATTACTGACCGCATAACCGAAACCGAATGTGTAGTGATCCTTCACGATCGCCGGAAACAGCGCATTCAGATAAGTGTCGGGAATCGGATTGCGCGAAACGTTGTAACCCGCGCGTAGCGCAAACTGCGGGCTAACCATGTAGGTCGCGCCAAGTTGAAACACAGTCTGATCCTTCCACTCCTGTGGCAGGGTGAAATCGACACTGCCACCAACGCCACCACTCTCGTAGGTCATCTTGAAGTTCTTCATCACCTTCGACCAGCCGATCTGCTTCACGTCGGCAACAACTTGTAGTTGCGGTGTCGCCTGGACGGAAACACCGAACCCGTAGGTCTCGGGCCACTGGAAGTCGCGCACCAGGATTTTGCCGGAATCAGCGAAACCCGGCGTTGTGGATCCGTACATCCCGGCCGTCATACTGGCGCCCGAGGTGCCGGTTTCCAAGTCGGAAAGCGCGGTCTTCGAGTGATACGAACCGCCGATGGTGACCATCGGGGATATCCGGTAGGTGAACCCGATGTTGCCCGCCCAGCCATATCCCTTGGCGGCACCGGAGAAATCGTTATCATCGGAAAAGTCGATCCGCGCCCAGTTCATACCCATCAGGCCCGGAAGCGCACTGTAGAGGTTACCGCTGCCGGCGGTCACCAAGCCGCCAAGCGTGGCAGTGTCCGCCGCCATCTTGAGATCGAGCGTCGCCCAAACGAAATCCAGCGAACCGCCGATTATGAGGTCGGGCGTTACTTCGAAGGCAAGCGGAGCGATCAGGCGGCCGACGCCGAGTTCGGAGCGCGTGGCGCCGGGTGACCCGGCCGACATGAAGCTTCCGTCGGCGTATTCCGTACCCATGCCGCCCTGCGAGAAAAGCGCCACGCCGTAGGTGAGTTTGCCGTCCTTGCGCGCATAGCCCAAGGCTGGCATGTAATAGGCATCACCGCCGGATTTCGCGTCGGGCATGCCCGTCATCTTGGCCGTTACATCAGGATGCAGGCCGCCAATGGCGAGGTCGAGACGGCTGGTACCCGTAGCCATCATGCCGAGCGTCGCCGGATTATTGACGACGGCCGCCGTGCCGTTGTCGTACGCCATGGACGCCCCGCCCATGCCCGAGGCGATCGGACCGTAACCTTCCATGTTCATGCCGTTGGTTGCGAAAGCCGGTGATGCGATGCCGGCAATGGACAGCAGTGCTGCAATTTTCTTAAGTGTCATTCTTACTTCCTCCCCCAGGGGTAAAAAATCGACTGCGACAAAAAATCCGAAACCTAGATGAACAAAGTGACGTCCGCGGTTTGGGCGACCGGCAGGAACGAGGCAGCGCCAACGTAGTCCATGCCCTCGACAAAATCCTCGTGGTTGAAACCGAACAGTTCGACGGTCATCTGGCAAACGACGAACTTGACGCCGGCTTCCTGCGAGAGCTCGCGCAATTCGGAAATGCTGGCAACGCCGTTGTTCTTGATCGTCTGCTGCATCAACGAAGTTGCAACCGTTTCGAAGCCGGGAATGCCGGCTTGGACGACGTTCGGAATGTTCCAGTTGATGCTCTTGAACCAGTCCGGTCCGAAGGGCATCTTCATCGGCATGCCGGGATTGCCCAGCGGGCTGACCTTGAGGTCGGAGACGTCCTTCTTGACCAGATTCAGGCCGTAGAAGGTGAAGAAGATCGTGACGTCCCAACCGAGCGCCGCGGCGGTGGAAGCGAGAATGAAAGGCGGGTAGGCCCAGTCCAGCGTGCCCTTGGTGGCGATGATGGCCATCGACGGCGTCTTGTTTTCCTGGATTTCCTTCAGTTTCTCTTCGATCTTGCCGGGCAGGATTTCATCCAGGCGCTGGCGGATCAGATCGTCGACAACGGCGATGTCAGGTGTGGCACCCATGGTCTCTCCTCAATTGGAATTTCTCTTCAATAACGTTTGGGCGGCAAACGTCAAATTAGTACGATGATCATAGATTTCACGGACATTGCGCGAAACCATTATTCTTATATACACATAATCCACGATAATCGAGACAAGCGCCAGAAAAGGAGAAGGGCGCCTCAGGCGCCCTTCCGCCGGTAGCGGCTACAGCTTACTTGCGCTTGATGAAGAACTCGAATTCCTTGTTGTTTTCCGCCGACGAGAGCAGTTCGTTGCCCGTCTGCTTCGCGAACGCCTGAAAATCCTTGACCGAACCCGGGTCGGTCGCAATGATGCGCAGCACTTGGCCGGACGTCAGCTCGGCGAGTGCCTTCTTGGCGCGCAGGATGGGCAGCGGGCAGTTCAGGCCGCGGGCATCCAGTTCCTTATCGAAATTCATGGCATTTCCTCGTGATGATGGTTGGTGAAAAATTGTCTTCAGTGAAAGCAAATACCCGCGCCCCGCGGGCTGTGTTCCGGAAGCAAAGTCTGGTTGTTTTCTTTCCGACTGGAAAATAATAGTCCGCGAACCGCATTTTGGGCAACATTATTCGTTGTTGCAGAGCAGCAGTTCATCAGGCCACCGACTGGTAGTAAAGGTTTTGCGGATGGTTGGCCTGGGCAAAAAAGTACCATCGCTCCGCCAGCAAACCAAGATACTGGATCGCAAAAGCCACCAATAACAGTGGTAAATCGCCTTCGCCTTCGAACATCGCCAGCCCGAGTATCAGCATTGGCGCCAGAAAAGCGCCAATCAGGAACCACCACTTCAAGGAACGCAGCAAGTTTGCCGTCCCGCCATGGAAGAACTCGCGCGTGTTGAACGAGCCGCCCATGGCGCCCTGCGTCGTCTGAACGATGTGTGGGTGTTTGATGCCGATCGCCGATTGCAGCGTCGATCGCGGCTTCAGCCGGGCGTTGCGGAGCAAGGATGCGCCCCGGCTCACCAAGCCGACCGCGGTGATCAATGCCGCCCAGCCGGCGAAAAAGCGAACCAGGTCGGGCGCCTGCAAGGCTGCAAAGCCCGCGGCAAGCGTGAAGCCGGAAGCGCCGCCGAGCAGGATGTAGTTGATGACGGTCAGGGGGGTGTGCCACTCGCGCAGGAAGCGCAGGCAGGCGTAGATCATGCCGGTACAGACGAAGAGCGCGAACGCCAGCACTGTACCGATGGTACCGAGCACGGCCGTGACATTCACCGGCGCGCCGGTAGGCAACTGCGCGAAAACAGGATTGATGTCCAGCCAGTGCGCCGCACCGTAAAGGAACACGGTGCCCATGAACGCGGGCAACACGATCACTTCTCGCGACAACCACGAAGTCCGCCACTGCGTGGCGCTACGCCAGGCCCGCTCGGGACGACCCAGGTGAAAGAACGACGCGATCAGTCCGCCAACCAGAAAGAGCAACGCAATCACACTGCCCGTCGCGTAAAAAGCACTCGACTGCCGGGGCAGGAGATCGAACGCGGCATAGGACTCGACAGTGAACAGCGCGAGAAAGAGTCCCTGGCCGACGCCAATCAGGGTGGTAAGGAAGATGACGGAAAAGGCGGGATGCATTATGTCTCCGTAGGGCCGCCCCAAGGAGGCATGCGCCCCCCCGTGGGGCGCAGCGAGCCGGGGTTGCGAGCGTGGGGGGCCATCTTGCGTTACCAGCTCGTGACGTCGTCGAGGGACGGCTCGGCCTTGTCGGGCTTGGGCAGCAGGCCGTCGATCTTGAGGGGATTGTCGGCGCGCTCGATCTCGTCGTGGCGGATGCGCAGCTTGATCTTGCGCCGGGGCAGGTAGTGGTTGGCCGGGCTGGTGCCCCACTCGGGCATCAGTTGGTAACCGCCGGCTTCGCGTATCGCCAGCGACACTTCCGATTCGGGATCGTGGATGTCGCCGAACAGGCGCGCCGAGGTCGGGCAGGCGCGCACGCAGGCGGGCCGGCGCTCCTCCTCGGTCATCTTGGGATCGTAGATGCGGTCAACGCAGAGGGTGCACTTCTTCATCACCTTCTGGTGCTCGTCGACCTCGCGCGCGCCGTAGGGACAGGCCCACGAGCAGTACTTGCAGCCGATGCACTTGTCGTAATCGACGAGGACGATGCCGTCCTCCTTGCGCTTGTAAGACGCACCGGTCGGGCAAACCGGCACGCAGGGCGGATCCTCGCAATGCAGGCAGGACTTGGGAAAGTGCACCGTCTCTGTGTTCGGAAACTCGCCGACCTCGAAGGTCTGCACGCGGTTGAAGAAGGTGCCGGTGGGATCCTTGCCGTAGGGATTCTGATCCACCATCGGACCGGCCTCACCAGAGGTATTCCACTCCTTGCAGTTGGTGACGCAAGCGTGGCAGCCGACGCAGACGTTGAGGTCGATGACGAGGGCCAATTGCGTCATTTGGTTTCCCCCTTGCCGGCAAAAAAGTTCCAGATCGACTTGCGCTCGCCCTGCCCCGGATACGGCTTCAGCGGCGGGAACTGCGGCTCCGTAATCGGCGTATCGCCAGGGCTGACTTTTTCGATGCGCACGCGCACATCGAACCACGCGGCCTGACCGGTGATGGGATCGGAGTTGGAGACCTTGTCTGCGCCTCCCGGCAGTTCTTCGGAGATCAGGTGGTTGAGCAGGAAGCCCTTCTGCGATTCGTTGGCGTCGGGCGTCAGGTTCCAGGCACCGGCCGCCTTGCCAATCGCGTTCCAGGTCCACACCGTGCCCGGCTCCACCGCCTCGGAATGCTTGGCCATGCACTTGACCCGGCCCCACTGCGACTCGACCCAGATCCAGTCGTTATCCTCGATACCCGCGACACGCGCCGTGTGCGTATTCACGTAGAGCAGATTGTGGGCGTGGATCTGCCGCAGCCAGGCGTTCTGCGAGTCCCACGAGTGGTACATCGCCATCGGCCGCTGCGTGATCGCCGCCAGCGGATACTTGCGCTTGTCGGTCGCCTGGCCTTCCAGCGTGTCGTAGTAGAAGGGCAGCGGATCGAAGTAGGTCTCGACGCGCTTGGCCAGGTGCGCCGGAGGCTTGCGCGAGTAGCCCTTGCCCTGCGCCGCAGCGCGGAACTTCTGCAATACCTCCGAATAGATGTTGATCAGGATCGGCTCGGCGTAGCGCGTGATGCGGTTGCGCTGGCTCCATTCGAGATAGCCCTGGTTCCAGTTGCGCATGTACTGGTAGCTCTTGGGCAGCTCGTAGTGGAAGACGCAATCGTTCTTCGCATACATCTCCCACTGGTTCGGATTCGGTTCGCCGCGCAGGCTCTTCTCGCCGCCCTTGCCGCGCCAGCCGGCCAGAAAGCCGATGCCCGAGCCCGGCTCGGTTTCGTGGTTGACGATGAAGTCCGGATAGTCGCGATACTTGCGCTCGCCCGCCTTGGTCACGAAGGCCGGCAGCTTCAGCCGCGAGCCGAGTTCGATCAGTACTTCCTGGAAGGGCTTGCACTCGCCCAGCGGCGGCACCACCGGAATACGCACCGAATCGACCGGACCGTCGAACTCCGAGATCGGCCGATCGAGAATCGACATCACGTCATGGCGTTCGAGGTAGGTCGTGTCGGGCAGGATCAGGTCGGCGAAAGCCGTCATCTCGGACTGGAATGCATCGCAGACGACGATGAATGGAATCCTGTACTCGCCCGTCTCCTCGTCCTTGTCGTTCATCATCTTGCGCACCTCGACCGCGTTCATGGTCGAGTTCCAGGCCATGTTGGCCATGAAGATCATCAGCGTGTCGATCTTGTAGGGATCGCCGCGCCAGGCGTTGGTGATGACGTTGTGCATCAGCCCGTGCACCGACAGCGGGTACTCCCACGAGAAGCCCTTGTCGATGCGCACCGGACCGCCGTTTTCGTCAACGAACAGATCGTCGGGATCGGCCGGCCAGCCGAGCGCCAGGCCGTCGAGCGGCCGGTTCGGCTGCACCGCCTTCGGGTGATTTGGCGTGCGCGCGCAAGGCGGAATCGGCCGCGGGAACGGCACCTTGTGACGGAAGCCGCCGGGCCGGTCGATGGTGCCGAGCAGCGACATCAGGATGCCCAGCGCGCGAATGGTCTGGAAGCCGTTGGAGTGCGCCGCGAGTCCGCGCATGGCGTGGAATGCGACCGGGTTGCCGGTCACGGTGTCGTGCTCGACGCCCCAGGAATCGGTCCACGCGATCGGCAGCTCGATGCGCTGGTCGCGCGCCGTCACACCCATCTCGTAGGCGAGGCGACGAATCGTATCGGCAGGAACGCCGGTCACGCCCTCGGCCCATTCCGGGGTGTATTCGGCGACGCGCTCCTGCAACAACTGGAAGGACGGCTTGACCATCGTGCCGTCGGCCAGCTTGAACTCGCCGCGCAAGTACGGATCGGCGCCGGGCGTGTGCGTCACTACCGGCATGTTCGTCTTGCGATCCCACCAGAGCTTGTCCTGCGGGTCATAGCAGGCCTCTTCCTCCGGCACCTCGGTGCGCAGGAACATGCCGAACTCGTCGCTCTTCTCGTCCACGTTCACCAACTGGCCGGCATTCGAGTACCTGACGAGGAATTCGCGGTCGTAAAGACCCTTGGCGACGATCTCGTGCAGGAAAGCGAGCAGCAGCGCGCCGTCGGTGCCCGGACGGATCGGCACCCACTCGTCGGCAATCGCCGAGTAGCCGGTGCGCACCGGATTGATCGAAACGAAGCGGCCGCCGTCGCGCTTGAACTTCGCGATCGCCATCTTGAGCGGATTGGAGTGATGGTCCTCGGCGGTGCCGATCATCACGAACAGTTTCGCCCGATCGAGATCGGGCCCGCCGAATTCCCAGAACGAACCGCCGATGGTGTAGATCATGCCGGCGGCCATGTTCACCGAACAGAAGCCGCCGTGCGCCGCGTAGTTCGGCGTGCCGAACTGGCGCGCGAACAAACCCGTCAGCGCCTGCATCTGGTCGCGGCCGGTGAACAGCGCGAATTTCTTCGGGTCGGTGGCGCGGATGTTCCCGAGCCGCTCCGCCAGCGTCGAGAAGGCCTCTTCCCACGAGATCGGCTCGAACTCGCCGGCGCCGCGCTCGGCATTCGCCTTGCGGCGCAGCGGTTTCGTCAGGCGCGCGGGCGAGTACTGTTTCATGATGCCCGCCGAACCCTTGGCGCAGATCACCCCCTTGTTGAGCGGATGGTCCGGATTGCCGTCGATGTAGCGCACCTCGCCGTCGCGCAAATGCACGCGGATGCCGCAGCGGCAGGCGCACATGTAACAGGTAGTCTTCTTGATTTCCTCTACTGCGGGCATGGGCGTTTCTTATGAGGTTGATTAGCGTTTTGCGATATTCTCGCAGGGATCGATCTGTATCGACAACCTTAACATTTTGATTCGCCGATAAGCCATGACCGACACCATTCCCGATTTCACCGACGTCGAGCTGAAGCTCGTCAACCAGACGCTGCTCGAACGCTACGGCCGCATGGTCGCATTGCAGACCGCCGATGCGGAAGTACAACTCAATCCCGAGAGTGAAGACCTGACCAACTGCCCGGTCATCTACTGGGAGGAGCGCGGCGCGCATTTCGTCGCCTTCAAGCTCGGCCCCTCGCTGTTCAAAGCGCAGTTCTTCTACAACGAAACCACGCAGTTCGGCACCGGCAAGGAGAGCTTCGACAACCTGGGCGATTGCGTCATCACCCTGCTCCAGGTGCAGGCCGACCACGAGCAGCAGATGCAAGGCGTCCGCTCCGGCATGACCAGCCTCGACTTCAAGGAAGACACTGGCGACGGTTACACCGGCCCGCTGGTGATCTGAGCCGATGAAAGTCTGCATCGTCTCCGACAGCCACGATCGCGGCCCGCTGCTGGCGGCGGCGGTGGAAGCCGCCAAGGCCGAAGGCGCCGAAGCGGTCATCCACTGCGGCGACATCATCGGCGGCAACACGCTCAAGGCTTCGATCAAGCTCGGCCTGCCGATCCACGCCGTTCACGGCAACAACCTCGGCGATCCCGTTGCCATCGCGCGCATGGCCTGCCATTCCGACGGCCTGCTCAACTACCACGGCCACGACGCAATGATCACGCTCGGCCATCGCCGCATATTCATCACGCATTACCCGCACTACGGTCATGCCATGGCCTGCACCGGCGACTACGACCTCGTCTGCTGCGGCCACAGTCACAAGCCGGAAGTCCGTCAGCACGACAACGTCAAGGGCGGCCAAACCTGGCTTGTCAATCCCGGCACCGTCGCCGGACTGGGCGCACCGGAAGCGACATGGGTGTTCGGCGACCTGTCATCGCTGACTTTCGAGGTCAGGCCGACACCGCGCTGACACGGGCTCCGGAACGGGCTGAGACCCGCTTCGATTCTGTATGTCTATTTGCAGATAGAAAATTTTTCCGGGCCAGTTGATCATTCGCAAGCCGGCCCGGCCCGGCACCACGGTAGAATTGCGGCCGTTCTTCCGAACACACTTTCCCCGGAGGCTAGCTGTGACAGCTTCAATCGCAACCAACCAGACGATCCTGGTCGTGGGCGGCGGCATCAGCGGCATGACTGCCGCGCTCGAGGCAGCCGAATGCGGTAAACAGGTCATCCTGGTCGAGAAGACCCCGACGCTCGGCGGCCGCACCGCCCAGCTCTATCGCTATTTCCCGAAGATGTGCCATCCGACCTGCGGACTGGAAATCAACCTGCGGCGCATCAAGGGCAATCCGAACGTGAAGGTGATGACGATGACCGAGGTCACCGCCGTCGCCGGTGCTCGCGGCAACTACAACGTCACCCTCAAGGTGGCGCCGCGCTACGTCAATGAGAACTGCACGGCCTGCGGCGATTGCGGCAAAGCAGTAACGACTGAAGTGGCCGACGTGTTCAACTACGGCCAGGGCAAGACGGGCGCAAAGGTCAAGGCGGCCTACCTGCCGCACGTCATGGCCTACCCGCAGCGCTACGTGATCGATCCTTCGATCGTCGGCACGCCGGAGGGCGAAGCCGCGAAGAGCGCATGCAAGTACGGCGCCGTCGATCTCGGCATGAAGGAAGAGACGGTTCAGCTCAACGTCGGCGCCGTCGTCTGGGCCACCGGCTGGCGTCCCTTCGACGCCAACAAGATCCAGCCTTATGGCTACGACCGTTACGCCAACGTGATCACCAGCGTCGAATTCGAGCGTCTGGCCGATCCGCACGGCCCGACCGGCGGCAAGATCCTGCGCCCCTCGGACGGCAAGGAGGCAAAGAACGTCGCCTTCATCCAGTGCGCCGGCTCGCGCGACGAGAACTACCTGCGCCACTGTTCGCGCATCTGCTGCATGGCGACGCTGAAGCAAACGCAATATGTGCGTGAAGCCTTCGGCGACGAAGGCAAGTCGACGGTGTACTACATCGACATCCGCGCCATCGACCGCTTCGAGGACTTCTACGCCAAGGTCTGGCAGGACAAGACGGTCAGCTTCGTCAAATCCAAGGTCGCGCGCATCGCCGAGAACGCCGCCAACGGCAACCCGGTCCTGCACGGCGTCGACACCGAGGGCTACCACCGCTACGCTACCGAGCACGACCTGGTCGTGCTGGCCGTCGGCATGGAGCCTGAGGTCAAGGGTGTGAAATTGCCGGACGACATCGTGCTCGATTCATCGAGCTTCATCGAGGGCTCGAAGGATGGCGGCATGTTCGGTGCCGGCGCCGCTGCCAGCCCGCTCGACGTGAACCGCGCGGTGCAGAGTGCCACCGCCGCCTCGCTGAAGGCCATTCAAGTGATCCACAAGTCTGCTTCGACGGAGGCCGCGTAACCATGGCCGAGAACAAATTCGCTGCCTACATCTGCTCCGGCTGCGGCATCGGCGACGTACTCGATGTCAAGGGCCTGGAAGGCACCGCCAAGAAGGACGGCAAGATGGCCGAGGTCAAGAGCCATCCCTTCCTGTGCAACGCCGAAGGCGTCCAACTGATCAAGGACGACATCGCCAACAACGGCGTCACCCACGTCTGCATCGCCGCCTGCTCGCGCCGCGCCAAGACCGAGGCGTTCAACTTCCCTGAGGTCGCCGTGTCGCGCGCCAACCTGCGCGAAGGCGTCATCTGGGTCATCGCCGAAGGTTCAGACCACGACGAGATCCGCCAGGAAATGGCCGAGGACTACGTCCGCATGGGCTGCGCCGAGGTCAAGAAGATGGCCCTGCCCGACGGCAATCTCAAGGAATCCTCCAGCAAGCGCATCCTGGTCGTCGGCGGCGGCATCTCCGGCATGACCGCGGCGCTCGCGGCTGCCGATGCCGGCTATGAAGTCGTGATCGTCGAGAAGACCGGCGAGCTTGGTGGTTTCGCGAGGAATCTCGTCAAGCGCGTGCCCTTCAGCGGTCCCTACGCCGAGCCGCAAGCAACCGGCGTTGAGGACATGGCCGCAAAGATCGGCGCCAACTCGCGCATCACGGTGCATCTGAATTCGACCCTCGCCGAAACCGCGGGCGCGCCCGGCCGCTTCAAAGCCAAGATCGCCCAGGAATCCGGCGCCATCACCGAAGAACTCGTCGGCGCCATCGTCCAGGCCACCGGCTTCACGCCCTACGACGTCAACAAGCTCACCGAGCTCGGCGGCGGCCAGGACAACGTGGTCGACCAGGCCGGTCTCGAAGCCCTGGCGAAGTCGGCCAACGGCGGCGTCATCAAGCGCGCCGACGGCAAGGAAGTGAAGAGCGTGGTCTTCGTGCAGTGTGCCGGCCAGCGCGGCTCAGGCGGCAACGGCAACGGTCATCATCTCGAGTATTGCTCCGGCCACTGCTGCGCCACCAGCATCAAGCAGGCGATGTACTTCAAGGACGCCAATCCGGATGTCGACACCGTCGTCATGTACTCGGACCTGCGCGTTCCCGGCATGGGCGAGGACTTCTATCGCAGCGCCCAGCAGAAGGGCGTGATCTTCACCAAGAGCAAGGTCAACAAGGTCGCCGGCGGCGGTTCATGCAAGGTCGATTTCAAGGATCTGATCCTCGATGAGGACACCTCGGTCGATGCCGATCTGGTCGTACTGGCCACCGGTCAGGTACCGAACGCCGGCGTCAATCTCGACAAATGGACGGAGATCGTGACGCTGGCCGATGGCGGCGACGCAGCGGCCAAGGCCCAGACGATCGAAATGAAGAAGGGCTCGGTCCTGAACCTGGAATATCGCCAGGGCCCGGACATGCCGCAGTTCAAGTACGGCTTCGCCGACTCGCACTTCATCTGCTTCCCCTACGAAACGCGCCGTACCGGCATCTACGCCGCCGGCCCGGTGCGTCGGCCGATGGACATGCTGCAGGCCCAGGAAGACGCCACCGGCGCCGCTCTGAAGGCAATCCAGGCGGTCGAGAACGTCGAGAAGGGCCGCGCCGCGCATCCGCGCGCCGGCGACCTCTCCTTCCCGAAGGCCCGCCTCGAAGGCTGCACGCAGTGCAAGCGCTGCACGGTGGAATGCCCGTTCGGCGCCATCGACGAAGACGAGAAGCGCTTCCCGGTCTTCAACGAGGAACGCTGCCGCCGCTGCGGTACCTGCATGGGTGCCTGTCCGGTGCGCGTGATCTCCTTCGAGAACTACTCCTGCGACACCGTCGGCAGCCAAATCAAGGCGGTCAACGTACCCGACGAATTCGAGGAAAAGCCGCGCATCCTGCTGCTCGCCTGCGAAAACGACGCCTACCCGGCGCTCGACATGGCCGGCCTGCAACGCCTGACCTACTCGGCCTACGTCCGCGCCATTCCGGTGCGCTGCCTCGGCTCGGTCAACACCATCTGGATCACCGACTCGCTCAACTCCGGCTACGACGGCGTGATGATGATGGGCTGCAAGCATGGCGACGACTACCAGTGCCACTTCGTCAAGGGCTCCGAACTCGCCGGCTACCGCATGAGCAAGATCGGCGACACCCTGAAGCAGATGGGCCTGGAGGAAGAGCGCGTGATTACGCATGAGGTGGCGATCACCGACCACGAGCGCGTCGCCAAGCTCATCAACGACTACGTCGCGCAAATCCAAGAGATCGGCCTGTCGCCGATGAAATTCTGAGGATGGGAACCATGAGCGATCTCAACACTCAAGCCGTGGCGCGCTACAAGAACAACTTCCTCAAGGAAGTCGAAGAGCGCGTCGAGGATGGCCACTGGGTCAAGATGTGCATGCAGTGCGGCGTCTGTGCCGGCTCCTGCCCGCTGGGCCCGGCCTGGCAGCATTCACCGCAGAAAATCTTCATGATGATCCGCGCCGGCAAGCGCGAGGAAGTCCTGGGTTCCGATTCGATGTGGATGTGCACCTCCTGCTACAACTGCATCGTCCGCTGCCCGCGCAAGCTGCCGATCACCCACATCATGCACGGTCTGGCCAACTACGCACACCGCCTGGACTTGGCGCCCAAGGGTCAGCCGACGCGCGAAATCGCCAGGCTGTTCTGGGACAACCTGGTCAAGACCGGCCGCGTCAACGAACTCAAGTTCTCGCTGGCCATGTACTTCAAGGACGGCTTTGCCCAAGGCATCAAGAACGCCATGGCCATGCAGGGCATCGGCCTCGGCCTGATGAAGGCCAAGCGCCTAAACCCGATGGAAATCGTCGGCGGCCACAAGTGCAAGGACATCCCCGGCATCCACAAGATGGTCGCCAAGGCGCGCGAAATCGAAGATCGCCGCCGCGGTCTGGCCTGACAGGAGTCTGACGAATGGCTAAGAAGCAATACGCGTTCTACCCCGGCTGCTCTTCCCAGAAGGGTGCCTCGGCGGCGAACTTCCTCACCTCGATGAACGTGATGACCGAGAAGCTGGACATCCAGCTCAACGAGATTCCCGACTGGAACTGCTGCGGCGCTTCCATCGGCTACGGCGAAGGCGGTGAACTGCCGCGTCTGGTCATCAACGCCCGCAACCTGGCGATCGCCGAGAAGGAACTGCCCGGCCAGGACATGGTGTCGGGCTGCCCGGCCTGCTGGCTGGCCACGCGCGAAACGCATGAGCGCCTCGCCGAGCACAGCAGCCTGCTGGCCGAAACCAACGAAGCGCTCAAGGAAGCCGGCCTGAACCTGAACAACACGGTACGCGCCCGCCACATGACCGAGGTGCTGATCGAGGACATCGGCTGGGACGCCATGAAGGCGCCGGTCGTCAAGCCGCTCGACGGCCTGAAGATCGCCGGTTACGTCGGCTGCCAGACCAACCGCCCGTTCGGCATCGCCGGCGAGTCGTTCGAGAACCCGAAGTACCTCGACAAGATGATCGAGACCGTCGGCGCCGAGCCGATGGCGAAGTACGAACAGAAGGTCACCTGCTGCGGCGGCGCCCTCGCCTTCTCGGAACCCGAGAAGTCGCAGAAGCAGATTCGCGACATCGTCGAGTCCGCCTACGACAGCGGGGCCGACATGATCGTCACGCCCTGCCAGTTGTGCCAGGCCAACGTCGAGATCTATCAGTCGGAAATCAACAAGAAGCACGGCACCAAGTTCAAGATGCCCGTGGTGTACTACACGCAGTTGATGTCGATCGCCTACGGCGGCTCGGCAGCCGACGCGGGCCTCAACGGCCAACTGATCAAGGCGGACAAGCTGGAAAAAATCGCCGGAAAATAAGCAGGCAGTCGCTCAGGGAAGCGGACGGCCGGGGCAACCCGGCCGTTTGCTTTTGGCGTATCGCCACGGCTGACTTTTCCTGCTACACCCCAATCGCCGATAGCCGGCGACTTCCCCCCTTATTCCGGCTAACTACTACTTTCGATGTAGGAATAATGCCACCCGTCGGCCGTCGTGGCCAAAAAAGTACTGCTGGGGGGCAAGTTTGCGGCTGTCGACGATTTTCTGGCTCGTGCTCGCTCCGGCACTGCTGCCGGCCGGCGTTTCCGCGCGCGAACCCGAACTGCATCGTCCGCCGCCGCTTGAATCCGCGCCGCAGGACAAGTACGGCGATCTGGTGCGGCTGGGCTACGCCATCGTCACCGACACGCCGAACAAGGCCTCCCGCTACAGCGGCAACAAGCTGTCCTGCAGCAACTGCCACCTCGATGCAGGCCGCAAGCCAAACGCCGCGCCCTACTGGGCCGCCTTCGTCGCCTATCCGTCCTGGCGCAGCAAGACCGACCGCGTCGATACGTTCGACGAACGCGTCCAGCAGTGCTTCCGCTACTCGCTCGACGGCATTCCCCCCGCCTTCGGCTCGATCGAGCTGACCGCCATCGCCGCGTATGCGCACTTCCTCGCGCGCGGCCTTGCGGTCGGCACCGAGACGCGCGGGCGCGGCTTCCCGCTGATCGGCAAGACCGGGCTGGATCCGAACCGCGACCGCGGCCGGGTCGTCTATCGTGAGCACTGCCAGGTCTGCCATGGCGAAGACGGCGGCGGCCAGACCGGCATCCCGCCGCTGTGGGGCTTCGGCAGCTACAACAAGGGCGCCGGCATGGCCAACGTCGAAACGGCGGCCTCCTTCATCAAGGCCAACATGCCGCTGGGCAAACCCGTCCTCACCGACCAGCAGGCACTCGACGTCGCCGCCTACATGAACGCCCAGTTGCGTCCGCCCGATCCGCGTCACGGCCTCCTGAGCATTTTCAGATGAACAGCGCGGAGCCGCGCCGGCTCGACGCCCTGCTGGCCGCCTGCCGCAGCGACTGCGTGCCCGGCCTGCTGGCCGCGCTATTGACGCTGCCGCAGGCCATCGCGCTGGCGACGCTGGCCGGCATGCCCGTCGAGCATGGCCTCTACCTCTCGCTGCTGCCGGCGCTCGCCGCGACCCTAATCGGCAATTCGCGCGTCGCCCTGTCCGGACCGAACACCGCCACCAGCATCCTGCTCTACGCCTCTGCGGCGACCTTCGCCACGCCGGGCAGCGATGCCTATGTCAACCAGGTGCTGCTCATCACCTTCTTCGCCGCCGCCTTCCAGTTCGGCTTCTATTTCCTGCGCGTCGGCCGGCTGTTCCTCGACCTGCCGCTGTCGGTCACGCAAGGCATCATCGCCGGCACCGGCGCGCTGATCCTCTCGCAGCAGGTCGGGCCGCTGCTCGGCGTGGTCATCAACGGCCAGGGGCCGATCGAATCGCTCGGCCAGGCGCTGGCCTTCGACGCCAAGAACACCTGGCCGCTCGCCGTCGGCGCCGTTGCCGTCGCTGCCGGCCTGTGGGCGAAAGCCCATCGCCTCGGCCGCTATCACCTGCTGATCGCGCTCGCCACCGGCTGGCTGGCCGCCGACTTCTGCGACCTGCTGGTCGGCAGCGCCACCACCGCCTTCGAGCGCCTTGGCCGCATGAATCTCTCCTTCGACTTCTTCAGCCGGCCGCGAGCCAACTGGACCGAACTGGTCGCCCTGTTCGCCGCAGTCAGCGACGGCCTCGCGGTCGCCGCCGTCGGCTCCCTGCAGGTGGCGATCATGTCCCGCACCACCTCGGTCATGATCGGCGAACGCCTGCACGTCAATCGCGACATCCTCGGCCAGGCGGCCATGAACCTGATCGCCGCCTTCACCTCCGGGCTCGCCGGCGCCACCAGCTTCAACCGCACGCTGGCCAACATCGAGACGGGCGCGCGCGGCCGCACGGCGGGCGTCATCGGTGTCGTCGTCCTCGGCATCGCCCTCTGCGTCGCCCAGTCCTTACTGGCGCGAATTCCGCTCGCCGCCGTCGCCGGGGTGCTGGTGCTGGTCGGCCTCTCGCTTTTGGGCGCCCTGAAAACGATCGACCGCAAGCATCCGCGCCGCGCGGTCGAGATGCTCGTCACCGTCGCCGCGGCCATCTTCCTCGGCCTCTTCTACGCAGTACTGGTCGGCGCCTGCCTGACGCTCTATCATCGGGCACTGGATCGTGACGAGTCCGACGACTAGCGATACAGAACGCCGTTGCCCAGCCCGCACCTTCATTCTCGCTCTGCCCGGGACACGAGTGTCACTTCCTGGTAACACCGCGACCAGTCCGGCCAAAGCGGATAAATTGATGCCGTTATCGTTCCGCCACCGGAATGTGGCACAGGTCAACAAATGAACCGGGGATGAAAATCAGTAGCCGAAGCCAAGCAATGGAAACGTTCAATGCTGCCTGGTTGCCCCTGGCCTGTTCATTCCTGATAGCCGCCTGTGGTGGCGGCAGCTCGGGAAGCGGGGATTCATCCCTGGGCGATCCCTCCGACCCGCCGGCTACCGGTACCGCCATCCTTGAGTGGGATGCCGTCGTCGCGACCAATCTGGCCGGCTATCGCATCCACTACGGAACCTCCCCGGGGTCATACCAACAGGTGGTGAGCACCGGAAGCTCCACCTCCCATACGCTGAACGGGCTCAACAGCGGAACCCGCTACTATTTCTCGGTCACTGCCGTCGACACTTCGGGTGCCGAAAGCGGCTATTCGAATGAAGTCTCCAAGGACGTTCCCTGAGCGGCCGCAAAGTCATGAAGACCTGGAACGCACGCATACGACACGCCGGCCACAAGCTTCTGGTGCTAACGCTAATTGCCGTCGCAATGCCGGCGAGCGCAGAAAGCTATTACGTAGCCACGACCGGTGACGACGCCAACCCGGGATCGACCGGCGCACCATTCAAGACTATACAAAAGGGCCTTGCCGCCCTCTCGTCCGGCGACATTCTCGTGATCCGCGACGGCACCTATTCCGGGGCGGCGAACGCCCTGGCCGGCCTTCCCAACGGCGCCTCCGGCGTCTACATCACCATCATGGCGGAAAACGAAGGTGGCGTGATCGTCACCGGCGGACTGTCCATGACTTCGCAGAATCAATACCTCGTATTCAAGGGTCTGCGCTTCCAGGATGCGAACGGCCGCGCCATTCTCGGCCATCACATCAAGTTCCTGCGGAATGAATTCAAAGGCGGTTGCGCCAGCGGCAACTGCGTGAATACCTCGGTAGGATCGAACGATTACCACAATACTGCCGACATTCTGTTCGAGGACAACTGGTTTCACGGACCGGGCGGCCGCTACAACCTGCTGGTCTACAACGCCAACCGGGTCGTGGTACGGCGCGCGGTCATCCGCCACGACGGCGGCTGGACAGACGCCAAGGGAGATCCCGAGGCCGGGATCAACTTCTACAACTCGTCGAACTGCTCGGCCCAGAATGTCATTGCCCTTGACAACACCCTCAGCTACCACACGTGGCAGGGTGCGATCTACAACGTCTACAACAGTGCTTCGCCGAATGCGACCAACAACAACAGCTGGTACGGCAACGTCATCCTGAACGGTCGCGGCTCGGGTCTGATCCTGGATGGCAATGGGGCGCAAACCGGTCACCTGGTGCAGGATCTCGTGTCCTGGGATGTCGACTATGGCTTGAACCTTGGCACTGGTTCGAGCAACGTGACCGGCATGACCATCGACCGCGTGACCACGGGACGCACGACGAGCACATCCACCGCCTATGGCATCGTTCAGTGGGCGAGCTGGTCGGGCAGTATCACCAACGCGATCATCACCAACGTCAATGCGGATTTCGTCGGGCTGTCCGGCACCTACTTCGACAGCTACGGCAATGCCACCACCTCCACCGGCACCGGACGGGTAACGTATGATCCACGCAGCAACGGTCTCCGATACCTGACCCGGATCGAAGATGGGGAAGCGCTGAAGACGGCGGGAACCGGCGGCCAGATCGGCGCGCAGATCGCCGCCCGCATCGGTTCTCCGGAAACCCTGTATGGAGAAACCGGCTGGAACGCGAACACCGGCACGTCCCTGTGGCCCTTTCCTTTCGAGGCGAGGATCAAGAAGGAAATGTGCGCCGATGCCGGGGTAACGCGCGGCTTCTGTTCAAACGCGTCCCTCACCAACTACATCATGGACTACCTCGGCAACGGGAATCCATACGGCACGGAAGTCATTCCAATCTACGCGCCGCGCAACCTCCGGGTGCGCTGACCAATTCCTGCCCATAGTCCGTGGCACCTGACGAACCACGCTCGTCACCGTCGCCGCGGCCATCTTCCTCGGCCTCTTCTACGCAGTACTGGTCGGCGCCTGCCTGACGCTCTATCATCGGGCACTGGACCGTGACGACACCGATAGCCAGCGATGACGGAAGCCGCCAACAAGCCACATCCCCCCGCCTCCACCGTCTTCGTCGTCGACGACGACGATGGCATGCGCAACGCCCTGCGGCGCGCGCTCATGCAAGCCGGTTTTGCCGTGCAGCCCTTCGCCTCCGGCCAGGCGTTTCTCGACGGCTACCGGCCGGCGCCGCCGGCCTGCCTGCTGCTCGACGTGAAAATGCCGGAAATGAGCGGCCTCGAAGTGCAGACCGTCCTCAACGAACGCCTGATCGACCTGCCGGTGATCTTCCTCACCGGCGCGGCCGAAGTGCCCATCGCCGTGGCGGCCATGAAGGCGGGCGCGGTCGACTTTCTCGAAAAGCCCTTCGACAACGAGGTGCTGGTAGCGCGCGTCCGGCAGTGCATAGCAACGCAGGCGCAACGGAGTCAAACGGCGGAGGACGATGGCCGCTACGCGCGCGGTCTCGCCCTGCTGACCCCGCGCGAAGCGGAAGTGATGCAGCTCATGCTCACCGGCAAGACCAGCAAGCTCATCGCGAGGAGTCTGGGCGTCAGCCACCGCACCATTGAAATCCATCGCGGTCGGGTCATGGAGAAAATGCAGGCCGAGACGCTGGCCGAACTGGTGCGAATGGAACTGTCCGGGAGAATCGAACCGCGCCGGGGCTAGTGGTGGTGCAGCCAGTATTGGTGCGCCAGGATCAGCAGGCTGCCCAGCGGCAGAACCACGGCGGCCAGGTAGAGTGCGACCATCCACAGATGATGGCGGTGCTCGGCCGCGGTGGTGGTGGTGTGAAGTGTGATGGCGCGCATTTTGTAACTCCCCTGTTTCCGTGGTTCTGCTTCTCTTTGATTGCAGATTAGGGAAAACGCAGGGCGAAGAAAATCCGTACGAATACCTATGTCCCGCCGCCGGGCGCCCGAGGCGGCTTGCCCCGGCACGCATTTCAGTGGGTGCGGAATCGAGGCGTCGCTTCCGCCGGGTGGTTGCACCGCACAATATGGAATCGGCAACAGACTCCGACGGCCTGAAACCCGCATATCCCGCAACAGCTCTTGACATCGGGGCAACGCAACCGTCACACAGGGCACACTGACGGCGCACGTATGCCATTGATTTCGCTGCAAACCTGATAAGTCGCCCATCTGCCGGCATTAATAGTCCGAAATCCACCCGGCATTCGCCTTCGGTATGGTTGCTGATACAGGCGCAATCCGCCATAGCGGCCTGACCACAAAACCAGACAAGCCGGAGGAGAAAATATGCATTGCAATGGTTTCAAGGCACTCGCATCCCGCAAGATCAAGCGCGACGCAAGCTACCATCAGCCCAATCGTCACGAGCCTGTTAACGCCGATTCGCCGGCCATCGAGGTCATGACCGACCTGCAGCAGGTCGCCGTAGCCACGACGACGATCTACGCCAGCATCGCCGCAGCCACGCAGACAATGATCTCCCACGGAGTCCGGCTGCTGCTGGTGCTGAACGCCGAAGGCCAGATCGCCGGACTCATCACGGCCCGCGACACCATGGGCGAGCGGCCGATCAAATACGTCCATGAGCGCGGCACCAAGCACAGCGAGCTGACCGTGCGCGACTGCATGACGCCGATCGAAGAGATCGACGTTCTCTCGATGAAGGACGTGATGAAGACCTGCGTCGGCAACATCGTCACCACGCTGGAAGCCATCGGCCGCCAGCACGCGCTCGTGGTCGACGAACTCGACGACGGCCAGGAAATGCTCCGCGGCATCTTCTCCATCACCCAGATCGGCCGCCAACTCGGCGTCGGCCTGCAAGCCTTCGAAGTCGCCCACACCTTCGCCGATATCCGGGCGGCGCTAGCGCCCGTAGCCGCCGGCTGACCCCGCTCCAAAGCCGGAAACGGCGCAGCGCGCGGAACAACGGCCGGGACAACCCCGGCCGTTTCCATTTGCGCCCTCCGTCACACCCATTGCCTTGGCGCGCCAAGAAAAGTCAGCCGTGGTGGTACGCCAAGGAGGACGGTTCTCGGCTAGGGGCGGTCTTTGCCGGTACGTCCCGAAAGCAGACAATCAACCAATCCGCAGGTATGCTGGCGGCGTTTCTTAACGCTGCCGCTTTTCGCGCATATTTGATACTGTATGGGTCACCATTCCAGAGAGTTGCTCCCTGCTGCTATGCGGATTCCCGCGCGAATTGTCGCGCCACGTTGGGGAGCAACCGCCCAAGTTATGCAGCACAACTGCTCCCGATAACAGGGTTGGGCCATCCATGGATCAATCGACCGCTCAGTTGATCGAAGCTATTCGATCCTCGCCGCCCGGCACATTCAAATTGTTCCGTGCAACGGAGGCGGAACCAGAGGTCGAGCAGTCGATGGCGAATCGCGAAGACCTCGCGTTACGAGTTCGGCATGCGCGTGAGTCCAATTGCCTAATGGAAGTCATCTCGCTTCGTCTTCAGTACATGGATATCTGGCTCCGTGTCTATTACGAGAACACCCCACATACCGAGCCGCGAGAGCGTGAGTTTGGTCGGCTGCTTAAGCAGTGTTTCAGGCAGGGACTTCCCAAGGATCTATACGACAAGCTTCACCAGTTCAATAGAGACAGAGTGAAAGCAATTCATGGCTACCTTGTGGGCCTCATTGCTTACGATCAACTCGCCACCGTCGTTTTGGAGTCTGACGGTTTATCGGAAGAACTGACTGAATTTGTATTGCTCAACGCAGGTGAAGCGGTGACCGAGGCATTTGCCGCTCAGCATCACAATCGCGGAGATGCTGTTTACCCTGTTCAATCGTTAATTGCGCATCTCAGATCGGGGGCCTTCATATGAATGGCCCAACACTGCAATGCACCGGACCTGCGCGAAAAACCGCGCAGGCCGGTGATTTTGAACGTTGAACGACCGCTTTACTTGGGACCACCGGCGGCTCAGGGCACGATGCGGCCCAAGCGGCGTACCACCACGGCTGACTTTTCCGCGCAGCCTTCCTAGTTCGCCGTGAGCCGCCGATAGATGTCCGCGATCTTGGTCGGCAGCTTGCCGACTTCGTCGAGCACGGTGTAGGCGGCGGGGCCGACCATGCGCTTGAGGTAGTCGGCGCCGTGGCGGTCGATGGTGACGCAGTAGCTGCGGATGCCCTGGCGGCGCGCTTCGTGCAGGGCCTGGCGGGTGTCTTCGATGCCGTAGGTGCCGCGGTATTCGTCGCCGAAGTCGTCGGGACGGCCGTCGGAAAGGGTGACGAGCAGCTTGTGGCGCACGGGTTGGGCGGCGAGCAGTCGGGTGAGGTGGCGGATGGCGACGCCCATGCGGGTGTAGTCCCGGGCTTCGATGCCGGCGATGCGGCGCTTCACGGCGTCGTCGTAGCGATCGCCAAACGCCTTGATGCGGTAGATGTCGCAGCGCGTGCGCGTCCAGCCGGAGAAGCCGTAGATGGCGTAGTCGTCGCCGAGTGCTTCGAGCGCTTCGCAGAGCATGATCAGCGATTCACGCTCGGCGTCGTTCACCCAGCCTTTGGTCGAACCGCTCATGTCGACCATGAACATCGCGGCCATGCTGCGCTCGTTGCGGATGCGGCGGCAGAACAGGCGCGGCGAGGGTTCGATGCCGCTCCTGCGGTCGATGTGCGCATCGACCTGCGCGTCAAGGTCGATCTCCTCGCCTTCGGGCTGGCGTCCGAGCACGCGGTCTTCACCGCGCACGGCTTCGAAGCGGCGGCGGATCTGGCTGATCAGCGCGCGATGGCGGTTGCCGACCTCCTCGACGTAGTCGGCGTCGCCGGGCTTCACCTCCACCTCGTAAACGTGGCACCAGCCCTTGCGATAGGCGCTGCGGTGGTAGTCCCATTCGTCGTAGCGGAAGTCGGCATCGCGGTCGTTGACGAGGTCCGTCCCCGGGCCGGCCAGATCGGTCGGCAGCCAGCCGCCGGAGCCGGCGGGACTCAGCGCCTCGGGCGGCAGTTCGCCGAGGTCCTGCACCAGCGCTTGCGCGGCGGCCTGCGCCTCGGGCGGCAGCGCCACCACGTCGCCATCGACGCGAATTTCCATGGCGCCGTCTTCGCCGGGCGCGATGTCGAGCACCGCCTCGCCGCCCTGCTTGCGGCCGCCCGCGCCCTTGAGCGCGGCCAGGGCATTGCGCAGCACCTTTGTTTCCTTGGCGATGCGCTCGGCGCGCACGCGGCGCGCGGCGGTGGGGTCGAGGGTACCGAGAAAAGTCAGCCGTGGCGGTACGCCACCTGCGGCGACGAATTCGCGCAGCAGAGCGAGGCTGTCCTGCACCGTCGCCGTCGCGGCCTGCAAGCGCGGCAGCGCGGGTGCCAACCCATCCGGCCACGGGCCGCGCAGTTCGGCCATCTCGCGCGCGAGGCCCGGCAGTTCCTGCGCGATGCGCGCGTCGAGGCGGACGGCTTCGAGCAGGGTGAGCCAGGCCAGTGCCTGCGGGCGATCGGGCAAATCGGCGATGGCGGCATCGATGTCGACGCTGAAAGTGCCGTAACGCGTTTGCGCCCAGAGCAGCGCCGCCGTGGCTTTGAAAAGCCGGCGGTTGTCTTCGGCGCTCGACCGCTCGGCAAGCAGATCGGGCAGGAAGAGGATTTCGGTATCGGTCCAGGCCGGGTTGCCCGAGCCGACATTGCGCAGTGCGAGAGGCCGGCCGGAGAGGCCGTGCACGAAACGCGTTAGCCGCGCTTCGACGTCGGCGTAGCGGGCGAGCGCCCTGCCTTCGCGTTCCGCCCGGAAGCCTTCGAGGTCGCGCAGCAGTTCCATCGCCGGGCGCAGGCCCTGGCGGTCGTAGGCATCGAGACCGGCGATCACCCAGGCATCGAAGCCATCGTCATCGAGCAGTTCGAACGCCTGCGGGGCGAGCGTGGCCAGCAGGTAGCCGATCTCGGCATAGGTCTTGGCGGCGACGCCGGCCCAATGCAGGACCTTGTCCTGCTGGCGGCGGCTGAGGGTTTCGAGCGACTGGGCGAGGCGCGTGATGGAACGATGCGAGGGCGACGCGAACAGGACGCGGTCGAGGCGTTCCTCCAGTTCGTGTTCGAACAATCTCCTGTCGGTCATTTCGACCTCGGACAGCTTTCGTCGCGAACGCAGGCGAGACGAGGCGCGCGCAAACGAAATGCAAGACATACCGAACAGGTAGGCGCAGCGTTGAGGCTCGCGAGCAACAACGTATCGCCAAGTGCAGCAGAAAGCTTAGAAGACGGCCCGGACGAGGTCATCCAGCGTCTGCGTCATGTCGGGATCGTCGGTCAGCGCCCGGGCGATGGCGGCGTTGGCGGCCTCGATCGGCGTCCTGCCGGCGCTGACTATTTGCGCGGCATGCACCAGCAGGCGCGTGCTGGCGCCTTCGTCGAGGCCCTGGCCCTTGAGGTTGCGGGTCAGCTCGCCGAGCTTGACGAGCTTCTTCGCGAGCGCCTCGTCAACACCGCCTTCCGAGGCGACGATCTGCGCTTCCAGTTCGGCCGACGGATAGTCGAACTCCAGTGCGATGAAGCGCTGCCGCGTGCTCGGCTTGATTTCCTTGAGGATGCTCTGGTAGCCGGGGTTGTAGGAGATGACCAGCAGGAAGTCGTCGGGCGCGGGCAGGAGTTCGCCGCGCTTGTCGACCGTGAGCACGCGGCGGCTGTCGGCCAGCGGGTGGATGACGACGGTGGTGTCCTTGCGCGCCTCGACGATCTCGTCGAGGTAGCAGATGGCGCCGGCACGCACGGCGGCGGTGAGCGGGCCGTCCATCCAGACGGTCTCGGAGCCGACGATCAGGTAGCGGCCAAGCAGGTCGGCGGTAGTCAGGTCGTCATGGCAGGCGACGGTGACCAGCGGCCGCTTGAGCTTCCAGGCCATGTATTCGACGAAGCGCGTCTTGCCGCAGCCGGTCGGGCCCTTGAGCAGCACCGGCAGGCGGCGCGCGGCGGCGGCCTCGAACAGGCCGACCTCCTCGCCGACGGGCTGGTAATACGGCTCGTCGTCGATGCTGGCAAGTTGCGGCGAGAGCAGGTCCATCGCGCCCGTTCCGATCTAGTTGGTGCTGCAGGAACCGCCGGTTTCGCTCGCCTCGACCTCCTCGTCGGTGGCTTCGTACATGCCGTCCTCCAAACGCGCCAGCCGCTCGGCGGCTTCGCGTTCGATCTGGGCCTGGCGCTCGCGCCATTTTTCCAGGCGCTGCTTGAGTTCGGTCTCGTCCCGCTCGATGGTGTTCTCACCGAACAGCACCTGCTTGAGGAAGCGGAAGGCGAACTGCATCATTTCGACATCGTCGGCCATCAGCATGGCCTTCTCTTCGTCGCCGAGCTTGAACAGCTTGCTGAAACCTTCGGAATCGACGAAGGCACGGAAGGTATCGACGTCGTAGCAGGCAAGGAAGAACAGTTGCCGGCTCTTCAGCGACGGCGCGCCGACGGCCGGGCCGGCCGACTTCTTCTTCAGCACAAGTTGCCGCCAGCCGCGGGTGAGCTCGTCGTATTCCTCGACGCCCTGCTCCTTGCGATAGTCAGCGATGGTGAGACGCCGATTCTCGTCGTGGCCCTTGCAGTGGTCTTCCTTGACCAGGGCGTAGGACTCGGTATCGGTGAACTCGTCCTGCTTGCGCATCGACAGCAAGGCGACGGGATAGTAGCGGCAGGCGGTCGGCCGGTCTTCGTACACGGAACAGCCTTCGGGCTTCATGAAACGGCAGGCGGTGCCGTTCTCGACCGGGCGGAACTTGACGCCGGCGATGCCGTCCTTCTCCATCTCATAGGGAACGGTGTAGTCCTTGAGAAATTCGGTGGAGCTGATGCCGAGACGTTTCTTCAGGCGAATGATGTCATAGGGCGTCAGCGAGATATCGATATTGGAACAGCAGGCGTTCCAGCAGCCGATGCCCTTGTGGCAGGAAAACTGGATGACGTGATCGGGCCCGACCATCTTGGGGACGACGGGGCTGCCGGGAATGGCGACTTCGGGCTGGGAGTTGCTGGACATGGACAAAACCTCGATACGGGCAGGGCAAACGGGCGCCCCGGAAAGAAACAGGCCGGAGGTCTTTCGACCCCCGGCCTGAGTTTAGCAGCCTGCTACGCGATTAGTGCGGCGCGGCGGCCTTGAACAGCTTCGACTTGTCGACCAGGTCGATGTGCTTGCGCTTGAAGCAAGTCCACTTCTTGGTCTTCTTGTCGTAGATCGAGTTCACGAAGCAATGCCAGTTCTCTTCGTCGACGAAGTTCTTGTCGGTACGATAGTAGAAGCCGGGGTAGCGGCTTTCCTCGCGGAACTGGATGTGCTTCATGTGGGCTTCGGCGGTGAGAATCCGGTGATAGTTTTCCCACGCGCGGAGCAGCTCGTGAAGGTCCTTGGCGCGCATCTTCTGGGCGTCTTCCTTCAGCATTTCGAGCTTCTCTTCGGCCACGCCGAGCATCTTGTCGTTGGTGTTGTAGTAGGTGGCAACACCGGCAACGTACTCGTCCATGATCTTCTGGAGGCGGAACTGCAGCATCTTCGGCGTGATGTAGTTCGGGTTCACGTCGATGGCGGTGGTGTAGTCCTTGAACTCGAGGAAGTTCTTGACCGGCTTCCAGATCGCGGCAGCGATCTCGTCGGCGGTCTCGTCGAACTCGGGCTTGAGGTCGGCGTTGTCGAGCACATACTTGACCATGGCCTTGGAGGCGATGCGGCCTTCCGTGTGCGAACCGGACGAGAACTTGTGGCCGGCGGCGCCGACGCCGTCACCGGCCGTGAACAGGCCCTTGACGGTAGTCATGCCGCGATAGCCCCAGTTCCAGCCGGACGGCAGGTGGGCGGGCACATCGCTGTACTCTTCCTTGGTCGGCGCGCCGAGGTCGGTCGGGCCGGACACCCAGATGCCGCAGCAGCCGGAGTGCGAGCCGAGCAGGTAGGGCTCGGTCGGCATCAGCTCGGACATCTTCTTCTCGGGCTCGATATTCTCGCCAACCCAGATGCCGCACTGGCCGACGCACATGTCGAGGAAGTCTTCCCAGGCTTCGGCTTCGAGGTGCTTCACTTCCTTGGCGGACAGGGTCTCGCGCAACTTAGCCAGCGCGGTGACGGTGTCCATGTAGATCGGGCCGCGACCTTCCTTCATTTCCTTCAGCATCAGGTGGTTGCGCAAGCAGGAAGCGGGAACGGCGGCCTGCCCGTAGGGCGGGTAGTCGTTCAACATGTCCTTGTTCTTGGTCATGTAGTCTTCGCCGTAGGCGTTGGCTGCCTTGGCCTTGAACAGCAGGAACCAGGCGCCGACCGGGCCGTAACCGTCCTTGAAGCGGGCGGGCACGAAGCGGTTTTCCATCATGGTCAGCTCGGCGCCGGCTTCCGCCGCCATCGAGTAGGTCGAACCGGCGTTCCACACCGGGTACCAGGCACGGCCCTGGCCTTCACCGACGGAGCGGGGACGGAACAGGTTGACGCAGCCACCGGCGGCGAGCAGCACGGCCTTGGCCTTGTAGATGTAGATCTTGTTTTCGCGGACGGAGAAACCGGCGGCACCGGCGATACGGCCCGGGTCGTTCTTGTCGTTGATCAGGTGCACGATGAAGACGCGCTCCTGGATGCGGTCCAGGCCGAGGGCCTTCTTGGCGGCTTCAGCGACGATCCACTTGTAGGACTCGCCGTTGATCATGATCTGCCACTTGCCCGAACGGACCGGCTGACCGCCGTCCTTCAGCGCCGGCAAACCTTCGCGGATGGACTCGGCGCCGTCGTGACGAACGCCGTCGGCGTCGGTCTTCCAGATCGGCAGGCCCCACTCTTCGAAGAGGTGCACGGAGTCATCGACGTTGCGGCCGACGTCGTAGGCCAGGTCGTCGCGGGTGATACCCATCAGGTCGTTGGAGACCATGCGGGCGTAGTCGGCGGGATCCTGCTTGTCGCCGATGTAGGTGTTGATGGCGGAGAGGCCCTGGGCGACGGCGCCCGAGCGATCCAGCGCGGCCTTGTCGACCAGCTTGATCTTCAACTCCTTGCCGGTCTCGGCCTTGACGGCCTCGGCCCAGCGCATGATTTCATAACCGGCGCCACAGCAGGCCATGCCGCCGCCGATCAACAGGACGTCAACTTCTTCCTGGACGATTTCCGGATTGTCAAAAGTTCCAGCCATTGTCTTGTTCCTCGATTCGTTGGATTACTTGCGGATCAGTTCAGCGGCGTTGCCCGAGCGGTAGCCGCCCATGACGTCCCGGGTGAACGAGCCGATCGCCTCGATGTCGGCCAGCTTCGGCATCGGCTTGCCACCGAACGGATCGATGGAGCCTTCGGCCGTGGTGCGGATCGGGAACTTGAAGCGCTTCACGTTGCCGTTGCGGAACTTGATGGTCCACATGATGGAATCGGAACCGCGCATCGGCTGAACCTGGCCGCCCAACGGCACAACGTCGGCGTAGTGGCGGCATTCGATGGCGCCTTGCGGGCAAATCTTGACGCAGGAATAGCACTCCCAGCACTGCTCGGGTTCCTGGTTGAACGCCTTCATGGCATGGCCGGTTTCAGAACCGTCCTTGTCCAGCTTCATCAGATCGTGCGGGCAGATGTACATGCAAGCGGTCTTGTCCTGGCCCTTGCAGCCGTCGCACTTTTCGGTACGAACATAGGTTGGCATTGCTTACTCTCCTTGCTAGCTAACAATCCGCTGCTTCAAGTAATCAGCGGTCCATTCAGATTCCGGGACCTACCTTGGCCGGGGCGTATCGCGAATCCGCTTCCGGCGGGCCCAGACTTCCAAATTCCTCAGGCGGCCCTCATGCGGCGGAGTGGCCCTTCAACTCGACCTTGACGTTCTGCTCGGCGCTCAGGCTCTTGTAGTACTTCTGCAGAACCTTGGCCACTTCCGGGCGGCTGAACTCGACCGGCAGATCCTGGCCTTCCGAAAGCATCGAACGCACCTTGGTGCCGGACAACAGGATGCGGTCGTCCTTGGTGTGCGGGCAGGTGCGCTGCGAAGCCATGCCGCCGCACTTGTTGCACCAGAAGGTCCAGTCGATGTTCATGTTCACCGTCTCCAGCGAGCCCTTGGGGATCTCGTCGAAGATGTGCTGGGCGTCGAACGGGCCATAGTAGTCGCCGACGCCGGCGTGGTCGCGGCCGACGATCAGGTGCGAGCAACCGTAGTTCTGGCGGAACAGCGCATGCAGCAGCGCCTCGCGCGGACCGGCGTAGCGCATGTCGAGCGGATAGCCGGCCTGGATGACGGTATTCGGTGCGAAGTAGTTCTTGACCAGCACGTCGATGGCTTCGGAACGCACTTCGGCAGGGATGTCGCCCGGCTTCAGGTTGCCGAGCAGCGAGTGCACCAGCACGCCGTCCATCGTCTCGATGGCGATCTTGGCTAGGTACTCGTGCGAGCGGTGCATCGGGTTGCGGGTCTGGAAGGCGGCGATGCGCTTCCAGCCCATCTTCTCGAACAGGGCGCGGGTCTCGGCCGGCGTCATGAACTGCTCACCGTACTTTTCCTTGAAGCCGCCGGTCGACAGCACCTTGACCGGGCCGGCCAGGTTGTACTTGCCTTGGGCCATCACCATCTTGACGCCCGGATGCTCGGTGTCCGCAGTCTTGTACACCTGCATGCACTCGTGGGCCTTGTCGATGCTGTACTTCTCGGTGACCTTCATGGTCGCCAGAATCTCGCCGCTCTGGCCGTCCGCCAGCGCGATCTCGCTGCCGGCCTTGATGGCTTCGTCGTCGGTGGAGAGGGTGACCGGGATCGGCCAGAACAGGCCGCTGCTCATCTTCATGCCATCACAGACGCCTTCCCAGTCGTTGTGGGTCATGAAGCCGTCTAGGGGGGTGAAACCGCCGATGCCCAGCATGATGATGTCGCCGGCTTCGCGTGAACTCACCTTCAGTTGCGGCAGCGACTTGGCGCGGGCCTGCTCGGTCTTGAGGGCATCGCCCTGCAAAAGCAAAGGCTTGAGCGGCCCACCGCCGTGGGGATTTACGAGTGACATGGAATCTGCTCCTCCCGTTATTGGGTCTGATTCTTCGGAGGATGCGAAGGCTAGCACTTCCCCGGAACCCCCATAAACTCATTTTTTGATGCCCGAATAAGCGACCCCAATTTTGCTTATCGGGGACGCTGATCGGCGTCAATCAATGTGAAATCCGCTCCCGGGTGCGCTTGGCAATACCTGAGCAGAGCGGGCAAATATAACCATCCGCCCAACGGCGGGGACATGCAAGTCAGGGAGCGTTTTCCTGCCTCGCTTCCTCGGCCCGCAACGCCTTCAACTCCCGCAGGCGAGCGTCGACCTGGGAGCGGTCGTAGAAATCCCCATCAGGCGCTTTTTGCGCCAGTTGCAGTTGTTCGATGGCGGACAATGTCTGTCCCTGAAGGGCGTAGGACTCTCCCTGAGCCCAGTGCTGGCGAAACTGCTTGCCCTGCATGGCGTAAGCCTTCGCCTGCAGATCGCGCATGCGGAAATCGGTCGTATGGCCGACCTGGTCGGCAGCCACGAATTTCAAAGCCTCGTCCGCCCGCCGGCTGGCAAGCAGCGCATCGACCAAGGCATAAGCTACCGCCCGGTCACTCGGATAGCGCGCCGCAGCCGCGCGCAGGAGTCTGGCCGCGCCCGCTGTATCTCCCTTCGCTGCCTGAAGTTCCGCTGCGAGGGTTTCGACCATCGGAGACGAAACCTTCAGCCGTCGCAATTCGGCAATCTGCACGGCGGCGGCATCCGGATTCTTGGCTCTCAGGTACGCCCTTGCCAGGCCGTAGCGGGTCGCCGGCTCCGAAGCGAACTTCCTGTCCTTTAGACGGGTTTCGAAATCGGATACAACGTCCTCCGCACTGCCCTCCTCCACCCGAATCCTGGCCCGGACCAGCGTGAAGTCGAGCGAATCGGGCACCTGCTTGTAGGGGCGGAGCTGGATCCGGTTGCCCATGTCGGCAATCCGTTCGGTGGTCAGCGGGTGGGTCCGCAAATAGCCGGGCGCGTTGTTTTCATAGAGGCGGCCGAACTTCTGCAGACGCTCGAAGAATGAGGCCATGTCACGAATGTCGAAGCCCGCCTTTTCCAGAAGTTGCAGCCCCATCCGGTCAGCCTCGCGTTCGAAGTCGCGGGAGTAGTTCAACTGGTTCTGGATACCGGCGGCCTGGCCGGCCGCCGCCGCCCCGATCGCCACGTCGGGGTTGTTCCTGGCCGCAAGAACGGCCGCCGCCATCGCCAGCATGGCGGCAAGTTGTCCCTGATTCTGCTTGGCGACCATTCTGGCCAGGTGGTGCTGGGTGACATGGGAAATCTCGTGAGCGAGCACCGAGGCAAGCTCGGATTCCGATTGCGCCGCCGCGATCAGGGCGGTATGGACACCGATGTATCCGCCGGGCATCGCGAAGGCGTTGAGCGTAGGATCCCGCAACGCGAAGAAACGGAAGTCCGGATGCTCACCCTCGATCTGCACCGCCAGGCGGTGTCCCAGCCCGTTGAGATAACCCGTGATTTCCGGATCGTCGACGTAGCTTGGTTCGCGCAGACGGATCTCGCGCATCGTTGCCTCGCCGATCTTCTTCTCCATCCGCGGCGAGAGGTCGCCCTGGGCCGACTCGCCCAGATCGGGCAGGCCCTCGGCGAGCGCAACGGGAACCAGTCCGAGCAGCAGTACGGCCAGCGATGAGGAAAAGCGAATTCGACGCATGAAGGCTATGATAGCGGCGACGCCGCTTATCCGGCGGCACCCCTCAATCCGGATTTGTAAGTAGATGTCACAGGACGATCTTACCCACTTCGACGCAGCCGGCCAGGCCCACATGGTCGATGTCGGCGACAAGCCGGAAACGGAACGCATCGCGCGGGCCGAGGGCCGCATTCGCATGCGGCCGGAGACATTGGCGCTGATCCGCGAAGGCTCGGCCAGAAAAGGCGACGTGCTCGGCATCGCCAGGATCGCGGCGATCCAGGCGGCCAAGCGCACCGGCGAGTTGATTCCGCTTTGCCATCCGATCCCGCTGACGCGCGTCGCGGTGGAGTTCGCGATCGACGGGAATGGCTCGGCGATCACCTGTCAGGTGGTCGCCCAGACGGTTGGCCGTACCGGGGTGGAAATGGAAGCGATGACGGCGGCGACGGTCGCGCTGCTGACGATATATGATATGTGCAAGGCGATCGACCGGGGAATGCGGATCGATTCCGTACGGCTGCTGGAAAAGGCAGGCGGCAAGTCGGGACACTGGCAGGCGGATTCGTTGCCCGATGAGCGCGGTCGTTGAATTTGTTTTGCGGCATAGGGAATAATTTTCGCGGACGCCGCGTCTACCCATACACGCCGGTCGTTATAGGTCGATACAGACACACAACCCAAGGAGGAGAGTCCCAGATGGATACGTTTCGCAGATCTATGTTGAAAGGAGCCGGGGCGGGGGGCGTCCTGACGGTTGCCCTGGCGGCCGGCCTGCTCAAACCAGTCCGCGCATTCGCGGCCGAGGGGTGGAATAGTGCCGCGTTCGAAGCCAGGGATCTCGCCGGCGCGCTCAAGGGCATCGGCGCCGACAATATTGGCGACAGCAAGGACATCGTCCTCAAGGCCCCGGATATCGCCGAAAACGGCGCCGTTGTACCGGTCGAAGTCGCCAGCAACATCCCCAACACTGTCTCCATCTCTGTGCTGTCGCTTAAAAATCCGTTGCCGCTGGCAGCTACGTTCGACTTTGCGAATGGCGCCGTGCCGGCACTCCAGATTCGCGTCCGGCTGGCCGAGACCACCCACGTTCGCGCTGTCGTGAAGACAGCGGACGGCAAGTACTTCGCGACGCAGAAGGAAGTCAAGGTCACCGTCGGCGGCTGCGGCGGCTGATCCAGACCCGACAACCTTCCTCCAACATCTTTCAGACAGGAACGAGACAATCATGGCAGATCGAATGAAAATCCGCGCCACGATGGCCGGTGACGTTGCCGAGATCAAGGTGCTGATGGCACACCCGATGGAAAACGGCCAGCGCAAGGACGCAGGCCAGACCATTCCGCCGCACTTCATCCAGAACATCTCGGTCGAGGTGGGCGGCAAGATGGTGATCCAGGGCCAGACGGGCACCTCGGTGTCCCGCAACCCGGTGTTCGGCTTCAAGGTCAAGGACGCCAAAGCCGGCGACAAGGTCGTCATCACGTGGCGGGATAACAAGGGCGACTCCCGCACCGACACCACAACCATCGCCTGACGCGTCTGCCGGAAGCATCCGGCGGACATCAAGAGCTCCCCGCGAGCGGGGAGTCTGTTCTTCGCGGCATCGAAGTGAAATCATGGAATAAAGGCGAGGTGCCCGCCGTCTAATAAGAAAACAACAGAGAGGAAACAGGATGGATCTGCTGAAATTCATCGGCCGGACCCGTCAGTTCGAGCGGCAGCTGGAGGAGAGCCGCCCGCGCTTGTGGCGCCTCGCCCACACATGGTGCCGGAACGGCGCCCTGGCGGACGACCTGGTTCAGGAGGCATTGTCCAAGGGACTGAAGCACCACGGGCAGTTGCGCGAGGAAGCATCGCTGCATGCCTGGTTGTGCGGCATCCTCGCCCACTGCTGGCACGATTACCTGCGCTCGCACCGGCACATGGACAACGTCGCCGACATCGACGAGTCCCTGCTGGTCGCCGACGGAACCCCCGAAGCAGAATGCCTGCAAAGCCAGATCGTCAAGCGCGTGCGCCGTGCCGTAGCGGATCTCCCTGTGCCGCAGCGCGAGGTCGTGACGCTGGTCGATCTCGAGGAATTTTCCTACGCCGAAGTCGCCGCGATCCTGGAGATCCCCATCGGGACAGTCATGAGCCGACTGTCGCGCGCCAGGGCGACGCTGAAGGAACGGTTGCGCGAGCACAACGCCTGCAGCCTTGCGACTCCCCGGATTGCGAGGGTCAAATGAACCGTGAAATCTCGGAAGAATTGCTGAACGCCTTTGCCGACAACGAACTCGACGGCGCCGAAAAGGCGGAAGTGCTCGAGTGCATTGCCGCCGACGAGGGTTTGCGGGCCAAGGTCTGCGAGACCTGGCACCTCAAGGAACTCGTGCGCAGCGCCCATCCGCTGGGCGACAAACACGGCCCCAGGAAGAAATCGGATCGCTGGCGCCTGCTCGGGCTGCCGCTGGCAGCTTGCCTGCTGCTGGCGATCGGCGCGAGTTCCGGCTGGTTGGCGCACGACCAGGCGGACGAGTTCCGGGTATCCGGCGCCGACCTGCGGGCCATTCAGGCCAACGGGGGCCGCGTTGTCCTGCACCTGGTTTCCGGCGACCCTGCCGAGATCGACAAGGCGCTGCGCAAGGCCAAACAGCTCGCCGAGGTTCGCGACCTGGAGGGCGGTGTCATCGAGGTCGAGGTCGTCGCCAACGGCCCTGGCATCCGCATGCTGCAGGACGGCGCGTCCCGGCTCGCGTCGCGCGTCGTCAGCATGCGCGCGGAACACAGGAATATTCGCCTGGTGGCGTGCAACGAAACCCTGAACCGGCTGCGCGAACGCGGTGTGGACATCACCTTGCTGCCGGAAGTAGACGTCGTGCCATCGGCAATCAAGGAAATCGCCACGCGAATCGATCAGGGATGGCGCTATTTGCAGGTTTGACGTGAAAGACACTGGTCAGTGTGCTTGGTAACGGTCGAGCGCAGCGAGCCAATCAGTAGCCTCCCCGCGAAGGGAGGATGGGAGGGGCGGACGCGTTTGTCCGGAGGCGCCGCAACAGCCATGCATTTCATGACGCAGGGCGGCTCATCGGAGCCGTGAGCGTTAGGCAGGTCTAACAGAGGAGGAGACATGAAAAACACAATTTCGATCGGCATTGCGCTGATGCTCGGCGTGCTGCCACCGCTGACTTTTGCCCAGGAGAAGGACGCCACGGAAGCTGAGTTCGAGAAATTCCGTACCGAGATGGAGGATTCCAATCCGGCCGAATTGTTCGAGATGAAGGGCGAGGATATCTGGAACGAAAAGCGCGGTCCGAAGAACGTTTCCCTGGCCGAAAGCTGCGATCTCGGCAAGGGTGTCGGTGTCGTCAAAGGCGCCTACGCGGCGATGCCGCGCTATTTTGCCGATGCCGGCGCGGTCATGGACGCCGAACGGCGCATTGTCTGGTGCATGGTCGAAAAGCAGGGCTTCAACTTCGACGACATCGCAAAGAAGCCTTTCCAGGGACGCAACGACACCAGCGCCCCCGACATCACCAATCTGGTCACTTATGTCGCCATGCATTCAAAGGGCATGCCGTTCGCCGTGCCGTTGGATGATCCCAAGGTCAAGGACGCCTATCTGACCGGCAAGGAGATCACCAAGTACCGGGCCGGCCCGTATGATTTTTCATGCAACACCTGCCACGGCGTAGACGGCAAGCGCATCCGCATGCAGAACCTGCCCAACATCAGCACTGCCGCGGGAGCCATCAAGGGCGTGCAGGGCTGGCCGGGATACCGGATGACCGGCGGCATCATGCTCACGCACCAGTGGCGCATCAACGACTGTTTCCGCCAGCAGCGCTTCCCCGAACCCAGGTACGCCTCGGAAGTCATCACCGACATCCTGACCTACATGACCGGTAACGCCAATGGCCAGATCTACAACGGCCCCGGCATCAAGCGCTGATACGGAGACAAACGACATGAACACGAAAGCCATTACGCTGGCCGCATCGGTTTCACTGACGGCGGCCCTCATCGCCGGTGCCTGCACGACCGCCATGGTCGCTCCCGACCACCACGCCCGGGCGCTGGAAATCATCAAGCGCGACTTCAAGCCGCGCGGCCAGGCCGGCCTCGACCGTCTCGATGCCGATCCCGTCCAGGCGATCTGCAACCGTACCGATAACACGCCACCGGTCAGCATCGCACACCAGATGCAGAACGAGCAGCTCGCTACCGTGGCGTATCCCGCCGACGGCGTGCTGATGGGCGACTGGAAAAAGGGAGAGAAACTCGCCCAGAGCGGCAAGGGCTTTACCTGGAAGGACAAACCCGGACTTCCGGTTGGCGGCAACTGCTACAACTGCCACCAGATCAGCCCCAAGGAGCTTTCCTTCGGCACCATCGGACCCAGCCTGTTCCAGATTGGCAAGATTCGCGGCAACACGCCCGAGATGCAGAAGTACGTCTATGGCAAGATCTATAACTCCAAAGCGTTCAACCTCTGCTCGGAAATGCCGCGCTTCGGCCATATTGGCGCGCTGGATTCGGATCAGATCAAGGATCTGGTCGCCTTGCTGCTTGATCCCGAGTCTCCTGTAAACAAGTGAACCGTCGCGAGTTCCTGCAGGTGTTGGCCGCCGCCTCGGCGGCCGGCATGGCCCTCGACGCCCATGATGTCCTCGCGGGACAAGGCGGCGGGCGTTTTTACGACCTGCCGCGCCACGGCAACGTGCACTTCCTGCACTTCACCGACTGCCACGCGCAACTGCTGCCGGTGTGGTTCCGCGAGCCGAATGTCAACCTCGGCTTCGGCGCCGCCGCGGGGCATGTGCCGCATCTCGTCGGCGAACATCTGCTCAAGGCCTTCGGTATCAAGCCGGGGTCGCGCGAAGCGCACGCCTTCACCTACCTCGACTTTGCACAAGCGGCGCAGACCTACGGGCGTGTCGGCGGATTCGCTCACCTCGCGACCTTGATCAAGCAGTTGCGCGCCGGCCGCCCCGGCGCTCTGCTGCTCGACGGCGGCGATACCTGGCAGGGCTCGGCTACGGCGCTGTGGACGAAAGGCCAGGACATGGTCGACGCCTGCAAGCTGCTCGGCGTCGACATGATGGCGCCGCACTGGGAGTTCACGCTCGGCGCCGAACGCGTGAAACAAATTGTCGACAACGACTTCAAGGGCAAGATCGAGTTCCTCGCCCAGAACGTCAAGACGGCGGACTTCGGCGATCCGGTATTCGCCCCCTACACGCTGCGCGAGATGAACGGCGTGACCGTGGCGGTGATCGGTCAGGCGTTCCCTTACACGCCCATCGCCAATCCGCGCTGGATGGTGCCCGACTGGAGCTTCGGCATCCAGGACGACAACATGCAGAAGGTGGTCGACGAGGCGCGCGCCAAGGGCGCGCAGGTCGTTGTCGTACTTTCGCACAACGGCATGGATGTCGACCTCAAGATGGCAAGCCGCGTGACCGGCATCGATGCCATCCTCGGCGGCCACACGCACGACGGCGTGCCGCAGCCGGTCAAGGTGAAGAACGCGAAGGGCGTGACGCTGGTAACCAACGCTGGCTCCAACGGCAAGTTCCTCGGCGTGCTCGACTTCGATGTCCGCGACGGCAAGGTTCGGGGTTTCAGCTACAAGCTGCTGCCGGTGTTCGCCAACCTGTTGCCGGCCGATGCCGGGATGGCCGCGCTGATCGACAAGGTGCGCGCGCCCTACAAGGCAAAGCTCGAAGAGAAGCTCGCCGTCACCGAGGGTCTTCTCTATCGCCGCGGCAACTTCAACGGCTCCTGGGACCAGTTGATCCTCGACGCGATGGTCGACGTCAAGGGCGCCGACATCGCCTTCTCGCCCGGTTTCCGTTGGGGCACCAGCATCCTGCCCGGCGAGGCGATCACCTTCGAGCAGTTGATGGACCAGACGGCGATCAGCTACCCGCAATCGACCCTGACCGAAATGACCGGCGAACAGATCAAGACGATTCTCGAAGATGTCGGCGACAACCTGTTCAATCCCGATCCCTACTATCAGCAGGGCGGCGACATGGTGCGCGTCGGCGGCATGACCTATGCCTGCGATCCGAACGCCAAGGTCGGCAATCGCATCCATGACATGCGCCTCGGCGACAAGCCGATAAATGCAGGCAAGACCTACAAGGTAGCCGGCTGGGCGCCGGTCGGCGAAGGCGCGACTGGCGAGCCGATCTGGGAGGTTGTCGGCGGCTGGCTGCGCGACAAGAGGACCGTGACCCCGCGCAAGCTCAACACGCCCCGACTGATTGGCATGGACGGCAACGCCGGCCTGGCCTGACACAAATCATTTCGGAGTCCGCGCAAACAGGTACCCATACTCGGTCGGCCAAAGTCGCGATGCGGTAGCAACCGGCTGCACATCGGGGGGATAATCCCCCGCCATGGCCAAAGAAATCGAACTCAAGCTGGCACTGCCGGAATCGGCGCAGCGAGCCTTCCTCCGTCACGCGCAGTTGAAGTCTGCGACTGCCCGACAAACCGCTCAGGTGGTGAGCATCTACTACGACACGCCCGATCTGGCACTGAAAAAGTCAGGCGTGGCGGTACGCCTCCGCCGCCAGGGCCGCACCTGGCTGCAAACCGTGAAATGCGCCGGCAGCAGCGCGGGCGGCCTTTCCGACCGGCCCGAGTGGGAAACGCCCTACGGCGACCACTTCGACTTTTCGGCCGTAGACGATAGCGACGTGCGCGCCCGGCTGGAGAAGCGCAGCGTACTGTCGCGGCTGACGCCGTTGTTCGAGACCAGCTTCCGGCGCACCACCTGGAACTTCGGCAACATGCTGTTGATGTTCGACCGCGGCTGGATCGCTGCCGCGGGCCGGCGCGAAGCGATATCCGAGCTCGAATTCGAACTGGCCGGCGGCGAGGTCGGCGATTTGTTCGCACTCGCCGAGGCGCTGGCCGAGCGGCTGCCCCTGCTCCCGGCACCACTGTCGAAGGCGGAGCGCGGCATTCGGCTGCACCTGAACGCGGCGCCGTCGCCCACCCGCGCCGACAGGATCCCGCTCACTCCCGAAATGTCGCCGCAGGCGGCCTTCCGCGCCGTTGCGCTGTCCTGTCTCGACCAGATGCAGCGCAATCACGCCGGTGCCGTTAGCAGCGAGGATCCTGAGTACATCCACCAGATGCGCGTCGCCACGCGGCGGTTGCGCGCCTGTCTGCGCCTGTTCGCCCCGGTGCTGCCGCCGGGACATGGCGATGCCCTGCTGCCCGCGCTGCACGAAATGATGGCGCCGCTGGGCAAAGCGCGCGACCTCGATGTACTGCTGATGGAAATATGCGCCCCGGTGACCGCCGCCCTTCCCGAAGAGCCGCGTCTTTCGGCCCTCGCCGGCATCGTTACGGAAGATCGCCACACTGCGCGGCGCAATGCCGTCCGCGCCCTGGAGTCACGCAATTTTGGCCAGTTGATGATCCGCTACGCCGCGCTGCTGCACGCGCCGATTCCCGCCGTGCCCGACACCCCCCAATCGGTGGGCGAATTCGCCGACAGCCGCCTCCGGAATTTGCGCCGCAAGGTGCATGCGCGCGCGCGCGCCGCACGGCTCGACGATCCGGCCAGCCTGCATGCCCTGCGCATCGGTATCAAACGGCTGCGCTATGCGCTGGAATTCTTCGCCACCCTCGCCCGCGGCAAGTCGCGGCGGCGGCTGGCCGAATGGCTCGCCGAAGCGCAGGGAACCCTGGGGGAACTCAACGATCTCGCCAATGCCGGTAGCTTGCTGATGACCTGCGCCGGCCACGACGAACGGCTGCGCGAAGCCGTCACGCTCATCGGCGGCTGGCACGGCCCGCGCCACGCCAGATTGATGGCGCGTCTGCCGAAGTTGCTGGAAGCGCTTCTGGCCCTGTCGCATTCGCATCGGTAACGGCCATGCAACGCAAACCGGCGAGAATGGCGAATGATGACAAGCGGGAGACGACGATGGACCTGATCCTCTGGCGCCACGCCGAAGCCGAGGATGGCGATGGCCGGATGCCCGACGCGAAGCGGCGCCTGACGGCACGGGGCGAAAAGCAGGCGCGCAAGATGGCCGCCTGGCTCAACGCCAGATTGCCGAAGCAAACAGTCGTGCTGGTCAGCCCCACCGAACGCACCCAGCAGACCGCGCATGCGCTCGGCCTGCCGTTCGAAATCGAGCCGAGAATCGGCATCGGCGCCGACTGCGCCGACCTGCTCGCCGCCGCCGGCTGGCCCAGTTTAAAAGTCAGCCGTGGCGGTACGCTGATCCTGGTTGGCCACCAACCCACCCTGGGCCGCCTCGCCGCCCTGCTGCTCTCCGGCGTGGAGGCCGACTGGCCCTTCAAGAAGGGCGCGGTCTGGTGGTTCTCGCGGCGAACGCGGGAGGGCGAGGATCAAATAGTACTGCGGACGGTTATGGGGGCGGATCTGCTTTAGTCGTCCGCCACCATCGATCTTCAGTACTGTTGCACTCCTAGGCTCTCGACCGGCCAGAAGGCGAGCAGTTCACCCGTCTTGCTATCGAACACCCATGTGCCGTTACGCATGTTGCCGGTTCCCGGCAGCACCTCCAGTTCCTCCGGCGACCGCTGCAGTTCGTTCGCCCGTGCCCGCAGTTCCTCCTCGGTCAGGAACTTGAGGCGGGAAGTCACCAGCCGTTCTGCCGGAACCAACGCCTTGTCCAATGCGTCCTTTGCCGCGGCCAGCGAGCGATAGTATTCCGGCTGGGTAGCCACGCCAGTACCCTTGGCAAACTCCTGGCCGACCAGCCGCGAGCGCTCTTCCGGATCTTCTGGCAAGCTCGCCCAGACCCACTGTAGCGTCGAATACCACTCGGGGACGATGCCGCCTCCGATTGCACGTGCGCGCGCAACTGCTTCCGGCTTGATGTTGTTGGCCTGGATGGTACTGATCGTCATACCTGAAAGGACGTTGAAAAGCGGGCGCGCCTGCCAGAGCGAGTGGGCGCCATACCCGAGCGCAGCTACCTGCACCATGGCGATCACCATGATGTCCCGACGCCACTCCGCACGCGGCTTCGCCGGGCTGCTGATGATCAGTGTGGCCAGCGGGCCCACCCCGACGTCGACCAGAACCAGGACGCCGACGATGGTCCCTGCCCCCGCCAGCCACCAGGCCGGCCAGCGGTACCAGCCTGCGTATAGAACCGCAAGAACGACAGACAGCACGACGAAACTGGCCAGCAAATGAATCCCGAAGGCACGCAACCGAAAACGCATGACGTTCGCCCTCCTTCAAATTGCGACAGTCAATTATCCGAAAAAGGTCCCACAAAAGAAAAGCCCCGCCTTGGCGGGGCTTCTTGAAGCCGAGCTAGAGCCGATTAGTGGCAATCGCCTTGGCCATCCTTATAACCACGGGTGGGGTCACAACTCGTGCCGCTGTTGTCCCAGGTAATGACGTTTTGGTTGGCAACGATCCCCGGCGTCAAGATCGCAGTGAGATTGACACCGCCGGTGGTGGTCGCGCCGGTCTCTACGTTGATCACACCAGCGGCGATGGTGCCGCCAGCCATGATGTTCTCGGTTGTAGCAATCGTGGGAACGCCGGGATCACCGTCGCTGCAGTTGGTGGGATCGCCAGCGTTATCGGAAATACACAGAGCAATGGCCTTCTTCACCGGATTGAGTTCGGTCGCGGCACCAGCGGCGCGAGCGCGCGAGGTGTAGTCGCCATACTGCGGAATCGCAATGGCGGCCAGAATGCCGATGATGGCGACGACGATCATCAGTTCGATCAGCGTAAAACCTTGTTGTACCTTTTTCATGAATCTCTCCTTGGCAAAATGCACGGAAGTGCGCGATGGGACTATAGCAATGGCCATGCCATGGTAAATGTGGCAGAAATCGGGACAAATTCGGTCGTTTATCGGGGGATGGGACGACGAACAACGGCAGCATGTGACAATTTTCGTCACTTGATGCAGACCGCGCGCACCTGTTTCATGTCGGTAACGCCGGCGAGCACTTTTTCCATGCCGTCCTGCTTCAGGGTGCGCATTCCATCCTCCATGGCCTGAGCAAGTAACTGAGGTACGCGGCCGCGGTCCTGGACCAGGCGCTTGATCGCGTCGTTGCAGACCATCAGCTCGAAGAGGCCGATTCGACCTTTGTAACCAGTATTGCCGCAGGCGTCGCAACCGACCGGACGATAAAGGGTGAAATGGCCTTTCTCTCCGTATTGGCCAAGCCATTGTTGCCTCAAGGCATCAATCGCGGCTTCCGGATCGTTGCGGAACGTGGACGTCGCACGCAGTTCCTCGCAGTATTCGTCGAGGAAGTGCTTCATTTCGTCGTCAGACGGCCGGTAGGCCTCTCGGCACTTGACACACAGGCGCTTGGCAAGGCGCTGGGCCAGGATGCCCAGCAGGGCGTCGGCGAAGTTGAACGGGTCCATGCCCATGTCGAGCAACCGCACCACCGACTCGGGCGCGCTGTTGGTGTGCAGCGTCGCCAGCACGAGGTGGCCGGTGAGTGAGGCTTCGAGGCCGATCGCCGTGGTTTCCTTGTCGCGCATTTCCCCGACCATGATGATGTCGGGGTCGGCACGCAGGAACGATCGCATGACGGCGGCGAAGTCCAGTCCGGCTTTGCGGTTCACCTGCACCTGGCGCAGGCCCTTCTGGGTGATTTCGACCGGATCCTCGGCCGTCCATATCTTGGTGTCGGGCTTGTTGAGAAAGCCGAGCACCGAGTGCAGCGTCGTGGTCTTGCCCGACCCCGTGGGACCGCAGGTGAAGAAGATGCCGTAGGGCTTGGAAACGCAGCTTTTGAGCTTCTCCAGGTTGCCCGGCGAAACGCCGAGCTTGTCGAGCGGTATCGGTTCACCCGCCGAAAGAATGCGCAGAACTACATCCTCGACGCCGCCCGCCGACGGGATGGTCGCAACACGCAGTTCGATGTCCAGCGGGCCGAAACGGCGGAACTTGATCTTGCCGTCCTGCGGGCGTCGCCGCTCGGAAATGTCGAGATCGCACATGATCTTGATGCGGGCAGCCATGGCGCTGCGGTAGCTGGCCGGCACCTCGATGTACTTGTACAGCGTGCCGTCGCGCCGGAAGCGCACCAGCACCTTGTCCTTGCCGGTGCCCGGTTCGATGTGGATATCCGATGCGCCCTGCTGATACGCATCGACGATGATCTTGTTGACCAACTTGACCAGTTCGTTGTCGGCGGCGGCCGTGATGTCCTCCAGGGAACCGTCGCCATCCAGCTCGCCGTCTTCCAGCCCCGACAGCAGGTCGCCGACATGCACGTCCTCGATCACGCTGCCGAACATCTGATCTATGGTCTGGGCGAATTCGCGAGCAGTCGTAACGCGATACGCCAGCCTCCGTTTCGGGAAGACGTTCTGGACGATCCGCGAACCCTTGATCTGCTCGGGATCCAGACAAAGGACGATGATGCCCTCCGAAGTTTCTTCGATCGGCAACCAGTGGTTCTGTTCGACGTATTCGCGCTTCAGGTTCTTGAGCAGGTCCATCGGACGGATGCGCTCGGGCTGGAAACGCTCGTAGGGCACACTGAAGTACTTCGACAGCGCGGCACCGAGCGCTTCGGGGGTAACCTGGAACTCGGCAATCAGGACTTGCTCGACATCGACGTTCTGGCGCCGGGCGGTGCGGGTCGCCCGTTCCAGTTCCTGGGCCGACAACACGGCATCGTGCACCAGACTGTCGTATTTCGACTTGACGACGTGGGCGAATCTGGCGCGCTGGGTAAAGGCGATCGCCAGGGTTTCGCAAAGCCCGCGGATGCCCTCTTCCGCGACGGCAGTGAACGGCGTGCCGGCCGTATGGTTGATGAGTTGCACCACGCCGTACATATCGCCGCTGTGCGAATCGATGATCGGCGCGACCAGCATCTGCATGGTCCGGTATCCGGTGCGGCGGTCGACTTCCTGCAGAAAACGCAGGTTCGGGTTGATGGCGCTGAGCTCCGCATCGTCGTAGACGTCGTGAATGTTGACAACTTTGCGGCTCAACGCCACATAGCCGGCGATGCTCTGCTCCGATATCGGCAGACGCAGATCCTTGAAGGAATTCAGCCCGGTCTTGACCTTGGAGACGATGGCCGTCTTGTCGTCCGAAACGGCATAGATGGTAAGGCGATCGGCGTTGAAGAGCGCGCAAATGTCTTCCGACAGTTCGAGCATGATCTCGTCGGCATTCCCCGCCGCGTGCACCTTGTTGGTGACCGCCTGAAGGTTCTTGAAGAACGCCAGTCGGCTACCGATATCCGCGAGGGCGACCGACTCGACGGCGCTCGTTTTGGTGTTCATGCCCTTGCCCCCTCGATCATTCCGGCATCGCTCAGAACGTGAATACCTGCCCGCCGCGAAGCATGCCGGGCTTGCGAGGGCCGACCCGCTCCTCGATTTCTCGCATGGTGACTTCGCTCTGGCCCGGCTTCAGGTGGGTGATGAAAATGTCTGCCGGCACGGCCAGCATCTCGAGTTCCTTCGCCAGCGTATCCGGGCACAGATGTTTCGAAATGTTGGCGCGCGGCGCCTCGCGATTCGAGAAGGCGGTCTCGATGATCAGGGTGCGAAGATTCCCGATCGCATTGACCGCCGTCCACAATTCCGGACAGGGACCGGTGTCGCCCGTGAATACCAGGCTCGCGACGCCCGAGTCGAGGTGATAGCCGACGGCCGGCACGGTGTGATCGGCCGGCAACGCCGTGACGCGACGACCGTCCAGCTCAAAGACCTCGCCGACACGCAGGGGAGCGAAGCGCAGATAGGATTCCTCGGCGCTCGGTATCGCGCTGAAGTCCGGCCAGACCGCCCAGTTGAAGATATGGGAACGCAGCGTGTCGATGGTCGCCGCGGTGGCGTGGACCATCAACGGACTGCCGCGCATATCGCAAACGGTATCGATCAGCAGCGGCAGGCAGGCGATATGGTCGAGATGGGAATGCGTCACGAACAGGTGGTCGATGCGCGCCAGTTCCTCCAGCGACAAGTCGCCAACGCCGGTGCCGCAATCGATCAGGATGTCCTGATCGACCAGCAACGAAGTCGTAAGTTGATCGGGGCCGCCGATGCCGCCGCTGCAACCCAGTATGCGCACCTTCATGCTTTTACCTTCACGTTATCGAAACGGGGCAGTCAAGCGATATTCATGCCCGAAGGAAGAACTCCATCTTCACGCCGCCAAGTTCGATGATATCGTGGTCCATCAGCGCATAGGGTTTGTTGGCCTCCAGCTTGCGCCCGCTGACGCGCGGCGGATGCGGCCCTTCGACATGGGTGATGAAATATCCCAGCGGACGCCGTGCGATCGCAGCCACCATGACCCCCGGCTTGCCGAGCGTCGTTAGCGTCTTGGCCAGATCCATCTCTCGTCCGGCATTTTGGCCGTTCAGCACCTGGATCGCCGCAATGGGCAGTTGCCCGCGAGGCGTGATGCTGGCGACCGGCGACTGTGGCCGTTCGACAGGCTCGGCTGGCGCCGGTTGCTCAAGCGCGGAACGTACGCTCTCCTGCCGCAAAACCATCGTCTTCTCGGCATCCACCCCCGCGTGCTGGGGCGCCTCCTTCATGTACGTAATCCGGTACTTCGCCAGTTCGATGACGTCGCCGTCCTGCAGGAAGTGCTTCTTCACCTGTCGGCCGTTGACGTAGGTGCCGTTGGTGCTGTCGAGATCCTCCAGAAACGAGTCGTTCATCATCGTGATGATCGCCGCATGCTCTCCGGAAACGGCAAGATTGTCGATGCGGATGTCATTTTGCGCCTTGCGGCCGATACTGGTGCGCTCCCGGACGAGGGGGAACTCCTTGAGCGTCACGCCGTCCACGCTGAGTATCACTTTTGCCATCGCCATTGTCCTCGACTACCTGAACCACTTCCGCAAACGGACCCACCACGGACGCCGTGTCGGGAACATCTGCACCACCTTGACCAGTGCAACCGAAACGTTGTCGCGTCCGCCGTTCTCGTTCGCCAGGTCGACCAGACGGGCAACACATCCGTCGAGGTCGCCGCCAAATTCCAGCACCGTAGCCGCAATCCGTTCGTTATCAAGCATGTCGGTCAGCCCGTCGGAGCACAGCAAATAGAAATCGCCTGCCCGCGCTTCGTGATCCTGAATGTCCGCCTCGACTTCGGGATCGACGCCGAGCGCACGGGTGAGAAGATTCCGGTTTGCCGACCCGGAAGCCTGTTCGGACGTGATTATCCCGGCGTCAAGCTGCTCCTGCAACAACGAGTGATCGCGGGTCAGCGGTTCCAGCGATCCACTGCGCAGGCGGTACAACCGCGAGTCGCCGACATGCGCGACGGTGACGCGATGGTCATAAAGGATCGCCGCGACCAGGGTCGTTCCCATGCCCGAGTATTGCGGCTGGTCGCCTGAAGCTTCGTGGATCGCCACATTGACCCGACCGATTTCGCGCGCCAGCGCCGCCCTTGCCCAAGACTGCCCGTCGGCGACCTTCGCGTCCGGACGACGCTCGGCGAAAGCGGCTGCCATGCCGCGGCCAAGCAGCGACGTCGCCATACTGCTCGCCACCTCGCCGGCGCTGTAGCCGCCCATGCCGTCGGCAAGGACAACCAGGCCGATATCCGGATTGGCCAGCACCGAATCCTCGTTGTGCGGACGCACTCGCCCGGGATCGGAACGGGTAGCGATTTCAAGCACAGCGGAGGGGGATGATGCCATGACACACCTTGCAAGTCAGCGGTTTACCGCGCATTCTTGCAGTAAAACATCAATTTAGTCAAATACTTCCCAGCGCCAGATCCTGCCCCACGCCCCGTTCCCGCGCCAGATGCAACAGCCGTCGGCCCAGCGCCAGGTCCTGAATTGCCATGCCTTGCGACTCGAACAGGGTGATTTCCTGTGCCGACCGGCGTCCCGGCCGCGTCCCGGCAACGAGTTCGCCAAGCTCGGTCAGTTGTCCGGCGTGCAGCCGGCCTTTCTCCAGCGCCGGCAACAGATCGCCCGCTTCGGCGAGCGCCGTGGCCCGGCTATCGACGCAAACCAGCGCCGCGCGACGGACCGTCGTTTCGTCTATCTCGCGCCGAATCAACGCATTGGAACCGGCAGCATTGACGTGACAGCCTTCGGCCAGCCAGGCGCCATCGAACACCGGGGTCGCCGAGGTCGTGATGGTGACGACGATGTCGCTGTCGCGCGCGGCCTGCTCCGGACTCTCTGCCGGAATCGCCTCGATGCCGAAGCGGCGCGAAAAGTCAGCCGTGGCGGTACGCCGCCTGTCCGGGTCGCGCGAATAGACCTTGACCCGTTTGATCGGCCGCACGCGGCAGAGCGCCTCGATCTGGCTTTGCGCCTGCCAGCCGGCGCCGAACAGGCCGACCGTTGCCGCGTCCTCGCGTGCCAACAGCTTCGCCGCCAGCCCGCCGGCCGCCCCCGTACGCATCATGCCGAGAGTGTCGGCCTCGATCACCACCAGCAAGCGGCCCGATGCCGAATCGAACAGATGAACCAGAAATCGGGCGCCCTCCTTGCTCACCGTGTAGGCCTTGTAGCCCATCACGCCTTCGTCGAGCAGCGCGCCCTGCAGGATGTGCAGGGAGGCCGTCGGCACGCGCGTGCGCTGCCGGGGAATGTCGATGGCGCGGCCCGCGCCGTGTGCGCCGTGCGCCGCCGTGACGGCTTCCAGCGCGAGGTCCATGGTCAGTAGTTGCTTGACGTCGTCTTCGGTCAGATAAAGTGCCATCGTTCCGGCTCCCGCAAAGAAAAAAGGCGGGCCGCAGCCCGCCTTGGATTGTCGCCGAAATCGTCTTACAACAGCGACTTCAGCAGCTTGCCCATCACCGACGGATCGCGCGTGATCTTGAAACCGCACTCCTCCATGATCGCCAGCTTGGCGTCCGCCGTGTCGGCGCCCCCCGAGATCAGAGCACCGGCGTGCCCCATGCGTTTTCCCGCCGGCGCGGTCACGCCGGCGATGAAGCCGACCACCGGCTTCTTCATGTGGTCCTTGCACCAGCGCGCGGCATCCGCTTCATCCGGACCGCCGATTTCGCCGATCATGATCACCGCATCGGTGTCCGGATCGTCGTTGAAGGCCTTCATGATGTCGATGTGTTTCAACCCGTTGATCGGGTCGCCACCGATACCGACCGCCGACGACTGGCCGAGGCCGAGTTCGGTCACTTGCGCCACGGCTTCGTAGGTCAGCGTGCCGGAACGCGAGACGACGCCGATGCGGCCCTTGCGATGGATGTGGCCGGGCATGATGCCGATCTTGATTTCGTCCGGCGTGATGAGGCCCGGGCAGTTGGGGCCGAGCAGCAACGTCTTCTTGCCGCCATTGGCTTCCTTCTGTTTCATCTTGTTGCGCACGACCAGCATGTCGCGCACCGGGATTCCCTCGGTGATGCAGATGGCCAGATCGAGGTCGGCCTCGCAGGCTTCCCAGATCGCGTCGGCAGCGCCGGCGGGCGGCACATAGATCACGGAAACGGTGGCGCCGGTGGCGGCCTTGGCGTCCTTCACCGAAGCGTAGATCGGCACGTCGAAAATCGACTCGCCCGCTTTCTTCGGATTGACGCCAGCGACGAAGCAGTTCTTGCCATTGGCATACTCGATGCACTTCTCGGTGTGGAACTGGCCGGTCTTGCCGGTAATGCCCTGCGTGATGACCTTGGTGTCCTTGTTGATGAGGATCGACATTTTTCCGTTTTCCTTACTTCAGCGCCGCGACGATCTTGGTCGCGGCTTCCGCCATGGTGTCGGCGGCAATGATCGGCAGGCCGGACTCGGCGAGAATCTTCTTGCCGATGTCCTCGTTGGTGCCCTTCATGCGCACCACCAGCGGCACCGAAAGGTGCACTTCCTTGGCCGCGGCAACGACGCCGGTGGCGATGGTGTCGCAGCGCATGATGCCGCCGAAAATGTTGACCAGGATGCCCTTCACCTTGGGATTCTTGAGCATGATCTTGAATGCCTCGGTCACCTTCTCGGTCGTGGCGCCGCCGCCGACGTCGAGGAAGTTGGCCGGCTCGGCGCCGAACAGCTTGATGGTGTCCATGGTCGCCATGGCGAGGCCGGCACCGTTCACCAGGCAGCCGATGTTGCCGTCGAGCGAGATGTAGGCGAGGTCGAACTTGGAAGCCTCGATCTCGTCGGCATCCTCTTCGTCGAGGTCGCGGTAGGCGACGATCTCGGATTGGCGATACAGCGCGTTGGAATCGAAGTTGAACTTGGCGTCGAGCGCCTTGATGTTGCCGTTGCCTTCCAGGATCAGCGGGTTGATCTCCGCCAGCGAGGCATCGGTTTCCATGTAGCAGGTGTAGAGCTTCTTGAACGTGTCGATGGCCTGCGCCTGCGAGGCCTCGGGCACGCCGATACCTACTGCCAGCTCCTTCGCCTGCGCGTCGGTCAGGCCGACCAGCGGATTGACGAACACCTTGATGATCTTTTCCGGCGTCTTGTGCGCGACTTCCTCGATGTCCATGCCGCCTTCGGAGGAAGCCATCATCGCCACCGTCTGCGTTGCGCGATCGGTCAGCGCGGCGCAGTAGTATTCCTTCTTGATGTCGGCGCCGTCTTCGACCAGCAGCCGACGGACCTTCTGCCCTTCGGGTCCGGTCTGGTGCGTCTTCAACTGCATACCAAGGATGCTGGAGGCGTGCTGCCGCACCTCGTCGAGCGACTTCGCCAATTTGACGCCGCCACCCTTGCCACGGCCACCGGCATGGATCTGCGCCTTGACCACCCAGATCTTGCCGCCAAGCGTCTCGGCGGCCTTGACGGCCTCGTCAACCGAGAAGCACGGAATGCCGCGCGGAGTCACGACACCGAACTTGCGCAGGATCTCCTTCCCCTGATACTCATGGATCTTCATTAGATTCTCTTCCTCGTTGGGTCATGCCGAAAGGGGGTCATAATATCCAAATTCATGTGCCGCATTGCACAACGGATCACGGACTACCAGCACGCATGACACCCGACCAGATCGCAAGCCGCTGCGCCGAAATCATGTGGCCCGACGACCATGCGGCACGGGGACTCGGCATGACGATCGTCAGGGTCGGGCCTGGCACCGCAACCTTGACCATGACCGTGCGTCAGGACATGGTGAACAGTCACGGCACCTGTCACGGCGGTTTCATCTTCGCGGTCGCCGACTCCGCCTTTGCCTACGCGTGCAACAGTTACAACCACCGTTCCGTCGCCGCTGGTGTCGATATCAACTTCCTGGCCCCTGCGCATCTGGGCGATGTACTCACCGCAAAAGGCCACGCCCGTCACCAGGGAGGCCGTAGCGGTGTCTACGATATCGAAGTCAGCAATCAGCTCGGCAAACTGATCGCCGTTTTCCGCGGCCGCGCGGCACGCGTCAAAGGCCACTTCTTCGGAGACGAAGAAAGCCTATCTGCGCGATAATCCCCGGCAAGGAGGAACGATTGCCAAGATGACGAACAGGATCGGGCTAGACGCCATCGAAAACGCCAGCCGCGACGAGATCGCGGCCCTGCAACTGGAACGCCTGCGCTGGTCGCTCCAGCACGCCTACGACAACGTCCCGCATTACAAGCAGAAGTTCGACGCCGCCGGCACGCGTCCGCAGGATTTGAAGTCGCTCGCCGACCTGGCGAACTTTCCCTTCACGACCAAGCAGGACCTGCGCGATAACTACCCCTTCAACATGTTCGCCGTGCCGCGCGAGAAGGTGGTGCGGGTGCACGCCTCGTCCGGCACCACCGGCAAGCCGACCGTGGTCGGCTACACGCAGAAGGATATCGACATGTGGGCGCACCTGATGGCGCGTTCGATCTACGCAGCCGGCGGACGCGTCGGCGACAAGGTGCATGTGTCGTACGGGTACGGACTGTTCACCGGCGGCCTGGGCGCGCACTACGGGGCGGAGAAACTCGGCTGCACGGTGATCCCCTTCGGCGGCGGCCAGACCGAGCGCCAGGTGCAGTTGATCCTCGACTTCGAGCCGGACATCATCATGGTCACGCCTTCGTACATGCTGGCGATCGGCGACGAGTTCGTTCGCCAGGGTCTCGATCCCGCCAAGTGTTCGCTGCGCCTGGGCATCCATGGCGCGGAGCCCTGGACGCACCAGATGCGTGAGGAGATCGAGCGCCGCTTCGGCATGCAGGCCGTCGACATTTATGGCCTCTCGGAAGTAATCGGTCCCGGCGTCGCCAACGAGTGCGTCGAGTCCAAGGACGGTCCGGTGGTCTGGGAAGACCATTTCTACCCCGAAATCATCGATCCGAACACCGGCGAGGTCCTGCCCGACGGCGAACTCGGCGAACTGGTATTCACTTCGCTGACCAAGGAAGCGCTGCCGGTGATCCGCTACCGCACCCGCGATTTGACTCGCCTGCTGCCGCCGACCTCGCGCTCGATGCGCCGCATCGGCAAGATCACCGGCCGCTCGGACGACATGCTGATCATCCGCGGCGTCAATGTCTTCCCGTCGCAGATCGAGGAGCAGATCCTCAAGACGCCGAAGCTCTCGCCGCATTACCTGATCGAGGTCGATCGCGACGGCCATCTCGACACCGTGACGGTGAACGTCGAAATGAAGCCCGAACACGCCACCGCCACGAGTGCCGAAAGGGAGTATGCGGCCCACGAACTGGCGCACCACATCAAGTCCTACATCGGCATTTCGACCCACGTCGAAGTCAAGGCCGTTGGCACCATCGAGCGCTCGGTCGGCAAGGCCAAGCGCGTGATCGACCGGCGACCGCGGTAGGCGGGCGCTCCATGACGAACCAGAACTTCTTTTTCGAAAACGAGGTTGCCACCATGAACGAGGATACCGCGGCGTGGGAGAAGTTTCTCTATGTCCTGGAATGGGTGCTGGCGGTGCAGGTGCGCTACGCCAACAACCTGCGCCATAGCCTGGTCAGCATCAATTTCCACGACCAGAAGACGCTTGGCGACACCTACGGCGCCAAGGATGCCTTGCAGATGCTGATCGCGCTGGCCGGCCAGTTGCGCAGTTCGCTGCGCAAGACCGACCTGGTGGCGCGCAACGGGACGACGATCTGGGTGATGATCCCCTTCGTCACGCCAGAGTCGGTGCTGTCCAAAGTGTCGCAGATCGTCGAAATCGCCGCCGCCAACGGCCTCGACATCGTCGACCGCGATATCTCGATCTACTCGATTCCGGATGCCGGCATCCTCGAAGGCCAGGACTTCAAGACGGCCGAGGATTTCCTCGATTTCATCGGCGAACAGAAGAACGTCGCCATGCGATGGGAAGGCTGCGCCAAGACCTCCAACTGAACTCGTACCGATTTGCGTTCCCCTGTTGCGGCCCTCGAGCCGATAGAAACCGCCAGCCGCGACGAGATCGCGGCACTGCAACTTTCCCGCCTCAAGAAGACCCTGACCTGGGCTTACGAGCGGGTGCCGCACACTCGCGCCAAATTCGAGGCCGCCGGCGCACATCCCGACGACCTGAAGTCGCTTGCCGATCTGGCGAAATTCCCCTTCACCACCAAGGCCGACCTGCGCGACACCTATCCCTTCGGGATGTTCGCGGTGCCGATGGACGACGTGGTGCGGGTGCATGCTTCCAGCGGTACGACCGGCAAGCCCACGGTGGTCGGCTACACGCAGAACGACATCGACACCTGGGCCGGCATCATGGCGCGCTCGCTACGCGCCGCCGGCGCGACGCGCTCGGACATCATCCACGTCACGCATGGCTACGGTCTGTTCACCGGCGGCCTCGGCGTCCATTACGGCGCCGAGCGGCTCGGCTGCACGGTGGTGCCGATTTCCGGCGGCCAGACCGAGCGGCAGGTGCAACTGATCCGGGATTTCAAGGCGACCATGATCGTCGGCACACCCTCCTACGTGCTCAACATCGTCGACGAAATGGAACGCCTCGGCATCGACCCGGCGAGCACGACGCTGAAGCGCGGCATGTTCGGCGCCGAACCCTGGGGCGAAAGCATGCGCAACGAATTGCAGACGCGGCTGGGCATCAAGGCCATGGATCTCTATGGCCTCTCGGAAGTCATGGGGCCGGGGGTCGCCGCCGAATGCATCGAGACCCAGGACGGTCCGACGATCTGGGAAGACCACTTCTACCCGGAAATCATCAACCCCGAGACCGGCGCGGTGCTGCCCGAAGGCTCGCATGGCGAACTGGTGTTCACCTCCCTGACCAAGGAAGCGCTGCCCATCATTCGTTACCGCACGCGCGACCTGACCCGCCTGCTGCCGCCGAACGCGCGCGCCTTCCGCCGCATCGGCAAGATCACCGGCCGCTCGGACGATATGCTGATCATCCGCGGCGTCAATGTTTTCCCGTCGCAGATCGAGGAGCAGATTCTCAAGGTGGCCAAGCTCTCGCCCCACTATCTGCTGGAAGTCTCCCGCCGCGGCCATATGGACGAACTCGACGTGCGCGTGGAAACGAAGCCCGACGTGATTTCCGAAGCGGAACGCGAAGCTGCCGCGCGCGAACTGCAACACCACATCAAGTCGCTGATCGGCATCAACACCCGCATCCATGTCCAGAGCGTCGGCACCATCGAGCGCTCGCAGGGTAAAGCGAAGCGCGTCCTCGACCTGCGTCCGAAGGAATGAACCCATGAAACCGCATCACTGGCCCTACACCTCCATCGCCATGTTTTTGCTCGGCGCCGTCTGCACCGTGGTCGGCATCGTCGCCCTGGCCGGCATTGGTGAGGCCATTCATCCGCTGCTGGCGGACGAAGGCACCGGGATCGCCATGATCGCCACCGCCATCGCGCTGTTTCTCACCGGTGCCTTTCCGCTGGTGCTCCGCCGGCTGGCGGAAAAAGAAGGGGCGTGAAAACGAACAAGGACCACTTCTCCGGTCACGCCGCCGACTACGCGAAGTTCCGCCCCGGCTACCCGGAAGCGTTGTTCGACTGGATCGCTGCGCAAACGCCCGGCCACGACCTCGTCTGGGATTGCGGCTGCGGCAACGGCCAGGCGTCGCTGCCGTTGGCCGAACGCTATCGGCGTGTCGCCGCGACTGACTTTTCCGCGGAACAGATCGCGCAGGCAGCGCCCGATCCGCACATCGAGTATCGCGTCGCAGCGGCCGAATCGAGCGGCCTGCCCGACCACTGCGCCGATGTCGTCACCATCGCCCAGGCGCTGCACTGGTTCGACTTCGATCGTTTCTACCCCGAAGTTCGCCGCGTCGTGAAACCGGGCGGGCTGATCGTCGCCTGGACCTATCAACTGCTGCGCGGCGGGCCGACAATCAACGCCCTGCTCGACGACTTCTACCGCAACACGCTCGGCCCGCACTGGCCGCCCGAGCGCAAGTGGGTCGATCTCGCCTATCAGGGCATGCCCTTTCCGTTCGAGGAAATCGCCGCGCCGCCGTTCGAGATCCACCTGCGCTGGACGCTCGCCGACCTGCTCGCCTATCTCGGCACCTGGTCGGCAACGCGGCGCTGCATCAAAGCCGAAGGCCGCGATCCGATGCCCGCACTCAGCGAACGGCTGGCGCCGTACTGGGGCGAAGGCGCGCGCGAGATCGTCTGGCCGATCATACTCAAGGCCGGCCATGTCTGAGGCGCCGCCCTACGCCGGCCTGACGCCGGATACCGTGCTCGACGCGCTGGAGAGCGTCGGCCTGCGTTGCGACGGCCGCCAGCAGGCACTCAACAGCTTTGAAAACCGCGTCTATCAAATCGGCATCGAGGACGACAAACCTCTGGTCGCCAAGTTCTACCGCCCCGGACGCTGGTCCGATGCGGAAATACTGGAGGAACACGCCTTCGTCGCCGAACTCGCCGCCGCCGAGATTCCCGCCGTGCCGGCGCTGGAACTGAACGGCACGACGCTGAACGCCCATGGCGGCTTCCGCTTCGCCGTGTTTCCGCGCCAGGGTGGGCGAGCGCCGGAGGTCGACGCTCCAGGCGTACGCGAGTGGCTGGGCCGCTTCATTGGCCGCATCCACGCGGTCGGCGCCACGAGACCCTTCCGTTCCCGTCCCGCGCTGACAAAAGTCAGCCATGGCGACACGCCGAGGAATTACCTGCTCGAGCACGATTTCATCCCGCCCGACCTGCTGCCGGCGTGGGAGAGTGTGGTCAGCCAGGCGCTCGACGGCGTTGCCTACTGCTACGAGCGTGCGGGCAACGTGAAGACACTGCGCCTGCACGGCGACTGCCATCTCGGCAACGTGTTATGGACGGACGACGGGCCGCACTTCGTCGACTTCGACGATGCGCGCTCGGGACCGGCGATCCAGGACTTGTGGATGCTGCTCTCCGGCGAGCGCGAGCAGATGGTGCGGCAGTTCGGCGAAATCATCGACGGCTACGAGCAGTTCGCCGACTTCGATCCGCGCGAGATGCACCTGGTCGAGGCGCTGCGCACCCTGCGACTGATTTTCTACAGCGCCTGGATCGCCCGCCGCTGGCACGACCCGGCCTTCCCCGCCGCCTTTCCCTGGTTCAACACCCAGCACTACTGGCAGGATCGCATTCTCGAACTGCGCGAACAGATCGCGCTGATGGACGAGCCACCGCTGCCGGTATAGGCTGTTGCGCATGGAAACCGCAATCGAAGTCGCAACCGAATTGGCCACCTTCGGCGGCGGCTGCTTCTGGTGCCTGGAAGCGGCGCTGCGACAACTGAAAGGTGTCGAGTCGGTAGTCTCCGGCTATGCCGGCGGCCATGTCGAAGCCCCGGACTACCACAGCGTTTGTTCGGGCGCCACCGGCCACGCCGAAGTCGTACAGGTCACCTTCGATCCGGCGGTCATCGACTATCGCACGTTGTTGACTGCCTTCTTCGCCATCCACGATCCGACCACGAAGGACCGTCAGGGCAACGATGTCGGCACGCAGTACCGCTCGGTAATTTTCGCCCACTCGCCCGAGCAGGCACGGATCGCCCAGGACATGATCGCGGAGCTGACCGCCGAACGCGTCTGGCCAGATCCGATTGTCACCGAGGTATTGCCTACGCCGCGTTTCTGGCCGGCCGAGGATTACCACCAGGGCTACCTCGCCAACAACCCGAACCAGCCCTACTGCATGGCCATCGTCGCGCCCAAGGCAGCCAAACTGAGGCAGGTGTTCAGGGACAGGCTGAAGTAACTCAAACCGGGTTGTCGATATCGACGAACTGGCAATCGAGTCCGAACTTCTCCGCGAGATGCGCGCCCAGCGCCATGACGCCGAATCTCTCGGTCGCGTGGTGGCCGGCGGCGATGTAGGGCACCCCGGTTTCGCGCGCGAGATGGAAGGTCTGCTCGGATATCTCGCCACTGATGAAGCAGTCCGCACCTGCCGATATGGCTTCCTCGAAAATGCCCTGCGCACCGCCGCTGCACCAGGCCAACCTCGTCACCTGCCGGTTGGCGTCACCGACGACCATCGGCGCCCGACCGAGCAGCTTTTCCAGTGCGGCGGCAATGGCCGCCGCCGGGGCCACAGCAGGCGGCGTACCGACGAAGCCGATGTCCTGCTCGCCGAAGCGCCCCTCAATGCGCCAACCGGCCCGCCTTGCCAGTTCGGCGTTGTTGCCAAGATCGGGATGGGCATCGAGCGGCAGATGATAGGCGAACAGGTTCAGATCGCCGCCGATCAGCGTCGCCATCCGCCTGCGGCGGATGCCGGTGACGCGAAGGTCATCGCTCTTCCAGAACCAGCCGTGATGGACGAGTACCGCGTCTGCCTTTCGGCGTATGGCTTCGTCAAGCAGCGCTTGGCTGGCAGTGACGCCGCAGACGACGCGGCGCACCTCGGCGCGTCCTTCCACTTGCAGGCCGTTTGGGCAATAATCCCGAAAGCACGCGGTCTCCAGAAGTCCGTCCAGATAATTGCGCAGTTCCTCACGATGCATATTCTTGCTCCTGATCCAAGCTCATAGTGTAGACCGCCCATGAAACGCATCTGGCTCATTTTCGCCCAAGCCGTCACGGTAGCCGTGGCCCTACTGTTCGTCGTGCAAACGCTGAAACCCGAATGGCTGGCCTGGCGCGGGGAGGTCGGCGCGGGCGCAGTCGATGTCGTCGCCGTCAGGGAAGCGACACCTGCCAGCGACGGCCGGCGGCCGACTTCCTACGCCGACGCGGCCATGCGCGCCGTGCCGTCCGTGGTACATGTCTTCACCACCCAGGAAATCCGTGCCTCGCGCCATCCGCTGGCCAACGACCCATTCTGGTACCACTTCTTCGGCGACCGGGGTGCGGAAACGCAGCGCCGCTCGGGGCTCGGCAGCGGCGTGGTGGTTTCCGAAGAGGGTTTCATCCTGACCAATTACCATGTCGTCGAGGCCGCCGACGATATCGAGGTCGCCAGCAACGACGGGCGAAAATTCTCGGCCAAGGTAGTCGGTACCGACCCGGAATCGGATCTCGCCGTGCTGCGGGTTTCCGCGGACGCCCACCTGCCTCCCATCGCCTTCGCCAATTCCGATGCACTGCGCGTCGGCGATGTGGTGCTGGCCATCGGCAATCCCTTCGGCGTGGGCCAGACGGTCACCTCGGGCATCGTCTCCGCGCTCGGACGCAGCCATCTCGGCATCAACACTTTCGAGAATTTCATCCAGACCGACGCGGCGGTGAATCCCGGCAATTCGGGCGGCGCACTGGTGGACAGCAACGGCAGCCTGGTCGGCATCAACACCGCCATCTACTCGCAAAGCGGTGGCTCCATGGGCATCGGCTTCGCCATTCCGGTTTCCCTGGCGCGCAACATCATGGAACAGATCATCAAGACCGGCGGTGTCACGCGGGGCTGGATCGGGGTCGAGGTTCAGGAGATCACCACCGATCTGGCCGAGTCCTTCGGCATGCCGGACACGAAGGGCGCACTGATCGCCGGGGTGATGCGCGGCAGTCCGGCCGACAAGGCCGGCATCCGGCCGGGCGACGTGCTGCTCGCCATCGGCGGCCGCGAAATCAAGGACGCCGAAAACATGCTGGAATTGATCGCCGCGCTGAAGCCGGGCAGTCCGGGCCGCATCGGCCTGCGCCGGAACGGCAAGGAACTCGAGGTTCAGGCAATCATCGGCAAGCGACCGATGCCGCCGCGCGACTGATTACGAATCTCCGGCCTTGTCGAGTTCCCGTTCCATTTCCGCGTCGGTCGGCGGCTGATAGTCACCTTCGCCAGTCGCAGCTTCCGGCCGTCGGCCGGTAAACCTGGCGATCAGCAGACCCAGTTCGTACAGCAGGCACATCGGCAGCGCCAGCATGAATTGAGACACGACGTCCGGCGGCGTGACGATGGCGGCGATCACGAAGGCGCCGACGATCACGTAGGGGCGCGCGTCCTTGAGTTTCTCGATGCTGACCACGCCGAAACGCGCCAGCAGAATGACCACCACGGGAACCTCGAAGGTGATGCCGAAGGCGAGAAACATGGTCATGACGAACGACAGGTACTGCTCGATATCCGGCGCCGGCGTGATGCTCTGCGGCGCGAACTGGGCGATGAACTTGAATACCGTATTGAAGACGAAGAAGTAGCAAAACGCGACGCCCAACAGAAACAGCAAGGTGCTGCCCAGCACCAGCGGCAGGCCGAAACGCTTTTCGTGCTCATACAGACCAGGCGCGACAAAAGCCCAGGCCTGGTAAAGCACGAACGGCAAGGCCAGCGCGAAGGCGGCCATCAGAGTCACCTTGATCGGCACCATGAACGGCGTGACGACGCCGGTGGCGATCATCTTTGTGCCCGTCGGCAACGTGGCGATCATTGGTTTCGCCAGCAGATCATAGACCTCGGCCGACCACGGCACCAGCGCCACGAATACGAGCAGCACCGCCCCCAGCGCCCACATCACTCGACCGCGCAGTTCGATCAGGTGGGAAATGAAGGTTTCCTGGAGGTCCGCCATGTCAGACCTTCGGTTTGTCGGCGCCGGCGGAAGTCAGCGGTGGCGATACGCCGGCGGAATCCGTTGCAGCCGCCGTTTCGGGCTTATCGGCGATGCCCTGGGCGATGGACTCGTTCAGCGAGGTCTCGACCGACTTCATGTGCGCGCCGACCGATTGCTCCATGTCCTTGGCCTGCTCGGCGACCTGCTGTTGGAGCTTCTTGAGGTCTTCGACCTGCATCTCGCGGTTGATGTCCGCCTTGACATCGCTGACATAGCGCTGCAGGCGGCCCAGCAGGTGCCCAGCGGTGCGCGCCACCTTCGGCAACCGCTCGGGGCCGACGACGATCAGCGCCACCACGGCGATGAGCGCAAGTTCAGAAAAGCCGATGTCGAACATATTCGGGGGCCCTAACGAAACGAGCGGGGCTCACCCGCTCGTTCGGAAGCACGCGGGGGAAGGCCTCAGACCTTCTCCTTCTTGGCCTCGCCTTCAATGGTATGGCCGACCTTTTCCGGGTCGGCCGGTTTGTCGTCGGCGGTGCCTTCCTTCATGCCTTCCTTGAAGCCCTTGACCGCGCCGCCGAGATCCTGGCCGATGTTGCGCAGCTTCTTGGTGCCGAAGACCAGCATGACGATGACCAGAACGATCAACCAGTGCCAGATACTCAAACTACCCATGTCTCTCTCCCGTTACTCCCTCGGCATCATCCGCCCGAGAGGTTCGGGGCCGCCGAGAATGTGAATGTGTAAATGATACACCTCCTGCCGGCCCACCCTGCCCGTGTTGATGATGGTCCGGAAACCGTCGGTGAGCCCCTGCGAGCGGGCCAGTTCACCCAGCTTGGCCATCAGTTTGCCGAGCACCGCCTGGTGGCTCATGTCGGCCTCGTTCAGCGAGGCGATATGCTGCTTCGGAATGACCATGAAGTGTACGGGCGCCTGCGGATTGATGTCGTGGAAGGCGAAGATGTCCTCGTCTTCGTACACCTTCTTCGATGGAATCTCGCCGCTGGCGATACGGCAAAAGATGCAGTCGCTCATTGCGGCGCCCTCGACTTCTTCTCGTCAATGCCGGAAATGCCTTCGCGACGACGGAACTCGACCATGATGTCGTCCACGCCGATGTCGAACTGGGTGAGCAGCACCATGCTGTGGAACCAGAGGTCGCACACTTCGCGCACGAGATGCAGGCGATCGCCGTCCTTGGCCGCCATGATCGTTTCCGCCGCTTCTTCGGCCACCTTCTTGCAGATCGCATCGGTCCCCTTGGCGTACAGACTCGCAACGTACGACGACTCCGGCGCGGCGCCCTTGCGCTCGACCAGCGTCTCCTGGACGCGATGGATGACTTCGAGGTCGATCATTTGTAGATCTCCTTGGGGTCTTTCAATACCGGGGCAGCCGGCTCCCAGCAGCCGTCTTCCAGACGCTGGAAAAAGCAGCTCTTGCGACCGGTATGGCAGGCGATGCCACCGACCTGCTCGATCTTCAGTAGCACAACGTCGTTGTCGCAATCGGTGCGCATCTCGATCACCTTCTGGAAATGCCCCGACTCCTCTCCCTTGTGCCAGAGCTTGCGCCGCGAACGCGACCAATAAACCGCCTGGCCGAGCGCCGCCGTTTTCTCCAACGCCTCGCGGTTCGCCCAAGCGAACATCAGCACTTCGCCGCTGGCGGCGTCCTGAGCGATCACCGGCACCAACCCATGGTCATCCCACTTGATTTCGTTCAACCACTTGCAAGTCAAAGTCTCACCTCGATTCCGCGGCTGCGCATGTATTCCTTGGCTTGGCGCACCGTATATTCACCGTAATGGAAGATGCTGGCTGCCAGCACCGCGTCGGCCTTGCCCTGCTGCACGCCGTCGGCCAAGTGCTGGAGGTTGCCGACGCCTCCGCTGGCGATGACAGGCACGGAAACCGCTTCGGCGACGCGCCGGGTCAGTTCGAGGTCAAAGCCGTTCTTGGTGCCGTCGCGGTCCATGCTAGTCAGCAATATCTCGCCCGCGCCAAGCCGCGTTACCTCTTTCGCCCACTCGATGGCATCGAGCCCAACGTTCTTGCGTCCGCCATGGGTAAACACTTCCCACTTGCCAGGGCTGGTTTGCTTGGCATCGATGGCAACAACGATGCACTGCGAACCGACCTTGGCCGAAGCGTCCGCCACCAGTTGCGGGTTGTTCACCGCGGCGGTATTGATGCTGACCTTGTCGGCGCCGGCATTGAGCAGGCGGCGAACGTCTTCGACAGCGCGCACGCCGCCACCGACGGTAAGCGGAATGAACACCTGCTCCGCACACGCCTCGACAATATGCAGAATGATGTCGCGGTCGTCGGAACTGGCGGTGATATCAAGAAAGGTCACCTCATCGGCGCCCTGCTCGTCGTAGCGCTTTGCCACCTCGACCGGATCGCCCGCGTCGCGCAACTCGACGAAGTTAACGCCCTTGACGACGCGTCCGGCGTTGACGTCCAGGCAGGGAATGATGCGTTTGGCGAGCATAGATTCCTTTACCACCAAGAACACCAAGGGCGCCAAGAAAATCTCGGCATTGGGTCTTCTTGGTGATCTTGGTGTCCTTGGTGGTTAACTGTTCTTTCCGGAAAGCTTGTCGGCCTCGGCCTGGGCCTTCTTGAATTCGAGCTTGCCCTCGTAGATCGCGCGCCCGGTGATGGCGCCCATGATGCCCTCGTCCTGTACTGCGCAAAGGTCCGTGACATCCTTGATGCTGGCAATACCGCCCGAGGCGATCACCGGAATGCGCAATGCCTGCGCCAGCTTCACGGTCGCATCGACATTCACGCCGCTCATCATGCCATCGCGACCGATATCGGTATAGACAACGGCTTCGACGCCATAGTCCTCGAATTTCCTCGCCAGGTCGACGACGTCGTGACCGGTCATCTTCGACCAGCCGTCGACCGCCACCTTGCCGTCCTTGGCGTCGAGACCGACGATGATGTGCCCGGGGAAGGCGGTGCAGGCATCATGCAGGAATCCGGGGTTCTTCACTGCGGCGGTGCCAATGATGATGTAACTGATACCGTCGTCGAGACAGCGCTCGATGGTATCGAGGTCGCGAATGCCGCCCCCCAACTGAACGGGAATCTCGTCGCCGACCTCGTCGAGAATCGCCTTGATGGCGGCCTCGTTCTTCGGTTTGCCGGCGAAGGCACCGTTGAGGTCTACCAGATGCAGGCGGCGCGCGCCCTGGTCGATCCAGTGCCGCGCCATGGCGGCCGGATCTTCGGAAAACACGGTGGCATCGTCCATGTCGCCCTGCTTCAGGCGCACGCAATGCCCATCTTTCAGGTCGATCGCGGGAATCAGGAGCATAGTCGTGGAGTAAAAGTCAGTGGTGGCGATACGCCAAGGATAATCGGATCAGGGTTTCCAACGCATGAAATTGCCAAGCAGTTGCAGGCCCGCGTGGGCACTCTTTTCCGGATGGAACTGGACCGCGAAGATGTTATCGCGGGCCACGGCACTGGTAAAGGGTATGCCGTAGATCGTGGAACCCGCGATGGCCGCAGGATCTGCCGGCTCAACATAATAGCTATGCACGAAATAGAAGCGTGCACCATCGGGAATATCACGCCACAAGGGATGCGCCTCGGCCTGCGCAACTTCGTTCCAGCCCATGTGCGGCACTTTCAGTCCCTTGGCGACCGTTTCCGCGTCGGGGAAACGGAGCACCTTGCCCGTCAGCACGCCGAGTCCGGCCACGTTGCCTTCGTCGCTGGTCTCGAACAGCATTTGCAGGCCGATGCAGATGCCCAGAAATGGCTTGGCCGCCGCCGCATCGATCACCGCCTGACGCAGACCCTTCGCCGCCAGTTCGCGCATGCAGTCGGGCATCGCGCCCTGCCCGGGAACGACAACGCGATCGGCGGCAGCAACCACGCCGGGATCCGAGGTAACGACCACCCTCGCGTCGGTAGCGACGTGCTCGATCGCTTTCGCGACGGAGCGCAGGTTCCCCATGCCGTAATCGACAACCGCAACGACACTCATGATCGGATCAGAGGCTGCCCTTGGTCGATGGAATGCCGCTGGCGCGCGGATCGGCTTCGACGGCCATGCGCAACGCCCGGCCGAATGCCTTGAAGACCGTCTCGGCCTGATGGTGGGCGTTGTCGCCGCGCAACGTGTCGATATGCAACGTGATGGCGGCGTGATTTACCAGACCCTGGAAGAACTCGCGCACCAAATCGACGTCGAACTCGCCGACGGCGCCGCGCACGAACGGCACCTCGAATACCAGGCCCGGTCGGCCGGACAGATCGACGACCACACGCGACAAGGCTTCGTCGAGCGGCACGTAGGCATGGCCGTAACGGCGCACGCGCTGCTTGTCGCCGACGGCCTTCGCCAGCGCCTGACCAAGCGTGATGCCGACGTCCTCGACGGTGTGATGCGCATCGATGTGCAGATCGCCCTGCGCCTCGACTTCGAGGTCGATCATGCCGTGGCGGGCAATCTGGTCGAGCATGTGATCGAAGAAGCCAACGCCGGTGGCGAGCTTCGACTTGCCGCTGCCATCGAGATCGACTTTGACCCGGATCCGGGTTTCGAGCGTATTGCGTTGGACTTCGGCGCTGCGCATTGGCGGGTCGGCTTCATTGAACGAAACGGGCCCATGATAACATTTCGTACCACGTCAACATCCTGTCGTTATCCCGATGAGCCCCTACTGGAGCGAAACCGTCAACTCCCTCACGCCCTACGTGCCGGGAGAGCAGCCGCAGCTGTCGAACCTCGTCAAACTAAACACCAACGAGAACCCTTACGGTCCGTCACCGAAGGTGCTTGCCGCCATTCGCCGCGAGGCCGGCAACGACTTGCGCCTTTATCCGGACCCCGAAGGATCGCGCCTGAGAGCGGCCATCGCCACCAGCTTCGGCGATATCGATCCGGCACAGGTGTTCGTCGGCAATGGTTCCGACGAGGTGCTGGCCCATGTTTTCCTCGCCCTGCTCAAGCACGAGCGCGCCGTTCTGTTTCCGGACATTACCTACAGCTTCTATCCGGTCTATTGCCGCCTCTACGATATCGCCTACGAGACAGTACCGCTCACCGCCCGCTACGAGATACGTCCCGACGACTACTTGCGGTCGAACGGCGGCGTCATTTTCCCGAATCCGAACGCGCCGACCGGACGGGCGCTGCCGCTGGCGGCCGTCCAGCGCATCGTCACCGGGAATCCAGACTCCGTCGTGGTGATCGATGAAGCCTATGTCGATTTCGGCGCAGAGTCAGCGATAGCACTGATCAATGCCCACCCCAACCTGATGGTAGTGCGAACCTTGTCCAAGTCCCATTCGCTGGCGGGTTTGCGGGTCGGCTACGCCATCGGCGACGCCAGGTTGATCGAGGCGCTGACCCGGGTCAAGGACAGTTTCAACTCCTATCCGCTCGACCGCCTCGCGCAAGCTGGCGCCTGCGCCGCGATCGAGGACCGGGAGTGGTTTGAGCGCACGCGGCAGGCGGTAATCAAGACCCGCGGAAAATTGAGCGAAGATCTCGCCAACCTCGGCTTCGAAGTGCTGCCGTCAGCAGCCAATTTCGTTTTCGTCCGCCATCCGCGCCGCGGCGCGGCCGATTTGGCAGGACAACTGCGCGATCGCGGCATCATCGTCCGGCACTTCAAGCTGCCGCGCATCGAACAGTTCCTGCGCATTACGATCGGGACCGACGAACAATGCGATGCGCTGACCACGGCCTTGCGGCAGATTTTGCAACGATGATGAACGCTGCGCACCCAGGCGCATCCCGCCATGGTGCGCACTGATCGCTCAGGCCGGGTTCCTGTCCATCGGGACGACCAGCCGTTTCGTGGCAACCATCTGTTTGCCATCATGGCGGCGGCACTTTCCTTCTTGTTGATCGTCACCCTCGGCGAGTTGCTGCTGGGTTCCTACTTGCACGACCGGGATACCAAGCATCACCTCGATACCGTGGCTCGTGCCTCCCTGTTGCGCGCCAAGGTAGAGACAGAACTCAATTCCGTGCTTTACCTGAGTAGCGGCCTGGGCAGCTACTTGCTGGTGCGCAACGACACGATCGACCGACGCGAGGTCAACGACATACTTGCAGTGCTGCATCGAAGCAGTCGCCATGTCCGCAATTTCGGCATTGCTGTCGGCTACCGTCTTACGTATGTCTTTCCACTTTGCGGCAACGAGCAGGCAATCGGCCTTTACTACCCGGATCAAACCGACCAGTGGCCAGGCATCCAAAAGGTGATCGAAGACGGAAAGCCGGCGCTGACCGGCCCGCTGAACCTCGTTCAAGGCGGACGCGGCATCATCTTCCGCGTGCCGCTGCTCCTTGACGGCCGTTACTGGGGCCTGCTGTCCACAGTCATCGACGCAGACGAACTTTTCAGTTCGATCAACCAGGATGCTGACGAAAGCCGCTATCGCTTCGCCCTGCGCGGCAAGGACGGGACTGGGCGCTCCGGAGACCCAATCTGGGGTGACCCCGCCATTTTCGACGAACCCAGCACAGTGATTCAGGAAATCGACGTCCCGGGCGGAAGTTGGGCCATCGCTGTCAAGGCTTCACCTGTTACTTCACCGCAGTTCATCCAGGCAATCGTGAGACTCATCAGCATCGCCATTGGATCGCTGATCGCCTGGCTGTTGCACGCACTCATCCGAAACCGATCGGAACTGGCTCGCCATGCCCTGTACGACAATCTAACTGGCTTGCCCAACCGGGTTCTGCTTGAAGACCGCGCCGAGATGGCTTTTGCCAGGCAAAGTCGAACCCCTGACCAGCTTTGTGCGTTGCTGTTCATCGACCTGGACCGCTTCAAGGACATCAACGACGACTTCGGTCACAAGGCCGGCGACGCTGTCCTCAAGGCGACGGCAGCAAGAGCAAAAGCAGCAGTAAGAAGCAATGACACGGTAGCGCGCTGGGGGGGCGACGAGTTCATCGTCCTGCTGGAGAACATCACGCCCGAGATGATCGAGACGCTGATCGTCAGACTTCGTGCCAGCTTGCAGGCGCCCATCGAATTCGAAGGACAGCATCTGACCATCGGCGCCTCGATCGGCATGGCCATCCATCCTGAAGGCGGTGGCGACCTCGATGAGACGTTGAAAATTGCCGATCAGCGCATGTACGACGACAAGCTCTCGAAGCGAAACTAAGGCCGCTAGGACTTGAAGCGCAGTTCCGCCGCGCAGGCGTGCGCAGTCAGGCCCTCGCCGTGCGCCAACGTCGCCGCGATCGGGCCGAGCGTTTTCGCGCCCGCGGCCGAGACCTCGATCAGGCTGCTGCGCTTCTGGAAATCGTAGACGCCCAGCGGACTTGAGAAGCGCGCGCTGCGCGAGGTTGGCAGCACATGATTCGGCCCGGCGCAGTAGTCGCCGAGCGATTCCGACGAGTAGTGGCCCATGAAGATCGCGCCCGCGTGCCGGATCTTGTCGACCAGCGCGCGCGGCTCCTTGACCGAAAGCTCCAGATGCTCGGGCGCGATGCGGTTGGCGATCACGCATGCCTCGTCGAGGTCCGTGACTTGAACCAGGGCGCCGCGTCCGTCGAGCGAGGCTGCAATCACTTCCTTGCGTGGCATGGTCGGCAGCAGCTTCTCGATGCTGGCGGCGACGCGGTCGAGGAAGGCTGCATCCGGACAGAGCAGGATAGACTGCGCCAGTTCGTCGTGCTCGGCCTGGGCGAACAGGTCGATCGCAACCCAGTCCGGATCACCGGAACCGTCGGAAATGATCAGCACTTCGGAGGGACCCGCAACCATGTCGATGCCGACGGTGCCGAAGACGCGGCGCTTGGCGCTTGCGACGTAGGCGTTGCCCGGGCCGACGATCTTGTCCACCTGCGGAATGGTTTGCGTGCCATAGGCCAGCGCCGCGACGGCTTGCGCGCCACCTATGGTGAAAACACGGTCGACACCGACCAGATGCGCCGCGGCGAGCACCAGCTCGTTTTTCAGCCCGCCCGGCGTGGGCACTACCATGATGAGCTCCCTGACGCCGGCCACCTTGGCTGGAATGGCATTCATCAGCACGGAGCTCGGATAGGCGGCCTTGCCGCCAGGAACATAGAGACCAACTCGGTCAAGCGGCGTCACCTTCTGGCCGAGGCGTGTGCCGTCGGCTTCCGTGTACTCCCACGACTCGGCCTTTTGCCGCTCGTGGTAGCCGCGAACGCGCTCGGCGGCGTCCCGCAGCGACTGACTTTGCGCGACGGGCAGGCCGTCGAAGGCAGCCTTTAGCAGGTCCTTGCCAAGTTCAAGGTCTGCCATCCCGGTCACATCGAGGCGATCGAAGCGGCGCGTGTAGTCGAGCACCGCCGCGTCGCCTAGCATCCGCACATTCGAAAGCACCTCGGCAACGGTACGCTCAATGGCCTCGTCGGTGCTGTTGTCGAAATGCAGCAGCGCGTCGAGCGTGGAAAGAAATTCCGGCTGCCGGCTGGACAATCGTCGGATCGTCATGGCACGGCTCCCGCGAAGCTGTCGATCACCGGTTGCAGCAAGTCGCGCTTCATCTTCAGGCTGGCCTGATTGACCACCAGGCGCGAGGAGATGGCCATGATTTCTTCGACCTCGACCAGGTTGTTGGCCTTGAGCGTGCCACCGCTGGAAACGAGGTCGACGATGGCGTCGGCCAGACCGGCCAGCGGCGCCAGTTCCATGGAGCCGTAGAGCTTGATCAGATCGACATGCACACCCTTGGCGGCGAAATGCTCGCGCGCCGTCTGGATGTACTTGGTGGCGATGCGCAATCGCGCGCCGCGACGCACCGCCGCCGCGTAGTCGAAGTCAACAGGCGCGGCGACGCACAGCCGGCACTTGGCGATCTTGAGGTCAAGCGGCTGGTAGAGGCCGGTGCCGCCGTGTTCGAGCAGTACATCCTTGCCGGCGATGCCCATATCCGCTGCACCGTACTGGACATAGGTCGGCACATCGGAAGCACGTACGATCACCACGCGCACGTCGGCCCGATTGGTGCCGATGATCAGCTTGCGCGACCGTTCCGGATCTTCGTCGGGGACGATGCCGGCCGCCGCCAGCAGCGGCAGCGTTTCCTCGAAAATGCGCCCTTTGGAGAGGGCGATGGTAATGGTGCTCATCTGCAAATTATCTCATGCTCCCGGGACCGCACCAGAAGCGTAGTTTCGACGCCGGGGATTCAGCGGAGCTGCCGTGCCTGCGACACTGCACAGTGGAGCCGAATCATTGCCGCGCTCCCGCTGCGCACGTTCCGAGGCGCAACGCTCCCGCGCGGCCCCCAAGGCGAAACGGCACGCGCACGGAGCGCGCAATTTCATCATCGTTCGCCAAAAGCCCCCCGTGATTAACCGAGCGAAGCGAGGCAAGCAGGCTTCCCCCGCGGGGGGCGGGGGGATGGGCCTACCTCACCCGCCGAACGCGTGCTCCCAGTGCCGTCAGTTTCTGTTCCAGTCCTTCGTAGCCGCGGTCGAGATGGTAGATGCGGTCGACCAGCGTCTTCCCCTGTGCCGCCAGCCCGGCGATCACGAGCCCCGCCGAGGCGCGCAAATCGGTCGCCATGACCGTCGCGCCGTCGAGTTGCGCAACCCCTCTCACCACGGCGGTGTTGCCGTCGATCTTGATGTCGGCGCCGAGACGGATCAACTCCACTGCATGCATGAAGCGATTTTCGAAGATCGTCTCGCGGATGATCGAGGTTCCATCCGCGACGGCGTCGATGGCCATGAACTGCGCCTGCATGTCCGTCGGAAAGGCCGGATAGGGCGCGGTGCGAATCGACACCGCAGTCAGCCGGGCGGGCGCCTTGAGGCGGATCGCGTCGCGCTCGGCGACGATCTCGCAGCCGGCGTCCATCAGCTTGTCGACCACTGCGTCGAGATGGGACACCGACGCGCCCGTCAGGCGGATATTTCCGCCCGTTGCAGCCGCCGCGCAAAGATATGTACCGGTTTCGATGCGGTCGGGCATGACGCGATGCGTGGCTCCGTGCAAACGCTCGACGCCACGAATGCGAATGACGTCGCTGCCCGCCCCGGATATCTGCGCACCCATCGCCACCAGACAGTTGGCCAGATCGACCACTTCCGGTTCGCGTGCCGCATTCTCGATTACCGTGTCGCCGGCAGCGAGGCAAGCCGCCATCATCAGGTTCTCGGTGCCCGTGACGGTCACCATGTCCGTAAACAAACGCGCCCCGGTGAGCCGACGGCACTTGGCGTGCACATAGCCCTGTTCGACAGCTATCTGTGCCCCCATCGCCTGCAAGCCCTTGATATGCTGGTCGACCGGTCGCGCGCCGATGGCGCAGCCACCCGGCAGGGACACCCTGGCGTCGCCCATGCGCGCCACCAGCGGACCGAGTACCAGGATCGACGCCCGCATGGTCTTGACCATCTCGTAAGGCGCCACCGGCTGGTCCAGCCCGGAGGCATCGAGCGTGACGGTGCTGCCCTGACGGTCGACCTTGACACCCATCTGGGCCAGCAGGCGCAGCATGGTGCCGATGTCGTTCAACTCGGGAACATTGCTGAAGGTGACAGGTTCGGTAGTCAATAGCGCCGCGGTCAGCATCGGCAACGCGGAATTCTTGGCGCCGGAAACCGACGTTTCGCCGCACAATGGCAGGCCACCCTCGATCAGAAGCTTGTCCAATTACGGCCTTCCAAAGCGAATCAAGACAACGGCAGCAATTCCGCCACGCCGTAAAGCGCCGCAAGGGAGCGCACGCTCTGCGGAACCCCGACGATGGCCAATGCCTGCCCCTTTTCGGCAGCTATGCGTGTCCAGGCCAACAGAACCGCCACGGCGGAAGAATCCGCTTCCGCGACATCGGTCAGGTCAACCACGGAAGCCCCGTTCACCAACGCGGACTCGCCGGCTTCCCGCAACTCGGCCGCGGAGGCGATCACCATCGCCCCCTTTACCTTCAGGCGATCACCGGCAACCTCGATCATCCCTTGGTTGCGACTGAGTCGTCGCCGGTCTGGTTTTTGGCGCGAAGCGATGCGATCAGGCCATCGATACCATGGGTACTGATCTCCTGCGCGAACGAACTGCGATAGGTCGTCACCAAGCTGATGCCCGCGACGGCAATGTCATAAACCTTCCAGCCCTGGTCTGTCTTTTCCAGGTTGTAGTCGATCTGCACCGGCTTGCCGGCCGTCTGGTTGACAACGGTCCGCACCAGCACGTCGGTGTCGGCCGGCTGCATCTTGAGCGGCTTGAAAGCGATTGCCTGGTTGCGATATTCGACGAACGCCTTCGAGTAGGTTCTGACCAGCAGGGTGCGGAATTCCTGGGTCAGGCTCTGCCGCTGATCAGCCGTCGCCTTACGCCAATCCTTGCCGACAGCCAGTTTCGTCATGTGCGCGAAATCGAAGTGGGGGAGCACCTTCACCTCGGCCAATTCGACTGCCTTGCGGAGATCTCCCGACTGGATGTCCTTGTCCTTGCGAACAATCTCCAGCACGTCGTTGGAGACCATCCGCACCAACGCATCGGGCGCAATGTCGTCTGCGATGGAAAAAGTCGCCGCCAGCAAGCCGGCCAGAAATACCAACAAGCGCTTCATGATGGAGTCCTTCCTGATTATTGATGTTATCCGTCGACCACTCAGTCCCATTCTGGTTCCCGCGGTGGACGGCCGTCGAAGACCAGAGAGCGCCGCCGCTGCAGATAAGCGTCGCGGATATAAGCGTACTTGTCCAGCGCCGCCGCCTCGATGATCTGGTCCGCCGGCAGCAGAATCGCACGATCATTGACAAGACGAACAGCAGTCAGGGAGTTGCGGGTCGGAACGTGATCGACGTTCCCGACCGGATCGGCATACAAATCCAGCACCAGACCGCCGGCATCGCGCACATCGCGCGGACCGAACACCGGCAACATGAGGTAGGGCCCGGGGCCGGCGCCCCAACGGCCGAAGGTCTGGCCGAAGTCCTCCTCGTGCTTTTCCAGCCCCATTTCGCTGGCCACGTCGAAGATCCCCAGTATCCCGAACGAACTGTTGAAGATGAACCGAGCGACATCGCCGACCGCATCGGCCGGTTTGCCTTGCAGCAGGTTGTTGACCGCGATGAACGGGTCGGCAAAATTGCCGTAAAAATTGCTGATACCCGCACGCACCGGCCCGGGAAGCACAGCTTCATAGCCTTTCGCGACCGGCCGGATCAGCACGGAATCAAGTCCTTCGTTGAATGCGAATATGGCGCGATTGAAGCCCTCGATGGGGTCGCGCTCGTCTTGCGCCGCCGCAGCACCGCAGACGAACGAGGCCAGCAGTGCGACCGGCACCGCGACCCACAATCGCCGCAACGAAACGACCGATCCCCTATCCACGAACGTCCCTCTCCTTGCCGTCAATTTCCGCTGTCTGCCGCTTTGTTGAACATGAACTGGCTGATCAGCTTCTCGATAACAACGGCCGACTGGGTCTTCTTGATGACATCGCCGTCCTTCAGGACTTCCGTATCGCCACCCACCTCGAAACCGACGTACTGCTCCCCGAGCAATCCAGATGTCATGATGGTGGCAAAGGTGTCACTCGGAAACTCGTATTGTTTGCCGACCTGCATGCTGACTATCGCGACATAGTTCGCCGCGTCCAGGCGTATGTCCGAAACCCGGCCGACCACGACGCCTGCCGTCTTGACCGGTGCGCGTATCTTCAGGCTGCCGATGTTGTCGAACTTGGCATCGAGCCGATAGGTCTCGCCTACGCTTGCGCCACTGAGATTGCCGACTTTCAGGGCCAGAAACAGCAGCGACGCGAAACCGATGGCCACGAAAAAACCCACCCAGAGATCAAATTTCAGTCGGTTCATCAGGCACCCCGGAACATTAAAGCGGTAAGGATGAAATCGGCGGCGAGAATCGCCAGGGAAGAGGTGACGACGGTTCGGGTCGTCGCGCCCGAAACGCCTTCGGCTGTTGGCTCGGCATCGTAACCCTCGAAGACCGCGATCCAACTGACGATAACACCAAACACGAAGCTCTTGATCACACCGTTAACGATGTCTTCGCGAAAGTCGACCGCAGCCTGCATCTGCGACCAGAAGGAGCCCTCGTCGACACCGATAAGCTTTACGCCGACCAGATATCCGCCGAAGACGCCCATGGCCGAAAAAAGCGCCGCCAGCAGCGGCATCGAAATCACGCCGGCCCAGAAACGCGGCGCAACCACCCTGGCAATTGGATTGACTGCCATCATCTCCATGGCCGACAGTTGCTCGGTCGCCTTCATCAGGCCAATCTCCGCGGTAATCGCAGAACCTGCCCGGCTGGCGAACAACAGCGCGGCGACGACCGGGCCGAGCTCGCGGACCAGCGACAGCGCCACCAGAACGCCCAGGGCTTCCGAGGAACCGTAGCGTTGCAAGGTATCGTAGCCCTGCAATCCCAGCACCATGCCGACGAACAATCCGGAAACCATGATGATGACGAGGGACAGGGTGCCGGTAAAGTAGATCTCCCGCACGGTCAGGAAAAAGCGGCGCAGCGCGGTCCCGGAATGCAACACGGTCATCAGGAAAAAGCGGCTGGCGAAGCCAAGGCGCCATATCCGGTCGTTTACGCCCTTGCCCAGCCAGCGCAGGGCCGTCTGCGTGCGCTCAAGCATGACCGGCCACCGCGTGAATGTCTTCGCCGTAGGCGCGAGACGGATAGTGGAACGCAACCGGACCGTCGGCTTCGCCCCAGACGAACTGATGAACGTAGGGAGCGTCGGAGTTGCGGATGTCGTCAGCGGTTCCTTCGGCGACGATCTTGCCTTCCGAAACAAAATAGACGTAATCGACGATCTTCAGCGATTCCTGAACGTCGTGGGTGACGATGATCGAGCTGGCGCCGAGCGCATCGTTGAGATTGCGGATCAGGTCGCCGATGATCGAAAGCGAAATCGGATCCAGTCCGGCAAAAGGTTCGTCGTACATCATCAGCATGGGATCGAGCGCAATCGCCCGCGCCAAGGCGACCCGTCGCGCCATGCCGCCGGACAACTCGGAAGGCATCAGGTCCGCGACACCGCGCAGACCCACGGCTTCGAGCTTCATCATGACCAGATCATGAATCATGTCGTCCGGCAGTTCGGTGTGCTCGCGCATCTGAAATGCGACGTTTTCATAAACCGACATATCGGTGAACAGTGCGCCGAACTGGAACAGCATACCCATGCGACGGCGCAGCCCATAGAGCTCGTCGCTATCCAGACTGGCGACATCAAGGCCATTGACCCGGACCCGGCCCGAACTCGCTTTGAGCTGGCCACCAATCAGCCTCAAGGTGGTCGTCTTGCCGCCGCCCGAGATGCCCATGATCGCCACGACCTTGCCGCGAGGGATTCTCATGCTGAATCCTGTGAGTATCGGGCGGCGATCATAGGCGAAATTGACGTCGGTCAACTCGACGAGCAACTCGGGCGGGGATAGTTGGGGCATACGGACTCAAGTGAAATTGAGGGCAAATTCTATCAAAATTGCCGCATCCGCCCGATGGCATGCGATGATAGCCGGATGAATCACTCTGCCGACCCATTGCCGCCGCCCGTCAGCGCGGGCTGAGAAGGCGTGTCGAGGTTCCGCATGACCGGATTCCGGACAACTGATCGATTGTCCCTGCTGCTTGTAGACGACGATCCACTGATCGGCGAAACCCTCGCCTATTTCCTCGGTCGCGACTTCGCGGTCACGCTCGCAACCAGCCGATTTGACGCGCTGGCAAAAGTCCGCGATATGCCGTCTCCCCCCGGGATCGCCCTGGTCGATCTCGGCTTGCCGCCGAAACCGCACCGGCCCGACGAGGGTCTCGCCCTGGTTACCGAGTTGCTCGCGCTGGCACCTGCCATGCCCATTGTCATTCTGTCGGGCCAGAATGACGAAGCCAATGCCCGGCATGCGCGAGCCCTCGGCGCCGCCGATTTCGTTGCCAAACCCGCTGATCCGGAAAAGTTGCGGCAGATGTTGCACGAGCTGCTGGCTTTCGAGGAAGTACCGGCAGCCGCGGACATCGAACTGGTCGGCAAAAGCCCGCCGATGGAAAAACTGCATGCCCAGTTGCGCCAGTACGCAAACTCGCCCTTCCCGGTGCTCATCGAAGGCGAATCGGGCAGCGGCAAGGAACTGGCGGCGGAGGCGCTGCACCGGCTGTCGGATCGTGCCGCACAACCTTACCTTGCCCTCAACTGCGCGGCGATCTCGCCAAATCTGGTGGAGCCGGCCCTGTTCGGGCAGGCCAAGGGCGCATTCACGGGCGCGGTAGGCAGCCGTGCCGGATATTTCGAAGAAGCCGGTGACGGTACGCTGTTCCTCGACGAAATCGGCGAACTGCCGCTCGACCTGCAGCCGAAACTGCTGCGTGTGCTGGAGAACGGCCAGTACCAGCGGGTCGGCGAGACCCAGCCGCGTGTTTCTCGCGCCCGCGTCATCGCGGCCACCAACCGCGACCTCAGGAAGGAAGTTCGCGAAGGGCGTTTCCGCGCTGATCTATACCATCGCCTGTCCGTGTTCACCATCGGCGTTCCGCCCTTGCGCGACATGGGCGCGGATCGCCTCCTCCTGCTCGACCATTTCCGCCGGCGCTACGCGGAATCGAGTCGCGGTGAAGCCTTCACCCTGACTCCCGAGGCGAAAGCCCGCTGGTCCGAGTATCACTTCCCAGGCAACGTGCGTGAACTGCGCAACATCGTCATCCGGCTGATGGCAAAGCACGAGCACCAGCCCATTAGCCGAGCCGACCTGGAAGCGGAACTCGACTGCAGCGACTCCGTGGCCATGACCGCTGCCATGCCGCGCGACGATGAACAACTGGCTGGCATGGCACACCGCCATCTTCGCCAGGCAAGCCATTTCAGCCTCGACGAAACGTTGCGGCGCTGGGAGGCCGCCTATATTGCCGCCGCGCAACAGATGACGCACGGCAACGTCAGCCAGGCGGCGAAGTTGCTTGGCATCAATCGCACCACCCTGTACAACCGCATGGAAGTCCTCGCCCGCTCGGCCGGGGACGCCACCGACACCGGAACGCGATAACCATGTATCTGGAACACTTCGGCCTCTCCGAGGTCCCCTTCCGCATCACGCCGCACACGGAGTTCTTCTACTACGGCGCCAATCGCGGCGCCACACTCAACGCGCTGATCTACGCCATCGTTCACGACGAGGGAATCGTCAAGGTGAGCGGCGAAGTCGGCAGCGGTAAGACGATGCTCTGCCGCGTGCTCGTGGAGTCGCTGCCGCCGCACGTCGTCATCGTCTATCTGTCCAACCCCTCCCTGTCGCGCGACGACATTTTGTTCGCAATTGCCGCCGACCTCGACCTCAACCTTCCCCTCAACGCACGTACCAGCGCCGTGGTACGCGCGCTGCACGAAAAACTGATCGACCTGCACGGACAGGGACGCCAGGTCGTGGTGCTGATCGACGAAGCGCACGCCATGCCGATGGAAACGCTGGAGGAAATTCGCCTGCTGTCCAACCTCGAAACCAGCCACCACAAGCTGCTGCAACTGGTCATGTTCGGTCAGCCCGAGCTCGACCAGACCCTCGCCCGGTCCGACATGCGGCAACTCAAGGAACGCATCACGCAGCACTTCACCCTGGAACCGATGCGTCAGGACGATATCGCCGAGTACATCGAATTCCGCATGCGCACCGCAGGCTACAAGGGCCCGCAGCCATTCACGCCGGGGGCGATCAAGCTCATTGCTTCCGCATCGCTGGGGTTGACGCGCCGCGTCAACATCCTGGCGGAAAAGTCGCTGCTGGCCGCGTTTGCCGACGGCAGGCACGAGATCACCCAGAAGGAAGTCGCCGCCGCCATCCGCGATACCGCATACGACCACCCGCGCGCCGCGATGTGGCGCAAGGTGGCGATTGCCGTCGCAGTTGTCGCCACGATTGCCGTCGCGGCAACGCTAGTCGCCGTGTTCGGTAACGGTTCGGCGCAGCGCATGCCCGCGCCGGCCAATGCCGCGGTGGCGCCGGCCCCGGTCGCGCCTTCGCCTCCCGTTGCCGAAGAACCCGTCGCAGCAGCGCCGGCCAGCCCGGGCTCCGGCACCGAACCCGCCCCGGACGGCGTGTCGCCACGGCTGACTTTTCCTGCGGCTGCCGCTACTGTCGCCGCCATTCCCAAGACCGCCTTGGCCGCCGCTGCTGCCCGACTGAGTCCCGCCGCACAGCAACGGCTGCTCGAAACCCGCCAATGGATCGATGCCACCGACAGCCGGCGCTGGTTCATACAACTCGTCACCACCGACACCAGCCAGATCGACTACGCCCAGAACTACCTGACCATGGCCGACCGCCTGCTGAAGCCGGAACATGCCCGGCTCTACATGGCCGACACGGGAAGGGAACAGCGCATCGGCATCATCCATGGCGAATTCCCGAGCATGGGCGCCGCTTACGCCGCCATTGAAAAATTGCCGCCGGAGCTGCGCACCAATAGCCCGTTCCCGAGACAAGTTTTGTGGTTGGAGTAAGATTTGTATAGTATTGTGGAAACGCTGCACGCATAAGAATCAAGCACATACGAATTAATATGACGCCGAGGCCTCGATGAAGCCACATAGTATTTTCGCGCCCCTGCTGGCGCTGACGATTTCCGCATGCAGCACCGCGCCGATCGCACCGCCTTCCGCCGGACATATCGATGCCAGCACTGTCTCTGCGCCAACTCCCGAAAATATCCCGGCGCCCGTCCAGAACACCGTCACCCCGCCCGTACCGAAGCCCGCCGCCAAGGTCGAAACCTACAGTGTCGTCGTCAACAACGTCCGCGTTCACGACCTGCTGTTCGCGCTGGCGCGGGACGCCAAGGTGAATGTGGACGTCCATCCCGGCATCGACGGCGTCGTCACCCTGAACGCGATCGACCAGACGCTGCCGCAACTGCTCGAACGCATTGCGAAGCAGGTCGACATGCGTTGGGAGATGGATGGCCCGAATCTGGTTGTGATGCCGGACTCGCCCTATCTGCGCACCTACCGGGTCGACTACGTGAATATGTCGCGGGAAACCGAAGGATCGGTAACGGTCACCACCCAGGTAGCCGCTACCGGGGTTGGCGCCTCCGGCACAGGCGCCTCCGGCGGGTCCAGCGGCGGTGCGGGCGGCAACAATTCGCTCACCCGGATCAAGAACGAAGGCAAGCACCATTTCTGGGAAACCCTGGAAAAGAACGTCAAGGACATCCTGCGCGAAACGGACAAGATTCTTCCGGAAGGCTCATCGGAAACCACGATCGAACGCTCCGACCAGCAAGCAACCTTCATCGCGGGCGAAAACGCCACGACCGGCGGAAGCGGCAAGACAAGCAGAAGCGGCACCAACGAAGGAGCGACTCAACAATCGGGCACCACCGTCGTCAAGCGCACCACCTTCCGCGAAGCCGCTTCGGTCATCGTCAACCCCGAATCAGGGATCGTCGTCGTACGAGCAACGTCGCGTCAGCACGAACGTATCCAGGAATTCCTCAGTCAGGTATTGGCCTCGGCCCGCAGACAAGTCCTGATCGAGGCGACGATCGCGGAAGTCACTCTGTCCGACAACTACCAGCAGGGCATCGACTGGAAGGTCGCTCCGGTCGGGAGCAAGGGTTTCACCATCTCGCAGCTCGCCAGTACCGTCGCCGGTACCGCCCTGCCGAAGGAAATCGTCAATCTCGCCTATAACAACACCGCTTCCCGCCTGGGCAGCATTACGGCGGCGGTGAAGCTGCTGGACGAATTCGGCACCGTCAGGGTACTGTCGAGTCCCAAGCTATCGGTGCTGAACAACCAGACCGCCGTATTGAAGGTGGTCGACAATCTCGTCTATTTCACGATCAAGGCCGACACCACCTCAAACGCCAACACCAGCACGACCACCTACACGACCAACCTGAACTCGGTTCCGGTCGGTCTGGTGATGAACGTCACGCCACAAATCAGCGAAAACGACACAGTGCTGCTCAACATTCGTCCGAGCATTTCCCGCAAGTTCGGCGAAGTCATCGACCCCAATCCCGACTTGCAGCGACTCGGCGTCGAAAACAAGATCCCGGTCATTCGTACCCGCGAAATGGAATCGATGATCCGCGTCGAGAACGGCAACATCGCCGTCATGGGCGGCCTGATGGAAGACGGCCAGGAATATGCGGACACCGCCATCCCGGCAATCTCGCGGATTCCGATCATCGGCAACTTCTTCCAGAACAAGAACGACACCCGCAGGAAGACCGAGCTGGTCGTGTTCCTGCGTCCGGTCGTCATCAAGAATGCGAGCATCGAAGGCGACTACGCCTCGTTCCGCAACCAGTTGCCGAACAAACACTTCTTCGACGGGGCGCTCGGCCCCGACAATCGCCTCGGCGGCAATGGAGGCAGCTGGTGAGCCTGTTGATGGATGCCCTGAAGCGCGCCGAACTGGCCAAGCAGCAGGGTCAGGCCGAGGCCGCTTCCGAAGCGCCGACGGCGTCGGCCTCCACGTCCGAAGCCGATGCACCGCCGACGATCTTGCCGGAATTGCCGAAACTCGAGGATCTGGACAAGGAATTCATCTCCCAGACCGACCAGCCTGCCGCGCAACCACGGGCCTCGGCCACCGAACATGCAGATCGGGCGAACGCCAAATCCCGCCACAGAACTAGACCCGCAGGTACGCCGCCATCAGGGACCGCTTCGGAACGTGCAGCGATCAAGAACGCATTTGCCGTCAAGGGCGCCATCGCCCAGGACCGGCAGGGCTTGGTGATCGCTGCTGCCGTCGCATTGCTGGTCGTCGGCGGGCTCATCGTCTGGCTCTGGCTCAATCTCAAACCGGTCGAGGGCATTGCCGCGCCTCCCAGAGTACCCGAGCCCCAGGGCATTGCAGTTGGAAGAAATCCGGCACCCCCGCCGGCCGTCGCCGCGGAGACTCAGCCCGCTGCGCCAGCGTCGTCGTCCGTCGTCTGGTCGGCAACTTCATCGGCGTCACAGGCGGAAAGCGAGGAACGCGCCGCCGTGGCCCGTGCGATCGTTCCCAAGCGGACACAGCGGCGTCCCGCAGTGAATGTACCCGCCGATGACGCCGCGATCCGCGTGACGAGGGCCCGTCCCGGCGTGGACCCCAGCGTGGCGGAAGGTTTTCGCCTGCTTCAGACCGGCAATCTGCGCGCCGCCAGAGCGGCCTACGCCGATGCCTTGCGCGGCGACCCGCGCAACGCCGATGCCTTGCACGGCATCGCCGCCATCGCCTTGCGCGAAGGCAGGACGGAAGAAGCCGCGGACATCTATCAGCGCATCCTGGAAATCAATCCTGCCGATGCGGCGGCGCAAGCCGGCATGCTCGGCCTGAACGGCCAGATCGATCCGGTTGCCGGCGAAAGCCGGATCAAATCGCTGCTGGCCGCTCAGGGCGAGTTGCCGGTGCTGAATTTCGCGCTCGGCAACCTGTACGCCCGGCAACAACGCTGGAACGATGCCCAGCAGGCCTACTTCAAGGCCGTCACCGCCGAGGCCGGCAATCCGGACTATCTGTTCAACCTCGCGGTCAGCCTCGACCAGCTCCACCAACCCAGGCTGGCCGCACAGTACTATGACCAGGCGCTGACGGTAGCCCGCGGGCGCGCCGCGGCTTTCGACACCGCGCTCGCGGCAAGACGGATCCGCGAGTTGCAACCCTGAACGGAACCCGCGAGTGTCTGCCGGAATCGATTGAGTTGAAAATGAATTCCCCTACGCCCCACCGTCGCCCGATCGGCCAGGTCCTGATTTCGCAAGGCGTCATCAGCGAAGACCAGTTGCGCATCGCCCTGCTGGAGCAAATGAAGTCCAACCAGCCGGTCGGCAAGCTGCTGGTTTCGCTGGGCTTCGTTTCCGAGGCAACACTGCGCGACGCCCTCGGCGAATCGCTCGGTCAGCGGTCGGTCGATCTCAGCAACGCCATCGTCGACCCGGCTGCCTTGCGGCTGGTACCGCGCGAGATGGCGAAGCGCCACGGGCTGTTGCCCCTGGACTATTCGATCGAGCAGCATCGTCTGACCATCGCCATCGCCGACACCAACGACATCGTCGCGCTGGACAAACTGCGCGCGCTGGTGCCGCACGAACTGCTCATCGAAACGCTGCTGGCCGGCGAATCGGAAATCGCCCGCGCCATCGACCAGTACTATGGCCATGAACTGTCGATCGACGGCATCCTGCACGAAATCGAGACCGGCGAAATCGATTACCGCGGCCTGTCGGCGTCGATGGACGAATACAGCCAGCCGGTCGTCCGGCTCGTCGGTGCACTGCTGACCGACGCGGTAAAGCGCGACGCCTCGGACATCCACTTCGAGCCGGAAGCGAGCTTCCTGCGCATCCGCTACCGCATCGACGGCATCCTGCGCCAGATCCGCGCCCTGCACAAATCTTACTGGGCGGCGATGGCAGTGCGGATCAAGGTGATGAGCGGGATGAACATCGCCGAGACCCGCGCGCCGCAGGACGGCCGCATTTCGCTCAACTTCAGCGGCCGCCTGGTCGACTTCCGCGTCGCCGCACAGCCGACCATTCACGGCGAAAACATCGTCCTGCGCATTCTCGATCGCCAGAAGGGCATCGTTCCGCTCGATCAGCTCGGCCTCGACGACCTGCAGATCGAGGCACTTAAGCTGATGATCGCCCGCCCCGAAGGCATCATCCTGGTCACCGGCCCGACGGGCAGCGGCAAGACCACGACGCTGTACTCGGTGCTGAATCACATCAACGACGAGGGGCAGAACATCATGACCCTCGAAGACCCCGTCGAGTACCCGATGGCGATGATCCGGCAGACGTCTGTCGCCGAGGCGGCCAAACTCGACTTCGCCAACGGCATCCGCTCGATGATGCGCCAGGATCCGGACGTGATCCTGGTCGGCGAAATCCGCGATGCCGACACGGCGGAAATGGCTTTTCGCGCCGCCATGACCGGCCACCAGGTCTATTCGACGCTGCATACGAATTCGGCGATCGGCGCCGTGCCGCGCCTGCTCGACATCGGCATCCTCCCCGACATCATGGCCGGCAACATCATCGGCGTGGTGGCGCAGCGCCTGGTCCGGCGCCTTTGTCCGCATTGCCGCAAGTCCTACACGGCGCAACCGCACGAGCGCCATCTGCTCGGCAAGGGCAACTCGGCCCACGCACCCTTGCTCTATCGCCCCGGCGGCTGCGATCGCTGCGACTTCCAGGGCTACCGCGGCCGCCTCGCCATCATGGAGGTGCTGCGTCTCGACAGCGAGCTCGACGAACTTATCGCCCGCCGCGCCACGGCGCGCGAAATTCGCAACGCCGCGCTGGCCAAGGGCTTCCGGACGCTGGCCGAGGATGGTTTGCGCCGCGTGCTCGACGGCTCGACCTCCATCGAAGAAGTGGCGCGCGTGGTCGACCTCACGGAGAGGATGTAGTGATGGCCCCCCGCGCTCGCATTCGTACGCTGCCCCTTCCGGGCGGCCCGGCGGAGGCATAGGTGGCGCTCTACGCCTACAAGGCGATGAACACGGATGGCCGCATTGTTCTGGGCCGCCTGGACGCCATCAATTCGATCGATCTGGAACTGCGCCTCAAGCGCATGGATCTCGATTTCATCAAGGGCAACCCGGTCAAGCAGGGCGGCGTTTTCGGCGGCAAGGGCGTCGGCAGGCAGGAACTGATCAACTTCTGCTTCCACCTCGAACAGCTCACCCGCGCGGGCGTATCCATCCTCGACGGACTCACCGACCTGCGCGACAGCCTGGAGAACCCCAACTTCCGCGAAGTCATCGCTGGCATGATCGAGAGCATCGACGGCGGGCGCACGCTCTCGCAGGCGATGGCGGAGCACCCGCGCGTCTTCGACGGAGTATTCATCAGCCTGGTGGCGGCGGGCGAAAGCACCGGCAAGCTTCAGGAGGTGCTGGCCAACCTGGTCGAATCGCTCAAGTGGCAGGATGAACTCGCGGCGCAGACCAAGAAGCTGATCATGTATCCCGCGTTCATGGGTTCCGTCGTGATCGGCGTCGTCATCTTCATGATGATCTACCTGGTGCCAAAGATGGTCGGTTTCATCAAGGGCATGGGCCACGAACTGCCGCTGCACACCAAAATCCTGATCGCGACGTCGAATGTGTTCGTCAACTACTGGTATCTGGTACTGGGCCTGCCACTGCTCGCGGCGGCCGTCATCGCCGCCCTGGTGCGAAGCAACCCGCGCGCCCGCTACCGCTGGGACGAATTCAAGCTGCGCTTGCCGTTGGTCGGCAACATCCTGCGCAAGGTGATCCTGTCGCGCTTTGCCGGCGTTTTCGCCATGATGTACTCCTCCGGCATTTCGGTTCTCGATTCCCTGCGGGCCACCGAAGGCGTGGTCGGCAACCAGGTCATCAAGGAAGGCCTCGAAAAGGTCGGCGAAATGATCGCCGAAGGCCAAAGCATTACCGTGGCCTTCCAGAACGTCAGTCTGTTTCCGCCGCTGGTGCTGCGCATGCTGCGGGTCGGCGAGAACACCGGCGGGCTCGACACGGCGCTGATCAACGTCAGCTACTTCTACAGCCGCGACGTCCGCGAATCGATCAGCCGCATCCAGGCCTTGATCGAGCCGGCGCTGACGGTCACGCTGGGCCTGGTGCTCGGCTGGGTAATGCTTTCGGTACTTGGCCCGATCTACGACACCATCACCAAGCTCAAGATATGACCAGACCATGACTGCCCGCCGCCTGCTCTTTCTCGATTCGCACGGCCTGACCGCCTATCACTGGCAGGTGGGCGGCCCGCGTGCCGAAGCAACGTTCGCCAGCGATCCCGCGGGCCTCGAAGCGTTCGAGGATTATCTGAACCAGCGGCATGCCAGCCTGTTCTACCTGCTCGCCGACGTTGCCGAGGAAGGCTTCCAGATCGAGGACGTACCGTACGTCCACGGCAGCGACCGCGACGAGATGCTCAAGCGCAAGCTGTCGCAGTTCTTTTACGGCACGCCGCTGTCGCTGGCGATGTCGCTGGGGCGGGCCAAGACAGGCCGCCGCGACGAGAAGTTCCTGTTTGCCGGACTGACCGGCTACGCGCAATTCGAGCCCTGGCTGCAGACGATCCGCAGCACCGAGGCGCAGTTGGCCGGCGTCTATTCCGTTCCCTTCGTCCTCGCCAGCCAGGCAGGCAAACTCGTCGACATCAGCAAGCCCGTGCTGCTGATGACGGTAACGCGCGCCGGGTTGCGGCAGACGTTTTTCGATCGCGGCCACCTGCGCTTTTCGCGCCTGACCTCGATGTCGACCGGCATGGTCGGCGAAGTCGCCACGGCCTGCGGCGCCGAAACGAGGAAGATCTACCAGTACCTGGCCGGGCAGCGGTTGATCGCCCGCGACGCGCCCCTGCAAACGCGGGTGCTGGCGCATCCGAAGCATTTCGAGATCATCGGCCACCGCTGCGAAACCAACGCCGAGCGCCAGGTACAGATGATGGACCTCGTCGCCGAGGCGAAAAAGCAGGGCCTCAAGGAAGTCCCCGGCGATTCCCGCAGCGACACGCTTTTGCTGCACATGCTGGCCAAGCAGACGCCGGACGTGCAATTCGCCCCCGCGGTCGAGCGACGCCCCTATCGCCTGTGGCAGACCCGCCTTGCGATCAACACCGTTGCCGGCGGCATTCTCGCCGCCAGCCTGATATATACGGGCATGCAGATATTTGCCCAGGCCGAACTTTCCAACACCAACGGCCTGCTCCAGGCGGAAGTCGACCTCGGCAAACACCGTTACAACAACATGCTGAAAGGCCTGCCGCCGGTATCGATCGGCTACGACAACCTGCGCGTGCTGACGGATCGTTTCGAGATGCTCGCCACGCGCAGCGCCGGCCCGGAACCGATGCTCGTGCACATCAGCAAGGCTCTGAACAAATTGCCGGCGATCGACCTCACCCGCCTCGACTGGTGGATCGCCAATCAGCCCAATGACGGCCCGACCGGCGGCAAGGCAGTCACGCCCGCCGCCGCCATGCAGGCCGCCAGTGCCGGCAATGGCTTCGCCGTGGTGAATCTGCAGGCCCAGTTGCCGGTCGCCATGGCCGGCGACCACCGCAGCCAACTGGAAACGGTAAACGCGTTCGCCGCAATGTTGCGCCGTCCGGACATCGAAGTGCAGATCGTCACCTTTCCGTTCGAGACCGAATCCGGCAAATCGATACGAAGCACGGACGCAACCGGGCTGGCCGGACCGCCGCGTTTCGTCCTCAAGTTGGCAGGCAAGCTATGAACGTCACGACAAGCGACTTTATCCGGATCCGCTGGGCGCTCGGCTTCCTCGTCCTGGCGACGCTGATCGGCTATGCGCTGGCCACGACATCGCGCAAGCTGACCGAAGCGGCCCAGGCCGACCAGTTTCGGCTGCAGGCGCAGCAACGCGACATCCGCGCCCGCTTGAACCGGGCGCCCGAGGAAGAGCAGGAACTGCGCAGCAAGATCGCCCTCTACCAGGAACTTCAGCAGCGCGGCATCATCGGCCAGGAAGAGCGCCTCGACTGGGTGGAGCAGATCGGCCGGATCAAGGCCGAACGCCGCCTCCTGGACGTCCAGTATGAAATCGCCGCGCAAAAGAGCGTCGATAGCGCGCTGTTGCCGGCCGGCGCCATGGCCGGCGAGTACGAATTCATGTCCAGCACCATGAACCTGCAAATGCCGCTGCTGCACGAAGACGACCTGCTCGGCTTCCTCGACGACCTGCGCAAGTCGGTGCACGCGCAATTGCTGGTCCGCGAGTGCGCCATCGACCGGCTGCCGCCGGGCGCCGACCGTCGCGTTGCGGCGCAACTGCGCGCCACCTGCACCATCGACTGGATCACCCTGCGGGAGAAACGGCAATGAGTGGCGTATCACCACGGCTGACCAGCCCGAAGGGCGCAGGACGCCACGAAGTGGCGGTCCCGAGCAAAGCGAGGGATAGAGCGAAGCTCTACACTTTTCCCATCGCCGCTATCCTGCTGCTAACCGCAGTCGGCAGCGCCCGGGCCGAGCCGCTCGGCCGCCTGTTCCTCACCCCCGAACGGCGCGCGACGCTCGAACGGCAACGCCAGCTCGACATCGAGGAAGTGCAAACCATCGAAGGCACCACCGTCACCCTCGACGGCGTGGTCACCCGTTCCAGCGGCCGCAGCACCGTCTGGGTCAACCAGCAGCCGCAAAACGAAAACGCCCTCGGCACCGGCGTCACCGCCATCGTCTCGCGCAAGAACCCGGGCAGCGTCGTGCTCACGCCCGGCGACGAAACGTCCACCCCGATGAAGGTCGGAGAAACCATCAATCGCGGCACCCGCGAAAAGACCGACGCGCTCGGCGACGGAAGCATCGCCGTCAAGCCGGCGCGCTGAAGGTTTCGCCATGCGTCGGCGCCTGTCCACCCGGCGTGCCCATCGCGGCTTCCTGCTCGTCGGCCTCCTCGTCCTGCTCGTCACCGGCGTGCTCATCTTCGCCGTCACCGTCTTCGGCCCGGAGGCGGCCGAAGCCAGGAGAAAACAACAGACTGAAGCCGCGCTAGCGCAGGCGAGAGAGGCGTTACTCGGCTATGCAACCACATTTCGCGACTCGATCGATCCCAGCACCGTTTATGGCTATCTGCCATTGCCCGATCTTGGTTACAGCGCTACTCCAGCCAACAACCGAAACAACAACGTTGGGTGTCAACATGAAGGCTGCGACGCAGGACAATCGGTAGTCCCGGCAGGCAGCGTCTTTGCCAACTACACGGTAATCGGCCGATTCCCCTGGTATCTCATGGGAACCGAGCCGATACGCGACGGTTATGGCGAGTGTCTCTGGTATGCGGTATCCGGCAGCCATAAACGCACGCAGCCGGTCAGTCCCATGAATTGGGATACGCTCGGTCAAATCGACGTCGTCGTCGCCAACGGAAGCGCCAACCTTGCCAGCACCCTTACATCAGTTCACGATCGTCCCGTCGCCGTCATCTTCTCCGCTGGACCGCCTTTGCCAGGCCAGGATAGAGCGCCGGCAGCCAATCAGGTGGTAGATCAATGCGGCGGCAACTACGAAGTCGCCAATTACCTCGATCCGGGCACTGCTGGAGCACTGGCCGGCGTCACCAACTATTTTGGCGGCTCGACCAACAACGCTTCGGGCTACACCCGCGACGAAACCAGAACCTCGCCTATCGGCCCTGACGACAATACGAAGTCCGTGGCCACACAAGGCGAGACATACCGGCGTGCCGACAACACGCTCTGGTCTGGTGCCTGCCCGATAGGAAGTAACTGCGCACTCGTCGCCAACGACCGGGGGCTGAGGCTGACAACTGAGGCGTTGTTTGGCGCGATCCGCAAGTCGTCGGGTTTCCGGACAGACATCAACTCCATGCTCGACCGCATGGTGGGCTGCCTCCGCGACAGCTTTGCGGCTGGCGTTCCGTTCGTACCGCAAGCGATTGCCGGCTACGCTTCGCCGGCAGACAAGAGCGCCGGGCGCATCCCGGATAATGGCTGTTACGGCGATGCCGTCGCACCGCTCCACTACTTCGCAAACTGGCAGGACATGTTTTTTGTCGCTCAACCGACTGCAGGCACGTTCAACGTGACGGTCGATGGTCTTGCGCAAGTCTGCAGCGGTGTACTGATCTTCGCCGGGCAGCGCGGCGCTGGTCAGTCGCGTGCCGACGACGCCGAACAGAATACGGTTGGCAACTACCTCGAAAATGACAACATGGGTGACGGGGCAACAACGACAACCGATGACAACCTGACCAGTTTCGTGAATCCGGGTCTCACGTTTGCAGGACCAGGCCAGCTTGAAATCGCCTCGCCAACTCAACCCCTTCAACAGGACATCGTCCGCTGCATCCCGACCACCGGAAGCGTGGAAGCCACCAGTCCGCAGAATCTGGTCGACGCTTATGGGAATCTGCGCAGCCCGCTGGCCACTTACGATCCCGGCACCCGCACTCTTACACTCGGCTCGGAGGGGGCGACGATTTACAACGGCATCTCGGCCAACTCTCTATATGGCTGCGCCTGGACTCCGGAAGTCAGCACACGTGGCAATGGTTTTCGCGCCTACTTCGCGTTCCAGTTCATGGGGATTGATGGCCTCGGTAATAATGGCTTCGTCTTCGCCGCCGTCGACGGCGAGCGCAATGGCACCAACGTCTGCGGCGCGGCGGGTTCGCATCTCGGCTACTCCGGCAACAACGGCGTCACGCCACCACTGACTTTTCCAAAGATCGGCATTGAATTCGACAGGCAACGCAATTCCGGATTTAGTGAAAGCGCTGATATCACCGTATCCAATCCCGGACGCAACGATCCCACAGGCGGCGAATATGACTATCACTCCGCAATCGTCTATTGGGGGCACGAACAGGCAAACGTGACCGACAGCGTCACCCGACCCCAGGACGACGATAATGTTCATGGGTTCCCGACAACCGGTAGTCAGGGCAGTAGTCCGCGCCCTGCACCGCAGAATCCAGGTGCATCCTCACCTGGCCTGGCATTCAAGGACTATCGCGCGAAGAGCGATTTCGACGGGGACAGCCAGAGCGATAGCTGGCTTTATCACGTTCGCGTAGAGGTCACCCCGACACGTAACATTAACGCGTCCACGGCAGAACTCAGCAACACTACTTTCATCACTCACGCGTGGATCGAGCGCGACACCCCGACCAGTGCCAACATCATCGCCGCCATGCAGAACACCACGCGCGCCATGTCGCAGCTCTACCCCAGCGCAGCCCCGACGCTTTCGGACACCGCGACAGTTTATGATGTCGCCGGTAGCGCCTGCGGCACCGGCTGCCCGGCCAACCAAACCTGCGGGACGGACAACGTCTGTTACAGTCCGGCGCTAAGGTCGGTACGACTCGGGTTTACCGGTTCCCAGCGCACGCAGGATCAAAGGGTCCTTATCAGCAACTTCTTCGCGAGCTGGCTGCAATGACTATTGGCGTATCACCGTGGCTGTCCAACCAGAAGGGCGCAGGACGCCACGAAGTGGCGGTCCCGAGCAACGCGAGGGATGGGGCAGCGCCCCACACTTTTTCGATTTGACCGGCTCCGGGGACTTCTTACAGTGAAACCGACATCAGCGAAGGTCGGAAACAACATGCGTACTGTCGGACGCCGCAAAGAGCCGTCATTCTCCTTCTCCGCGTCGGCAACGTTGCTGGCCGAGGGCGCCCGGTTTAACGAGGAAATTCACCGCTTGCCGACCGGCGACACGACATTCATTCCCAAGGGGGTCACCCGGTTTCGCACGCATCAGGAAGCCGATCGTGATCGAATGGAATGCATCGCGGCCGGAATGGCACGCGTTGCGCGGAGTCGTACCTGATGGACGAATATGCACGGCCGGCCACTCTGGACGACCTGAAGACCCTGGCGAAATCCCTGAACGAGCACGGCGCCGACTATCTTCTGATCGGCGGATATGCGCTGTTCGCCCACGGCTACCATCGTGCGACTACCGACATTGACGTCCTGGTGCCGGGGAATCGACAGGCGGGGGAGAGGATTCGGCAAGCGCTGATGGTATTGCCGGACAAGGCCGCCAAAGACGTCGACCCGGTCTGGTTCGAGGAGGGCGACAATATTCGCGTCGCCGATACAATCGTCGTCGATATCATGCTCAACGCTTGCGGGGAAACCTACGAAACCTTGAAGCAATATGCGGAAACGATCGAACTGGATGGCGTCCCGATCCGGACCGTCAATCTGGAAGGCTTGCTCAAGACCAAGCAAACGATGCGTGAGAAGGATGTTGCCGACCGCGCGGTGATCGAACGCGCCCTGGAGCTGTTCAAGTCGGAGAATGGAAGGTGATCCTCGTGTCCACCCACAAACCTGCTCGCTTTCCCGGCGTATCACCACGGCTGACTTTTGTTCAGGGCTTTACCCTCACCGAGATGGCCATCGTGCTGTTTATCGTCGCGCTGCTGCTGGGCGCGATGGTGCTGCCGCTGACCGCCCAGATGGACGCCCGCGACAACGGCGACGCGCAGAAGACGCTGGCCGAGATTCGCGATGCGCTGATCGGATACGCGGTCAGCCGGGCGGGCAGGCCCTATCTGCCTTGCCCGGACACCGATGGCGACGGCGCTGAAGACCGCGCGGGAAGCGCGTGCACCAACGCGGAAGGCGACATTCCCTGGAACACGCTTGGGCTCGGCCGCCTCGATCCCTGGAACCGCGCCTACCGCTACCGCGTCACGCCGGAGTTTTCGAACAACACCGGTTTCCTGCTGACGACGGCGGGTGATCTGCGGGTGTGCACCGACAATGCGTGCGGCACGCCGGTTGCGACCGCCATTCCTGCCGTGCTGCTGAGCAAGGGCAAGAACGGCGCCGGCGCCAACGCCAACGAGGTCGAGAACTCGGACGACGACAACGACTTCGTCAGCAAGGACCCCGATCCCAACTACGATGATCTGGTGCTCTGGCTGTCGCCCAATATCCTGTTCAACCGCATGGTCGCCGCCGGTCGGCTGCCGTGAAAAGTCAGCCGTGGCGGTACGCCGGGTCGTGTGGTTTCAAAGTCGAATCTTGAAATTGCATGGCATCGGTCCGGCCGCCTTGACCCTCCCCCCGCTTCCTGCGACACTGCGGCGGCCAGCACAAGAGCATCTTTCCATCGTCGCATGACCGCCACCCCCGCTTCCGCCAGTTTTCTCGACCGCCTGCGCACCGCCGGTGTGGAACCGGGCGACAGCGAGGAGCAGCGCCTCAACAAATCGCTGCTGATGTTCGCCACCGGCCTGATCAGCGTCGCGTCGATGCTGTGGGTGGCAATCTACTGGGCGCTGGGGCCGGAAGTCTCGTCGACGCCGCCGCTGGCATTCGAACTGGTGCTGGTCGGCAATCTGCTGCTCTACATCGCGACGCGCAATTTCGATTTCTTCCGCGTCACCCAGTTGGCCCTGTTCCTGTTCGGCCCGTTCGCCATGCAGTGGGGCATGGGCACGTTCATCGACTCCTCGGGCATCGTACTCTGGGGGCTGCTGGCGCCGGTCGGCGCGATCCTCTTTTTCGGGGTACGCGAATCGATCGCCTGGTTCTTCGCCTGGGTGTTCATGATCCTGATGTCCGGCTTTTTCGATTTCTATCTGGCGCCGCCGGTCAATGCGCGTTTGCCGTTCGCGGTGCCGGTCCAGACGGTGGTGGTGTTCTTCGCGCTGAACTTTGTCGCCGTCGCCACCATCATCTACCTGCTGCTGCGTTACTCGATCCAGGAAAAGCAGAAAATCCAGGCGCGCCTGCAGGAAGCGCACGTGGCGCTGGAAGCCGAGCAGGAACGTTCGGAGCGGCTGCTGCTGAACATTCTGCCCAGCCCGGTCGCGGAGCGGCTGAAGGCTTCGGACCAGACGATCGCCGACGGCTTCGCCGACGTGACGGTGATGTTCGCCGACATCGTGGAGTTCACGCGCATGGCGGCCCACATGTCGCCGGAAGAGGTTTTCGCGATGCTCAATCGCGTCTTTTCGGCGTTCGACGAACTGGCCGAAAAGTTCGGCCTGGAACGGATCAAGACCATCGGCGACGCCTACATGGTGGCCGGCGGGCTCAACCAGAACAACGCCTGCCACAGCGAGGCGATCGCCGACATGGCCATCGCCATGCGCGATCTGCTGCAACGCGACTTTTCGATCAACGCGACAAAACTGCAGGCGCGCATCGGCATCGGCTCCGGCCCCGTCGTGGCCGGCGTGGTCGGCAAGAAGAAGTTCATCTACGACGTCTGGGGCGACACGGTGAACATCGCCAGCCGCGTCACCAGCGAAGGCTCGCCGGGAATGATCCAGTGCGATGTCCCGACCTGGGAACGGCTGCGCGACCGTTTCGAGTTCATGGATCCGCGGACCCTGCACCTGAAGGGCAAGGGCGACATGACCGTCTATCGGCTGCTCGGCCGCAAGGCGCCGTCGGTCAGCGCGGCTTCGGCGCCAGGCGAAAGCACACCCGTCCCGGCTCGTTGATCGCCAGGCCGAGTTCGAAGCCGCCCGCTTCCACCGCCCGCGCCGCCTGATAAAGGCCGATGCCCATGCCGGTTTCGGACGGCACCGGGCCGCGAAAGAGATCGCGCGCCAGCGGCGGCGGGACGGCCTTGCCGTCGTCGCAGACATCCACGCCGACGCTTTCCGATGCGACGCGCAGCGTCACCGCGATCTTCAGGCCGGGCGAACCCGCCCGCTTGTCGAGCGCGTTGGCGATGAAGTTCTCGATCACGAGGTCGAACAGCGCCGGCGGCACGGGCGGCGCGGCGGCGAGTTCGCCTTCGACGCCGAACTCGATCGCCGCAGGGCGATGGCGCGAACGAAGATCGTCCCACCAGTTCGCCACAGGCACGCTCGCGTCGCTTTCCAGGCGCGGCGCCTGCAGCTTGTCGAGCGTCTGCCCGAGCCGATCGGTGATGGCGGGCAATTGCCGGCGCAACAGCGCGGTGAATTCGGACGACACACCTTCTTCCGCCGGCTCCCCCTGCGCGGCGGTGCAGAGCGTGCGCAGGGATTGCAGCAGGTTCTTGACGTCGTGCGTCAGCCGGGCACCGGTTTCGTGGATGGCCTCGACGTAGGTCATGCGCTTCAGCTGCCGCGCCCGCAGTTTGTCGGCATGGAACTCGGACAACAACTGCGCCAGCAGGGCGAAGTGCCAGGTCAGCGAAGGACTGAGCGGATAGCGGGTATGGATGCGCACCACCAGCGGCGCATAGGTGAACTCGCTGCAAGAGCCGCGGAGCGCACCGCAACTGCCGCCGGTCGCCCCGGCCTGCCACTCGACCCCGGTCACCCACGGCAGGCGCTCCACCATGTCGCCGGCCGCCTCGGCGACGAAATCGTCCGGATCGTCCTGGCGCTGCGCGAGATCGGCCAGCGCATGCAGCCATTGCTCGACCGGCATACCCACCGACATCAGGTAGCGGGAAAACACCGTGCTCACCCCCGCCATGCCCGCATGCGGATTCCATACCCAGGCGAGGATGAGCAACCCCACGCCAATGGCCAGCAGCATTTCCAGCACGGCCTCGATGTAGCGGTGGCCGGCCAGTACCATGATCACCAGGCTGCCGAGCACGAGAACCGCCAGCAGCAGCACCACGATCACGCTGTAGACGAAATCCACCACCTCGGGCTGGCTGTCGACTTCGCGCTCCGCCGGCAAGACCAGCATCAGCAACAGCACGACCGGCGCCGCCATGCGGCCGATGGTGATGACCAGCGCCTCGGTGTTGACGATCTGCGGCACGGCGGTCGGGATGGTCAGCAACAGCAGCGCCGCGATCAGCCACAGCAGGGCCAGCAGGTAGAACAGCTTGCTCCAGCGCGATTCGTACAGGAACACCTTGCCGCCGACGACGCCGGCCAGCAGGGCGATCCAGACCACCAGCAGCCAGGCGTTCAGGGCGACCGCCACTAGCGCGACCAGGGCGAACGTCATGACCAGGATCGGCAACTCGACGCGCTGGTCCATGCGCACGAACGGCTGCCAGAGGAGGAACAGGCCGAGATGCGCGACGAACAGGGTGCGCGCCAGCGGACTGGCCGGCCCGAGCACGAGCACGCCGAGCATCAGCGCCAGCACCGCCACCAAGAGCTGCCGCCGCCAGCGCACGGCGATCCGGGTCGCAAAACCGGCGGCGGAAATGGTCGGAGTCATGGAGGCGTCGATTCTAAACGGTCCCGCATGGCGAAAGCCGCGCCACCGCGAGTCGATAGCCCGACAAACATGTCGATATTTCGACGCACCGAACGGAAAATGGGTCGTTTTGTCGTCGAATAGCCACGAATTGCTCTTGGCACAGCAATTGCACTATATTCCCCACCTACGCCATAAGTAATACAGGAGACCGCAAGTGCGCAGACAACAATCCGGCTTCACCCTGGTCGAAATCGCCATCGTCCTGGTCATCATCGGCCTGCTGCTCGGCGGCGTGCTGAAGGGCCAGGAACTGATCAACAGCGCCAAAGTGAAGAACATGGCGAACGACTTCCGCAACATTGCCACCTTCGTTTACGCCTATCAGGACAAGTTCCGGGCTCTGCCAGGTGACGATGCGGCCGTGGTCAATCACGTTGCTGGAACCCTCGCCACGACACCCGCAGCCTCACAAGGAAACGCCCGCATCAACGGCAACTGGAACTCAACCACGGCCACTGATGAATCCTTCCTGTTCTGGCAGCATGTTCGACTCGCCGCCTTGGCAACTGGTACCAGCGACACGGCCTCGGTTGACTATGTCCCGCGCAACGCTGAGGGCGGTCGTATTGGCATCACCAGTGACGCCATTGCCCCCAATGCGAACTTCCCGGGGGGATTCTATATTTGCAGTGAGATGCAGGGACGTTACGCCCGGCAATTGGACGCCACGATCGACGACGGAGACACCACTACCGGCACCATGCGGGTCATCGGCCCGGGTGGAACAGTATCAACTGCCGATGCAACAGGCGCCGGTGTATTCGCGGCGAGCCTTACCCCCGCCAACGACGGTACGACCTACACCGTCTGCATGGGCAACTGAATCTCGGACTCAACCGTTCGAAAGCCCGCTCCGGCGGGCTTTTTTGTTGCCTGCTCGGCGTACCGCCACGGCTGACTTTTCCGTGGCTAGCCGCGCAGCAGCTTCCCCTCGCCGGCGTTGACGGCGGCAGCGGAACCGAGCAGGACCACCACGTCGCCCGCCTTCAGCACGACGCTGCCGTCGGGCTCCATGCCGCGCATGCCGTGCCGGCGCAGGGAGGAAACGGTGGTGCCGATTTCCGTCAGGCCCAGTTCGCCGAGGCGGCGACCGACGGCGTTGTCGCCCTCGGCCAGCGTAACCGAGTGCAGTCGCGGCTGGTCCGCCTCGTCGAGACGATCGCCGACGTCGGTTGCGCCGTGGAAGAAGCCGCGCAACAGGCCATACTGCTGCTCGCGCAGTTCGCGCAGGTGCCGCACGATGCGCTGCAGCGGCACGCCGACGAAGGCCAGCGCGTGCGTGGCCAGCATGACGGATGCCTCCAGCGCCTCGGGTACGACTTCTGCGGCGCCCGCCTCGAACAGCTCCGCCGCATCTTCCTGCTCGCGTGAGCGCACCACGACCGGCACGGCCGGCGCCACCTCGCGGACGCGATGCAGGATGCGCATGGTGTCGCCACGATCGGAGAAGGTGACGATGACGACGCTGGCGCGCGCCAGCCCCGCCGCGATCAGCGTTTCGCGCCGGGTACCGTCGCCGTAGGAGACCGGCTCGCCGGCGTTGGCGGCTTCGCGCACGCGCTCGGGATCAAGGTCGAGCGCGACGTAGCCGATGTCCTCGTGTTCGAGGAAGCGCGCCAGATGCTGGCCGGTACGACCGTAGCCGCAGAGGATGGCGTGCTTGTCGGACTCCATGCTGCGGACGGCGAGCTGGGTGAGTTGCATCGAGCGTTGCAGCCATTCGGATGCGACCAGGCGCAGGACGATGCGGTCGGAGAACTGGACGATCAGCGGCGCCAGGATCAGCGACAACACCAGCGCCGCCAGCACCGGCTGGAGCGGCCCGCCGGCCAGCAGGCCGACGCCTTCGCCGCGCGCCAGCAACACGAAGCCGAACTCGCCGCCCGCACACAGCCATAGCCCGGTGCGCAGCGCCGTGCCGGGCGTGGCGCCGAATGCGCGCGACAGTGCCCAGACGACGACCAGCTTGCCGATGAGCAGGCCGGCCAGCACACCGAGCACGCGCGGCCACTCATGCACGATGGCGGAAAGATCGAGCATCATGCCGATGGAGATGAAGAACAGGCCGAGCAGCACGTCGCGGAAGGGCTTGATGTCCTCTTCCACCATGTAGCGGTACTCGGTTTCCGAGATCAGCATGCCGGCGACGAACGCGCCCAGCGCCAACGACAGCCCGGCCAGTTCGGTCAGCCAGGCCAGTCCGAGCGTGATCAGCAGCACGTTGAGCATGAACAGCTCCGCCGACTTGCGGCGCGCCACCAGCGTAAACCAGGCGCGCATCGGCTTCTGGCCGAAGAACAGCACTACGGTGAGCAGCGCGGCGGCTTTCACGGACGCGAAAGCGACCGCGCCGGCCAGTTCGCCCATGGGCCGTGCCAGTTCGGGAATGACGACCAGCAAGGGCACCACCGCCAGATCCTGGAACAGCAGCACGCCCATCACTTCGCGGCCGTGCTTGACGTCGAGCTCACGCCTGTCGGCCAGCAGCTTGGACAGGATCGCGGTCGAAGACATCGCCAGAGCGCCACCGAGCCCGATGCCGACCAGCCAGGGCACGCCCACAGCGGCGACGGCCATCGCCGCAATCGCCAGGGTGGTAAGTACGACCTGCGCCAGCCCGAGGCCGAAGACGATCCGTTTCATCGCGTTGAGACGCGGCAGCGAGAATTCGAGGCCGATCGAGAACATCAGGAAGACGACACCGAATTCAGCCAGATGGCCGGCGCGCTCGCGGTCGGAAATGAGATCGAGCGCATGCGGGCCAACAATGACCCCCACCAGCAGATACCCCAGGATCGGCGGCAGGTTCACGGCCCGGCAGGCCGTCACGACCAGGACGGAAGCGCCTAGCAGCAGCAGAACCAATTGCAGGGTGTCCACGACGTCTCCGGTCCGGGGCAGGGGGATTGCTATAATTTCAGCCAATCATAACGACATTCGAGACCATGGCCCACGAAACGAATTCCGGTGCGCATTTGGAGATGGCCCGCCGGGTTTTGCGCATCGAGGCCGATGCGGTATCGGCGCTGGCCGGGCGGCTGGGACCGGAATTCGACGCAGCCGTCGAACTGATCCTCGCCTGTCGCGGCCGTGTCATCGTCAGCGGCATCGGCAAATCCGGGCATATCGCGCGCAAGATCGCGGCTACCATGGCCAGCACGGGAACTCCCGCCTTCTTCGTCCATGCCGCCGAAGCGGTGCACGGCGATCTGGGCATGATCACCCGCGACGACGTCCTGATTGCCCTTTCCAATTCCGGCGAGAACGACGAGTTGCTGACCATCGTGCCGTTGGTGAAGCGCCAGGGCGGCCGGTTGATCGCCATCACCGGCAATGCCGCTTCGCCGCTCGCCCAGGATGCGGATGTCCATCTCGACGCACGCGTCGGCGAGGAGGCCTGCCCGCTGAATCTCGCGCCGACCGCCAGCACCACGACGGCCCTTGCGCTTGGCGATGCGCTGGCGGTCGCCCTTCTCGCTGCGCGCGGCTTCGGCGCCGAGGACTTCGCCCGTTCGCATCCCGGCGGCGCGCTGGGCCGCAAGTTGCTGACCCACGTTCGCGATGTGATGCGACCGGCGGCAGAAGTACCGATGGTCGACGAAAACGCGGCGGTGCCCGTGGCGCTTCTCGCCATGACCCGGGGCGGCATGGGTATGGTCGCGTTAGGCGAAGCGGGCGGCAAACTGGCCGGCATTTTCACCGACGGGGACCTGCGCCGCGCCATGGAGAAGCTGGGCGACCTGCGTACCGTATCCGTGGGAACGCTCGCCACGCGCACACCGCGCACGATCGAACCGGAACGCCTTGCCATCGAGGCGGTGGAGATGATGGAACGCCACAAGGTCAACCTGCTGCTGGTCATCGGCGCCGATGGGCGCCTGGCGGGTGCGCTCAACATGCACGACCTCTTTCGGGCCAAGGTGGTATGAGCCCGGCACGGGAAAAGGCGCAGCGCGTCCGCCTGATGGCCTTCGACATCGATGGCGTGATGACCGACGGCCGTCTCTATTTCAGTCCGAACGGCGACGAAATGAAATCGTTCTTCAGCCGCGACGGGCTCGGGCTGAAGATGCTCGCCAACTCCGGCGTCAAGCTCGCCATCATCACCGGCCGCAATTCGCCCATTGTCACGCGCCGCGCGGAGAACCTCGGCATCGACCTCATATTCCAGGGCATCGAGAACAAGCGCGCCGCGATGGAGAGGCTGCTGGAAGGCGAGGGGTTGAAATTCGCACAGGCGGGCTATATGGGGGATGACGTCGTCGACCTCGGTGTCATGCGCGCCTGCGGCTTCTCCGCCACGGTGCCTGACTGTCACGGCGCGGTGCGCAGGATCGCCGACTACGTGGCGGTTGCGCCCGCCGGTGCCGGTGCCGTCCGCGAAGTTTGCGAATTCCTGCTGCAGGCACAGGGCAATCTGGACAAGGTGTTGGCAGGCTACAACTCATGAGATTGCCGGGATCCTCCTCGCTATTTCCGCTGGCGGTACTGGCGATGCTGGCGGCTTTCACCTTCTGGCTTGAGCGGGCGAGCCGGGGCGAAGGGGGGGGGCCGAATCCCAATTTGCGTCACGATCCCGACTATCAGGTCGAGGGTCTGGCCTTGCGTCGCTTCAACCTCGACGGCTCGACCCAATACACGCTCGAAGCGACACGCATGGATCACTTTCCCGACGACGACACCACTGAAATCCGCGAACCGCACGTCGTCTATTTTCGCGGCGGCCAGACGACGACCATGACCGCTAGTCTCGGCATTCTCGACAAGACTGGCGATCATGTGCGCCTGAAAAGCGAAGTCCGGATCGTCCGATCGGAGCCCGATGGAAATAGCGTGGTCATGGAGACCGACGTTCTTGATGTGAACCCGGATGCCGAGTTGGCCAGCACGAACACGCCCGTCACGCTCACGCAGGGACGATCCGAAATTCATGGCGCGGGCGGCCTGAAGATGGACAACAAGGCGCGGACGCTGGTCCTGAACGGCCCGGTCTCCGGCACCATTTACCGGGAACAAGCGAAATGAAGGCTTGCGGAACTGTCGCGCCGAGGCTGCTGGCGCTGCTGCTAATTCTGACGGCTCCGCTGGCGTGGGCCGAACGCACCGACCGGGATCAGCCCGTCCAGATCGAGGCCAATCGCATCACTGTGGATGAAGCCACGAAAACGCAGATCTTCGAGGGTGCGGTTCAACTGACTCAGGGATCGATGGTGATCCGGGCCGAAAAGCTCGTCGTCAACCAGGATCCGAACGGTTACCAGAAGGGCATCGCCTACGGCGGTAATGGTCATCTGGCGAGTTTCAGGCAGAAACGCGAAGGTCGCGACGAATACGTCGAAGGCGAAGCCGAGCGCATCGAGCATGACGCCAGAGCCGAGAAAACCGCACTGTTCAACAAGGCCCGCATCAAAAGCGGTCTCGACGAAGTTCTGGGTGAATACATCCTGTTCGATGGCATCCGCGAAAACTATGTCGTGTCCGGGACGTCCCCCGACACAGCGACGGAACCTTCCCGAAACCCGGGTCGCGTCCGCGCTGTCATCCAGCCCAAGAAGCGCGATACCAACTAGGCACAAGCCCCCGCGCCTGGCTGGCGCATTGCAGCAACCATCCATGCCTGAAAGATAGGCGCATTAACTATGTACTTGTTTATACTAAACATAGTACCTAAGTTAAATTTATGTTGCGTTGCACAACATTCTTCTTGACTTCGGTGGATTCGTTCATATAATCACAGTCGTGATGCAGTGCAACATAGCGCTTTCGAGCAGTTAGGAAGCGCAAGCCGGACCTTCGGACTACCGCCCAACTTCAAGGAGAATGACTATGTACAACACCCCCGAGCAAATTGCTTCCGCCAACAAGACCAACGTCGAATCCCTGCTGACCCTGGCCAACACCGCCTTCGCCAGCGCCGAGCGCATCGCCGCGCTGAACCTGAACACCGCCCGCAACCTGCTGGAAGACACCGTATCCAGCGCCAAGGCCCTGATGGGTGCCAAGGACATTCAGGAACTGATGAACATCCAGGCCTCGCTGGCCCAGCCGACCGTCGAAAAGGCTGTCGCCTACTCGCGCAGCATCTATGAAATCGCCACCCAGACGCAGGAAGAACTGACCAAGGTTCTTGAAGCCCAATTCGCCGAAGCCAACAAGACGATGACCTCCGCTCTGGACAAGGCCGTCAAGAACGCGCCGGCCGGTTCCGATGTCGCCGTCGCCGCCGTCAAGTCGGCGATCGCCGCTGCCAACTCGGCCTACGACAGCATGAGCAAGGCCGCCAAGCAGGTCGCTGAAATCGCCGAGGCCAATGTCGCCGCTGCGACCAGCGCCACCGTCAAGGCTGTCGGCGCTGCGCCGAAGGCCAAGAAGGCCGCCTGATCAGTTTGTCTCCTCCTCCCAGCCCCAACAGGCTGGAGTTCAAGCCCCGGCCTTTGTGCCGGGGCTTTTTTTCGTCCGCGATTCCTGTTTAGACGCGCCGCCTGAACAGCGCGAAGCCGACCATCAGCATCAGCAGCGCGAAACCTGTCAGTTTGCCGGCTTCAGGGAGTACGGCGGCGACACCGCCGCCGCGCAGCAGCACGTCGAGCAGGCCTTCGAGGCCCCAGTTCATCGGCGAGAAGGCGGCAATCTTCTGCATCACCGGCGGCATGACGAAGGTTGGAACCATGACGCCACCGAGCGCCGCCATCAGAACGTTGAGGATGGGGCCGAGCGTGGCCGCCTGGGCATGGGTGCTGACGAGGCAGGCCACCGTCAGCGCCAGGCTGACGGCGGCAAGGCTGATCGCCAGCAGCATCACCAGCAACGCGGCCCAGTTCATGCCGACCAGCAACATGCCTTCACCGCCGATGACCGGCATCAGCCAGACCCCGACGGCCAGCATCAATGCCGCCTGGATGCCGTTGATCATCACGTAGGGCACGATCTTGCTGACGACCAGTTGCCACGGCTGCGCGCCCAGGCTGCGCAGGCGGGCCAGCGCGCCGCAGGCACGTTCCTCGACGAACAGACCGGCAATCGAAGCGACAACGAAAAACATGCCGAACACCAGCCAGGCTGGCACGTTTTGCTGCACGGCTGTCGGCCGCGCGCCGCCCGCCGAAACGCGCTCGGCTGCAACGGGCGTCTGCTTCGCCAGCGCCGCGACGTTGATTCCGAGATCGAGTTGCGCCAGCAGCACCTCGGCGCGCAACTGCGTCACTATCGACAGGAGGCGCATGCGCTGCATCTCGAACATAGCCTGGCCCATGCCGGGCTCGGCAAGCAGGCGGGCCTTGGCTTCGCCCTTGCTGTTCATGTCGCTCGCTTGCGCCGAGAAATCGGGGTCTATGGTCAGCACATACTGCAAGCGGCCGGCGACGAGTTCATCGCGCCAGTTGTCGGGCAGCGACTGCGCGACGCCCGCATCTTTCGCCCAGCGGTCGATCAGTACGTTGGCCAGCTTGCCGGAATCCTGGTTCGCCACGGCATAGGCGAGCACCTTGGTGCTAGGCGAATAGACATCCTTCAGCGCCATCGACATGACGATGATGAAAACCATGGGCATCAGGAACAGCGCCGCCATGCCGTGTACATCGCGCGATAGCGAGAGGAGTTCCTTTTTTATCAGGGCAGGAAACATCGTCAGCCCCGCAGCGAGTGGTCGGTGAGCGCCATGAACAGCTGCTCCAGGTTGCCGTGGCTGGGCCGCGCTTGCGCGCCGGCCGCTTCGGCCTCCGCCAGCAGTTCTGCGAGTCCGCCTTGCTTCACGACCTTGCCTTCGTCGAGGAATACCACGCGGTTGGCGATTGCCTCCACCTCTTCCATGTAGTGCGATGTGTAGATCACCGCGCACCCGGCATCGGCCAATTTCCTGACCGCTTCCAGAATGAAGGCACGCGACTGCGGATCGACGCCGACCGTTGGCTCGTCGAACAGCAGCAACTCCGGATGATGCAACATGGCGATGGCGAGATTGAGACGCCGCTTGAGGCCGCCGGAAAGGCGATCGGCGCGCATCGTCGCATAACGTTCGATCTGCGCAAAGGTCAGGCACTCGGCGATGCGCGCCTCGCGCTCGCTGCCGCCCAGCCCGCCAACGCCGGCGAAGCAGGTCAGGTTCTCGGTCACGCTGAGACTGGGATAGAAGGCGTATTCCTGCGGGGCGATGGCGATGCGCGTCGGCTGCTGCGCTCGCGCCGCCGCCAGCGATTGTGCGTCGATAATGATCTCGCCTCGTTGTATCGGCAACAGACCGGCCAGATGGGCAATCAGCGTCGTCTTGCCGGCTCCGTTGGGGCCGAGCAGGCCGAGCACCTCGCCACGCACAGCGTCGAAGGAGACGTCGTCCAGCGCCGGAACCTCTGCCGCCGGGTAGCGATGGCCGAGGTGCCGGATCGACAACATCAGGCGACCGCCTTTTTCAGCGCCCGAAAAAACTCGCCCTCGTGCTCGGCCTGAGTATGCAGCATCGCGGCAAGACGGGAGGGGGCAAACGGTTCGCGCCCCTTGATCATGCGCACCGCTTTCAGCGCGAACTCGCGCCAGCCGTCGCCGATCTCGTTAAGTCGTTCCGCGAGAACCTTTAGTTCCTGACGCCCGGTGATATCCGCGGCTTCCTGCAGGAACGCGGCGTAGAGAAAGCGAAAGCCCGCCCCGCCGGTGCCGATCTCTTCCTGCATGCGCACGATGTGGCCGACGTAGTTGAGGCTGAGCTTGTCGGCGGAATCGAGCTTGCCGACGCGGTTGGCAACCATATGGATACCGCGCACGCCGACGATGGGCACGGGACCCAGCATGATGCGCACCGTCTTCCTTATCGCGCGCAGCACGGCAGCGGGCGTCACCGTCTTCTGGCCGATTTCTTCCGGGTAGTAAAGCAATCCCTTCGGCGCCATCAGGCCCGTGGCGAAACGCGCCTTGCGCAGGTTCTCCGCATCGCAGCGTTGCGGATCTTCGGCGACAGGGTCGCTGATCAGGTAGTCGTTGCCTTCCTTGCCGAAAACGATGAGGTTGTGCGCGTTGAAATGGAAGCGCATGTCGGCGGGGAAATAAGGCAGCCAGAACGCGGAGGTCTGGATGCCGACGATGCGCCCTTGCGCCAGCATTTCGTCGAGTCGCGCCATGCCCTTGATTTGGTCGCGGAAGGTCTCGAAGTGGAATCTCATTTTGAACGGCTTGACCATGCCCCTCAGGATGGCCTTGGGCGGCATGCGGAAAGCGATCAGCGGGAAACCGGCGAACTTGACGAAGGGCAGATAGGCAAACGCCATTGCCGATGACAGACCGAAGGCCATCGCCTCCGAGATCTTCGCGCCGTGATGGGACAACATCGACGACGCTACGCCGCTTTCGCAGTGGGCCGCGTGGCGGTGCTGGAAACTCTCGACCAGCATGTTCATGGCAGTTTCATGAGCTGCCCGACGGTGATGCCCATCACGTCGGCATACCGTAGCAGGATGTCGGCAGACAGCATGGCAAACCGTTCCGGCTTGAAATGGCGGCGGATGCGCCATTGCCAAAAGCCGGTGACTTGCGAGAGCTGTGGCAGGTCGAGGCGCTGCGCGTACATCCAATACTCCAGCGGCGAAGACTCGCCTGCCAGCACGCGGGCCTTGGCGGCTTCGGTCATTTCGCGGATCAAATCCAGCGCTTGCAGTGTAACGGTTTCGTCTACCTCGCCGCCGCGCGACGGGACGATGACGATGCGCCCGTCGACGTCGCGCGCATACATGGCGCGACGATGGCCGCCCATGGTGCGGTTGCCTTCCTGCGGAACGTCGCCGACATCCATTACACCGCTTCCATGAAGATGAAGCCGGTCGAAAAGCGGCCACTCTCCGGAATGTACATCAGCAGCTTGTGCCCTTTTTCAATGCGGCCGGACCGGAACAATTCGTCAAGCATGATGTAGGGCGAGGCCGATCCGGTATTGCCCTTCTCGACGAGGTTGGTGAACCAGCGCTCGCGCGGAATGTCCAGCCCCGCCGCAGCCATGCCCGCGGCCACCGGTTCGGCGAAAAAGTTCGACGAATAATGCGGCAGGAACCAGTCGATCCGCTGCTCCGCCAACTTGTGCTTGTGCACCAGTTCACGTAATGGTTCCGTCAGGGTGAGGCGGATCACATGCTCGTTTAGCAACTTCACATCCTGCTTCACCGTGAACACCGAACGGTTCGCCCAGTCGTCGCTGGAATACCGCTGCCAGCCAGTCAGCGAGCCATCCTCGTTCTTTTCCGCGCCGGAGTACATGCAGGCAGGTTGTTCGTGCGCCGCAGACGACATCTCCACCCAGTCGACCCGGAGGCTCAGCGGCCCGCGAGGCCGGTCCTCCAGCAGTACCGCACCGGCACCGTCGGACAGCATCCAGCGCAGGAAGTCCTTTTCGAAGGCGATCTCCGGCCGCTCGGCCAGCGCCTGAACCTTGTGTTCCGCCTCGGCGTCGAAATTGCGCGCATGCAGGCCGAGCGATGCCAGCTCCGAGGCAACAGCAACGGCACGCTTCGCCTGACCGGCCCTGACGGCCAGCCACGCGTACCTGAAGGCCGCCGCGCCGGCAACGCAAACGCCAGACAGCGAGGCCACCTCCAGCCGCGGCCAGCCCAGCACGCCATGCACCATGACCCCGTGCCCCGGCATCAACTGATCGGGACGCGAGGTCGCGGTGGCGAGGCAACCCACCTCGCCGATGTCGCCCAGCGCGCGCACGGCCTCGGCCGCCATTTCGGCGTTCGACATGACGGGCTCGCCCGTCTCGCGATCCAGCGCGTAATGGCGCCGCTGGATACCGTTGCTGCGCAAAACCATGCGCCGCGCCCGCGATGGTCGGCCGCCAACCATGCCGAGCACCGACTCCATCTCGTCGTTGCCCACCGGCTCCAATGGCAGATAGGCGGCCGTGCGCGTCAGGAATACCTCATTGCCCATACAGGCACATCCTCTCGTCACCGCAACCCGATGGGGCATCGTACTTCTGCTTGAGCCTGGCAAATCGCTTTTTCATGAGGGGGCGCAGCACTGCCTGGATCAGCAGGCTGACAGGCACAACCGTAAGAATCATCGCTATAAGAAAGATCAGGTAAAGAATCAGGAATGGTCGCCGACGCGCTTGCCCCGGTTCACCCACGGCGCGCAACAGCTTGCCCCATACGAAGAAGCTGCGGGTCGCCACCTTCTCGCTGAACAGCAGGTGCGGATCGGCGTCTGCCGCCTTCAGTCCGGTCAGCAAAGGCGCCGCGCCGCACTCGCGGCTTTCGTGCAAGGCGTCGCGCAGGGCCAGCCCGAAGCGACGCGCGGCGTCGATACTCGGTTCGTCGACACCGGCCGGAGGCAAGCCGGGCAGGAAGTCGCGCTTGCCGCTCAACAACCAAAGCGGCGTGGTAAACAGGCTGACCATGGTGGGGCTCGGATCGACCAGCACGACGTTGTCGAGCAAGCGAGCGCCGCAGGCATCCAGCAGCAGCTGCATCTTGTCCCGCGCGAGCATCCACATGTTGCGGCAGGCGATCAGCGTTACCACCGGCTTGCCCTTGAGGAGTTTCCCGGCAACCGGATGCCTGAGAAACGCGGTCACAGGCAGCGATGGGGCCAGGAACCAGACCTGATAGGGCAGGATGACGAGATCGAAATCTTCGTCGCCGGTGAGCGATAGTGGCTGCAGCGGCGGCGGCGCCATGTGGGCACATTCCGGAAACGCATCCAGAAAACCGAAAAACGTCCACGGAAAGGGATAGGGGCGCACGGGGCGCAACGATTCGACGCGCACGACGATCCGGTCGTCCTGTCGCAGCGGCTCGGCGATGCGCTCGGCGATACGGTCAAGCTGCCCGCTCTGGGAATAGGCCAGGAGCAGTACACGTTTGACGGGAGTGCGGGCCGACGATTCTGATGATGATTCAATGGTGTTCAACGCAGCGAACGGCCCAAGCCAGGATGCAAAACGCTGATTCTACCGCCCGATGTCCGGCTTACCAAGATGCGTAGGCAACACGGGACGCAGGCGCAACCATTCGGTCGCCTCGGTGCCGACATCGTCCAACCAGCCGATCAAGGCGCCCCCTTGGCCGACCAACAGTTCCGCCTGGGCCCGTACTTGGGCGAGATCGGCGCCGGCAAAGAAACAGGCATGACCCTGCCAGTTCAGGCGTGCCGCAAGCAAGGCCAGGACCTGGCTCGGCTGCGTTTGCAGGAAGGCCAGCGGCATGGGCAGGTCGTCGGTCATTTGCCCCAGCGCCACGGCAGTCGCCGCGTGCGTGCCATGCCGGCTACCCAGCAGCAACAGATCGCCCGCCGGCAACGTCGCTTCGCCGGCCTCCGCCATGCAACGCAAGGCGCCGTACAGCGCCAGCTCGGCCCAGGCGCCAACACGACGCGGCCTGGTACCGAGCATGTGTTCCAGTTCCGCGCGCCAATCCTCCGGGGGCGGCACGGCGCGGAAACTGCCGCTGGCAAGCAGGCGACTCATGCGCGCTCCAACACCACGCCGGCATGGCTGCCGCCGAAGCCGAGGATGGTCGCCATGACACGACGAACAACCTCTGGCGACCGCGACGCGAGGTCGACCCCCAGTTGCGGATCGGTCGGACCGGTATCGATCGGCCAGACTCCGCCTTCCAGGCAGGCCAGCAGCAAGGCGATTTCCGCTGCGCCGGCAGCACCCATCGTGTGGCCGATGGCCGCCTTCAGCGAAACGAGCGCCGGCATGCGCTCGAACGCCTCGCGCAGCCCCTGCGCCTCGGCTGCATCGTTGCCCGGGCTGCCCGCCGCCTGCACCTTGACGAGGTCGATCTCGCTCGCCGCCAACCCGCTTCGTGCCAGCGCCTGCCGCAGCATCGCGGTTACCGCCGAGGCCGCAGCGCCGGTGGGTTGGCTGCCGTCGACCACGTTGGCGCCACCCAGCAGCCGCCACGACGACTCGGCGTGAGTGGACAACCGTAGCGCCGCGACCGCTTCGCCGAGTACCAGCCCGTCGCGGTCGCGACCGAAAGGCTTGCAGCCGGTCCGGGAAAGCAGTTGCAGCGCCGCGAAACCACCAAGAGTCAGAGAATTCTCCAGTTCGATGCCCAGCACCAGTGCATCAGCCGCGGCGCCGGATTCGAGCAGCGCCTGCGCCGAAATCAGCGCATTCAGCGCGGAGGTGCAGGCCGTGCTCACCGCGATCACCGGCCCGGACCATTCCAGCCAGCCAGCCACCTGGTCGACGAAGGCGCGATAGTCGCCGACGTAGTCGGCAGCCGCTTCAGGCGACACCGCCCCGATGTCGAACGAGGAGGTGGCGATGAACAGGGTACCGTTGCGCGCCCGCGCCGCACCGGCTTCGTCGGCCACGCGCACGACAAGATCACGGGCCCGCGCATACCAATCGTCGCCCGTCTGGCGAATGGCGAAATAGGGGAACTCGCCGCCGAGACCGCCGGGTAGCCGGCGCGATCCTGCCGTCGAGCCGCCCGCGCGCAATGTCGCCAGCGCCGCTTCGATATCGGCACCGAGTGAACACGCCAGGCCGCGGCCGGCGACATGAATCGTCATGCGCTCATGCGCACGCGCAGGTGCTCGGCCAGTGCCAGCAGCGACACCAGCGCTCGGCGGGTCTCCTTGCTGTCGGGCATGCGCACGCCGTACTTCTTCTGGATCGCCATGGAAATCTGCAAGGCGTCGAGCGAATCCAGTTCCAGCCGCGACTCGTCGCCGAACCACGGCTCGTCGTCGCGCATGCCGCCGACCGGTTCGTCCTTTTCCACCGCGGCCAGAACGCAGGTCTTGAGCTCCGCGAGAAATGCGCGATCGCTAGCTTCCATAGTCCATCCTGTCGAACGACAAGCCGCGCCGCGCGATGTCCGCCTCGATTTCGACCATCGCCGCGGGAACCAGCTCGGGGCGCCCGCGCACGCCGAGTTCTACGTGCCGGCGCCTGGTCTCGGTACCGACCGACGGCAGGCTGAAAACCGTCAGTCCCGGATAGTCCCGCTCGATCTTCTGCATCAGGTCGACCATCAGCCCCTCGATGCCGTCCCAGACCAGGATCGCCGCCTCGACGTCGGGCGTGGCATTGAATCGATCGCGGTAGTACGTGTCGAGCACCCATTCGACCATCGGCCAGGACATCTCGGGAAAGCCGGGCACGAAGTGGTGGTCGGCATACGAGAAACCGGGAATGCCATTGAAGGGATTCGGGATGATGCGACTGCCCACCGGGAAAGCGCCCATTTCCAGAATCGTCGGCGTCACCGGCCGATCCATCGACGCCAGCCGCGCACGAATCTTCTCTTCCGCCTCCGGGTGCAAGGCCAGCGGAACGCCTGCTGCCGCTGCCGCCGCGTGGCGCGTATGGTCGTCGGGCGTGGACCCGATGCCGCCAAAGCTGAACACTACGTCGTCACTCGCCAGCGAGCGCTTGAGTGTCTCGACGAGTCGCGGGCGGTTGTCGCCCATGTACAGCACCCAGTCGAGATAAAGGCCACGCGCGGCGAGAATCGCGCGCAGCTTCTCGAAGTGCTTGTCCTGCCGCTTGCCGCGGATGATCTCGTCGCCGATGATCAGCGCGCCGAACCCCTTTACTGTACCCACACGCCCTCCTTCGCCCGCAACTGCCTCAGGGCGGACAAACCCAAGTGACTAAACAACAGCGCGGCAAATGCCGGCGCCAGCAGATTCAGCAACGGAACATGCGCCGCCAGCGCCGACGCGAAACCGGCCAGCCGAAAACGCGAACGCTCCTGCCGGATCAGTGCATTTCGCTCATCGGCAGTCGCGTGTTCCGCCAGCACATCGAAGCGGAAGGTGCGCTGGTTGAGCCATGCGCTCCACAACAACGGCAGCACCAGAAGCCCGCCCGGCACCAGCAGCAGCGGCAGGCAGAGCAGCCAGCCGACGACGAATATCGCGCTGGCCGCAACCGTGTTCCACAGGCTGCCCATGAAGGCTGAGCCGGCGGAAGCCTGGCGGCTCACGTCCGGATAGTCCCTTTGCCCGATGATGATCATCATGCGCGGCAGCGCGATCACTGCGACGAGCAGAAGCGTGGTGACGTAGATCAGCGGTGCGAAACACAACACCAGCGCCACATGGACCAGGTACGGCCCCAGCCAGGCAAGCCACGACCACGTCGGCAGCTTGTCGAGCAGCCATGCCGCCAGCGGCATCCAGCTCAGCCAGGCAACGACGGACCAGCCGGCAAACGCCAGCAACGGCGGCCACAAGGCTTGCCAAAGTATGTCGCCGCGTCCCAGGTCGCGCATCGCCTTCAGGCCGGCGGCCATCACCTCATGCATGTCGTCTTCCTTCCCACATCTTCTGCAGGCGCTTCACCGAGACCGGCGAGGGCGTCTTCAATTCCTGCGCAAACAGCGAAACGCGCAATTCTTCCAGCAACCAGCGGAATTCTTCCAGAAATGGATCGACCACGCCGGATTTCGCCATGGCGTTGCGCTCGCGCTCCCAAGGCCGACCCAGGCTTTGCCAGTCGGCCATCCACTTCGCGTCGCGCGCGGCATCCACCCGCGCCTTGTCGAGCCGCAGGCCGGCCGCCTTGAGGTAGCGCGGAAAATGCGTCAGGCGCTCGTAGGGCACGGCGACGATGAAGTTCTTCGGCAGCAGCCTCGACATCTGCACGCCAATGTCGGCACAGGCCTGCGGAAAGGCTTTCTGCATGCCGGCCAGTTTCTTCTGCAAGGCCGCGTGCTCGACGAGTATGGTGCCGATCAGCCGCGCCACCTCCTGCGCCACCAGCACCACCTTGCCCTTGGCCGTCGCCACGCGCGCATCGAATTCCTTGTCGCTCTCGGGCTGCGGGTCGAACAGGCAAGTCCGATCCAAGGTCGCGGCGGTAATCTGGTCCTTCAGTTCCCTCTCCGAACCCAGCGCCATGAACAGCATGCCCAGTTCGCGCGGCAGGTTCTTCTCCACGAACTTCAGTTGCTCTTTCAATGCTGCGGCGAACCGGTCGCGCAAATCGAAGCGTTCGATCTCCGCCGCCTTTTCCTCGGAAGGCTCGGCGAAGTCGCCGTACTCGGCGCGCAATTCGGCGAGGTTGCGCGACATGGTCAACGTGCCGCCATGCTCGTCGAGCAGCCGGAAACTCATCGACAGATGCGGCCGCAGTTCGCCGGGACGGAAGGCGTCGAGCGGCAGCTTGAGCGCGATCTTCTCCTCGACCGCGCGCGTCAGCGCCTTGACCAGCGGTTCGTCCAAGTCGTGCTCAACGTCGCAAAACTCCTCGGCGAAGGCATCGAGCGGCTGGACGCGATGGCGATACTTCTGCGGCAGCGTCTTCAACAGCGCGACGACCTTTTCCTTGAGCAGGCCCGGCACCAGCCACTCGCAGCGCGTCGCCGGCAGGCGATTGAGGTCGGTGAGCGGCACCGAAAGTGTCACGCCGTCGTCGGCCGATCCGGGATCGTGCTTATAGGCGTACCGCCATGGCTGACTTTCCTTGTATTGCATCGTCGGCGGGAAGGCGTCGGTGGTGATACCCGCCGCCTCATGGCGCATCAACTGTTCGCGCTCCAGATACAGCAGCTTCGGCTCCTTCGCCTCCGCCTCGCGCCGCCACTTGTCGAAGGCGGCCAGCGTGGTGATGTCGGCCGGCACCTTGGCATCGAAGATGGCGTGGATCAGCTCCTCGTCCACCAACACGTCGGGCCGACGCGACTTGTGTTCCATGTGCTCGATGTCGCGCGCCAGCTTCTGGTTGTGTTGCAGGAATCGCCATTTCTTCAGCCAGTCCTCGTTCACCTCGCCCAGCACCAGCGCATGGCGGATCAAGAGTTCCCTCGACAGCTTCGGGTCCATCGGCCCATAGTGCACGCGCCGCTTGGCGTGGATCAACAGGCCATGTAGCGTGACGCGCTCCCACGCGACGACCTGTCCCGGCCCCTTCTCCCAATGCGGCTCGAAGACGTGTTTGCGGATCAGGTGCGCGCCGACCTCCTCCAGCCATTCGGGCTGGATCTGGGCGATGCAGCGCGCGAAGAGGCGCGAGGTCTCGACCAACTCGGCCCCGACGATCCAGCGCCCCGCCTTCTTGACCAGCGTCGAACCGGGATGGATGAAGAACTTGATGCCGCGCGCACCGAAGTAGCTGCGGTCCTCCTCGTTGCGCAGGCCGATGTGGCCGAGCAGCCCCGTCAGCAGCGCCTTGTGGATCGCCTCGTAGCTGGCCGGCAGCTGGTTCTCCTTCCACTCGTGCTCGGTGCACATCGTATGCAACTGGCCATGCACGTCGCGCCATTCCCGCAGGCGCAGCCACGACAGGAATTCGCGCCGACACCACTGGCGCTGCTTGTTGGTCGATTCGTGCTTCCACACCTCGTCGGCCGCCGCCCACATCTTAAGGTAGGACAGGAATTCCGAGCGCTCGTCCTTCCACTTCGAATGCGCCTGGTCGGCGCTGCCGGCCTGCTCCTGCGGCCGGTCGCGCGGGTCCTGCACCGACAGCGCAGACGCAATGACCAGCATCTCCTTCAGGCAGCCGTACTGCCGCGCGGCGAGAATCATGCGGCCGATCTTCGGATCGAGCGGCAGCTTCGCCAGTTCGTGGCCGACCGGCGTCAACTGCCACCTGTCGTCTCCCGCGCCAGCGGGCTGAACAGTCGCCTCCCCCGCCAGGCGGGGGAGGTCGGGAGGGGGTGTCGTCAAAGCCCCCAACTCCGAAAGGAGTTGGTAGCCGTCGGCGATCATGCGCGGCAGCGGCGCTTCGAGGAAGGGGAAGTCCTCGACGTCGCCGAGATGCAGCGACTTCATGCGCAGGATCACACCGGCCAGCGACGAACGCAGGATCTCCGGCTCTGTGTAGGGGGCACGCTTGTTGAAGTCCTCTTCCGAATAGAGCCGGAAGCAGACTCCCGCCGCAACGCGGCCGCAGCGGCCGGCGCGCTGCTTGGCCGCCGCTTGCGAAATGGGTTCCACCCGCAGCTGCTCGACCTTGTTGCGATGGCTGTAGCGTTTGACGCGCGCCGAGCCGGCATCGACCACGTAGCGGATGCCCGGTACGGTCAGCGAGGTCTCGGCGACGTTGGTGGCGAGGATCACGCGCCGGCCCTGATGCGGCGCGAACACCCGCGCCTGTTCCTGCGCCGACTGGCGCGCGAACAGCGGCAGGATCTCCAATCCCGGTGCATTATGCCCAAATGAGTGCTTGCGCAGCGCCTCCGACGCCTCGCGGATCTCGCGCTCGCCGGGCAGGAATACCAGCACATCGCCCGGCCCTTCGCGATGCGCCTCGCCCACGGCATCGACGATGGCCGTATTCACGTCGGCATCGCGGTCCTCGTCGAACGGCCGGTAGCGCGTTTCGATGGGGAACAGGCGGCCCGACACCTCGATCACCGGCGCCCCGCCGAAGTGCTTGCTGAAGCGCTCCGCGTCGAGCGTCGCCGAGGTGACGATCACCTTCAGATCGTGGCGTCTCGCCACGACTGACTTCAGGTAGCCAAGCAGGAAGTCGATGTTCAGCGAGCGCTCGTGCGCCTCGTCGATGATCAGCGTGTCGTACTTCTTCAATAACGGATCGGTCTGCGTTTCCGCCAGCAGGATGCCGTCGGTCATCAGCTTGATGTAGCTCTCTGGCGAGGTGCGGTCGGTAAATCGGATCTTGAAGCCGACGTAGCGCCCCGGCTCGGACTTCAATTCCTGCGCAATGCGCGTCGCCGTCGCCCGCGCCGCAATCCGCCGCGGCTGGGTGTGGCCGATCAGCCCGGCACAACCGCGCCCGAGTTCGAGACATATCTTCGGCAACTGCGTCGTCTTGCCCGAGCCGGTCTCGCCGCAGACGACGATGACCTGGTGCTCCCGGATCGCCCGAGCGATCTCATCCCGCCGGGAACTGACCGGCAAGGCGTCGTCGTACTCGATCTTTGGGCGAGCGGCGAGCCGGGCGGCGATGCGTTCGGTATCCGCCCCGGCAGGCGCTCTGTTCGCGGTGGATCGTCGGGTCATGGCCGCGCATTTTACGTTGCGCAGCCCCCATCACCTGGAAACACGTCGGGCTTCCGGGCGTGGTGACAAAAGGCACACATCGGCGTAGGATGAAAAAATGAAACCCTTCCGCTGGAACCCGGAAAAGAATGAGGCGCTCAGTTCAGAGCGAGGCATTTCTTTCGAGAGCATCGTGGTGGCAATCGAGACCGGCGGATTGTTGGACGTTCTTGCCCACCCGAACCAGGCGAAATATCCCAAGCAGCGCGTTCTCGTCGTCGCGTGTGACAACTACGCATACTTGGTGCCCTTCGTTGAAGAAGCCGACTACTTCTTTCTGAAAACGGTGATTCCGAGCCGGAAGGCAACGAGAGACTACTTGAATCAAGGTGAACCAGATGCCGAAAATTGATGACTACGAAACGGAAGTACTGACCGCCTACGAAAAAGGCGAACTGAAATCCGTTGCGACAAAGGCCGAACTGGCGAAGTTCAAAGCGGCTGCGCGAGCTACCGCCATCAAGGATCGCCGTGTCAATATCCGGCTGTCGTCGGGCGATCTCAGCGACATTCAGGTCAAGGCGCTCGAAGAAGGCGTGCCGTACCAGACACTCATCGCGAGTGTGCTGCACAAGTACGTTACGGGACGCCTGAAGGAAGCACGAGCGGCCAAACAGAGCCAAGGCGCGACAGCCAAGCGACGCCCAACCCGGCGTTCGAGCGGGCCTCGCGCATGAAGCCGCGCGAGGTCGCTCAACCTGGAAGGTTGCCGCCCACCGAGCCGTACCACCACGGCTGACTTTCGCTAGCGGAGAGGTCATCCCCCAAAGTCAGCCGTGGGGGCACGGCTCCTCGCGCGGAATTTGCGTTGTTCGCTGTTTCGGAGTCGATCGCCGTCGCCATCAGGCAACAGGATGCGCGGCCGCCGGAGCGGGGTAGGCTGCCGCCATTGCCTTCGACCGTGACGCCACCGCCATGAACGCCCGCCTGCTCTTCGTCGCCCTTGCCACCCTGGCCGTTGCCGCCTGTGGCGGCGGAGGCGGTGGAGACGGCGGTTCTTCCAGTACCTCGTCATCAAGCAGCTCGGGCAGCACCAGCAGCAGCACGAGCAGTTCCAGTACCAGCAGCAGTTCCGGCGGCGGCGGCAACGCGGTGTCTGCCGGGGCGCTGAGCACGCCCTACCCGACCATCGAGAACGCCGCCATCGTCTGGGCCTACGGCGGAGATGCCAACGCGAATTCGGTGGTCACCCTCCGCTATCGCAAGAGCGGCGACCCGACCTGGAAGACCGGCATGCCGCTGCGCAACGTGCCGGCCGGGTCGACGGAAGGATTCACCTGGTCGAATCGCCACGCGGGCAGCATCTTCGACCTGGAGCCGGCGACCACCTACGAGATCGAGGCGACGCTCGCCGATCCCGACGGCGGCGGCGAAACACGCACGACGACGGTGACCACGCGCGCGGTGCCGACGCCGATGGCCGGCGCGCCCGTGAAGAACGCGACGCCTTCGACGTTGGCCACTGTGCTGGCGGGCGCGTCCCCCGGCGACAAAATCGTGCTGGGCGGCGGCACCTACGGCAGCTTCAGCATTGGCGTCAGCGGCCAGGCCGGCAAGCCGATCGTGATTTCCGGGCAGGCCGGCGCCACAGTCGAGGGCGAGATCAGCATCTTCTCGCGCAGCCACATCTACCTGGAGAACCTGGACCTCACCGGCCGCATCCGCTTCAACGGCTCGGACAACATCTCCGTGGTCCGCAGCACCATCCGCGCCTCGGCCAGCCGCGAAGGGCACGGCATCATCACCTACACGCGGGCGGAGAACGCCTACATCGCCGACAACGTCATCACCGGCACCACCACCTGGAACGACGCGGCGCTCGGCGCCAGCGGCAACAACCTCGGCGAAGGCATCCTGGTCGCCGGCCCGGGGCATGTGGTCATGAACAACCGCGTCAGCGGGTTCCGCGATTGCATCTCCCTCATCGAGGACGTGGAAGACTCCGACCAGATCGGCATCGACATCGTGAACAACGATCTCCGGCAATGCGCCGACGACGCCATCGAGGCCGACTTCTGCGCGCACAACTGCCGCGTCATGCGCAACCGCGCCACCGACAGCTTCGTCGCCTTCTCCTCGCAGCCCGGCCTGGGCGGGCCCACCTACTTCATCCGCAACGCCGCCTACAACGTCGCGCATGTCGCCTTCAAGCTCTACCGCACCAGCTACGGCGATGTCGTGCTGCACAACACCATCGTCAAGAACGGCGATGGTTTCGGCGTCTACTCGGGCACGCCGGTCCGGCGCGCCACCATCGCCAACAACCTGTTCATCGGCGGCCCCGGCGGCACCTACGGCGGCTACAGCAACGGCTCCGGCCGGGTCATCGACTTCACCTACCTCGACACTGCCAGTTCGACCATCGACTACCAAGCCTACGGCACGCTGGCCGCCACCTTCTCCGGCAAGATCGGCAGCGCCACCTTCATCGGCCTCGCCCAGCTCAACGCCGTCACACCCGAAGTACATTCCATCCAGACCGACCTGTCGGCGTTCGCGGTATCGGTCAGTTATCCGTCCGACCCGCTGGTGATCAACACGCCGGTCGACCTGCGCCTGAAGAGCGGCGCCGCCCCCATCGACAAGGGCCTCGCCATCCCGAACATCAACGACGGCTACGCCGGCAGCGCGCCCGACGTCGGCGCTTACGAGGCCGGCGCGACACTGCCCACCTACGGACCGCGATAGACCTCAGGCGAAAGTCAGCCGTGGTGTGACCGAAGGGAATCCCCGTGGGAGTACGGCTCGGGGGGCAGGTTTCGACCCTAAGCCGTCCTTGCGACCTTCAGGAAGCGGAAGTTCCTTTAGAAACTTGAGTCAGGTCCCTTCTATTGGATACTCACTACCAATCGCGGGTAGCAGCAAGCTCTCCGCGTTGTGTCTCAACTAGGCCGGCGAGCTCATGCAATGAGTCCCTGAGTTCCTTATGATGATCCAATGGCTTGTAAAACAGGAACCGAATATTGAGGTTCCTCTTAACGCTTTGCTGCACATCGCCATGAAGAGATCCAGCGGGCGCGACCATGTAATGTGGGCGACTTCCCGGAAACTTGTACGCATGCCTCTCGAGCATGATTTGCACGTCAGGATCCGATAGGCCACAACCAATAAACAAGAGCGTATGAGTTACCGTCAGAGCGTCAAGGACATCGTAGAAAGCGCTGTGTGCAACCCGAGCACGGCTGTATTCCTCGCGCGTAAATATCATCTCGTCCGGAGTGTCGACAGTCCCATGTGCTTTCAGCACACAGCGTTTATCCCCTCGCACAACTAGCGCGATGTCCGCCTTCGAATACTCCTTGACATAGACAGTGCCTGCGGACTCGCTTGACACAAAGGCGTCGTAAATCTTATCGACGTTCTGAGTCAGAACAATCCGGCTGTCCAGCTTGAAGATGTCCTTGTGAATATCTGCTGGAATAAATCCAGGTCGGACAAATTGCTCGTGTACCAAAGCGTTCCATTGATCATCCAACTTGTGCTTCAGAATTTCACAGGCCGTAAGGTAATCGCCCTCTTTCATCAGCTTTTGGATATGCCTCGTAGGATTCGCGCACTGTTCCAATGCTGCCTTTAGAAACTCCTCCCAAGTTGGTGGGTGTTTGGCTGGCCCGACTGTCGAACTGGAATTCTTCGATACACCAGATCCAAGAAACAGAATCGCACGACGACGAGCAAGATCTTGAACGAGCTGCGGCGGCCAAGCGATCACAGTAGCGCTCCCACTTGCGATTCAAAACGAGTCGCGATGCTCCTTATGTTCTCTCCGTACTCCTTAACCCTACTGAAATGCGCACCCACCACGCCATCCGAGGCCTTCAGGGCAAAAATTGGGTTCTTCACCGAACTCCGTGAACTGAAAGAGGCCAAGCGGCCGTCACTGTTATCTTGGTGTTGCGAGGCATCAAGGAACAGGAGGACGACCGTTGGCCCAAGGGGAGTGTATTGCCCGGCTGGGAGGCTGGGAAGGATA
>JAHJPX010000005.1 GCA_018819515.1 Gammaproteobacteria bacterium
GCTGGCCACTGGGCACCAATATCATCGAGGGCATCAACAACAAGATCAAGGTGATCAAACGTATGGCCTACGGCTTCCGCGATGACGCCTACTTCTTCCTCAAAATCCGCTCAGCTTTCCCCGGAGTTCGGTGAAGAACCATTTTTTTTGCCGCGCCGGCTGGCCCGTGAAAGTCAGCCGTCGCGGTACGCCGACCAGCGGGTAATGCCGGTCTTCGTCGCAGGGCAACCATCGCGCTAGCATTCCGCTGATTCCTTCCGCACTGGAGACGCCGCATGTTCAGCAAAGCCACCCTCGGTTTCCTCGACGAACTGGCCGCCAACAACGAGCGCGCCTGGTTCGAAGCCAACAAGCCGCGCTACGAAGCGCTGGTGCGCGGGCCGGCGCTGGAATTCATCGAAGCGATAGCGCCGGAACTGGCGAAGTTCGCGCCGCATTTCCGCGCCGAACCGCGCAAGGTGGGCGGATCGCTGATGCGCGTCTACCGCGACACGCGCTTCGCGAGGGACAAGCGCCCGTACAAGACCAACATTGGCATTCAGTTTCGCCACGAACTCGGCAAGGATGTGCACGCGCCCGGCTTCTACCTGCACATTGCTACCGACGGCTGCTTCTTCGGTGCCGGCTGCTGGCATCCCGAGCCCGACGCGCTCGGCCGCATCCGCGACCGCGTCGCCGCCGAGCCTGAGCGCTGGTTCAAGGCGCGCGACGACAGGAAGTTTTCCGCCCAGTGGGAGCTCGCCGGCGACAGTCTCAGCCGCCCGCCGCGCGGCTACGCCGCGGATCACGTCGCCATCGAAGACCTCAAGCGCAAGGACTTCGTCGCCCTCGCGCCGCTCGACTTCGACGAAGCAACCATGCCCGGCCTCGTCAAACTCGCCGGCAAACGCTTCGCCGCCTCGACGCCGCTGATGAAGTTCCTCTGCGAAGCACTCGGCGTGGTCTATTGAACGCCGGCGAAAAGTCAGCCGTGGCGGTACGCCGGGTAGGATGGTTCGTGGCCACGGACGTCCGCTCGCCGCTCGAGCGAAACAGCGGATAATCCGCGCTTGGATCAACTCTCGCGAGACGAGTCATGAGCGACTGCTGTTCTTCCTCCGGTTGCGATGGACACCACCCGCACAAGCATCGTTGTCCGGGCAATGGGCGGGAGTATTCGGAAGTATCGGCGCGAACCATCGCCCACCACATCAAGGATGCGTGGACCTGGCAACCCGCCGGCCGGAGGTATTTCTTTTGCGACGATCCCGATTGCGAGATCGTCTATTTCGGCGATGACGGTTCGACGATACGCAAGTCGCAGTTGCGAACGCGTGTCGGTTTGAAGGAACGCTCGGATGACAGCCTCTTGTGTTATTGCTTCGGTGTCACAAAGACTGATTATTCTGTCAATCCGGCGACGAGGGACTTCGTTGTCGCCCAGACCAAAGCCGGATTGTGCTCTTGCGATACCAGCAACCCGTCAGGGCGTTGTTGCCTGAAGGACTTCCCAACGGCCGACGGCTGAATCCGCGCATTGGTTCCAACAGGGACGTTACGCTGAAAAGTCAGCCGTGGCGACACGCCGATATTGACGCTGAACCCCGACGTCTTGTTGGTGTCATACTCCGCGCCCAGGATTGCGCTGTGGCATGGCGCGCATCGATCGAGATTGGAGGCAGTTGTGGAACCGATACATGTGGATACGGACGAGGTGCTGCTGGCGGCGCGGCCGGAACTGGCAGAGGAGGGCGGCGGCGGCAGGATGGTGCTGGCGGTGATCGCGCTTGTTGCGGCAGTTGCGGGCGGGATCTACTTCTGGTGGCAGTGGGACGAGGCCGCGGGCGTACCCGAGGAGGTCACCGCGTCACAGGTTGCGGCGCCATCGCCGACGCCGATCGTGCCGCAGGAGGAGGAAGTGCCCGCGCAAAATCCGGTCGAGGAGTCCGCGGCGGCGGAGCCGTTGCCGGCGCTGGAGGAGAGCGACGCGACGGCGGCGAACCTGCTTGCGGATCTGGGGGGCAAGAAGGCTGTTACCGCGCTGTTCCTTTCCGACCATGTGATTCAGCGCATCGTCGCCACGGTGGACAATCTGCCGCGCCGGGAGGCGCCGGTGAAGGTGTGGCCGGTGAAGCCGCTCGGCTCGTGGTTCGAGGCGATGGCCGACGGTTCCGGTTACGTGGTCGGCCCGAAGAACGCGGCGCGCTATGCGCCCTACGTGAAGGTGGTGAAGGCGCTCGACGCACAGAAGATGGCGGCGACCTACCGTCAGTTCTATCCGCTGTTCCAGGAGGCCTATCGCACTCTCGGTTTCCCGAAAGGTCACTTCAACGACCGCCTGGTCGAGGCGATCGACGACCTGCTGGAGACGCCGGAGCCGAAGGCGCCGCTACGCCTGGTGCAGAACAAGGTGCGCTACGAGTTTGCCGATCCCGACCTCGACCAGCGTTCGGCGGGGCAGAAGATCCTGCTGCGCATGGGCGTCGGGAACGCGCAAGTCGTCAAGGCCAAGCTGCGCGAGTTCCGGCAGTATGTGGCGAAGGGATAATGCTGACAGAGCATCGCCCAATGCGTTGCAACCTACTGGTCACATTTCTGCAATAATCTCCGCGAGTTCTCGTGCTGTCCCTGATCAATGCGGGCGACGGCCATCAACAACAGAACGGGAGATGGGGCGTGCCGGCATTGCGTATCAGGGAGCAGTTGATATCCTGCCGTTGGGCGTTCGCGGTGATAGTGGTCGTCTCGGCGATTCCGTTATGCGCGGCGGTGTTGCTCCACTCGTGGAAAGGCATGGACTACGGAGCCCTTGTTCGGGATCCGGTCGTGGTCGCCAATGCACATGTTTGGACAGGCTTCATCTCGCAACTCGGTATCTTCTTTTGGGCTGGGGCCGCCGCCGTATGCTTTCTTGCCGGCGCGGCTTTGACCCGGATTCCCGTATATCGGGAGATCCGGCGCTTTCTCATGGCTTCGGGGGCCCTGACTCTTTTCCTTGGGCTTGATGATGTTTTCCTTTTTCATGAAGAGGTATTTCCCGGGTATTTGGGCATTCCCGAGTCGCTCCTCTATGCTGTCTACGTCGGCTGGGTTTCCTGGTACTTGTTTCGATTTCGGTTCGTGATCCTGGATACCGAATACTTGATGCTGTTGGGTGCCCTTTCCGGGTTTGCGCTTTCGGTGCTGTCGGATTTGCTTAATGGCCCATTCCTGTACGAGGACGGCGTGAAACTGATCGGCCTGGTGGCTTGGCTGACCTATTATTCACGGACCAGCTACTTCGCCATTCGCCGCGCCATTGCCGGGGAAGATCGGTCACCCGGATAAGGGTCTCACGCCCCTTTCTTTGTAGAGCAGTTCTTGCTGCGCATCGACCTCCAAAGTAGCCGAGTCGAGAACGCGAAGCCGCGAGTTTCGGCAGTACATGGCGAAGCCGCCGGTCGGCTCGCGCTTCAGCCCGGCGGCAGTTTGGCTGCTTCGCGCGCCCGCTGCTTGGCGGCGACGTAGTCGGCGTGGCCAACGTGCAGCAGGTCGGCAAGTTTGCGCATCAGGTGCAGTTCGTGGGCGTCGAGATGGCCGTCGGCCATCGCTACCCGCCAGAGGTTTTCGACGATGCGCACTTTCTGCGCGGCGTCGCAGCGCTGGTTGATCATCGAGGTGAACTGGTAATAGTCATGCGCCTTTTGCGCGGCCTGCTCGGCCAGGTTGCGTATGGCTGCGAACTCGTCGGCATCGAGCCGGAACTGCTCGCGCATCACCTCGGCGATAGCGGCGCGTTCCTCCTCGTCGATGTGGCTGTCCATGCGCATCATTTCCAGCAGCAGTGCGGCCGTGGCGACTTGCAGCGCGTGCTCGTCGCCGGTATCGTCAGTTTCGGTGCCGGGTTCGATGAACTGGCTGAAGAATTCCTTGAGGCCGGCGATCACGTTACGGGTTCGGGGAAAAGTCAGTCGTGGCGGTACGCCGAGCTTACAGCACTTCCGCCGCGTGGTCGGCCAGGCGCGAACGCTCGCCGCGCTGAAGGGTGATGTGGCCGGAGTGCGACCAGCCCTTGAAACGGTCGACGACGTAGGTGAGACCAGAGCTGCCTTCGGTAAGGTAGGGCGTGTCGATCTGCGAGATGTTGCCGAGGCAGACCACCTTGGTGCCGGGGCCGGCGCGGGTGATCAGCGTCTTCATCTGCTTGGGCGTGAGGTTCTGCGCTTCGTCGATGATCAGGAACTTGTTGATGAAGGTGCGGCCGCGCATGAAATTGAGCGACTTGATCTTGATGCGGCTGCGGATCAGGTCCATGGTTGCGGCGCGGCCCCAGTCGCCACCGTAGGCGCCTCCCGCCCCCGGACCACCCTTGTCGCCGGTTTCGGCCGGCTTGTTGAGCACATCGAGGTTGTCCTCGACGGCGCCCATCCACGGCGTCATCTTCTCCTCCTCGGTACCGGGCAGGAAGCCGATGTCGTCGCCGACCGGCACGGTGACGCGGGTGATGATGATCTCCGAGTAGCGCTTGGATTCAAGCGTTTGCGTCAGGCCGGCGGCCAGCGTCAGCAGCGTCTTGCCGGTGCCGGCCTGGCCGAGCAGGGTGATGAAGTCGATCTCGGGGTCCATCAACAGGTTGAGCGCGAAGTTCTGCTCGCGGTTGCGGGCCGTGATGCCCCAGACGGCGTTCTTCTGGTGGCCATAGTCGGTGAGTGTCGCCAGGACCGCGCTCTTGCCCGCGCCTTCGCGAACGATGGCCTGGAAAGGCTTTTCGTCGCCGGCTTCGAGATAGACGAATTCGTTGACCAGCAGGTCGGGGCAGAGCGGGCCGGTAAGGTCGTAGAGCGTGCGGCTGTCCTGCTTCCACGATTTCATGTCCTTGCCGTGGGCGTGCCAGAAGTCGGCGGGCAGTTCCAGCGTGCCGGAGTAGAGCAGGTCCGTGTCTTCCAGCACCTTGTCGTTGAAGTAGTCCTGTGCTTCCTGGCCCAGCGCGCGGGCCTTGATGCGCATGTTGATGTCCTTCGACACCATGATGACATGGCGCTTCGGGAACTTCTCGCGCAAGTGCATGAGCACGGCGAGGATCTGGTTGTCGCCGCGCGAAGTCGGCAGCGAGGCCGGCAGGCCGCCGTTCATCGTTTCGGTCTGCAGGTAGAGCTTGCCCGATGCGAGACCGTGCGATGGGTCCGCCAGTTCGATGCCGTCCCGGATGGCATGTTCGCAGACGGAGATGATGTCGTCGAGCAGGCGGCTGGCCTGGCGCGCGTTGCGGGCGACTTCCGACATGCCCTTCTTGTTGTTGTCCAGTTCTTCCAGCGTCATCATCGGCAGGAAGATGTCGTGTTCCTCGAAGCGGAACAGGCTCATCGGATCGTGCATCAGCACGTTGGTGTCGAGGACGAAAAGCTTGGTTGCCGCGGGAGCGGATTTGGCCGACTTCTTTGTTGGCTTGGCGTTCATGGGCACCTCGGGGTTGGGGATGCCTCACGATAGCGACTGGCTTGCGGTATCAGCATCTGAAAATCGCGGCGCTTTTGGCGCCAATTCGGGGAAATTACAGTTCGGCGACAGCCTTCAGCACTTCGGCCGCGTGGTTGTCGACCTTGACGCCGCGCCATTCGCGGGCAAGCCGCCCGGCGGTGTCGATCAGGAAGGTGCTGCGTTCTATGCCGCGCACTTCCTTGCCGTAGAGCTTTTTCATTTTGATGACGTCGAAGAGTGCGCAGGCCCTTTCGTCGGCGTCCGAGATCAGTTCGAAGGGCAGGCCGAGCTTGGCCTTGAACCCTTCGTGGGATTTCAGGCTGTCGCGCGAAACGCCGTAGATCTTGCAGCCGAGTTTGGCGAACTCCGCATGCAGGTCGCGGAACTGGCCGGCTTCGGTGGTGCAGCCGGGCGTGTTGTCCTTGGGGTAGAAGTAGATCACCAGCGGCTTGCCTGCGTGGGCGGAGAGGCGGAATTCGCCGCCTGTGGCGGGCAGGGTGAAGTCGGGGACCATAAGCCCGACGGCGGAGGGAGCGGTCATTGCGGTTCTTTCCAAGAGGACAAGAATTCCTCGCCCTGCAGCATCAGCGTGCCCGAACGTCCGGGCACTTCGCCACGAACCATTTCGCAACGGGGCAGGGCGGCGACGTTGAGCCGGTTGGCGATATCGTTCAGCGCGACGATGTCGTAACCCTGTTCGCGCCAGCCGCCGATTAGACGCTCCAGCACCGGTAAAAGTTTCATTCCTTCCAGTTCGGCGTGCAGTGTGAATACGTGGTCGCGTGGCGCCGCGGTGAGGGCCAGCAGGCGTTCGTGAACATTGTCGTTGGTGGTGCCGTCCAGCCCGATCAGCTCGTCGAGCGTCGGCAACGTGGTCGGGATCTGGGGGCAGAGCATGATTTCGGCGTTCCAGACCGGCACGAAGGGATGCGTACCGCGGCAGTCGGAGGCGTAGGCGAAGCCGAACCGTTGTGTCAGGCGCAAGGCGTGGGCATTCATCTGCCAGCCGGCGGCGCCATGAACATGCGGCGCGTCGCCGAAGACTTCGGCGTAGCGGTCGATGGCGCGCTTCATCTCGGCCTCGGTCCAGGCGGTGAAGGCTTTTTCGACGCCGTCCTGCCAGCGGATGTGGTCCCAGCAGTGGATGCCGACCTCGAAGCCGGCATCGCGCGTGGCGAGCAGGATGTCCTTGCAGCGTTGGCCGATATCCGGCCCCGGCAGCAGCGTGCCGTACATCAGTGTGCGGATGCCGTAGTGGCCGACCACCGAGGTGCGCGAGACCTTGCCGAAGAAGCCGGGCCGGAACACTCGCTTGATGGCGCGGCCGGTATGGTCCGGGCCGAGCGAGAACAGGAAGGTCGCGCCGGCCGCATGCCGTTTCAGCGTTTCGACCAGACGCGGCACGCCGATGCGGGTGCCGCGATAGGTGTCGACGTCGACCTTGAGGGCGAGCGTTGGCACGCCCGGTCAATCCATCAGCTTGCGGGCTTCGGCAACATCGCCGCGATAGGCTTCGAAGATGCCGCGCAGGGCGTCCTCGAAGGTGACCTTGGGTTCCCAGCCGAGATCGCTCATCGTGTTCTCGATCTTCGGTACGCGGTGTTGAGTGTCCTGATAACCCTTGCCGTAATACTCGCCAGAAGTCGTTTCCAGCACCTTCACCTTGGCGACGCTTTCGGCGTATTCGGGATACTGCCTGGCGAGATCGAGCATCAGCTTGGCGAGATCGCGGATGGAGTAGTTGTTCTTCGGGTTGCCGATGTTGTAGATCTTGCCGTTGGCGATGCCGTCCTTGTTGTCGATGATCTTCATCAGGGCGTCGATGCCGTCGGTGACATAAGTGAAGGAGCGCTTCTGGGCGCCGCCGTCAACCAGCTTGATCGGTTCGCCGCGCACGATGTGGCCGAGGAACTGGGTGATGACGCGCGAGCTGCCTTCCTTCGGTGTGTGGATCGAATCGAGGCCCGGCCCGATCCAGTTGAACGGCCGGAACAGCGTGTATTGCAGGCCTTCCTGCTGGCCGTAGGCGTGGATGACGCGGTCCATCATCTGCTTGGCGCAGCTGTAGATCCAGCGCGGCTTGTTGATGGGACCGAGGATCAGCTCGGAGTTTTCCGGATCGAATTCCGGGTCGCGGCACATGCCGTAGACCTCGGAGGTCGACGGGAAAATCACGCGCTTCTTGTACTTCACCGCCTGGCGGATGATCGGCAGGTTGGCTTCGAAGTCCAGCTCGAAGACGCGCAGCGGTTCCTTGACGTAGGTGGCCGGGGTGGCGATGGCCACCAGCGGCAGGATGACGTCGCACTTCTTGACGTGGTATTCGATCCATTCCTTGTTGACCAGGATGTCGCCTTCGAAGAAATGGAAGCGCTTGTTGGCCATCAGGTCGGTGACGCGCTCGGAGTTCATGTCCATGCCGTACACCTCCCAGTCGGTGGTGTCGAGGATGCGCTGCGACAGGTGGTGGCCGATGAAGCCGTTGACGCCGAGGATGAGGACTTTTTTCATGTTCGTTCAGTCAAGAGATATGGATCGTTCGCCGAGTGCATTAAACGTGTCGGTCGTCAGCGGTCGGCCGTTCAGTTCGGCCGCTAGTACACGCAAGGCCTTGCCGTCGCCACAGCGGACGTAGATGGCATCGCCCACCGCAAACAGGCCGCTACCAGCCGGAGCGTCGTTGGTGCGTATTGTACGCAAGACCCGCAAGTGCCCGGCGCGGGTGTCGCAGAAGGCGCCGGGGTAGGGCGGCGCGACGGCACGCACAAGGTTGTGGACTTCCCGCGCCGGCTTCGTCCAGTCGATGCGGCCGTCTTCAGGCTTGCGGCCGCCGAAGTAGCTGCCGGCCTTGAGGTCCATCGGCAGATGCGGCGCGTCGCCAAAAGTCAGCCGTGGCAACACGCCGACGAGGCACATCTCGGCGGCCACCACGACCTTGGCAAAGACTTCGCCGGCGGTATCGTCGGGCAGGATGGGCACCGCCTGCTGCGCCACGATGCGGCCGGCATCGGGCTTTTCGACCATCTCGTGCAGCGTGGCGCCGGTTTCGGTCTCGCCGTGCAACACCGCCCAGTTGATCGGCACCCGGCCGCGATATTTCGGCAGCAGGGAACCGTGCATGTTGTAGGCACCGTGCGTAGCGGTGGCGAGCAGCGCCGGCTTCAGCATCTGGCGGTAGTAGAACGAGAACAGGAAGTCGGGGCGGATCGCATCGAGTTGCGCCAGCAGTCCGGGCGTGTTGGCGTCGTCGGGCGTGACAACCGGAATCCCGTATTCCGCGGCGGTCCGCGCAACGCTGTCGAACCAGATGTTCTCGTTCGGGTTGTCTTCGTGCGTGACCACCAGCGCGACCTCGATGCTCTGCGCCAGCAGCGTCTTCAGGCAGCGCACGCCGACGTTGTGGTAAGCGAAGACGACGGCGCGGGTCACGCTTTCTATTGCCCCTGGCGGACGGCCTCGGCCGCCTTGATGTTCGTTTCGATGCTGCCGGCTGGCGCCGAATTTTCGTTTTCCAATATTGCACCGACGACGTAGCGCGGCCGATGGCGCACCTGCTGATAGATACGACCGACGTACTCGCCGAGCATGCCGACGCCGAACAGCGTCAGGCCGATCAGGAAGAAGGCAATGCCGAACAGGGTGAACAGGCCCTCGGCTTCCGGGCCGACGATCAGGCGGCGGAGCAGCAGGAAAACGACGAAGAAGGCCGAGAGCAGCGAAATGATGATGCCGGTCATCGAAAAGACCTGCAACGGCACGATCGAGAAGTTCGTCATCAGGTCGAAGTTGAGCCGGATCAGGCTGTAGATCGAATACTTTGAATCGCCGGCGTGGCGCTCCTCGTGTGCGACTTCGATCTCGGTCGGGTTCTGCGCCAACGTGTAGGCGAGCGCCGGGATGAACGTATTGACCTCCTCGCAACTATTGATTGCGTCGATCACCGGGCGCGAGTAGGCGCGCAGCATGCAGCCCTGGTCGGTCATCTTGACGTGGGTGATGTGCTCACGCACGTAGTTCATGACCCTGGAACCCCAGCGGCGGAAAGCCGTGTCGTGACGGTCCGTGCGGATCGAGCCGACGCAGTCGTAGCCCTCGCGCATTTTCGCGACCAGCTTGCCGATCTCCTCGGGCGGATTTTGCAGGTCGGCGTCGAGCGTGACGACGATCTGCCCGCGGCATTTCTCGAAGCCGGCCATGATCGCCATGTGCTGTCCGGCGTTGGCGGCGAGGAGGATCACGCGCGTCACGTCCGGGCGCTGCTCCCACTGCTGGCGCAGGATCGCCGCCGAACGGTCGCGGCTGCCATCGTTGATGAAGATGACCTCGTAGCTTGTGCCCAGCGCGTCGAGTGCCGGGTAGAGTCGGTCGTAAAGGGCCTGCAGGCCGGATTCCTCGTTGTAGACGGGGATGATGACGGAGACTTCGGGTGCTTTCATGATTTCCTGAGCGTTTCGGCAAGTGCCGAGCATACCCGATCGACATCGCCGTTGGCCATCGCCGGAAACAGCGGCAGGGTGACGATGCGGCGGCCAATGTCCTCGGCGACGGGGAAATCGCCTTCCTTGAAGCCGAACTGGCGGTAGAGGCTGAAGAGATGCAGCGCCGGGTAGTGCACGCCGACGCCGATGCCGCGTTCTTTCATGGCGGCGATGAAGGCGCCGCGGTCGGTTCCCGGTGGGAGCAGCGGCTGGAACATGTGCCAGTTGGAGTTCTCGAAATCGGCGGGCGGCAGTTCGAGGCCGAGCCTGGGGTCGATGCGTTCAAAGTAGAGATGAGCAAGATGACGGCGGCGTTCGGTGAAGTCGGCCAGGTGCTTCAACTGGCCGAGGCCGATGGCGGCGGCGATGTCGGTGAGGTTGAACTTGCCGCCGAGTACGTCGACATCCATGCCCCCATCGGGGAAGCGCTGCACGCCTTGCAGGCGCAGGCGCTCGCAAAGCTCCGGATCGATGTCGTCGGGCAGCACCAGCGCGCCGCCCTCGGAGGTGGTGATGTTCTTGTTGGCGTGGAAGCTGAAGGAGACGAAGTCGCCCGTCGAGCCGATGGCCTTGCCATGCGATGAGGCGCCCAGCGACTGCGCGGCGTCTTCGACAACCCGCACATTGCGGGACTTGGCGATCTCGTAGAGCCGCTGGCGGTCGACTGGGAGGCCGGCGAGGTCGACCGGGATGATGGCCTTGGTAGTCGGCTTGATGGCGGCGTCGAGTTTTTCGAGGTCGATGTTGCGCGTCGCCGGGGCGACGTCTACAAACGTCGGGGTAGCGCCGACTTCAAGCATCACGTTGGCGGTGGCGACCCAGGTCAGGGGCGTCGTTATCGGCGTGTCGCCACGGCTGACTTTTGCCAGGCGCAGCGCGACCTCCAGCGTGGCCGTGCCCGAGTTGAAGACGCGCACGGTGCGACCACCGCAGTACTCGGACAATGCCGCCTCGAAGGCCTGCACCTTGGGGCCGCTGGTGATCCAGCCGGAACGAAGTACGTCGGCGACATCGGCGATGGTTTCCTCGTCGATGCTGGGCCGGGTGAAGGGCAGGAAAGGTGTCTTCACGAGCGGGCCACCAGCCAGACGCCGACGACGATGAAGCCGATGCCGAGCAGCTTCTGTCCTGCCAGCGGTTCGTTGAAAAGATAGAACGCGGCGATGGCATTGACGATGTAGCCGATCGACAGCATCGGATAGGCGACGGAGACCGGCACGCGCGACAACGCCATGATCCAGACGACGACGCTGACGACGTAGCAGGCCAGCCCGCCGAGGATGTGCGGCTCGAAGGCGAGCTTCATGCCGACGGGCAGGACATTGTCGAGGTGGAACTCGAAGTGGCCGACCGCCGTGGTGCCGGCCTTGAGCAGCAACTGGGCGGCGGCGTTGAGCAGGACGCCGATGAGGACAAGGACAAAGCTGACGGCGGTCACGGCTGGGGCTTCCTCACAATGACGCGATGGGGGTCGCGGGCGATCTCGGTCATCGGTAACTCCGACTGACGAAGTTCGTTGTACACACCTTGATTCATGATCGCAAAAGCATCGCGGTCGGCCATCCAGCGCTGGATAAACGCTTCCTGTGTCGGTATCCATTTATCCGGTTCATGTTCGATCCCGAACGCGAATTCATCCTGGTACGACACCAGCGTCACGGTGCGGTCAAGGTAGAACGGCAGCGTCTGCTCGTACATGCGTACGCTGTAGAAGGGCACCCGGGCAGTCAGCAGGGGCTTGACCTGGGAGGCGACGTAGTGGCTCGACATCGTGCGATTGAAGGTGTCGTGGCCGAGCAGGACGCCAAAGCCGGCCAGCAGTGACGCCGCCGCAAGCGTCATTACGGCGGCGGTCTTGCGCTCGCGCCAGGCCAGGAGAATCGAGACCAGCGTGCCGCCAAGCCACACGGCGGCGGCGGCCGTCAACCAGTGGCCATAGCGCGTCATGACATCGGCCGGTGTGACGGCGTCCGCCCGGTTGGCGATGCGCGGAACGAGGATCAGGCAGAGCAGGGCGAGCGCGGCCAGCGACGACATGTGCGCCAGCAGGGCCCGGCGGGAAACCCGGTTCAGGAAGTCGCCCAGCAACAGCGCCAGTGCCGGGAACAGCGGCAGGATGTAGGACGGCAGTTTCGAGTGCGAGATGCTGAAAAAGGCGAACACCACGACGCTCCATAGCAGCAGGAAACGTCGCGCCTGGAATTCGGGCATCGCCCGCCGGGGCCATGCCTGCGCGAGGCCCTGCAAGGCCATGGCCGTCCAGGGCAGCGCGCCGAGCAGCAGGATCGGGACGAAGAACCAGGCGGGCTCGTCGCGGCGATGCACGGTCGTCAGAAAGCGTTCGAAATGTTCGTGAATGAAGAAGAAGCGCGGGAACTCGGGATTCGCCATCGACACGGCGACGAACCAAGGGGCGGCGATCAGCAGGAACAGCGGCACCCCGCGCAGAAACTCGAAGCGGCGCCAGGGCGACCAGTCGCGGCCCAGCAGGGAGTAAAGGACGAGGGTTCCGCCGGTAAGGACGAGAGCGACGATGCCTTTGGAAAGCACGGCCAGCGCCAGTCCGGTCCAGGCCGCCAGCATCCAGCGCCGGCTGCCTTCCTGCGCCAGCAGGAAACCGAACACCGCGACTTCGAGGAAGAAGGCCAGTCCCATGTCCAGCGTGTTGAAGTGGGCCATGGCGAGATAGAGCAGCATGCTGGCCAGTGTCGCCCCGGCAAGGACGCCTGCCGCGGGGCCGAACAGCCGGCGACCGGTGAACCAGGCCAGCAGGATGCCGAGGAAGCCGGTGAGCGCCGGCCAGAGTCGGGCTGTCCATTCGTTGGCGCCGAAGGCGTCGTAGGCCGCAGCCGTCGCCCAGTACTGCAACGGTGGTTTCTCGAAGTACTTGATTCCGTTGAGGCGCGGCGTGATCCAGTTTCCGCTCAAGGACATCTCGCGTGCGATTTCCGCGTAGCGGCCCTCGTCCGGCTTGACCAGCTTGCGGAAATCCAGCGTGCCGAACCAGATCATCGCCAGTGCGAACAGCGCAACCAGCACGGCCCCGCTCCTGCCCCGGATGCTCATCGGGCGACTCGCATCACTGGCAGGGGCAGGCAGGCATTTCGCATCGATTTTTCCAGGCAGGGACGGAAGGTAACTACCGTCTCAATTGCGGCATTGCAAGGGCTTCTGTAGGATTATACCTTTTACACATTACGGCCATCATTACCCGGATGCGCCACGATCGGAAACCCCATGCAACCTGTCTCGAAGTCCGCCAAACTGGCCAACGTCTGCTACGACATCCGGGGCCCGGTGCTCGAGCGCTCTCGCCAGATGGAGGAAGAGGGCCACAAGATCATCAAGCTGAACATCGGCAACCTCGCCTCGTTCGGCTTCGATGCGCCCGAGGAAATCCAGCAGGACATGATCCGCAACCTGCCGGAGTCGGCGGGCTATGTGGATTCCCGGGGCATCTTCTCCGCCCGCAAGGCGGTGATGCACTACACCCAGGAAAAGCACATCAAGGGCGTCGAGCTCGACGACATCTACCTCGGCAACGGCGTTTCCGAGTTGATCGTCATGGCCATGAACGCGTTGCTGAACAACGGCGACGAGGTGCTGGTGCCTGCGCCCGATTACCCGCTGTGGACGGCGGCGATCAGCCTGTCCGGCGGCACACCGAGGCACTACTTGTGCGACGAGGCGAGCGAGTGGCAGCCCGACTTCGATGACATCGAGCGCAAGATCACGCCGAAAACGCGCGCCATCGTCATCATCAACCCGAACAACCCGACGGGGGCGCTCTATCCGCCGGAAGTGCTGCTGAAGGTGATCGCGCTGGCGCGCAAGCACGGCCTGATCATCTATGCCGACGAGGTCTACGACAAGGTGCTCTACGACGGGGCGACCCATACGTCGATCGCTTCACTCGCCGACGACGTGCTGATCGTTACCTTCAACGGACTGTCCAAGAACTACCGCTGCTGCGGCTACCGGGCCGGCTGGATGGTGGTGTCCGGCGACAAGCGGCTGGCGTCAGATTACATCGAAGGGCTGACCATGCTGGCCTCGATGCGCCTGTGCGCCAACGTGCCGGGCCAGTACGCAATACAGACGGCTTTGGGCGGCTACCAGAGCATCAACGACCTGGTCGCCGAGGGCGGCCGCATGCGCCGACAGCGCGATCTCGCCTACGAACTGATCACGGCCATTCCCGGCGTGACCTGCGTCAAGCCGAAGGCAGCGCTGTACATGTTTCCGCGCCTCGATCCGGCGATGTATCCGATCGAGGACGACCGCCAGTTCATTCTCGAACTGCTGGAGGAAGAGCGGGTGCTGCTGGTGCAGGGCACCGGCTTCAACTGGCCGGCCACGGACCATTTTCGTCTGGTCTTCCTGCCGCACGAAGAGGATCTGCGCGAGGCCGTCGGCCGCATCGCCCGCTTCCTCGAACACTACAGAAAACGTCACGGCAACTGAAGAGAACCCATAAATGAAACCCATCAACGTAGGCCTGCTTGGCATCGGCACCGTTGGCGGAGGCACCTGGGCGGTGCTGACGCGCAACCAGCAGGAAATCACCCGTCGCGCCGGGCGGCCGATCCACATCAGCGTCGTCGCCGACAAGAATCTCGCGCTGGCCCGCAACGTCACGGGCGGCGCCTGCAGGGTGACCGATGATGCCTTTTCGGTGGTGGCCGATCCCGATGTGGATATCGTCGTCGAACTGATCGGCGGTTGCGGCGTGGCCAAGGAACTGGTGCTGAAAGCCATCGAGAATGGCAAGCACGTGGTCACCGCCAACAAGGCGCTGCTGGCCGTGCACGGCAACGAGATATTCGCCGCCGCCCAGAAGAAGGGCGTCATGGTGGCCTTCGAGGCCGCAGTGGCCGGTGGCATTCCGATCATCAAGGCGCTGCGCGAGGGACTCACCGCCAACCGCATCGCCTGGATCGCCGGCATCATCAACGGCACCACCAATTTCATCCTTTCCGAAATGCGCGACAAGGGGCTGCCTTTCGATGTTGTGCTTCAGGAGGCGCAGCGACTCGGCTACGCCGAGGCCGACCCGACCTTCGACGTCGAGGGCGTCGACGCCGCGCACAAGCTGACCATCATGTCGGCCATTGCCTTCGGCATTCCGATGCAATTCGAAAAGGCGCACATCGAGGGCATCAGCAAGCTGGAGGCCGAGGACATCAAGTACGCCGAACAGCTTGGCTACCGCATCAAATTGCTCGGCATCACGCGCCGGGCGGAGCACGGCATCGAACTGCGCGTACATCCGACGCTGATTCCGGCCAAGCGCCTGCTCGCCAACGTCGAGGGCGCGATGAACGCCGTGCTGGTCAAGGGCGATGCCGTCGGCTCGACGCTCTACTACGGCAAAGGCGCCGGCGCCGAGCCTACCGCCAGCGCCGTGATCGCCGACCTGGTCGACGTAACGCGCATGCATACGGCCGATCCCGAGAACCGTGTGCCGCATCTGGCCTTCCGGCCGGATGCCGTGGCCGACATCCCGGTGCTGCCGATGGCCGAGGTGCAGACGAGCTACTACCTGCGTCTGCGTGTCATGGACAAGCCCGGCGTGCTGGCGGATATCACGCGCATACTGGCCGATCAGCAGATATCCATCGACGCGGTGTTCCAGCGTGAGCCGGAAGAGGGCGAAGGCGAAACCGACCTCATCATGCTGACCCATGTTTGCCGCGAAAAGTCGGCCGACGCCGCCATCGCCAGGATCGAGTCGCTGGCGGCCGTGAAGCGCAGGGTGATCCGGCTGCGTCTCGAGGAACTGGGCTGATGCGCTACGTTTCGACGCGCGGCAATTCCGATCTTCCGGAATTCTGCGACATCCTGCTCGGCGGGCTGGCGCCCGACGGCGGCCTGTATCTGCCCGAGTCGTATCCACAGGTGAGCGCGACTGAACTCGCCGAGTGGCGCGAGCTTCCCTACGCGGCGCTCGCACTGCGCATTCTCCAGAAGTTCATTACCGACATTCCGGCCTGCGATCTCAAGTCGATCGCGGACCGCACCTACACGGCGCGGACCTATCGCCATTGCCGCCCGGGGCGGGACGCCGACGACATCACGCCGCTGACCACGCTGGAGCCCGGCTTCCATCTTCTCGAACTGTCCAATGGCCCGACGCTGGCCTTCAAGGACATGGCGATGCAGTTGCTCGGCAACCTGTTCGAGTACGTGCTGGACAAGCGTGGTGAGGAAATCAACATCCTCGGCGCCACCTCGGGCGATACGGGTTCGGCGGCGGAATACGCGATGCGCGGCAAGCACGGCGTGCGCGTGTTCATGCTCTCGCCAGAAGGCAAGATGAGCGCCTTCCAGCGCGCGCAGATGTATTCGTTGCCGGACGAGAACATCCACAACATCGCGATCCGCGGCATGTTCGATGACTGCCAGGACATCGTCAAAGCGGTGTCGAACGACGCCGCTTTCAAGGCGCAGTACAAGATCGGCGCGGTGAACTCGATCAACTGGGCGCGCGTCGCGGCGCAGGTGATCTACTACTTCAAGGGCTGGTTCGAGGCCACAACGAACAACGACGAGCAGGTTTCGTTTTGCGTTCCGTCGGGCAACTTCGGCAACATCTGCGCCGGGCACATCGCGCGCATGATGGGTCTGCCGATCCATTGTTTGGTGCTGGCAACCAACGAGAACGACGTGCTCGACGAATTCTTTCGCACTGGCGTTTATCGGCCGCGCCGGACGGCCGAGACCTACGTCACTTCGAGTCCGTCGATGGACATTTCCAAGGCATCGAACTTCGAGCGTTTCATCTTCGACTTGGTCGGTCGCGATCCAGCCGTTGTGCGCGAACTGTGGGCCAAGGTCGACGCGGGCGGTAGCTTCGATCTGAATGGCACGCCGTTCATGGCGCGCCTGCAGGACTTCGGCTTCGTCTCCGGCAGCAGCACCCATGCCGACCGGCTGGCGACCATCCGCGACATCTGGCAGTGTTACGACACGATGATCGATACCCACACTGCGGACGCAGTCAAGGTGGCGCGGGAACATATCGAGTCCGGTGTGCCGATGGTGGTGCTGGAAACGGCTCAGCCGGTGAAGTTCTCGGAAACGATCGTGGAAGCGCTGGGCCGCCAGCCGTTGCGGCCGTCCGATTTCGTGGGCCTTGAAGACCTGCCGCAGCGCGTCGAAGTCATGGATGCCGACGCCGACGTGGTGAAGGCGAGCATTGTCAAAATTTGTGTCTGAAGGTTTTGCGGGGTGCAAATCCCCGCGCGGGCATGGCGCCCGTCGGGTCTGCGGTCAGAGGTAGATTACCGCGGGGAATACCGTGACTGCCAATGCCAGCACCAGCCATTCCAGATTGTGTCTGGCGAGAAAACCGGTGAAGTGCAAGACCAGCACGGTGATGGCGACGATGTAATAGAGGATGAACAGCATCTCGTCATTCTCGCTTTCTGTACGGCCCTGTCAACGATGATTGGCGGAGAGGGCGGGATTCGAACCCGCGTTAGGCTATGAACCTAAACACGCTTTCCAGGCGTGCGACTTAAACCACTCATCCACCTCTCCGCGTGAGGCGCGAATTGTAACCGGTTTGGCTATTGTTCGGTATGACGCAGGGAGAGGTCGACGGCGCGCAGATCCTTGGTGAGGCAGCCAATCGAAATGCGATCGACGCCGGTTTCGGCGATGGCGCGCACAGTCGCCAGGCGGATGCCGCCCGAAGCTTCGAGCTCGGCGCGGCCGTCGTTAATATCCACCGCTGCGCGCATCTGCGTAAGGTCCATGTTGTCGAGCAGAACCATCGTCGCGCCGCACTGCAGGGCCTGTTCCAGTTGTTCCAGCGTCTCCACTTCGATCTGCACGAACGCGCCGCCGTGCGAGAGGCGGTTGGCTTCGGCAAGCGCTTCGGGGATGCCTCCGGCGGCGATGATGTGGTTTTCCTTGATCAGGATTCCGTCGTACAAGCCGAGTCGATGATTGGTGCCGCCGCCACAGCGCACCGCGTATTTCTGCGCCAGCCGCAGGCCCGGCAGCGTCTTGCGGGTGTCGACGATTCTTGCGGATGTTCCGACGACGGCATCGACATAGCGGCGCGTGGTTGTCGCGGTACCCGACAGGAGTTGCAGGAAATTCAGCGCGGCGCGTTCGGCCGTCAGCAGCGCGCGGGTATCGGCGCGAATCTCGCAGAGCGTCTGCCCGGGGGCGATGCTGTCGCCGTCGTTGGCCGTCCATTCGATTTCGGCATCGGGATCGAGCTGCAGGAAGCAGGCGTCGAACCAGTCCTGGCCGGCGAGTACGGCTTCCTGACGGCTGATGACCGTGCCGATCGACAGGTGTCCGGCTGGCGTCAGCAACGCCGTCAAGTCGCCGCCGCCGATGTCCTCGATCAATGCGGCCGAAACATTCCGGTCGATTTCCGCCGTCAGGTGCAATGCGAAGTCCATGGTTAACCCCTTTCGGCGCCGATTCTACCCGCCGGAGATCGTTCGACGAGCGCAATGGCGATGCCGCCGGCGACGATGGTCGCCATGCCGGTGATCGACAGGGCGTCGGGCCATTGCCCATAGAACAGCCAGCCGAGCAGCGATGCCCAGATCAGTTGAACGTAGAGGAATGGCGCGAGCGTGGACGCCGGGGCGTGACGGAAAGCGTGGGTCAGCAGGAAGTGGCCAACGCCGCCGTAGATTGCCAGAGAACAGATCATCACGACCTCCAGCGTCGTCGGCACGGGACCATGCCAGATCCAGGGCAATGCCAGCGACATGGCAGCGCTGCCCGCCAGTGCGGTGTAGAAGACCATGGTGAGCGGCTTCTCTGTCGCCGTCATCTTGCGGGTCTGGATCTGGTAGAAGGCGTAGCAGACTGCCGCGATGGCGGCGTAGGCGACGCCGGCCGGCGGCAGCGCGCTGCCGGGACGGGCGATCAGCAGCACGCCGCCGAAGCCGGCCAGCGCCGCGATCCAGCGCGAAGTGCCAACCTTCTCGCCGAGCATCGGGCCGGCCAGCAAGGCGACGATCAGCGGCGTGACGAAGATCAGCGCCGTGGTTTCGGCGAGCGGCATGATGCGAAAGGCAGCCATGGCGAATCCGGTGACGGCGACCAGCAGCAGGGCACGAACAACCTGCGCGACGGGCCGCCTGGTGGCGATCAGGCCGAGACGAAAGCGCGGGCCGAGAAAGACCAACATCAAGAGAAGATGCACCGTGTAGCGCGCCCAGACCAATAGCGGCACGTTGAAGGTCTGCGACAAGTGCTTGGCGGTAGCGTCGAGCGATGCGAAGCACAGCATCGCCGCCAGCATCAGCGTCACCGCCCGCAGCGGGTGGTGGCTATGCATCGACGGCCCAGCGGTTCAGCAGGGCGCGTGCGGCGGGAATGATCTCGGTGGCGGAAAGGCCGATCGGGCCAATGCCCGCGGCGACCAGCGCATCGGCGGCGGCACCGTGCAGATGCACCGCCGCCAGGGCAGCTTCGAGCGGCGGCCAGTGTTGGGCGAGCAGCGCTGCGACGATGCCGGTGAGGACGTCACCGCTGCCGGCGGAGGCGAGGCCGGCGTTGCCGGTCGAATTGACGAACCACTTTCCTTGCGGCGTTGCGACGATGCTGCCGCAGCCCTTGAGCACGGCGACGGCGCCATGGCGGCGCGCGAGTTCCAGCGCGGCGGCGATGCGGTCGGCCTGCACCGCTTCCGTGGTCGTGCCGAGCAGACGCGCGGCCTCGGCGGGATGCGGCGTCACGATACTCGGCGTGTCGCGACGGCTGACTTTTCTCGCGAACACCGGATGGACGGCCAGCAGGTTGAGCGCGTCGGCGTCGAGCACCAGCGGCAGCGGAGCGTCGATCGCGCGGCGGAGCAGTTCGGCGGCGGCGATGGATCGGCCGAGGCCGGGCCCGACGGCGAGTGCGGTCGCCAGGGAAAGGACATCGTTTGCATTGCGCAGCATCAGTTCCGGCTGCTGCGGATCGACGGCAAGTCGTTCGAGCATGCCGACGTAGACGCGGCCGGCGCCGAGTTGCAGCGCGGCGCGTCCGGCGAGCAGTGCGGCGCCGGCCATGCCCGGTGCGCCGCCGATGACGCCGACGCTGCCGTAGTCGCCCTTGTGGGCATTGTGGCGTCGCGGCCGCAGCCAGTCGCCGAACAATGCCGACGAGATCAATTGTCCTTCGGCGGTACCGACGTCGAGGCCGAGTCCGTCGATCGCGACTTCGCCGCAATGGTCCGGGCCGTCGAGGGTGTACAAGCCGGGCTTGCCGGCGATGAAGCTGATCGTGCGCGTGGCGTGCACCGCGCTGCCAAGCACTCGCCCCGTGTCGGCGCACAGGCCGCTCGGAACGTCGATGGCGAGCACCGGCCGGGAGAGCGCATTGATCTGTGCGATGACCTCGGCCAGGCGGCCGGCGACCGGTCGCGTGAGGCCGATGCCGAAGATCGCATCGATGACCAGCCGCCAGTCGCGTTCCGGAATGTCTTCGCTGGCTGCCTGCACGACCGTGACGTCGCAGCCCTGTTCCGTGAGGATGCGCGCCGCGACGAGCCCGTCGCCGCCATTGTTGCCGGGGCCGGCAACGATCAGCAGCGGCCCGTTGGCGTTGCCGAGCATTTCGCGTGCGCTGGCGGCGACCGATGCGCCGGCGCGTTCCATGAGCGGTGGCGTCGCGTCGGCAAACCTCGCCTCAATGGCGCGGATGCCGGCGGTGCGGAAGATGGCGGTGGAGTCGATCATGGCGGCATTGTATGCCGCGTGCCAATCAGGACGATGCTTGCGTATGCTGGACCAGCAGTGCCTTGGCACGGTCGTTGGCGCGGGCGTCGAGCCAGTTGCGGCCGGCGATCATCAGACCGAGGACGAAGAAGGCGCCGGGTGGCAGCATGACGACCAGGAACCCCGGGTAGTCCTCCGGCAACACCTGGATTGCGTGCAGTCCCGGTACGACCATGTCGATGCCCGAAAACAGCGTGCCCTGGCCGATGAATTCACGGATCAGGCCGAGCAGGCCGATCACCCAGACGAAGCCGACGCCCATCATGATGCCATCCCATGTCGAGGCGCCGACCGGGTTCTTGGCGGCGAAGGCTTCGACGCGGGCGAGCACGATGCAGTTGGTGACGATCAGCGGAATGAAAATGCCGAGCACCAGATAGAGGTCGTGCAGCCAGGCGTTGAAGGACAGGTCGACCACCGTCACCAGCGCGGCGATGATGAGGATGAAGACGGGAATGCGGATCTCGTAGGGGATGAAGCTGCGCAGTGACGAGACGGCCAGGTTGGCCACCGCCATGACCATGATGGTGGCGAGCCCGAGGCTGACCGCATTGACCATGCTGGTGCTGATGGCGAGCAGGGGACACAGCCCGAGCAACTGGGTGAGGATGGCGTTTTGTTTCCAGAGGCCGCTGCGGGCGATGTCGCGGTAAGCGCTCATGTCGACTGTCTCCTCACTGTTCCCACTTGGCGTCGATCGGCAGCGCGAACAGCTTTTCGCCATGCGCCGCCGTCCACGCCACAGCCTTGCCCGAGGCGTTGGTCACGGCCCGCGCCGAAACTGTGGCGCCGGTGTGGTAGGCGAATTCGCCGCCGTCCTTCTTCACTTTCCAGCGGCCGGCCAGTGCCAGTTCGTAACTGCGGCCGTCGAATTGCGCAATCCAGGGATGTGCCTTGTTCTTGTCTTTCTTTGGATCGACATAGTCGCCGAGCCCTGGCGTTTCCATGTGGCCGGTGACGCGCACGGCGGTTAGCTGCCCATCGGCCGTCACCGCCAGCACCAGAGCGATGCGGCCCGCGTAGCCGTCGGGGGCGACAGCTTCCAGGACCAGCGCGACGGGTTGCCCATTTTTGCGTGCGCGGTAGAGCTTGCTGGTGTCGGTCGTTCCCAGTTCCACGATCGGCGGCAACTCGACGGCGTCGGCCAGTAGGTCGTTGTCGTAGGAGGCCGGCGGCAAGACCTCGTTGATCAGCTTGAGCTTTTCCGCAGCGGCGCTGGCCGCCAGAATCGGCTTGGTCGCCTGGTAGGTGGCGGCCATGAGTCCGGTGAACACGAGCGTAAACAGCACCAGCACGACGGCGGAACTGAAGGAGATGCGCAGCGTTTCCTTCACGGCCGCTTCTCCTTGTGGCCGAACACCGGCGGCTGCGTGGACTTGTCGATCAGCGGCACGCAGATGTTCATCAGTAGCGTGGAAAAGGCGATGCCGTCCGGATAGGCGCCATAAACACGGATCACCCAGTCGATCAGGGCGATGCCGGCCGCGTAGATCAGCTTGCCGCGGGGTGTCGTCGAGGCGGAGACCGGGTCGGTGGCGATGAAGAAGGCACCGAGCATGGCGCCGCCCGAGAACAGGTGGAAGCCGGCACCGGCAAACTGCGCGGAATCGATGAGGTGTGTCAGGCCGGCGATGCCGCCGAAGGCAACGATGAAGGCGGCCGGAATCTGCCAGGTGATCACGCGCTGCTGCACCAGCCAGAGACCGCCGATCAGGTAGCCGAGCGCGACCAGCTCCCAGCCTTTGCCACCTAGGAAACCGTAGGTGGTCTTGTTGGCCAGCACGCTCTCGACGGTTGCGTTCAAGCCCGAGGTATGCAGCGCCGTGCGCAAGGTATCCAGTGGTGTCGCCATCACCATGGCATCGAGCTGGCGCTGGCCGAAGATGGCGTTTATCTGTGTGGCCAAATCGGTAGCGCCGGCCGCCGGCCACTGCGACATGAACTGCGGATAGGCGACGATCATGGCCGCGAAAGCGACCATGGCCGGATTGAAGGGATTTTGGCCGAGACCGCCGTAGAGGTGCTTGGCGACAACGATGGCGATCAGCACCGCCAGTACCGTCAGCCACCACGGAACGATGGACGGCAGGCTGAGGGCGATGAGCCAGGCGGTGACCAGGGCGCTGCCGTCGGTCAGGAAATGGCGGACCGGTTTCCTGCGCGCGGCCAGCATGGCGGCTTCGGCGGCCAGCGCGGTTACCGAGGCCAGTGAAATCTGGATCAGAACGGCCCAGCCGAAGAACCAGACGTACATGGCGATGCCGGGCAGCAGAGCGACCAGTACCTTCAGCATGACCGACTGGACGCTGGCGGGTTGGCGCAGGAAGGGCGAGTTACTCGGCACTGGGGTTTTCCTCCGCCTTCTGTTCCTGGGTACGCGCCACAGCGGCGGCGATCATGGCTTTCTTGTCGTCGGCATCGCCCGCTTCGGCGAGCCTGGCCTTGGTTTCGGCCGCCTTGGCGGCGAGCTTGGCCGCCTTCTCCTGTTTGTCGCGCTCTTCGCGCTCCAAGCGGAACTCATAGCGCAAGCGCGCCACATCGGCCGCGTCCTTTTCCTTCTCCCGCGCACGGATCTCGCTCTTGGCGAAGCGGTAGTAGTCGACCAGCGGGATGCGCGAGGGACAGACGTAGGCGCAACAACCGCACTCGATGCAGTCGAACAAGTGGTACTCCTGCGCCTTGCCGAGAATTTTGGCGCGCGAGAACCAGTACATCTCGAACGGCTGCAAATCCATCGGGCAGGCGCGGGCACAGGCGCCGCAGCGGATGCAGGGCATCTCCGGTCCGGGCGGCGGGAACAGTGCCTTCGAGGCGGCGAGGATGCAGTTGGTGGCCTTGACCACGGGTGCATCGAGCGTCGGCAACGCGAAGCCCATCATCGGCCCGCCCATCAGGTTGCGATCGGTATCGGCCTTCGGGCCGGCCAAAGCGACCAGGTCGGCGATCGGCATACCGATGCGCACCTCGAAGTTGCCCGGCCGCTCGACATTGCCGGTCACCGTCACCAGCCGCGAGATCATCGGCTCGCCGTGCAACAGCGCACGCGCCGTGGCGTAGGCGGTGGCGACGTTGAAGCACTGCACGCCGTAGTCGGGCGGCAGCTTGCCGAACGGCACCTCGATGCCGGTCAGCACGCGGATCAACTGCTTTTCGCCGCCGGCCGGATAGCGCGTCGGCACGGCGATGACTTCGACCGGCAGGCCGCTGCGCTTGCCCGCAGCCGCAGTCATGGCGGCGACGGCTTCGGGTTTGTTGTCCTCGATGCCGACGACGACGCGTTGCGCGCCGGCGATGTGGGCCAGGACGGCGGCGCCTTCGAGGATCTGCCCGGCCTGCGTACGCATCAGCAGGTCGTCGCAGGTAATGAAGGGTTCGCACTCTGCGCCGTTCACGATCAGCGTGTCGATGCGCTGGGTTGGGCCGTGTTGCGTCTTGACGAAGCTCGGGAAGGCGGCACCACCCAGGCCGACCACGCCGGCGTCGCGCAGGCGGGCGCGCAGTTCGTCGGCAGGCAGGGCATAAGGATCAATGGGTTTCCTGTCGATCCAGCGGTCCTCGCCGTCCGCTTCGATGACCACGCAGGGCGCCAGCAGTCCGGAAGGATGGGGGATCGCATGCGTCTCGATGCCGCGCACCGTGCCCGAGGTGGGCGCATGGATGGCGACCGATATCGAACCGCCGGGGCCGGCGATGGTCTGGCCTTTCAGCACCTTGTCGCCGGCCTGGACCAGCGGGCGCGAGGGGAGGCCGGCGTTCTGCCGCAGCGGGACGACTAAAACGTTCGGTAGTGGCGCGACGATAACCACGCCTCGATTCGACTCGATCTTGTGACTGGCCGGTTTGACGCCGCCGGTGAAGCTGAACAATTGGCGCATGTTCACGTCAGGCCGCTTTCCTGACGTCGAACACCGGATACTTCCATTTCCAGTTGTCGATGGTTTCGGGGATCGGCACCATGGCGATGCAGTTGACCGGGCAGGGGGCGAGGCAAAGTTCGCAGCCGGTGCATTGGCTGGCGATCACGGTATGCATCTGCTTGGCGGCGCCGACGATGGCGTCGACCGGACAGGCCTGGATGCACAGCGTGCAGCCGATGCAGGTCTGTTCGTCGATGACGGCGATGCTCTTCGGCTTCTCGATGCCGTGTTCGCCGGAGAGCGGCTTGAACTCGCGGCCGAGCAGGTCGGCAAGTTTGTGGATGCCGTCTTCGCCGCCGGGCGGGCAGCAGTTGATGTCGGCTTCGCCCCTGGCGATCGCTTCGGCGTAGGGCTTGCAGCCCGGGAAACCGCATTGCCCGCACTGGGTCTGCGGCAGGATGGCATCGATCTTCTCGACCAGCGGGTCGCCTTCGACGCGGAACTTGACCGAAGCGTAGCCCAGCGCGCCGCCGAGGATGACGGAGCCGAGGGCCATGACGAGTAGGGCTTCGAGCATCGCTTGCGTGCTTACTTGAACTTGTCCAGGCCCGCAAAACCCATGAAGGCCAGGCTCATGATGGCGGTGGTGACCATGGCGATGGCCGTGCCGCGGAAATGGACGGGTACGTCGGCGCCTTCGAGCCGTTCGCGGATGCCGGCGAACAGTACCAGCGCCAGCGTGAAGCCGACGGCCGAGCCGAAACCGAACAGCATCGACTCGATCATGTCGTGCTTCAGTCCGACGTTGATCAGCGGAACGCCAAGCACGGCGCAGTTGGTGGTGATGAGCGGCAGATAGATGCCGAGCACCTGATGCAGCACCGGACTGGTCTTCTGGATCACCAGTTCGGTCAACTGGACGATGGCGGCGATGGTGACGATGAACGACAGCGTGCGCAGGTATTCGAGGTGGTTGGGGACCAGCAACCAGCTGTCGATCACGTAGCTGGTACCGCAGGCCATGGTCAGAACGAAGGTCGTCGCGGCGCCCATGCCGGTCGCCGTTTCCAGCTTCTTCGAGACGCCCATGAACGGGCACAGCCCGAGGACGCGGACGAAGACGACGTTGTTGACAAGAACGGCGCCGAGAATGATGAAGAGGTAGCTGGCCATCGTGGTCCGGTTGGTTTCGCCGATGTCGGTCGGCGACGAAAAAACCCGCAAATTATGGGCGTTTGCCCTTTATTAGACAACCCTAAAGTTCGTGGAGCTAGGGGTACGCAAGCCGATTCAGGCGGCGGAAATCACTCCGGTGGCGTCGATGCACTCGCGGACCAGCGCTGGTCCGTGGAATATCAGTCCCGAGTAGACCTGTACCAAAGCTGCGCCGGCTTCGATCTTGGCTTTCGCCCTTGCGCCGCTGGTGATGCCGCCGGCGGCGATGACCGGCAATTCGCCGGCCAGCGCAAAAGTCAGCCGTCGCAACACGCCGGTGGATTTCTCGAATAACGGCGCGCCGGAGAGGCCGCCGGCTTCGCTGCCATGCGGCAGATGTGCGACGCCTTCGCGCGACAGGGTGGTATTGGTGGCGATCACCGCATCGATGCGGTGGCGGCGCAGCGCATCGGCGATGCCGGCGATCTGCGCGTCGTCGAGGTCGGGCGCGATCTTCAGCGCCAGCGGTACGTACCTGCCGTGTCGTTGGGTCAGTTCCGTCTGACGCGCCTTTAGCATTCCCAGTAGTGCGTCGAGTTCCGCGTCGCCCTGAAGCTGGCGCAAGTTTTTCGTATTCGGGCTGGAGATGTTGATGGCGACGTAGCTCGAATGGGCGTAGACCTTGTCAAGGCAGGCGAGATAGTCGTCCGCAGCCTGCTCGATCGGCGTATCGAAGTTCTTGCCGATGTTGATGCCGAGGATACCTTTGTAACGCGCCGCCTGGACGTTGCGGACCAGCGCGTCGACGCCGCGGTTGTTGAAGCCCATGCGATTGATGATTCCCTCGGCCTTCGGCAGTCGAAACAGGCGCGGTTTAGGATTGCCCGGCTGCGGGCGCGGCGTGACCGTACCGACCTCGATGAAGCCGAACCCCCAGTTTGCCAGGGCGTCGATGGCATCGCCGTTCTTGTCCAGTCCGGCGGCCAACCCGACGCGATTGGGGAACTCCAGTCCCATGACCATGACCGGCGCGGCCCGCGGCGGACGATAGGCCGGTACCAGCCCGGTCTTCTGAAGTGCCGCCAGACCGTTGATGGTCAGTTCATGGGCAGTTTCCGGATCGAGTGCGAACGCGAAGGGTCTGACTAGGCAATAAGGAAGCATTACTTGGTATCCTTGACGACATTGCGGCGCGCGGCACGCTGGCGCCATTGATGGAGAAGATGCAGGCGCCAGACAAAACGCGTGGCGAAGTACCCGACGACGGCGAGCAAGGCAGCGAGGAGGAACAGGCCGACGGCCAGGGGCGTGCCCAGTTGCGCCATCCAGTCGAGCAGCGACAAGATCCAGGACAATAGTCCCTGGTCGCCATATTCCGGTGGCGTGACGAAACGATGACCGGCGGGCTCCGCACCGAGCACGACGAGGAAGGACGAACCCAGCGCAAACGCGGCGACATACAGCGGCACGATGGTAAGCGGATTGGTATACAGCGTGACCAGTAGCGCAAGTGGCAGGTTGACTTTGAAAACGATCGCGCTCGCCGCGGCGCCGATCATCTGGAAAGGCCCGGGAATCAGGCCGCAGAACAAACCGGTAGCCACGGCGCCGGCAGCGGAATGGCGGTTGAGGTGCCACAGTCGCGGATGCAGCAGCGTCGACTGAAAGGGCTTCAGCCAGCGATTGGCACTTATCGCCTCGTGGCCCGGCAAGTACTTCCTTAGATGCTTGCGCATTGCGGGGATTCTAGCGGAACGCCGTCCTGCGGATCGTGCGTGCACCGGCTGACAGGTGCATAATGCCCGGCTAGAACTATGGCTATAGCGAAGCTTACATCGGGAGACAAGGCGCGGACGACACCGGTATTCATCGGTATTGCGGTCGCGTTGCTGGCGGCGATCGTCGCCACTTCCCTCTATTCGTTCCGGGAGTTCTCGTTGCGTGGCGCGATGGAACGGGCGCGAATGGCCGCGGAAATCGTCCGGGTCAGTCTGACCGAGTCGATGGTCAACGGCACCATCGACAAGCGTGAGCAATTGTTAACCCGCGTTGCCCACGGTGCCGGGCTGGCCGAAGTCCGCGTAGTGCGTGGACCGAAGGTCATACAGCAGTTCGGCAAAGGCATGGCGAACGAAGGGGAGCGCGACGAAATCGACGATGTCGTTCTCAAGAGCGGCGTTGCCGAGTATGTTTCCACGACCGGCTCCGGCGGTCCAGTGTTGCGGGCCACCATCCCCTACATCGCGGAGCACGGCAGCCAGCCGGATTGCGTGCTATGCCATCAGGTCAAACCGGGCGATGTCCTCGGGGCGGTCACGATCCGGATTTCACTGGCCGAGACCCGCAAGCTGGCACTGTTCTGGGTTGTCGTCCTGGTGTCCATTGCCGGCTTCTTCGCCATTGCCGCCCTCTATCTGATGCGGCGCCAGTTCCTGCCGATGGCCGAAGTTGCGCTCAACGTGGAAACGGCGGTGGGCCGCGCCGCCGGCGGCGACTTCAGTGTCCGTCTGCCCGTTCCCGAACACGGTGTCGCCCACGATATAGCCAAGGGCGTCAACCGGCTGATGCATACCCTGGCCGTGGACATCAACATCATCAACGCCAAGGTCGAACAGTTGATGGAGTACGACCTGCCACGCAGCCGCAACATGTTGCTGTCGACGCTGGAGATGGTCGAGGGCCTGGTGGATGCCGGTCGCTTCAAGCAGGCGATCGAGGAGGACGAAACCAAACAGCAGATATATGTGCGTCTGGCGCGCGTGATCCGCGAGGTCTTCGATATCGACCAGTTTTCGATCTATGAGGTGGCCAACAGCAAGAACCACATGCGTGCCGTCGTGGTGGATGGGATGATGGAAGGCGAAGCGCACTGGTGCGACCAGGAGATCCTGGTACGCGCCAGCGCCTGCCGTGCGCGACGTACCGGCCATGCCGTGGATGGCGTCGTCGAACCGCTCGTCTGCCCCATGTTCAAGGGCAATGCGGACGGGTCCGGGACGCGGTACATGTGTTTGCCAATGCAGCAATCCGGTAACGCCGGATGCGTGGTGCAGTTGGTGGCGAACGAGGAGACCGCGCAACTGATCCGGGCCTTGGTGCCATTCCTGCGCGTCTATCTGCGCGAAACCGCTCCGGTGCTGGAAGCGAAGCGCCTGATGGAAAGCCTGCGCGAGTCGAGCCTGCAGGATGCGATGACCGGCCTCTACAACCGGCGTTTCGTCGAAGCCTACGTCGAAACGCTCCAGGCGACGGTGACTCGCAAGGGCACCCATGTGGCGATCATGATGTTCGACATCGACCACTTCAAGAAGGTCAACGACACCTACGGCCACGATGCGGGTGACAAGGTGCTGGTCACCGTGGCCGGTGTTCTCAAGGAAACGCTGCGCAAGTCCGACATCCTGGTCCGCTACGGTGGCGAGGAGTTTCTCGCCTTCCTCATGGATACGACCGGCGACGGCGGCGTGACGGCGGCGGAAAAGGTGCGTCTGGCCGTCGAGAATCGCAAGATTCCGCTGCCTACCGGCGTGTTGCAGAAGACGATATCGATCGGCGTCGCCGACTTTCCTGGGGACAGCACCGATTTCTGGGAGGCGGTCAAGTTCGCCGATACCGCCCTCTACACGGCCAAGGAGCGCGGCCGCAACCGCGTAGTGCGTTTTACTTCGGATCTCTGGAAGGCCGACGACAAGTAGTCCGCAAGTCGCCCGCCAGCTTCTGCATAATGCAGGAAGCATGAGAGTCGCCATCCTGTCGTTCGCCGCCGGCATCGCCTGGCTTCAGTTTCAACCCGAACTTCCCGAGTCCGCGACGCTGGCGGTCCTCGTCGCTGTTGCGGCGGGATTGCTGGCGGTCAGCCGGCGGATGGCGGTCGCGGCACCCGTTGCAGTCGCAGTGGCGGTGTTCCTGATCGGTGTCGGCTGGGCCGGCTATCGTGCCCAGTATCGCTTGGCCGATGCGTTGCCGGAAGCCAATGAGGGGCGCGACGTCGAGGTCGTGGGCGTCGTGGCCGGCTTGCCGCAAGCGTTCGACGGCGGCCTGCGTTTCGACTTCGACGTCGAGCAGGCGTCGGCTTCCGTTCCGTCACGGGTTTCAGTGGCCTGGTATGGGGGATCGAAAGCGGAGGATGACGAAAACTCCGACGCGGCACCCGCCGTGGTCGCCGGGGAACGTTGGCGGCTGCTGGTGCGGCTGAAGCGGCCCCACGGCAACGTCAATCCGCATGGCTTCGACTACGAGGCATGGCTGTTCGAGCGCGGCATCCGGGCGACGGGCTACGTGCGCAAGGCGGAACGGAATGCACGCCTCGACGAACTGGTGGCGGCGCCGGGGTATCTGGTCGAACGCCTGCGCCAGCGGATTCGCGATCGATTCCAGCGCGTGCTGGCCGACGCGCCCCGTGCCGGTATCCTCGTTGCGCTGGCGATCGGCGACCAGCGGGCGATAGCGCCGGCCGACTGGCGGATGTTCGCGCGGACGGGCGTGACGCATCTGCTCAGCGTTTCCGGGCTACACGTGACGATGGTGGCGGGCCTCGCCGCCGGGCTACTCGGCTGGGCCTGGCGACGTGTGCCGCGGCTGGCGCTGCGGCTGCCGACGCAAAAGGCAATGGCGGCGGCGGGGTTCCTCGCGGCGTTGGCTTATGCGCTGATCGCCGGATTTGGGGTTCCCGCCCAGCGTACGCTCTACATGCTGACAGTCGTTGCCCTTGCGCTATGGAGCGGTCGAAACTTCGCTTCCAGCCGCGTATTGGCCCTGGCGTTGCTGCTGGTGCTGATTCTCGATCCCTGGGCGGTGCTGGCCGCCGGTTTCTGGCTTTCGTTCGGCGCCGTGGCGCTGTTGTTCTACATCGGTAGCGGGCGTCTGGAACGCAGCCACTGGCTGGCGACATGGGGGCGCGCCCAGTGGGCCATCACCCTGGGCCTGATCCCCGCGTTGCTCGCCTTGTTCCAGCAGTTTTCGCTGGTTTCGCCGCTTGCCAATGCGATCGCGATTCCACTGGTCAGCCTGGTGGTGACGCCGTTGGCCCTGATCGGCGCATTACCGTTGACCGACCCGCTGCTTTGGCTGGCCCATGGCCTGACCGACGGATTGATGCGCTTTCTCGAATGGCTGGCGGCTTCGGATTGGGCGGTCTGGCAGCAGCAGGCGCCGCCGGGCTGGGCGGTGTTGCTCGGTGCGCTCGGCGTGGGTTGGCTGTTGTTGCCGGGCGGATTCCCGGCGCGCTGGCTGGGTGCGGTCGCCATGCTGCCGCTGTTGTTGTTGCCGGGACCACGTCCGGTTGTGGGCGAGGCGATGATTCGCGTGCTTGACGTCGGCCAAGGGCTGGCAGTGCATGTTCAGACCGCCGGCCATGACCTGCTCTACGATGCCGGGCCCGCCTATTCGGCGGATGCCGATGCGGGTGATCGCCTCGTCGTGCCCTATCTGCGCGCGGTCGGCGTGCGACGGCTCGACGCTCTGGTGATCAGCCACCAGGATCGCGATCACGAAGGCGGCGCCGGCGCGGTGCTGGCGGCGCTGCCGACAGCGTTGTTGACCAGTTCGTTGCCGGAAACGCATTCATTGCACGGCCTGCCGGTCGCGCAGCGGCGGTGCGTCGATGGCCAGAACTGGACCTGGGACGGGGTGCGTTTCGAGATGCTGCACCCGACCGAAGCCGACTACGGGCAAGCGAAGAAGAGCAACGCGCTTTCGTGCGTGCTGAAAGTCTCAAGCGCCTTCGGTGCCGTGCTGCTCACCGGCGATATCGAGGCGCGAACCGAGGGGGAATTGCTGGTGCGGCATCAGGGAGACGTCGCGGCCGACGTGCTGCTGCCGCCACACCATGGCAGCCGCAGTTCCTCGTCGGCGGCGTTCATCGGTGGCGTATCGCCACGGCTGACTTTTGTCTCGGCCGGCTATCGCAACCGTTTCGGCCATCCGGCCCAGGAAGTCGTGGATCGCTACGCCGTGGCTGGTATCGAAATGCGCCGAACCGACCGCGACGGCGCGCTGACGCTGCGGCTCGGCCCGGAGGGCATCGCCGTCGAGTCCGAGCGGGCGCGCCGGCGTCGCTACTGGCATGCCGGCTGATAGACTGGGCGCCATGACCGACATGCGACAGCGTTCCGTTCAATGCCTGAGTCCGGCGGGGTTCCACGACATGGCTTACGTCGAGTGGGGAGAGCCGGACAACCCGCGCGTCCTCGTATGCGTGCACGGGCTTACGCGTTGCGGGCGCGACTTCGATTTCCTGGCGAATGCGATGGCCGACCGCTATCGTGTTGTCTGTCCGGATGTGGTTGGCCGCGGCCGCAGCGACTGGTTGCGCGACAAGCGCCATTACACGGTGCCGCAGTATTGCGCCGACATGGCGACGTTGCTGGCGCGCCTCGACGCGGAGACAGTCCATTGGGTCGGTACATCGATGGGCGGGCTGATCGGCATGGGACTCGCGGCGCAGGAAGGCAGCCCGCTATCGCGTCTGGTGCTGAACGACGTCGGACCGGTGATCACTGCCGTATCGATTGCCCGCATCGGTGAATTTCTCGGCAATCCGCCGCGTTTCGCATCGATCGATGAAGCCGAAGCGTACGTCCGTTTCGTTTCGCAGCCATTCGGCGCGCTGTCCGACGCCCAGTGGCGCCATCTGACCATCCATACGGTCAAGCAGCAGGCGGACGGCGGTTACACGATGGCATACGATCCGGGCATCGCAGCGCCGTTCCGCGCGGACATGGGCGAGGGCAAGGACGTCGAACTCTGGCCGGTCTATGACGCCGTCAAATGCCAGACGCTGCTGCTGCGCGGCGCGCAGTCGGACCTGCTGACCAGCGAGACCGCGCGGCAAATGACGGAACGCGGGCCGCGTGCGCGCCTGGTCGAAATTCCGAATGTCGGCCATGCGCCCATGCTCATGGCTGAGGACCAGATCGCGATTGTTCGGGGCTTTCTTCTTGGTTAACCCGAAATGCATCGATAAGCGCGCTGGGTGATTTCGAGCGCAGCGAGCACACTCAACTCCGCCGCCCTGGGGCTGGGGGGTGGGCGTGTCAAGTGCTTTTGCGCCTGGTTTTCTCTTGCGATATTTCATCTACTGCGGGTGGTTCCGCGACCAAGCGCGTTAGAATGCACCGTGGCGGGTCTCCCCGCATTGTGGCGCGGTGAACCTGGTCAGGTCCGGAAGGAAGCAGCCACAGCCGATGTCCGCAAGTGCCGGGGGTCGGGCTCGCCACCCTTCCTCTCCCGTTTTTCTCCCTGTTTCGCGCAACATCCCCTTACAAAAGGTCGTGTCACCGACACAGGCCGGTTACGCCTCGATGTTGAAATGGTCGGGCCAATCAGGCAACAACAGGAGAGTGAATCATGAAAACCCGCACCAAGATCTTTTCCGCGCTTCTCGCTGCCGGCCTGCTCGGCGCGGGCGCGCTTGCCGTGGCTCAGCCCGGTGCCGCCTGCGACGGCTATCGTACGGGCATGATGGGCGGTGCGCGCAACGTCAGTTTCGATCCGGCTGCGCGCGTGGAGCAACGGCTGACGCAATTCAAGACCGACCTCAAGTTGACCTCTGCCCAGGAACCGCTGTGGACGGCGTTCGCCGACAAGGCTAAGGCCGAGGCAGGCAAGGGCTTCCAGACCATGCGCGACACCGCCCAGGATCTCAGCCTGAGCGCGCCGGAACGGATGGATCGGATGACCGAGGCCATGAAACAGCGTGTGGCGGCGATGGAGTCGGTCAACACATCGTTCAAGCAGCTCTATGACTCGCTGTCCGCCGACCAGAGGCGCGTCGCCGACATCCATGCCGCCAACATGGGGAAACACGGGCGGATGGGGCACTGGCGTCGCGGCGGACCGGACGGTCGCATGGCACCACCGGCCGATACCGCGCCGACCAAAGGCTGAGTGTTCGGCAGTAAAAGTGAACGGGGCGCTTCCTTGCGGGGGCGCCCCGTTTGCTTTGGTAAAATAAAGTAATGAGTTATCAGGTTCTCGCCCGCAAGTGGCGCCCGAAGTCCTTCGCCACCCTGGTGGGGCAGGAACACGTTGTCCGGGCGCTGACGCATGCCCTCGAACAGCAGCGATTGCACCACGCCTATTTGTTCACCGGCACGCGCGGCGTCGGCAAGACGACGCTGGCGCGCATCGTCGCCAAGGCGCTCAACTGCGAGACCGGCATCACCGCGACGCCCTGCGGCACCTGTTCGTCCTGCGTCGAGATCGATGGCGGCCGTTTCGTCGATTACATCGAGCTCGATGCCGCTTCCAACCGCGGCGTCGAGGACATGACCAGCCTGCTGGAAAAGGCAACCTACGCGCCGACGCGCGGCCGCTTCAAGGTCTACGTGATCGACGAGGTACACCAGCTTTCGGGTCACGCCTTCAATGCGATGCTCAAGACGCTCGAAGAGCCGCCGGAGCACGTCAAGTTCATCCTCGCCACCACCGACCCGCAGAAAATTCCGGTGACGGTGCTGAGCCGCTGCCTGCAGTTCAACCTCAAGCAAATGCCGCCGGGGCACATCGTCGACCATCTGAGTCGTGTGCTGGAAGCCGAGGGTGTTGCCTTCGAGCCGGCCTCGCTACGGCATCTGGCCAAGGCGGCGGCGGGCAGCATGCGCGATGCCCTGAGCCTGCTCGATCAGGCCATCGCCCATGGCGCGGGGAAAGTTGAAGAAGCGGGCGTGCGTGACATGCTGGGAACGGTCGGTGATGACAACCTGTTTGCCATCCTCGACGGGCTCAAGGACGCCGACGTCCAGGCGATGCTGGATGCGGCCGACGCCATGGACGAGCGCAGCCTCTCCTTCGATTCCGCCTTGCAGGAACTGGCGACCCTGTTCCATCGCATCGCGCTGTTGCAGTTCGCGCCGCAGGCGCTGACAGACGACGCCGAGCGAGCGCGTCTGGCTCCTTATGCGTCTGCCTTCGATGCCGAGTTCCTGCAGTTGTGCTACCAGATTGCTATCCACGGCCGCGACGAGATCGGCCTGGCCCCGGACGAGTACTCCGGTTTCGCCATGGCGCTGCTTCGCCTTTTCGCGTTCCGGCCGGACTCCGCCAAGCCGCTGCCAGCGGGCGCGGGGAGGGCGCCCGCGGTCGCTGGGAAGCGCGCTGCGCCGGACGCCGCCGCAAAAGTCAGCCGTGGCGACACGCCACCGAAGGCGATCGGTGCCGCCACCGGTGACGACTGGCACGGGCTGGTGGAGAGACTGTCTTTGTCCGGCTTGTCGCGGCAACTCGCCCAACACTGCGAACTGGCGGAAATGGGCGAGGCGCAGGTCACGTTGCGTCTGCCGCCGATCCATAAATCGCTTCTGAACACGAAAGCGCCGCAGGAAAAACTTCAGGACGCCCTGCGGGAGCACTTGGGGCGGCCGGTGAAACTCAATGTCGTGCTCGGTGAAGCCGAGGGCATGACCCCCGCCGAGCGGGTTCGCGGCGAGAAACGCGAACGGCAGGAAAAGGCGGTTGCCGCCATCGAGGGCGATCCGTTCGTGCGCGACGTCATGGATATTTTTGATGCCAGTATCGACGAGTCGACGATCAAACCTGTATGAGGAGTTACTGAAATGTTCAACAAAGGCGGCATGGCCAACCTGATGAAACAGGCGCAACAGATGCAGCAGAACATGCTGAAGGCGCAGGAGGAGCTGGCCAGTCTGGAAGTCGAGGGACAGTCGGGCGCCGGCATGGTCAAGGTGGTGATGACCTGCAAGCATGATGTCAAGCGCGTGACCATCGACCCGTCCGCGATGGACGACAAGGAAATGCTGGAGGACTTGATCGCCGCCGCGCTCAACGACGCCAATCGGCGCGCCGAGCAGACGACCCAGGAGAAGATGGGCGGATTCGCCGCCGGCCTGAATCTGCCGCCCGGACTGAATCTGCCGTTCTGATGACGCAGCCATCCAGCCTCGACGAGCTGATCGAGGCGCTGCGCTGTCTGCCGGGAGTCGGCCCCAAGTCGGCCCAGCGGATGGCCTACCACCTACTCCAGCGCGACCCGCGCGGCGCCGAACGATTGTCGGCGGCGCTGGATCACGCGCTGAAGACCTTGCGCCGTTGCGCGCGCTGCAATACGTTTACCGAGGATGAGGTCTGCGATCGCTGCCGCTCTCCACGGCGTGACCCGTCGGTGTTGTGTATCGTCGAGATGCCGGTCGATCTCAACACCATGGAGCAGACGCACGCCTTCAACGGTCTCTACTATGTGCTGATGGGGCGTATGAGTCCGCTGGACGGTATCGGTCCAAAGGAACTTGGCTTCGACCGGCTGCTGGCGCGGGCGACGGACGGTGTGGTGAAAGAAGTGGTGCTGGCGACCAATTTCACCAACGAGGGCGAGGCGACCGCGCATTATCTGGCCGAGATGCTGCGCGCGCGCGGGCTGAAAGTGAGCCGGATTGCCCGCGGCCTGCCCGTCGGAAGCGAACTCGAGTATTCGGATGCCGCAACCGTGGCCCAAGCCCTGATGGAGCGGCGCGACTACTGAGTTCGCCAGGAGCCGCGGCGTGCTTCGCGCCATAAGTTTTAGCGGGACCGGGCTTTAATCGGCTTTCCAAGTCCTGTATAATCTTGCGACTTTACGGGTTTGCCTTCCTACATTCAGGGATAACATAATGAGTTGTGACGAAAAAGTGGATTGCGGGCGTCGCCGTCTGCTGGTTGCCACCGCGGCAGCCGGTGGAGCCGCCGGTGTCGTCGCCGTCGTACCCTTTGTCGCCAGCATGCTGCCCTCCGAAAGGGCCAAGTCCGCCGGCGCTCCGGTCGAGGCCGACATCAGCAAGCTGGCTCCCGGCGAAATGATGACCGTTGAATGGCGCGGCAAGCCGGTGTGGATCATCCACCGGACCAAGGAAATGCTCGACGGCCTTGCCAAGATTGGTGACAAGCTTGTCGATCCCCAGTCCGAGAAGCAAATGCAGCCCGAGTACTGCAAGAACGAATATCGCTCCATAAAGCCGGAGATCATGGTCGCCGTCGGTATTTGCACCCATTTGGGATGCTCGCCGACCGAAAAGTTCAAGACCGGCGCCGAGTCCGGTGTCGAAACTGACTGGCCCGGTGGTTTTCTCTGTCCCTGTCACGGTTCCACGTTCGATTTGGCTGGTCGCGTGTACAAGAACAAGCCGGCCCCGGACAACCTTGAAGTTCCGCCGTACAAGTACCTCAGCGACGCCAAGATCGTCATTGGCGAAGACACCACGGGAGCGTAAGGCATGGCCGCCAGCAATTTCGAAAAATTCAAGTCCGACGGTACGCTGCTCGGCAATGTGACCGAATGGGTCGATGCGCGCTTCCCGCTGACGTCGATGTGGAAGCAGCACCTTTCCGAGTACTACGCGCCGAAGAACTTCAACTTCTGGTACTTCTTCGGTTCCCTGGCATTGCTGGTGCTGGTCATGCAGATCGTCACCGGCATTTTCCTGACCATGCACTACAAGCCGGATGCTTCGCTCAATGCGTCAGGTGTGCCGGTCGCCTTCGCCAGCGTCGAGTACATCATGCGTGACGTGCCCTGGGGCTGGCTGATCCGCTACATGCACTCCACCGGCGCTTCGGCCTTCTTCATCGTCATCTATCTGCACATGTTCCGCGGCATGATCTACGGCTCCTATCGCTCGCCACGCGAACTGACCTGGCTGTTCGGCGTCATGATCTTCCTGGCATTGATGGCCGAAGCCTTCGCCGGCTATCTGCTGCCGTGGGGGCAGATGTCGTACTGGGGCGCACAGGTGATCCTGAACCTGTTCTCCGCCATCCCGTTCGTCGGCGAGTATCTGGCAACGTGGATTCGTGGCGACTTCGTGATCGGTGACGCTACCCTCAACCGGATGTTCTCCTTCCACGTCATCGCCATTCCTTTTGTGTTGGCGGGCCTGGTCGTCGCGCACATCCTGGCGCTGCACGAAACCGGCTCCAACAACCCGGACGGCGTCGAAATCAAGAAGAAGAAGGATGAGCACGGTATTCCGCTCGACGGCATTCCCTTCCACCCGTACTACACGGTGAAGGACATCGTCGGCGTCGTCGTTTTCCTGATGGTGTTTTCGGTGATCGTCTTCTTCATGCCCGAGGGTGGCGGCTACTTCCTCGAGTACAACAACTTCTTCCCGGCCGATCCGATGGTGACCCCGCCGCATATCGCGCCGGTCTGGTATTTCACGCCGTATTACTCGCTGCTGCGCGCGGTGACCTACCCGCTGTTCGGCATCGACGCCAAGTTCTGGGGTGTCATCGCCATGGGCGCGGGCGTCGTGATCTTCGCCTTCCTGCCTTGGCTGGATCGCAGTCCGGTCAAGTCGATCCGCTATCGCGGTCCGTTGTTCAAAGTGCTATTGGCAATTTGGGTGATCTGCTTCTTTGTCCTCGGCTATCTGGGTGTGCTGGCGCCGACGCCGGGCCGTACGCTGGTTTCGCAGATATGCACTTTTTACTACTTCGCGTTCTTCCTGACCATGCCGATTTGGTCGAAGCTCGACAAGTGCAAACCTGAACCGGATAGGGTGACCTTCAAATGAAAAAGCTGTTCGTCTCTCTTCTCATGGCGCCGGTCCTGGCATTCGCCGCGGGCGCGGAGCTGCACCTCGACAAGGCGCCGGATCGCTCCGGCGACGTGGCGGCCTTGCAGAATGGCGCCAAGGTGTTCATCAACTACTGCCTGAGCTGCCACTCGGCTTCCTACATGCGCTACAACCGCTTGCAGGACATTGGTCTGACGGACGATCAGATTCGCGAGAACCTGTTGTTTACGGCGGACAAGGTGGGCGAGCCGATGAAAATCTCGATGCGGCGCGTCGAGGCGAAGCAGTGGTTCGGTGCCGCCCCCCCCGACCTGACCGTTATCGCTAGGGCGCGCGCTTCCGAGTTTGGTTCCGGTTCGGACTGGCTTTACACCTATCTGCGCACATTCTTCCGTGATGACACGCGCCCGACCGGCTGGAACAACACTGTGTTCGCCAACGTTGGCATGCCGCATGTCCTATGGGAGTTGCAAGGCGAGCAGGTAATGGGCGAGGATCATCACCTCAAGCTCGTCAAGCCGGGCAAACTGACCCTAGAAGAATACGACACGATGGTTGCCGATCTGGTAGGCTTCTTGAAGTACATGGGGGAACCCGTCGGCGAGTTTCGCAAGTCTCTCGGCGTCGCTGTTCTTTTGGTCCTGGCCGTTCTTTTCGTCCTTTCCTACGCGCTCAAGCGCGAATTCTGGAAAGACATACACTAATCTTGTCTACGACAATGCTGCATATGGGCCATCGTGAAATGAGCGCACCACTCGTCCGCAAGGTGGTGCGTGATGCAGATTATTCCTGGGGTACGAGTGCCATGATGAATTTGTACTCGGGTACCACCTGCCCGTTCAGCCATCGCTGCCGGATCGTCCTGTACGAAAAGCAGATGGATTTCCAGGTGATCGACGTCGATCTGTTCAACAAGCCAGAGGATATCGCCGTCATCAACCCGTACAACCGGGTTCCGGTTCTCGTTGATCGCGATCTCGTGCTCTACGAAGCGAACATCATCAATGAGTACATTGATGAGCGCTTCCCGCATCCTCAGTTGATGCCGCCGGACCCGCAAACGCGGGCGAGGGCTCGTCAGTTGTTGTTTACGATGGAACACGAGTTGTTCAGCCACATCGAACCGCTGGAAAAGAACGCCAAGGCCGCAGACAAGGCGCGTGCGCACGTGCGCGACCGACTGACAGAGCTGGCGCCGATGTTCGGCAAGCAAAAGCACATGCTGGGTGATGAGTTTTCCATGCTTGATGTTGCTATTGCTCCCATGCTGTGGCGTCTCGATCACTACGGAATTGAACTGCCGAAAGCGGCTGCGCCGCTGATGAAGTACGCCGAGCGGATATTTTCGCGTCAAGGGTTCATCGACGCGCTGACGCCCTCGGAAAAGGTGATGCGCCGCTGACCTTGTCGGCTCGCGCTTCATCCCGGACAGAGGCGTCATGCTTTCCACCAAGCCCTATTTCGTGCGCGCCGTTTTCGAGTGGTGCGTCGATCAAGGGCTGACGCCCTACATCTCGGTCGTGGTCGGGCCGAATACCCGCGTTCCCCGGGAGTTCGTCAAAGACGGACAGATCGTGCTCAATATCGGTCCCGACGCCACCAATCAGCTACTGCTGGGTAACGAGGAAATTACCTTCCAGGCGCGCTTCAGCGGCGTCGCTTTTCCTGTCGCAGTCCCGATCGATTCCGTCGTGGCAATCTTCGCCAAGGAAAACGGGCAAGGCATGGCTTTCGAGGCAGCGGCGACCAGCGGCGATACGTTGCCAACGACCGGCGAGGTCGTGCCCGATGTTGATCCCCGGGAACCCCCGCCAGCATCTCCTGGCCGACCGCATCTGACCCGCATCAAGTAATCCGTCGGTCGTCGTGGGGCGCGCAAGTGTGATGAGTGTGGCGCCCAAGGCAGGAATCGAACCTGCGACCTACCGCTTAGGAGGCGGTCGCTCTATCCACTGAGCTACGAGGGCTGGGGGCGCCATTTTAGCTGTTCTGCGGCCCGTTGGCGGGCGTGTCTGGGGAGGATGAATCCAGACCTAGCCGCTGCATCAGGTTCTCGTGGCTGATGTGAAGGAGATCTTCGATTGCCGCGTAGTCGTCCGGAAGGGCGGCGTCGTTCCAGCCGTTTGCGGAATGTCGGGCGAGGTCAACGGCCAGCGTGACGTTGCGTACCCTGGGATTGTCGGCATTTTTGCGGTCCATCAGTGTCGTCAGCAGTTCCGGCAGGTGCCAGATGCGCGCCAGTTCCAGTTGCAGATTGGGCAAGGCGATGTTGTAGACGATTTGCTGCGCGGTTGTGCTGCGCAGGGTGCGATCCTTCACCTGCATGTCCCGTACCTGCAACGCCAGGGTTGGTGCGAAGCACCACATGACTATTTCCGCGACGTCGTAGAGCAATGTCGCAACGGTGATTTCGTCGACATCGAGGTCGTGCCGAACAAGCGCCCATTCGCGCGCCCAGCGCGCTGCATGTCTTGCCCGGGCCATTACTTTCAGCAATCCAAGCAACGCTTTGGGGTGGGCCTTGAGGCTATTTTCGACCTGAGGCAAGTCACGGAAATCACGGAAAAAAGGCTCGATGCCTATCATCATCAGTGCGCGCTCGATAGTGGTGATATCGGCATTTTGGCTCTTGCGCCTGCGGCTCTCGATGTAGGCCAGCACCCGCAACGTCATCAGCGGATCCTGCAGGATCACAGAGGACAGAACGCGGCCGTTGACGAACTCCGCATTGGCGCGGAGCTTCTCCAACTCGATGACTGTGTGGCGCAATACGGGCAGTCGCGCCTGGCTGAAAAACGCCACCCAGCTATCGAGGCTTGGGAAGGGGGTGTCGACCATGGGAACGGGTATCGTCTTTGCTACTGTCGTCTGACTGCTATTCTCGCATTATCGGCACTCAAGACAGTGTGTTGATCGAAGATTCGCAACGAAAAGAACTGCTTGCCGGGCTTGCTGACAAGTTGTCGAGCCGATACAATGATCGGCTTTCCATAACCTTGCTCCACCCGAAACGCATGCGGGGGAGCTTAAGCCATAAGGAGATCGCATGCGACATTACGAAATCGTATTTATCGTCCACCCGGACCAGTCCGAGCAGGTTCCGGCCATGGTCGAGCGCTACAAGACCCTTGTTACCAGCCACGGCGGAGCTATCCATCGTCTGGAAGACTGGGGGCGTCGCCAGCTTGCCTACCCCATTCAGAAGATGCACAAAGCGCACTACGTCCTCATGAATATAGAGGCCGACGGTGCTACCCTGGCTGAACTGGAAAACTCCTTCAAGTTCAACGATGCCGTGTTGCGCCATCTGACCGTCAAGATGAGCAAGGCCGTCACGGCCCCGTCGCCGATGATGAAGGAAGAAAAGTCCAGGTCGCTGACTGCGCCGGCCCCCGAAGCGAAGCCGGAGGCTGCGGCTGCCGCCTGACAAGGAAAGCGTAGCGGAGAACCGGGTCGAACTGTCCGGTCAGCTGCTGGCGATTGGCGTTATGCGCCATACCCCGTCCGGTGTTCCCGTCGTCGAGTTCAGCCTCGGGCATGTTTCCGAACAGATCGAGGCAGAAGTCAAACGGCGGGTGGAGTGCGAGGTGCCATGCGTGGCGCTCGGATTTCAAGCGGGGCTGCTGCAGGCCGCAACACTGGGAACACAGATTGCAGTGGCCGGTTTCCTGTCGGCGCGTAGCGCCCGGAACAGAACAACCGTGTTGCATGTGAAAGAAATCGAATTTCTGGAAGGAAACGAAAATGGCATTCAAACCTAAGAGCAAGATGGGTGGCAAGAAGAAGGACGACAAGGGTCGCAGCCTGTTCAAGCGCCGCAAGTTCTGCCGCTTCTCCGCCGAGAAGATCGAAGAGATCGACTATAAGGATGTCGACCTGCTGAAAGACTTCATCACCGAAAACGGCAAGATCATGCCGGCGCGTATCACCGGGACCAAGACCGGCTACCAGCGCCAACTATCCACCGCCATCAAGCGCGCCCGTTTTCTGGCGCTGATGCCTTACACCGACCTGCACTGAGGAGCTGCCGCCATGCAAGTGATTCTGATGGACAAAGTGGTGAACCTCGGCGGGCTGGGCGACATCGTCAAAGTCAAGGACGGCTACGCCCGCAACTACCTGATCCCGCAGGGCAAGGCCAAGCGCGCGACCGAGGAGAACAAGAAGGTGTTCGAGGCCCGTCGCGCCGAACTCGAAAAGGCGCAGGCCGAAAAGTTGGCCGAGGCGCAGGGCGTTGCTGCCAAGCTGGAAGGCTTGACGGTTCAACTGGTTCGCAAGGCCGGCGTCGACGGCCGCCTGTTCGGCTCCGTCGGCAACACCGACATCGCCGAAGCGCTGGCCGCCCAAGGCATCGAGATCGAACGGTCGGCAGTTCGCCTGCCGCTTGGCCCGATCAAGCAAGTGGGCGAGAACCGGATCGAGATCGCTGCCCACTCGGACGTGGTCGCGACCATCACCGTGGTGATTTCCGCCGAGTAGTTGCTTCCGCAACGATCATGAAAAAGGGCCGTCATGCGGCCCTTTTTCATGGCTTGTGCCTGACTCCTGATGGCGACAGGTGCACAAAATTGCGTTCGTCATGGCATACTGCGTTCAACAATTGAACACGGCGACATCTTTCCCTTGAATTCATCACCCGACGTTTACGACGAAATTCATCTGCGGGTTCTCCGGCAACTCGAATCCAAACCGGAAATGAGCCAGCGCGAACTCGCCGAGGCGCTTGGCGTGAGCCTCGGGAAAACGAACTATTGCGTGAGGGCCTTGCTCAACAAGGGGTTGATCAAGGTGCGGAACTTCCGCAATAGCCAAAACAAAGCGGCATATGCGTACTACCTTACGCCGGCAGGGATAAGGCGCAAGGCGGGTCTGACGGCGGCGTTTCTCACCCGCAAGGTCAAGGAGTACGAAAGCCTGAAGCGCGAGATCGATCTGTTGAAGATAGAGGCGGGACGAGCCACATCCGGCGCGACGAAGGTGGGTGTCGAGACATGAGGCGGTCAGGCGGTAACGTCAAGGGAAATTTGCGATGCTGATTCCAGTAGTTCTTTCGGGGGGTGCCGGTACTCGTCTTTGGCCGGTTTCGCGCGAAGCGCACCCAAAGCCGTTTATTCAGCTTCCAGATGGACAAAGCCTGCTGCAGAAGACGTTTCTTCGGGCTGCAGCCCTCGACCGCGTTGCGGAAGTGCTTACGGTGACCAACCGTGACTACTATTTCAAAACCAAGGACGAATACACAGCCTGTCAGTCCGAGGCCCGAACCGCTTTCCTGCTTGAGCCTTGCGGCCGTAATACGGCACCAGCGGTCGCATTGGCCGCGTTGTACGTCCAGCAGGCTCACGGCCCGGAGGCTACACTGCTCGTAATGCCAGCCGATCATTTGATCGCCGATTTGCAGGCATTTTCAGACGCTGTCGCTGCTGCCCAAGAACTGGCTGCTCAAGGCTACCTGGCTACTTTCGGCATTCAACCCACTTCACCAGAAACCGGATTTGGTTATATCGAGGCGGGATCAGAATCGATCTTGAAAACCAGTCTCGGCAAGAGGGCGCGGCGGTTTGTCGAAAAGCCTGATGCCGCAAAGGCAGCCGAATATGTGGCGGCGGGTAATTTCTACTGGAATTCGGGGATGTTCTGCTTCCAGGCCGGAACCTTTATTGCCGCGATGGAAGCTGTTTGTCCAGAAGTACTAGAAGCGGCTCGGGTGTGTTGGGCTGCAACTCGGGAGAACAATGCCGGCAGCGTCGCCATGTTCGAGTTGGAGCAAGCAAGCTTTGCGGCCCAATCGGACATCTCGATCGACTACGCAGTGATGGAGAAAGCCGAGAACGTCGCGGTCGTTCCCTGCAATCTGGGGTGGAGCGACATCGGTTCCTGGAACGCGCTGGCAGACCTCATTCCTCCCGACTCGGACGGCAATCGTACGCTCGGGGATGCCGTGCTAGTCGGCTCAAAGAATACCTTCGTCCAAAGCGAGCATCACCTTGTGGCGGCGGTTGGTGTCGAGGATCTTATGATCATTGATACCCAAGATGCCGTACTTGTTGCGCATAAGGACAAGAGCCAGGACGTACGCAAAGTCGTTCAGCGGCTCAAGCAGCACGGCCATGAGGCGTATCGATTGCACCGTACCGTCTCTCGTCCCTGGGGCACGTACACCGTGCTCGAGGAAGGCAAGCGTTTCAAAATGAAGCGTATCGAGGTAAAGCCCGGCGCATCGCTCTCACTGCAAATGCACCATCACCGCAGCGAACACTGGATTGTCGTTTCCGGCATGGCCAAGGTGGTCATCGGGGACCATGAGCTGTTTGTCGATACCAACCAGTCCACCTATATACCCGCGGGACACAAGCATCGCCTGGAAAATCCCGGAATACTGGATCTGGTGATGATCGAGGTTCAAAGCGGCGAATATCTGGGGGAAGACGATATCGTGCGTTTTGAAGACAACTACGGGCGTTGCTGATGGTAGCAATACTGCGGCCGTTGTGGGCCTATCGCGGCTTCATTCTGGGCAGTGTAAAGCGCGAATTTCAATCCAAGTACCGCGAGTCCCTGCTTGGTGGCGCATGGATGGTAATCAACCCGCTGGCGATGATTGTCGTATACACCGTCATCTTTTCGCAAGTAATGAAGGCACGGCTACCGGGTGTCGACTCGACTTTCGCCTACAGTATTTATCTTTGTGCGGGCGTTCTCACCTGGGGACTGTTCGCGGAAATTTCCGGACGAGCCCAAAATATCTTTCTCGAAAACGCCAACCTACTCAAGAAACTCAGCTTTCCTCGTCTGTGCCTTCCGACAGTGGTGGTCCTGAATGCGCTGCTCAACTTCTCAATCATCTTCGGTCTGTTCACTGGTTTTCTTGTAATAACTGGCACCTTCCCGGGCTGGGTCTATCTCGCCCTGGCTCCGCTTCTGCTCATCCAGGTTGCATTCGCTATCGGCCTCGGCATCTCGCTGGGCGTGCTCAACGTTTTCTTCCGTGATGTTGGCCAACTATTTGGCGTGATTCTGCAGTTCTGGTTCTGGCTAACGCCCATCGTCTATCCGGCAACCATCTTGCCGGAGTTCGCTCGCCCACTGATGGATTACAACCCCTTGGCCAGTCTGATGGCTGCTTATCAAACCATTTTGGTAAACGGTCAGTGGCCAGATTGGCAAAGCCTCTGGTTGGTGACGCTGCTTGCTGCACTGTTCTCCGCGATAGGGCTCCGGCTGTTCCGTAAACATGCTGGCGAAATGGTGGACGAACTCTGATGGGGTCCATAACCGTTTCAAACTTGGGCAAGGCGTATAAGCAATACCCCGCCCGTTGGGCCCGGCTGTTGGAATGGCTTGACCCACGTGGCAAGTCCCGTCACCAGTTGCATTGGGTGCTGCAGGATATCAACTTCACCGTAGATCCGGGTGAGACCGTGGGGATCATCGGTATCAATGGCGCAGGCAAGAGCACCTTGCTCAAAATGATCACCGGTACCACCCAGCCGACCACCGGGAGTGTACATGTAACTGGCCGCGTCGCAGCCCTGCTCGAGTTGGGAATGGGGTTCCACCCCGACTTTACTGGGCGGCAGAATGCCATTATGGCCGCTCAATTGTTAGGCCTTGATGTTGAAGAGGTAGGGCAGCTGATGCCAGCAATTGAGAACTTTGCTGACGTCGGAGACTACTTCGATCAGCCAACACGAGTCTACTCGAGTGGGATGCTGGCTCGGGTTGCATTTTCGGTTGCCACTGCCGTACGCCCAGATGTCCTGATTGTCGATGAGGCACTAAGTGTCGGAGACATGGCATTCCAGGCAAAGTGCATGCAACGTATGAATTCGCTGCGTGAATCTGGTGTGACAGTATTGTTCGTCAGCCATGCCCTAAACCAGATACGACAGTTCTGCGGTAAAGCCTTGTACATCAAGAACGGATTGCTTCATTCGTTTGGCGAGGCCGGAACTGTTTGCGATAAATATCAGAATGATTTGGCAGGAACGAAACCTCAGTCAGAGCCGACTTGTAATCTTGACCGCGTAGAAACAAAAGCGCGTATCGGGCGGTTTGAGCAAGACAATCGACTGAGGGCGCACTCTGTGGACGAAACATCCGGGAGTATGGAGTTGTCGTTTTCGGCATTCCAAGTCCTTGATGAGTGTGGTCGCGAGTTATCAGCGTGTCATCCTGGAGCTTCGGTTGTATTCAAAGCGTGCATTTCGGCCAACTCGGATGTCCCGGCTGGCGCGGCAGTCGGATTGCTAATAGCGGACAAGACAGGCTATCCGCTACTGAGCTGTAACTCCAATTACTACTCGACTCGGCTACCAGACCTGAGGCGGGGCGATCGGGCAATCATGACCTGGCGTTTGATGTGGCCATTCTATTCTGGAGAACTGAGGGTGGATATCGGCATCAAACCCGACCCATTCTCTTCAGATTTCTACGACCGAGTATTTTGTGCCAAGACGATTGCGTGCAGTACTCCGGTAGCGCTGCTGAAAGAAAATTTTGGGGGATTCTTGCATGTTCATGCAGATGTGGAAGTTACTGCGGCCAACGGATAAGGCAATGCAAAACATCGTGACGACTCCACAAGCGGTACAACACGTCCCAGAGCGGGACTATTCGTTGTTGAGCGGGGAAAGACAAGTAGGTCGATCGCTTGACGATATCCGTCGGGACCATACGGTTCGCTATGAACTAGCCGAGCGCGTGATCCGACTCTGTCAGTACGAAAGTTCAAATATTCTTGATCTTTTTTGTGGAAACGGCTACGGGACATACCTTGTTGCAAGGGACTTTGCGAAGGCTCAGGTTTTCGGCGTTGACGGATCTAACGAAGCCATAGACATGGCGAATGAATACTATTCGCTGCCAAACAACCTGTTTTCGTTCAAACGATATCCGTTTCGTCTTCCTGAAGGTGCTTTTGATTTTGTAATCTGCTTCGAGTCATTGGAACACGTAGAAGAAGATCATTCCCTGCTCCGGGAAATTTGCGGAAGTTTGAAACCAGGCGGTCGAGCATTGATTTCTGTGCCTAATCAGGAGCGGCATCCACTTGAAAAAAATCCACACCAATTTCACTTTCGACATTACCGGCACGACGACTTCCTGCGTATGGCAATGTTCGGTTTTTCGTTGGAATCGTGGTACGGACAAGATGTCTATTCGTTTTCCCCGGAAGGAATCAACACATTTCAATTGCTTCCGCCAGCGCAAATGGAACTCAAGCAGGGCGTTTCTGGACAGGTGAACATCTTCCTGCTACGAAAGAAAGCTTCACCGTCATGAAGCGCAAAGTGCATTTCATTGGTGACGTCAGCCGCGCAGGGCAGGCCGGTAACATTAGGAAACTGTATTGGCTGTTCTCTCCAGTGTTCAAGCAAATGGATGTTGAGTGCTTGCTCCACATCAGTCAAGTCAATGAATCGACTGACTTACAGGAGAATATCGGGGCATGGAAGGCGTCTTTAGACGGATCCGGAGTGAGCCCACTCAAGGATCTCGATTTGGAGGATGTCGCAGTAATCGCGTTTGAGGCTGCTCCGCGTGATTTGGACTATTTGACCGAGCGCAACGTATCGTGGGTGAACCTGGCGATACATCCACTCCGGTTTCTGGACGATCTGTATTTTGAGGTCACGACATCGTTCGATTTTGATGTCCAGCCTCTGGCTGCGAGTTCCGAGTGGATTGCGCTGTGTGCCAACGCTATTCGGATGAAGAGTGCTGGAGGTATCTCAGAAAAACACGAAAGTTCGTTGCTGATATTGGGGCAAACCCCGATCGATAAAAGTGTTTGGTTTGATGGTACTTTCAAGGGGTTGAACGATTATGTCGAGCAAATCGACCAATTGGCGAAGGATCATGCTCGAGTCTACTATCGCCCTCATCCCAACCTGACGAACCCGGTTCTTGACGAAGAAATATGTTGCCGCTATGGCGCAACGGTCGTAGCCGACCGCGACATATATGGGCTCTTGTGTTCGGGCAATTTTGCAACGGTGTGTGCGATAAGTTCTTCAGTTATTGCCGAGGCACCATGGTTTGGTTTGTGCGGTGAATTGCTTGAGACTCGCGCAAAGCGTTTTGGTCCTCCAATTAGCTATTCGCGCTTGCTCAATGCCCATGGCTTCTGGTCATCAGGGCTACTGGAAGGGGAGTGCGGATCGGATACGTGGGCCATCGTTGACGCGGTGCCTGCCAATTTTCTGCGCAACGCTTTTGAGTACTGGGGATACGTTACGCCCGAGCGTGAAATGAGAGAGAAGGTGCGAGAACTTGAATCGAAGATGGACGCAAGGGACTTCATTGCGCGAATCGAGGCGGAAGGTCGCGTAGCTGCGGCTGAAGCCGAAGCCAAAGCCCAGCAGGCCGAAGCCAAAGCCCAGCAGGCCGAAGCTAAAGCCCAGCAGGCCGAAGCTAAAGCCCAGCAGGCCGAAGCCAAAGCCCAGCAGGCCGAAGCCAAAGCCCAGCAGGCCGAAGCCAAAGCCCAGCAGGCCGAAGCCAAAGCCCAGCAGGCCGAAGCCCATTCCAATGAGATACTTAGCAGCCGTTCTTGGCGCGTTACTGCGCCGCTACGCCATATCACGTATCAGCTTCAGAGGTTGCTTTCCAGGTTTAGGCGAGTTGCAAAGTCGATTGTCGTCCGTTCGATTCTCTTAATGCAGCCAATCGTTCTGCACAACAACACCCTGAGGCAGTCGGCCTTGTTTTTCCTGAACAAGTTTCCGAGACTCAAGCACAGGGTAAGAAGCGCTCTATTCCGGCGCGCCACTAGCGTGGTCGAACAGAGTTTGAGGCCCGTCGAGGCGGTGGCGACGGAGTATTTCCTCCCTGAGGATGAAAGGGCCGTGCTGTTCTATGTCGAGCATACGGCGACTTTCGACCGCATAACCGGCATTCAGAGAGTTTGCCATAAACTTTCCGCCATGCTTGAAAGCGGTGGTGAAGTGCTGATCTTGGTAAAGCTTGATCATTCAACGCTCAACCTCATCCCGTTGAGCAGCGACGAGAGGCGGCATTTCCTCACTATGTCTGGACGACGCCTCGAAGATCAGAAGTACAGGCTCGATGATCCGGCGGTGTTTCAGAGATTCATGGGCAGTTTGCGCAGTCAGCCACGGCATCCCTGGCTGATCATCCCCGAGATTCCTTATCACACGACGCACGCTACTCCACCAACATCGAGATTGATTAAGTTGGCACGTGATTTCGGTCTAAGAGTGGGTGTTGTCTTCTATGACGTCATTCCGTTCCTGACGAAAGATGCAGCGGAGAATGCAGGTAAGCATGCGAATTACATGTCGACGGTTGCGCTGGCTGATGTGATCTGGCCGATATCTTTCTATTCATCAAGCCTCATGGTCGACTACTACCGCCGCTATGAGAAGCTGAATGAAGCGGAGATGCCCATCATTTCAGTTGCTACTTTAGCCGGGGAGATGGACACGCCGCGTGAAATAGGTCGCAATCCCAATATTGGCCAGAACATCGTCTGCGTCGGCACGATTGACGAGCGAAAGAATCAAATTACCCTTATTAAGGCATTTAATAGGTATTGCGAGGAACATCGCGAAGCGCACTGGACCCTTAACCTTGTAGGGATGGTGCGCAACAACTACAAGCAGATCATAGAAAAGGAAGCTGCCGGGAATCCGAGAATCAAGTTTAACTACAACGCCAGGGACGAGGATATTAGACGGTTCTACATGAACTGCGACTTTACGGTCTTTCCGTCACTCGAGGAGGGATACGGCCTACCTATCATCGAAAGTCTTTGGAATATCCGACCCTGCATCTGCGCAAACTTCGGTTCTATGGCCGAGTTGTCCGTCGATGGCGGTTGCGTCACTGTCGACACCAGTAGCGCGGACGCCCTGCACTCTGCCATCACCGATCTTATCGAAGACCAGGATCTCTATCAGCAGAAGGTTAAGGAAATCATACGGCGTCCAGTCAAGACGTGGTACGAATATGCTAGAGAAATTGCTTCCGATATGGATAGGCTGCAATTTGGCAGGCGCTACGACGGGTTGATCTACTACTGGATCGACGCAACCTTGGCCGCGAACGGGAACACGGGAATTCAGAGGGTCAATCGTCAACTCGCCAAACAACTCATACAACAAGGTCACAAAGTCGTACCGTTAAAGTGGGATGAGCAGCGCCGATGCGTCGTTTTTGCTACAGATGAAGATCTTGATTACATGGCTCTTTGGAATGGACCGGCACAAGACGGATGGCATCTGTCGGCAGATCTCGACCAGATTGGCAACAATGCCACCTACCTGATGGTAGATCTCCCGTTGAATCGCCCGCTTGACATTCAACGACAGGTCATTGATTTCTTCAAGGCGAGGTCCGTCAAATGCGCTGCGATCTTCTATGACGCTATACCGCACAAGCTCGCAACGCTCTATCCGCCGCACTTTTCAGATGCGCATAGGGCGTATATGGACCTTCTCGACAAAATGGATCTGATCGTGCCGATTTCGGTTACCAGCGCCAACGACTTGCGAGCTTTCCTTGACACAAGCCATTGCCGTGCACTCTCACTAGAGGAGCGGATCAAGACCGTGGATCTTCCATCCGCATTTTCAGAGAATGCGCGGACTATCGATCGCAAGCCAACGTTAGCGGACGACTGCTGCCGAATTCTGGTTGTCGGCACTGTCGAACCGCGCAAAAACCATACAACACTCATAAAAGCCTTCTTCGAGGCAGAGAAGAAGTCCAATCGAAAACTGAAGCTCACGTTGGTCGGTGGAGACGAGTCATTTGATAACGAACTGCCGCACGTGGTTCGCGGGCTAATCGGTGAAGCCACGAACATTGACTGGGTTAAGAAAGCCTCGGACGACATTCTCCGACAGCAATACGAGCAGGCTGACTTTACGGTCTTTCCTTCCTATGAGGAGGGTTTTGGCCTGCCGATTGTTGAGAGTCTATGGTTTGGCGTTCCCTGCATCTGCGCTGGATACAGCCAGATGGCAGAGTTGGCATCGCATGGCGGTTGCGTGCCAGTCGATGTGCTAAGTGTCGAGGAACTGAGCAATGCCATTGCAGACCTGGCCAATACTCCGGCGCAGATGGAACGGTTGAAGGCCGAAATCAGAAATCGTTATTTCAAGACTTGGGAGGATTACGCAGCGGAGGTTTCCTCTTCCATCAGGTCGATTTGTCAGAACCCGGATATGCCAGTTATAGCGGTGGAGAAGGAAACGCCATACAACCTTCCCTGCCAGCCGATACTGTCGGTCTGTATTACCACCTACAATCGAGCCGGTTGGCTCGACATTAATCTTCGAAATTTGATGAAGATATCCGTGTCGCTCCGCGACCGGATCGAGATCGTTGTTTGTGACAACTGTTCGTCTGACGAGACACCTCAGATTGTCGAAGGCTATCTCGAGGAAGATGGATTCGCCTATATCCGCAATAGTGGAAACATTGGGATGTTAGGAAACCTGCCTCAGACTGTTAGCAGTGCGAGAGGCGATTACATCTGGCTGATTGGCGACGATGATCTGATCCACGAGGGTGCCCTAAAGAAAATTCTCCATATCGTTCAGTATGAGCAACCAGACCTCATCAACGTAAACTATTCCTATTCGGCTGATCCAAGTCCTCCTAGGCCGGAAACGCTGAGCGAATACCTATCGAAGGCGACAAAAATCTGTGACGGCAATAAATCTGGCCCCAATACGGTTAAATACATCTCCGCCTTCAATGAGAACTTTTACACGGCGATCTACACTTTCGTTGTCAAGAGGAAGCATGCGCAGAGGATATTCACGCAGGATACAAGTGGCGCGCCTTTTTCGAGTCTGCAGACCTGTGTTCCATCCTCAAAATATATTCTGTCCCATCTAATGGAATTGCCTGGCTATTGGGTCGACGAGCCGCTGATCACGATCAACATGCATGTTTCCTGGGGAAAGTACGCACCACTATGGATCCTCGAGAGGGTTCCCGAGGTTTACGACCTCGCCGAGTTGAACGGAGTTGCAAAAGATCAAGCTGACCGCTGGCGGCGCCACACGTTGGAAATGGCCCTGACATACTTCAAAATCCTGTTTGAGTCTGAATCTGATGTCGCAAACGATTCTTTCGATATCATCCGCTTCATACGGCGTTTCCGGCATCTGCGCGAGTTTCAGGGCAACGCCGCTCAGTTTGAAACCGTTTACGCGAACGCTTTGGAGAACAATCATCCTTTAGCGAAAGTGTCCCTCGATACCGTGAGGGCGGCAATGCGATGAGTATAACTAGTAAGCACAAGAACGCATTGCTATCCATCGCCATCCCAGTCTACAACTTTGGTAAATTCTTGCCCCAAACGCTAAACAGTATCCTTGACCAAGCTGCGGACTACAACGTCGAAGTACTCATTTTCGATGGTGGGTCAACCGATAACACGCGCCTTCTCGTCGACGACTACTGCAGACGCTTTAATAATTTTCGGTATGTCCGTGAGATCGAGAAGGGTGGGATTGATGCAGACTTGGCGCGCTCCGTTGAACTGGTCGATACGAAGTATTGCTGGCTCTTTTCGGGCGACGACTTGATGCGGCGAGGGGCCATCGGGGGGGTGCTTAAGGCTCTTCAGGAGTGGCAACCCGACCTGCTGCTATGCCGGCACAACGAGTGCCAATTCGACATGACAGTGCTGAAAGATTGGCCGGTGCTCTCTATCGCGGCAGACAGGCTTTTCAATCTCCACGAGAAGCATGACCGGCTTGCATATCTCGAAGCAGCCCTCTCGTCTGAGGCGTATTTTTCCTTCATGGGAGGTCTCGTCGTCAATCGGTTTACTTGGTTCAAGGGGAAGCTAGAGCCCGTGTTCAATGGCAGCAACTGGGCCCACGTCGGTCGGTTGTGGAAGCTGACAGATGCACCATTTAGATTGGGCTATATTTATGAAGCATTGCTTGACCGGCGCGGCGGCAACGATAGCTTCTCGAGTGGTGGCATGCTCTCACGGTTAGATATCCAGATAAACGGACTTCTCGGAATTATTGAGGCGCTATATGGAGAAAATTCGATCGAATTTCAGCACTTGAAGCGCGTTGTTCTAAGTGAAGTTGAGCCGCATTGGAGCAATGCTGTACGTCAAGACTTGATCGATACTTGTGCAGGCAAAGACCAATTCGAAAAGCTTGAACGCATGCTTGCACGAATCAATTGTTAAGGGCTTCTCAAAAGCCGGTGGGATGTACGGCGACAATTCCGGAAATCGTTCCAGTCTCAACCAATCATTCCTCGACGTCCTCGCTCGCATTATGCAAATTTCAACTCTTTCCTATATGGAGTAGTCAATGAGGCCATACAACAAGTTAGAACGCTGCCGAATCAGTGGGAGCGAGAATCTGGTTTCGGTCCTGAGCTTAGGTAATCAGGCGCTAACCGGCGTATTCCCTGCGAGCGCGGACACTGCAGTGACTGCTGGCCCGCTGGAACTGGTGTGGTGTCCAGATAGTGGCCTGCTCCAGCTCAATCATTCTTATGATGCCGGCGAAATGTATGGCGAGAACTACGGTTATCGCTCGGGACTCAATCAGTCGATGGTCGATCACCTGACTCACAAAGTTCGCTACCTAGAGCGGCTGGCTATGCCCGAGGCAGGCGATACGGTACTGGATATCGGCAGCAATGACTGCACGACGCTGAAGGCATATTCGACGAGTGGTCTCAAACGAATAGGTATTGATCCTACTGGACGCAAGTTTGCTTCCTTCTACCCTGCAGACGTCAGTTTGGTGCCGGACTTTTTCAGCGCCTCGGCTTATCACTCGGTGGCCAACGAGAAATGCAAGATCGTGACTTCGATTGCCATGTTCTATGACCTGGATGATCCCATCGCTTTTGCGCGGCAAATCGATATGGTTCTCGCCGATGATGGCATCTGGCATTTCGAACAGAGTTATATGCCCTCGATGCTGCGCCTGAATTCGTACGACACCATCTGCCACGAGCATCTGGAGTATTACTCGCTTGGTGTCGTGCAGAAGATACTCGAAGCGGCAGATCTCAAGCTGGTTGATGTAGTGATGAATAACGTGAACGGTGGCAGTTTCGCTGTCACCGCTACCAAGCGTTCCAACACCAGCATCAAACAGAATCATGCCGTGATCGATTGGATGCTCGAGCAGGAGGATCGCATGGGGTTGATGACGCCCCGCCCCTACAGAGATTTCGAGGAACGAGTCTTTCGTCACCGCGATGATCTTCGGCGATTGATATGCTCGCTCGTCGCGGACGGAAAAAAGGTTTACGGCTATGGTGCGTCGACCAAGGGGAATGTCGTGTTGCAGTTCTGCGGACTTACCGTCAACGAGATTCCGGCCATTGCGGAGGTCAATGAAGAAAAGTTCGGGCGGGTCACTCCCGGTACGCATATTCCGATCATTTCCGAAAAAGAAGCTCGTGCGGCAAATCCGGACTACTTTTTCGTACTTCCCTGGCATTTCAAGGAAGGCATCCTTCGTCGAGAGAAGGAGTTCATGGCTGACGGTGGTAGATTTATTTTTCCATTTCCGGAAATCGAGATCGTCTAAATACCCAGCATTTTTCGATACATGACAAACAAAACAACCATCATTACAGGCATTACTGGGCAGGATGGCGCATATCTGGCGCAACTTCTCCTTGAGAAGGGCTACACGGTTTATGGCACCTACCGGCGCACGGCATCCACCAATTTCTGGCGGGTTGAGGAGTTGGACATCAAGATTCACCCCAATTTACACCTCGTCGAGTATGACCTGACGGACTTGGGGTCTTCGATTCGGCTGCTGGAGAAGACCGGGCCGGCGGAAATCTATAATCTGGCGGCGCAAAGTTTTGTTGCTGTGTCGTTCGATCAGCCGATGACGACTGCGCAGATAACCGGCCTGGGGCCACTGAATTTGCTGGAGGCGATTCGTCTCGTCAATCCGAAGATTCGTTTTTACCAGGCTAGCACATCCGAGATGTTCGGAAAGGTGCAGACGATCCCGCAGACGGAGGAAACCCCCTTCTATCCTCGCAGCCCGTACGGTGTTGCCAAGCTATACGCCCATTGGATGACGATTAACTACCGCGAGAGTTACGACATCTTTGGCGCTAGCGGCATCTTGTTCAATCACGAGTCGCCGCTTCGTGGACTGGAATTTGTAACGCGCAAGATTACCGATGCTTTCGCCAGAATCAAATTAGGCAGGCAGGATGTTCTGGAACTGGGAAATCTTGATGCCAAGCGCGACTGGGGCTATGCCAAGGACTACGTGGAAGGAATGTGGCGCATGCTTCAGGCTGAGCGGCCAGATACTTACGTGTTGGCTACCAACCGAACCGAGACTGTACGCGATTTCGTGGCAATGGCTGGTAAGGCCGCTGGTTTCGATCTTGAGTTCCGTGCAAGCGGGGAGGACGAAATCGGCATCGATCGCGGGACAGGCAGGATGCTCGTCAAGGTTAATCCCAAGTTTTTCCGTCCGGCAGAGGTGGAGTTGCTGATCGGCAACCCCGAAAAGGCCAAACGAGAACTGGACTGGGAGCCAAAAACCAGTCTGGAGGAACTCTGCCAAATGATGGTCGATGCAGATCTGCGGCGGGTCGAACGGGGTGTTTCGTTCTGAGATGACGCGAGCACGTCGAGCGCTGATAACCGGGATCGACGGCTTCACTGGCCGCTACCTCAAGGTCGAGTTGGAAAGCACCGGATGGGAGGTGTTCGGGATCGGTATGTCGGAGCGCTTCGACGGAGGAAACTATCATCAAATTGATCTGGCCGACGTCGAGTCGTTACGCAGATTGGTTGCGGAGGTGCAACCAGATGCCGTGGCGCACTTGGCGGGCATCGCGTTTGTTGGGCATGGTGATGCAAACGCCATTTATCGCGTCAATTTGATTGGAAGCCGGAATCTACTCGAAGTTCTGGCCGGTGCGGACAAAGTACCCGAGGCCGTCCTGCTGGCCAGTAGTGCGAATGTCTATGGTGACGCTGCCGAGGGAGTATTGAACGAAGATGCACCACTGAACCCGGCGAACGACTATGCAGTCAGTAAACTGGCGATGGAGTACGCGGCTAGTTTATGGATGAGCAGGCTACCGATAGTGATTGTCCGGCCGTTCAACTACACCGGAGTAGGGCAGGGCGAGCAATTCCTGCTGCCAAAGATCGTGGCGCACTTTACGCGTCGGGCAAACGTGATCGAACTGGGAAATCTGGATGTTTGGCGTGACTTTTCGGATGTGCGCTCGGTGGCGAATGCCTATCGGCGGCTCTTGGAGCACTGCCCGGCCGGCGAAACATTGAACGTTTGTTCCGGCATGACGCGTTCGCTTCGCGAAGTGATGTCGATGGCTGGATCGATTACCGGACATTCCATGCGGGTGGAAGTTAATCCAGCTTTCGTTCGGAGAAATGAGGTGAGGAGCCTGTGCGGCGACCCGGCGAAGTTGCGGCGGTTGATTGGCGCATGGGATACGCCGCCACTGGAGGAGACGCTACGCTGGATGTTGGGCGCAACGGAATGATCCGCGTCGGGTTCGGCGTTACCGTTCTGGATCGCAGCCTCAAAACCGGGGGAGGGGTCGACGGAATCGGAAGTTACACCAGCGAACTGCAAAGGGCACTCACCCGAGGGGTGGGAATCGACTTGACCCGCATCTCTTTTGCCCGTGCTTTGACCCGGACTGGCGAGACGTCTGGCGCGGAAAGCAGTTCGGTACGATTCGGTATTTCTGCGCTCGTTTCCGCTACAACCGGTTTGTCATTTCCGGAAGCGCGTTGGCTTCGCGGAAAGATCGACATCATGCATGCCACCGATCACTTGATTCCAAAACTTGGCAATCTGCCAGTGGTGGCGACGCTAATGGACGCAATTCCGTTGTCTCATCCACAGTGGGTTTCTCGAAGTCCGTTGGGGCGTCTGAAAAGCGCTCTTTGGCGGCGTTCTGCCAAATGGGCTAATCGGATCATCACGATTTCCGGGTTCTCTAAGGATCAAATCGTACGGCACTTCCGTTTGCCGCCAGACGCTATTTCCATTATTCCGCTGGGGGTAGGCAAGCATTGGTTCGATTCCGTACCATCGGAAACGTTGCTGGATACGAAAAAGCGACTTGAGTTGCCGGATCGTTTTTTCTTGTTTGTCGGAACGATTCAGCCAAGAAAAAATTTGCGCCGGGTCATCGATGCATATCTGGGGTTGCCGCCCGGAATCAGGAACGAAGTTCCCTTGATCATCGTCGGCCGTCGCGGCTGGAATGACGGAGATACCGTCGATGCGCTGGTAGGTGGCGCTCACGGGCCTTCGGTGAGATGGTTCGGTCGTCTGGGTGACGACGATCTACGGGCGATTGTGAAGCAGGCGTCGGTCTTGGTATTTCCGTCTCTGTGCGAAGGTTTCGGATTGCCGGTGCTGGAGGCGTTTGCTGCTGGTATTCCGGTGATAACGTCCAACATCACTGCATTGCCAGAGGTGGCGGGAGATGCGGCCCTGCTGGTTGATCCATATGACATTTCGGCCATTTCGGACGCAATGATGGAATTGATCGAGAACGAGGAAATGGCGCGGGCATTGTGTGAGAAAGGAAGGCGCCGAGCTGAAGGGTACTCCTGGGAGAGGACTGCAGCGATGACGGTCGATGTCTACCGTCAGGTTCTTGGCATCTGAGAATCGATCCCTTGAAGGTTCTACACGTCTATCGAACCTACTTCCCCGATCCACCCGGTGGGTTGCAGGAGGCCATTCGTCAGATATGCCTTGCCACCCGTGAGCGCGGAATAGAAAACACTATCTTCACTTTGTCGCCAAACCCAGTTCCATTGGAAATATCAAGACCGGAAGGCAGGGTCGTGCGGCGCAAGTCGTGGGCGGCGCCAGCATCATGCGATCTCGGCGATCTTTCCGCGTGCGCAACGTTTCGCGGTCTTGCCGACGAAGCGGACTTAATTCACTACTTTTTTCCATGGCCGTTTGCGGACTTGCTTCGCCACTGCGCTTCCTCCGGCAAGCCCGCAGTCCTTACCTACGTATCTGATATCGTTCGGCAGCGATGGCTGGGGGCAGCGTACGCGCCGTTGATGTGGAATACCTTGAGAGGCATGAAAGCCATTGTCGCCGGCGCTCCGGCGTACGTGCGTACCAGTCCGGTATTGTCCAACTCTTCGTTGGCTGATCGGGTGCGCGTGATTCCTTTCGGCATCGACGAGCAATCCTATCCCCAGTTGGGTGACGACAGCGTATTGCAACGTCTGGGGATTGATGGCGCGGAACCCTATTTTCTGTTTATCGGAGTGCTCCGCTATTACAAGGGTTTGCATTTCCTGATACAGGCGGCAGATTCGGTCGGTGCCAAGGTGATAGTCGCCGGGACAGGGCCGGAGGGTGAGGCCTTGCGCAACCAGGCACGGCAACTCGGTGCGACCAATGTGATTTTCGCCGGGCAGGTCACGGATGCGGAGAAAGTGACCTTGCTGCGCAATTGCCGTGCATTGGCTCTTCCATCGCACTTGCGTTCGGAGGCCTACGGCATGGTGTTGGTTGAAGCGGCGATGTTTGGCAAGCCTATGGTTTCGTGTGAAATCGGTACCGGTACGTCGTTTATCAATACGGCGGGCGAAACTGGTTTTGTCGTACCTGCGGAATCTCCGTTGGCACTCGCGGAGGCTATGAATGCGCTGCTCACCGACGAGCAATTGGCGGTCGCGATGGGACATGCGGCGCGTCGTCGGTACGAATCGCTCTTTTCCGCGAAGGTCATGGGGCAGTCCTATGCTGATCTCTTCTCCGAAGTGGCCGCCGAGTGAGGCGTTGTCGGCGATGGAGTTGATAACGGGTAGCACTGGTTTCATCGGTTCGCGCTTGATGCGGCCAGCAAGTCGCGCACTGGTTCGACATCCAACCGACGCATCGAATTCGATAGTTGGCGACCTGCTCAATCCCGCATCCTTGCGGGGAGCCTGTGCCGATATCAAATGTGTATTTCATTGCGCGGGTTATGCGCATGCCTTTACGACGTCCGACCCTGATCTCCATTGGCGCGTTAACTTTGAGGGAACGCGCAACTTGCTTGATGCCGCCGTAGAGACGGGGGTGAAGCGCTTCATCTTACTTTCCAGCGTGAAGGCGATGGCCGAACCGGGCGACGAATGCGTCGATGAGGACTGGCCGGGTGAGCCGGTTTCGGCTTACGGCCGTGCCAAGCGGGCGGCCGAGGACGCGGTGCTGGAGGCGGGGATCAAGTACGGTATGCACGTTGTCAATCTGCGGCTGGCGATGGTTTACGGCCGGGGTGGGAAGGGCAATCTGGAACGGATGGCGCGGGGGATTCGCGCCGGCTGGTTTCCGCGTTTGCCGGATACCGGCAATCGGCGTTCGCTGGTTCACGTCGACGATGTGGTGGTGGCAGCGCGGGCAGTGGCGGACGCCCCGGCTGCGAACGGGCGCACATATATTGTCGCCGATCCCCGACCGTACTCGGGCCGGGAGATATTCGACACCATCCGTGGCGTGTCGCCACGGCTGACTTTTCCCTGGAGCGTTCCCGCGCCGGTGCTGCGGGCTGGCGGCGCGGTGGCTGACTGGGGTGGGCGTTTGCTAGGGCGGCCGTTGCCGCTCAATTCGGAAATGGTCGAGCGGCTGCTGGGTTCGGCCTGCTACTCTCCGGCGCGGATCGAGCGCGAACTCGGCTGGTGGGCGAAGGTGGGCCTGGAAGAGGGCGCGCGGGAGATGCTGGGAGTCGATAAGCGCTGAGTCATACCCTGATTCTATGCGCCGAAGGACGGGCATCGACTACCGGACTCGGTGGTTTACAGACAGGATCATCCGGAATTGGCACTTCAATTGAAGCGAACGGTTATTATGTTATCTATAACAGTAACTTGACTTGCACATTATCTTGTCAGAAATGGTACGTTCGACCGTATTATCGTTGAAGGAACTCGCGCAGGGCATACTTGCGGCAGGCCCGCGCGGGATTTCGCCGGATGCCTTGGGCGGGCAGTACGCCGGGGCAAGCCGGTCTACGCTCAACCGCCGCTTGCGGGAACTGGTTGTTTCGGGGCGGATCAAGGCTGTCGGCAGGGGGCCGGGAACGCGCTACGTTTCGCTGGTGCAGTTTCCCGAGGAGGATATTCGACGCTACTTCGAGACCGATTGGCAGGCGCGACCTGCCGTCGCATTCCACGAGGACCAACTATTGCCGGAACCGGCAATGGCGCCGGAAAAGGCGGTTCGGCTGCGCAAGTTGAGCGCCATCTCCCGGTCGCTCGACAGGAAGTTCCTGGCCGATTTCCTGATCGATTTCTCGTGGGCTTCGGCATTGCTGGAGGGAAGCACCTATTCGGCCATCGACACCCAGGCGTTGATCGAATACGGCCAGCGCAATCCGGAGAAGCCGCTCGAAGATGCGTTGTTGATCCTCAACCACAAGAACGCCATCGAGTACCTCTGGATGCATCGCGAGCTTTCCGTAGAGACACTGTGCCAACTTCAGTCTTTGCTCACCGATCGGCATGGTCTGCCTGAAGCAGCCGACTCGGACCATTTTCTTCCCGATGAACAACGTGGCTTGCCGAGGGAGTTCGAGGAAGTACGTTTGGGGCGGTCCGCCTATGGTCCGCCGTTCCGGCCCGGAACGGGGTACGTCGGCCAGGCCCTGGCGCAGATTGTGTCCACGGCCAAAGCGCTCGACCCGGTGGCCGCCGCGCTTTATTTAATGACGCGTCTTCCCTATTTGCAGGCGTTTGCGAACGGAAACAAGCGGACGTCTCGTCTGGCGGCCAATTTGCCTTTGCTGGCGGCCGGCATGTTGCCGATCTCGTTTGTCGATTTCGCCAAAGCGGACTATGTTCTTGGCATGTCGGCGTTCTATGAGTTGGGAGACATCCAGATCGTCGAGCGGGTGTTCATTCAGGGTTACGTGCGGTCGATCGTTCGCGGCAGTGACCTGCCGGCGTCCGTTCGGGTCGGTGGTTTCAACGTAAGCGAGGTAGTCGGCGAGCTGGTGAAATATGTGCAATCGGGCCAGCTGCCGCGTGACCCGGGCGCGGCCATGTTTCTGACAACCGGACGGACGAAGTAGCGACGCGGGAGTCCGGACTTGAAACGCGCCTTCGACCTGTTCTTGGTTTTTCTGGCCGCGATGGTATTGGCGCTGCCGATCCTTCTCGTTGCGCTGGTCGTCCGCGCCACCTCTCCCGGCCCGGCACTCTATTGGTCGGATCGGGTCGGTGCCGGCAACCGGATTTTCCGCATGCCCAAGTTCAGGACGATGCGCGTTGGTACGCCGGCAGTGGCGACCCATAGGCTGGCTGATCCGGAACGTTATCTGACGCCGATCGGCGGATTCCTGCGCCGGACCAGTCTGGACGAGTTGCCGCAATTGTGGAGTGTCCTCGTGGGCGACATGAGCTTCGTCGGCCCGCGTCCGGCCTTGTTCAATCAGGATGACCTGGTTGCGCTGCGCACCGAGCGGGGTGTGCATCGGCTCCTGCCCGGCATTACCGGCTGGGCGCAGGTGAATGGCCGCGACGATCTGCCCATACCGGTGAAGGTCGAATTCGATGCGGAATACCTGCGCCGGCAGTCGTTCGGCTTCGATTTGAAGATATTATTACTGACTCTTTTCAAGGTTGCGAAAGCGTCGGGTGTGTCGCATTAGTATGGCTTTATCATGAATCCTCGCACCCTTGTTGCCTTCGTCCACGACATAGGCGCGACGGCGCTCACGTGGTGGCTGGCATACCTGATCCGCTTCAACTTCGACGTGCCGGCCGCGTATTCCGCCGCCGGTTTGAAGGCGCTGCTGTGGGTGGTGCCCATCTACCTGGCGGTTTACATCAAGTTCGGACTGTATCGCGGCATTTGGCGCTACGCCAGCATGGAGGACATTCGGCAACTGCTGATCGCGTTGGCCATCGGCGCGTTGTTGACGGTCGGCGCGACACTGCTGCTGAGGCCGTCGGGCATTCCGCGCTCCGTATTCGTCCTGCATCCGATTTTGTTGCTGGTGATGATGGCCGGCGACCGTTACCTGTACCGGGCGTGGAAGGACGGCTTTTTGTTTGGAGGAGCCTTTGGCCGCGGGACACCGGTGGTCGTGCTGGGCGCCGGATCGGCGGCGGCGGCGCTGATCAGCGAGCTGGCGCGGGGCGGGGAATGGCGAGTCGTCGGCCTGTTCGACGACAATCCGGACAAGCACGGACGGAGCATTGGCGACGTCCGCATTCTCGGCCCCATCCGCTCTCTTGCCGACTACGCCGACAAGTTGGAAGTTCGGCACGCCATCATCGCCATGCCGTCCGCAACGGTGGCCCAGCGCCGTCGGGTGGCCGAACATGCCGCCCGCGCCGGTTTGTCCGTATTTACTCTGCCGGCCTCCTCGGACATCCTGTCGGGACGCGTTTCGTTTTCGCAGGTACGGCGGGTCGAGGTGGAGGATTTGCTGGGCCGCGACAAGATTCATCTCGATCTGGACGGCTTGCATCGGCTGTTGACGGACAAGGTCGTCTTGATCACGGGTGCCGGCGGCTCGATCGGCTCCGAACTGGCACGGCAGATTGCCCGCTTCGAGCCGCGCCTGATGGTGTTTCTCGAGCAGTCCGAATTTGCGCTTTATTCCATCGAGCAGGAGTTTTCCGGCGGCAATATCGCCTGCGTGGCCGGCGACGTGAAGGATGCGGCGCAGATCGATGCGGTGTTCCGCCGTTATCGTCCGGAGGTGGTGTTTCACGCCGCGGCCTACAAGCACGTGCCGCTGATGGAAAACGAAAATGCCTGGGCGGCCGTTCGCAATAACGTGCTTGGCACCCATCGTGTCGCTGCGGCAGCCGTCGAGCATGGTGCGGGCGATGTCGTGTTTATTTCGACCGACAAGGCGGTGAACCCGACCAATGTCATGGGTGCGAGCAAGCGCCTGGCCGAACTGGTCTGCCAAGCCTTTCAGCGGCAGACGACCGCCACGCGGTTTATCGTCGTGCGCTTCGGCAATGTGCTCGGTTCGTCGGGCAGCGTGATTCCGAAATTCCGTGAGCAGATCGCCAACGGCGGACCGGTTACGGTCACGCATCCGGAAGTCACCCGTTTCTTCATGCTGATTCCGGAGGCGGCGCAGCTTGTCCTGCAAGCCGGCCTGATGGGAATCGGTGGCGAGATTCTGGTGCTCGACATGGGTGAGCCGGTCCGGATCGCCGATTTGGCGCGCGACATGATCCGGCTGTCGGGTTTTTCGGAAGACGACATCCGCATCGAGTTCACCGGCCTGCGTGCCGGCGAGAAGCTCTACGAGGAACTGCTGGCCGACAACGAGGCGACGCTGCCGACGCCGCATCCGAAGCTGCGGGTTTCTCGGTCCACGAAAATACCCGACGCGGCTTGGCTGGCCGAACTGCTGGCTTGGCTGGAGGTCTCGACGCGGGCCGAAGCGGAAACCAAGGAAGCGTTGATGCGCCTGGTTCCGGAGTATCGGCCGGATGACATCTGAATCCGTGGGGCGGAAATGACGGCGGGGACGCAGTTTGGTAACTGAGCCCCCGCCGGTAGTCATTCTGTTTCTTGGATGGCTACATCCTCAGCAGGCCGTTTTAGGCGGCCAGTGCGAAACGCTCATCGTTGGCGTTTGTGGTTTTGCGCGGATTACGTCCGTCGCCTTTCGGGCCGCCTGCTAACCTTCTACGCCCTGTCGAAACCAGTACACCCCCCCAGTGGTGGAGGTGGCGGGAATCGAACCCGCGTCCAGAACGCTTCCGGGTCGCCGGAATTACGACCATGGACAGCATTATGGTGGCGACGGGTCGGCAATTCAAGCTAAAGGATGTCGAGCAGGTTCAGCGGGGCGGCGATCGTCGCGTCGGCGTTCCAGTCGGCGATTGGCACTCCGTCGCCCAGATAGCCCCAGGCGGCCGCGATGGCGCGCATGCCGGCGGCGTGGGCGGCCTGCACGTCGCGCAGGTCGTCGCCGACGTAAAAAGTCAGCCGTGGCGGTACGCCGGCCTGCTCGCAAGCGAGGAGCAGGGTGTCGGGAGCGGGCTTCGGTTTGGGCGCCGAATCGCCCGAGATGATGGCGGCGCTGCGCTCGGTGAGACCCAGGCAATCGATCAGCGGCTCGGTGAAACGGGCCGGCTTGTTGGTGACGACGCCCCAAAGGATGTCGCGCCTTTCCAGCGCGTCGAGCAACTCGGCCATGCCGTCGAACAGCCGCGTGCCAACGCAGATGCGCGCCGCATAGAGTTCCAGGAAGCGTTTGGCCAAGTCCGGATAGTCGGCATCGTCCGGCTTCAGGCCGAAGCCGATGCCGAGCATGCCGCGCGTGCCGGCGGAGACATGCGGGCGCAGGACCGCCGTGTCCATCGGCGCCCGGCCGACCTCGATCAGCAGTTCGTTCAACGCGCCGCCGAGATCCGGGGCGGTGTCCGCCAGTGTGCCGTCGAGGTCGAAGAAGACTGCGCGAATACCCCGCTCAGGCATCGCGGCGGGCGCGGATCAGATAATTGACGGACGTGTCACGGCCCAGCGAATACGTCTTGGCGAGCGGGTTGTAGCTCATTCCGACCACTTCGAGCACCGAAAGGCCGGCTTCGCGACACTGCCGGGCCAGTTCGGCCGGACGCAGGAACTTCGCGTAGTCGTGCGTGCCGCGCGGCAGCATGTTCAGGAGGTATTCGGCGCCGACTACTGCGAACAGATAGGCCTTCGGGTTGCGGCTGATGGTCGAGAAGAATACCGAGCCGCCCGGCTTGGCCATCTGCGCGCAGGCGCGCACGATGCTCGCCGGGTCGGGCACGTGCTCCAGCATTTCCAGGCAGGTCACCACATCGAACGCCGCGGGTTCGGACTTGGCCATGTCTTCGGCGGAAATGTGGCGGTAATCGACCTTCAAGCCGGATTCGAGCAGGTGGAGCTTTGCCACGCCGAGTGCCTTCTCGCCGAGGTCGATTCCGGTCACGTCGGCACCGAGCGAGGCCATGCCCTCCGACAGCAGGCCGCCGCCGCAGCCGACGTCGACGACCTTCTTGCCCTTGAGGTTGTAGTTGCGGTCGATCCAGCCCAGCCGCAAGGGATTTATGTCGTGCAAGGGCTTGAATTCGGAGTTCGGATCCCACCAGCGGTGGGCGAGGTCGCCAAACTTGGCGAGTTCCTGAGGGTCGGCGTTTGCGTTCATGGCGGGTATTGTAGGCAGACAATGCGCGCGTTGCGTACATTGCGTTGTCGGCCAAGGTGAGCGGAATAAACATCATGCCGCGCGCGGCGGTCGGAAGCAAAAAAAAGCCCTGCGGCGCAGGGCTTTGGTTTCAATCGCCGCAGCGCTTATTTCGGCATGCGAGTGCCGATGACCTCGATCTCGACGCGGCGGTCGGGTTGCAGACATTCGACCACCTTGGCGCTCTTCCTGCCAGCACAGGCCTTTGCATCGGTGACCGGCTGGGTGCTGCCCTTGCCCTCCGTATAAACGCGGTTGGCCTCGACGCCTGCGCCCACCAGATAGCTCTTAACCGCTTCGGCGCGGCGCTCGGAAAGCTTCTGGTTGTAGGCGGCGTTGCCGAACCGGTCGGCGTGGCCAACGGCGATGACGACTTCGAGCTTGATTTCGTTCATCTTCGCGGCGACGTCATCCAGCTTGGCTTTGGCTTCCGGACGCAGAACCGCCTTGTCGAAATTGAACAGCGCGGAGGCGCCGAGCGTTACCTTCTCGGCGACAGGCACGGGTGCCGGCGCGGGTTTCGGGGCCGGCGCGGGAACGGGGACCGGCGCGGGGGCAGCGGCGACCGGGACCGGCGGTTCCGGCTTCTTCACCAGTTCCGGATCGCATTCCTCGATCGCCATTGCCGGCGTCCAGTAGCCGGTGCGCCAGCACAAGCCGAAACCGCTTTTGGTGACTGTGCCGCGTTGGTCGATGTTGTAGCCGATGACATTGCTTATGTCGATCCCGGGCGTTTGGGCCAGCGCGTATCCGCCGATACCGAGCAAAGCGGCGAGCAGCAAAGACTTGGGTGTATGTTTCATATTCATTGTTCTCCGTTGAAATGGATTGGATTTGGCAAGACTGTATGAATTATGGTTATTTTATATGGATATGTTGCGGCATACATGCAAGCCACCATCAGGCTCCGACTAACTCAATCGATTATGCCATGAGTTTCCGAGGCTGCTCAATGTGTCGTCGGATACGCCCACCGGCCGCCCGTTCCTGATTCGCGGCTTGCCAGCAACCCAAACGTGGCTTACCTGCTCTCGCCCCGCGACATGGACGACATGCGACGCGGGGTCGAAGCAAGGCTGGGAGTACCAGTCGTTCAGGCGGATCGAGCACAAATCGGCCCACTTCCCCGGTACCAGTGAGCCGATTGCCGATTCCAGGCCGAGCGCGGCGGCGCCGTCCAGCGTCGCCATGCGCAGAACCCGGTGGGCGGGAACGTCGGCTGCGTTGCCGCTGGCGACCTTGGCCAGCAGCGTTGCCTGGCGCATTTCCCGCAGCATGTCGAGGCGGTTGTTGCTCGCGGCACCGTCCGTGCCGATCCCCACCCGAACGCCACCGGCCAACAGGTCCGAAATCGGTGCAATGCCGCTGGCGAGTTTCAGGTTGGACGTCGGACAATGGGCGACGAAGCAGCCACTCGACGCCAACTGACTGATTTCATGGGAGTCAAGGTGTACGGCATGTACGGCGATGAGGTTTTGCGCCAATAGGCCCAACCGCCGCAGGCGCTCCAGTGGGCGTATACCATGCCGGACCAGGCTTTCCTCGATCTCGGCCCTGGTTTCATGCAGGTGTATGTGGATGGGCAGGTCGAGCTGGGCGGCGAGCGTGGCAACCTGCTCGAACGTCCGGTCGCTGACGGTATACGGAGCGTGGGGCGCCATCGCAAACGAGACCAGCGGTTCGTCCTTCCACGCGTCGCGGGCGGCCAGGCCTTTGGCCAGATAATCGTCGGCGTCGTTCGCATAGGCGGTGGGAAACTCCAGCACTGCGACGCCCAGCACGGCGCGGATGCCGGCCATGCGCGCGGCTTCGGCCGCCGCGTCCGGAAAGAAGTACATGTCGTTGAAGCAAGTTACACCGCCGCGCAGCATCTCCCAGGCGGCGAGCAGGGTGCCGTCACGAATGAAGGCGGGGGAGACGTGGGTGCGCTCGGCCGGCCAGACGCGATCCTCGAGCCAGCGCATCAGCGGCAGGTCGTCGGCGTAGCCGCGCAGCAGCGTCATGGCTGCGTGGGTATGGGTGTTGACCAGCCCGGGGAGCAGCGCTTCGCCGGGCAGGCGAAGGTATTCCGCCGGAGAATAGCGGGCGAGGGCTTCGGCAACCGGAAGCAGGGCGAGGATACGTCCCTTGTCGACGGCCAGTGCATGCCCCTCCAGCACCGTGTCCGGCGGCTCGATGGGGATGATCCAGCCGGGCTCGATGAGCAGGTCGATGGGGAGGGCCATGGGACCGATTAAAGCAGATTCATCTGTGGCGAACAACGCGGACAGGCAATGTCCGCATGATAAAATCACTCTCTTTTTCAGGCCGGTAATTTCTGGCCAATTTCGCGGCGCCCTCGATGCAGACAACTTCCTTCGCAAAAGAAACCCTACCGATCAGTCTGGAAGAGGAGATGCGCCATTCCTACCTCGATTACGCGATGAGCGTGATCGTCGGTCGGGCCCTGCCGGATGTGCGCGATGGGCTCAAACCGGTGCATCGGCGCGTGCTGTTCGCCATGCACGAACTGAACAACGACTGGAACAAGGCGTACAAGAAATCCGCGCGCATCGTCGGCGATGTGATCGGTAAGTACCACCCGCACGGCGATACGGCGGTCTACGACACTATCGTGCGTATGGCGCAGGACTTTTCGTTGCGCTACATGCTGGTCGACGGCCAGGGCAACTTCGGTTCCGTCGACGGCGACAACGCTGCCGCCATGCGTTATACGGAAGTGCGCATGGCCCGGATCGGCCATGAACTGCTGGCCGATATCGAGAAGGAAACGGTCGATTTCGGTCCGAACTACGACGGCTCGGAGCAGGAGCCGCTGATCCTGCCGGCCCGGATTCCCAACCTGCTGATCAACGGCAGCGCCGGCATCGCGGTTGGCATGGCGACCAACATTCCGCCGCACAACCTCGGCGAAGTGGTCGATGCCTGTCTGGCCGTACTCGAAAATCCGGCCATCGACATCGAGGACCTGATCAAGATCGTGCCGGCGCCGGATTTCCCGACGGCCGCGATGATCTACGGCGTTTCCGGTGTCCGCGACGGCTACCTTACCGGTCGTGGCCGCGTCATCATGCGTGCCCGAACCCACATTGAGGAATTGCCGTCCGGTCGGCAGGCGATCATCGTCGACGAGCTGCCCTACCAGGTCAACAAGAAGACCTTGCAGGAAAAGATCGCGGAGCTGGTCAACGACAAGAAGATCGATGGCATCGCCCATATCCAGGACGAGTCGGACAAGTCCGGCATGCGGCTGGTTATCGAGATCAAGCGCGGCGAAGTGCCCGAGGTGATACTCAACAATCTCTACAAGCAGACCCAGCTTCAGGACACTTTCGGCATGAACATGGTGGCCCTGGTTGACGGCCGTCCGCAGTTGCTGAACCTGAAGCAGATGCTGGAGTGCTTCATCAACCACCGCCGCGAGGTGGTGACGCGACGCACGGTGTTTGAACTGCGCAAGGCGCGCGACCGGGGCCACATCCTGGAAGGCCTCGCGGTTGCGCTGTCGAATGTCGACGAAGTGATTGCCCTGATCAAGGCGGCGCCGACTCCGCCCGACGCGAAGCGCGAACTGATGGCGCGGCCCTGGAAGTCGCAGCTTGTCGAGGATATGCTGCGCCGTGCGGCCGCCGAGGCCTCGCGCCCCGAGGGGCTGGCGCCAGAGTTCGGGCTGTCGAGCCGCGGCTATTATCTTTCGGATGCCCAGGCGCAGGCCATCCTTGAATTGCGCCTGCAACGCCTCACCGGTCTGGAACAGGACAAGATCGTGGCGGAGTACAAGGACGTCATGGAGCAGATCGCCGACCTGCTCGACATCCTGGCCCGCCCGGAACGGATCATCCGGATCATCGGCGACGAACTGGCGGCGATCCGCCAGCAGTACAACGATCCGCGCCGTTCCGAAATTGTGCTGCAAACCGCCGATATCAATCTTGAAGACCTGATCACCCGCGAGGACATGGTCGTCACGCTCTCGCACGGAGGCTACGCGAAACGCCAGCGCATGGACGACTACCGGACGCAGAAGCGCGGCGGCCGTGGCAAGCAGGCGGCGTCGGTGAAAGAGGATGATTTTGTCGACCACCTGTTCGTCGCCAACACGCACGACTACATCCTGTGCTTCTCGAATCGCGGCCGCGTCTATTGGCTCAAGGTCTACGAGGTTCCGGAAGGTACGCGCACCTCGCGCGGCAAGCCGATCGTCAATCTCTTCCCGCTGGAGGAGAACGAGAAGATCACCGCTGTGCTGCCGGTCAAGGAGTTCGACGAACAGCACTTCGTCTTCATGGCGACCGCAAAGGGCACCGTGAAGAAGACGCCTCTCACCGACTTTTCCAATCCGCGCAAGGCGGGCATCATCGCCGTTGGCCTGGATGAGGCGGACTATCTGATCGGCGTTGCGATTACCGATGGCGCTTGCGACGTTATGCTCTTTTCGGATGCCGGCAAGGCGGTACGTTTTGAAGAGGGCGACGTGCGGCCGATGGGTCGCAATGCCCGCGGCGTTCGCGGCATGATGCTGGATGACGGTCAGACGGTGATTTCCATGCTGGTGGCGCAGGGCGAGGAAAATCAGGTGCTGACCGCGACGGAAAATGGTTTCGGCAAGCGCACCGACATTGCCGAATACACGCGCCATGGCCGCGGCACCAAGGGCATGATCGCCATCAGCACGTCCGAGCGTAACGGCAAGGTGGTCGGTGCGGTGTTGGTGAAGCCCGAGGACGAAGTGATGCTGATTTCCACCGGCGGCGTGATGATACGGACGCTCGTCGGGCAGGTGCGTGAAACAAGCCGCTCGGCGCAGGGAGTGACACTGATCAATCTGGATGACGGCACCCGACTGGCCGGCATCGACAAGGTCATCGAAACAGAAGAGGAGTGAGAACTATGGCTCGTGTATTCAATTTCAGCGCCGGTCCCGCCGCGCTGCCCGAGGAAGTCCTGCGGCAGGCCGCCGACGAGATGCTCGATTGGCACGGCAGCGGTACGTCCGTGATGGAAATGAGCCACCGCGGCAAGGAGTTCATGAGTATCGCCGAGGCGGCGGAAGCCGATCTGCGCGAACTGATGGACATTCCCGCCAACTACAAGGTGCTTTTCCTGCAGGGCGGCGCATCGGCGCAATTCGAGATGGTGCCGATCAACCTGCTGCGCGGCAAGGCGGTAGCCGACTACGTGCATACCGGTGAATGGGCCAAGAAGGCCATCAAGGCCGCCAAGCTGTTCTGCAATGTCAACGTCGCCGCCAGCGGCGAAGACAAGAGCTTCACCTATGCGCCGGCGCAGTCCGAGTGGAAGCTTTCCGACGATGCGGCCTATGTGCACTACACCGCCAACGAAACCATCGGCGGCGTCGAGTTCAACTGGGTTCCCGAGACGGGCGACGTGCCGTTGGTGTGCGACATGTCATCCAACATCCTGTCGCGTCCGGTCGACATCTCCAAGTACGGCCTGATCTATGCCGGTGCCCAGAAGAACATCGGCCCGGCGGGTCTCTGCATCGTCATCGTTCGCGAGGATCTGGTCGGCAAGGCGGTGCCGACGCCGCCTGCCATGCTCAACTATCAGACGCACGTCGATGCCGGGTCGATGTACAACACGCCGCCGACCTACAGCCTCTACATCGCCGGGCTGGTTTTCCAGTGGTTGAAGCGCAACGGCGGTATTGCGGCGATGGAACAGAAGAACATCGAGAAGGCGAACCTGCTCTACAACTACCTCGAGACTACCGACTTCTACCGCAACCCGGTGGCCAAGTCGGATCGTTCGCGGATGAACGTGCCGTTTACGCTCAAGGATGCCGGACTCGACGAAGAGTTCCTCAAGGGAGCCAAGGCCAGGGGCATGGTGCAGTTGAAGGGCCACCGCTCGGTCGGCGGCATGCGCGCCTCGATCTACAACGCGATGCCGCTCGCCGGCGTGCAGGCGTTGGTCGAGTACATGAAGGAATTTGCCGCGCAGCACGGCAACTGAGGGGGCGAGATCGTGACCAATAAATTCCAGGTTCTGATTCTCAACAACATTTCCGCCCACGGCCTCAAGCGCCTGCCCGCGGAGCGTTTCGATCACGGCAAGGAAGTCGCCAAGCCCGACGCCGTTCTGGTGCGCTCGGCCGACATGCACAGCATGGACATTCCCAAGTCCGTGCTGGCCATCGGTCGTGCCGGCTCGGGTACCAACAACATTCCGGTCAAGGAAATGAGCAAGCGCGGCGTGCCCGTGTTCAACGCGCCGGGCGCCAATGCCAACGCGGTCAAGGAACTGGTGCTGGCGGGCATGCTGATGGCTGCCCGTAACATCGGCGGCGCCATCAAGTTCGTCACTGCGCTCGATCCGAAAGACGCCGAGATGGAGAAGAAGGTCGAAGGCGGCAAGAAGACCTACGCCGGCTACGAACTCGCGGGGCATACGCTCGGCGTGGTCGGCCTCGGCAAGATTGGCTGCCTGGTGGCCGATGCCGCCATCAAGCTGGGCATGCACGTCATCGGTTACGATCCCGAGATCACCGTCGATGCCGCCTGGAGCCTGCCATCGCAGGTGAAAAAGGCACATAGCCTGACCGACGTGCTGAAGAGCGCCAACTTCATCACCATGCACGTGCCGCTGGTCGATGCGACGCGCAAGATGATCAATGCGGGGGCAATCGAGCAGATGAAGCCGGGCGCCGTGCTGCTCAACTTCTCGCGCGACGGCGTTGTCGATCAGGCAGCGGTGCTGGCGGCGCTCGAGGCCAGGAAGCTGGCCACCTATGTTTGCGATTTCCCGAACGCGAGCGTCAACGACCACCCGCACGTGATTGCCCTGCCGCATCTCGGGGCGTCGACACGTGAGGCGGAGGAGAACTGCGCGCTGATGGTGGCCGACCAGGTACGCGATTACCTGCTCGACGGCAACATCGTCAACTCGGTCAACTTTCCGAACGTGGTCATGCCGCGGGAGTCTGGCTTCCGTATTGCCATCGCCAACGCCAACGTGCCCAACATGGTCGGCCAGATTTCCACCGCCATGGCCGAAGCCAAGCTCAACATCAGCAACATGATGAACAAGTCCAAGGGCGACGTTGCGTACACGCTGGTTGACGTTGACAGCAAGGTGCCGAAGAAGGCGATCGACGCCATCGCCGGAATCGACGGCGTGCTGGCGGTGCGCTACCTGCCTGTGGAAGGCTGATGAGCGAGAAAGGCGAACAGGAGGAACTGTCCAGCCTGCGTCAGCGCATCGACGCGCTCGACGACGAGATGCTGCGCCTGCTGTCACAGCGGGCGCAGCACGCTCACCGCATCGGCGAGATCAAGCATGGCAACCTCTACCGGCCGGAACGCGAGGCGCAGGTGCTGCGCCGCATCGCCGAGGTTAATCCCGGTCCATTGCCCGAAGGTGCCGTGCGGACGATCTTCCGCGAGATCATGTCGGCCTGCCTGGCACTCGAACAGCCGCTGCAGATAGCCTATTTCGGCCCCGCCGGCACATTCACGGAAAGCGCGGCGAAGAAGCACTTCGGCTCCGCGCCTTCCTTTACGCCGTTCATCACCATCGACGATGTGTTCCGCGCCGTCGAATCCGGCAACGCGGATTACGGCGTGGTGCCCGTCGAGAACTCGACCGAAGGCGCGGTTGGCCGCACCCTCGATCTGCTACTGACGTCGCCGCTGATGATTTGCGGCGAGGTCGGGCTGCGCATCCAGCAGAACCTGATGTCAAAGTCAGTCGCGGTGGAACGCCTCCAGAAGCTGTATTCGCATGCCCAGTCGCTGGCGCAATGCCACGAATGGCTGAACCGCAACATGCCGAACATCGCGCGCGTGCCGGTGGCGAGCAACGCCGAGGCGGCCCGCATGGCGGCGCTGGAGCCTGAGTCCTGCGCCATCGCGGGTGAGGCCGCAGCGCGGCTCTACGATCTGAACATTCTTGCGCCCAACATCGAGGACGACCCCAACAACACCACGCGCTTCCTGGTGCTGGCCAAGCATGACGCCGGTCCGTCGGCGCAGGACAAGACTTCCTTCGTTTGCTCGGCGCAGAACAAGCCGGGCGCGGTGCACGATCTGCTGACGCCGCTGAAGGCGCATGGCGTTTCGATGAGCAAGTTCGAATCGCGCCCGGCGCGTGGCTTCGGCGGCTCGCAATGGGCCTACGTGTTTTTCATCGACATCGACGGCCATCGCCAGGATCAGCGCATTGCACGCGCGCTGGAGGATCTGCGCGGCCAGGTCGGCTTCCTCAAGGAACTCGGTTCCTATCCCAAGGCCTCCGTTTGAGAGCGGCTCATGAGCATCGCCCAGCAGTCACCCGAAACCATCCGCGCCATTTCGCCCTATCTGCCGGGCAAGCCTATTACCGAGCTCGCTCGCGAGATGGGCATTGCGGCCGACAAGATCGTCAAGCTGGCCTCGAACGAGAATCCGCTCGGCATGAGCCCGCGGGCGCGCATCGCCGTCGAGCGGGCCCTTGCCGAGGCCGAACGCTACCCTGACCAGTTCGATCTGATCGCCGCGCTGGCCGATCGCAGCGGACTTGCGCGCGAGCAGATCGTCCTCGGCAACGGCTCCAACGACGTGCTCGACCTGGCGGCCCGCGTCTTCCTTGCGCCCGGACGTTCGGCAGTTTTTTCGCAGCATGCCTTTGCCGTCTATCCGCTGGCGACGATGAGCGCCGGCGCCGCTTGTCTCGTCACCCCGGCGAAGAACTACGGTCACGACCTTATGGCGATGCGTGTCGCCATCCGTCCGGATACGCGCGTGGTCTGGATCGCCAATCCGAACAATCCGACCGGCAATTTCCTGCCCTACGACGAGCTGCGGACCTTTCTCGCGTCCGTGCCCGGCGACGTCGCAGTCGTGCTCGACGAGGCCTACAACGAGTATCTGGCGCCGGCCGATCGCATCGATACGCTGGCGTGGGTCGCCGAATTTCCCAACCTGATCGTTACGCGCACCTTCTCGAAGATCTACGGCCTCGCCGGTTTGCGCGTCGGATACGCGGCGGCGTCGCCCGAAGTGGCCGACCTGATGAATCGCGTGCGCCAGCCGTTCAACGTCAACAACCTGGCGCTTGCAGCCGCTACCGCCGCGCTCGACGACCATGGCTTCCTGGCCGAGAGCTACGATCTTAACCGGCGCGGAATGGAACAGATGGTCGCCGGGATTAAACGTCTCGGACTCGAACACATTCCATCGCACGGCAACTTCGTGACCTTCGCGGTGCCCGACGGCGCCGCGGTCAACCAGAAGCTGCTGCAACAGGGCGTGATCGTGCGGCCGATCGGCGGCTATGGCCTGCCGAACCATCTGCGTGCGACCATAGGCCTGGGAGCGGAAAACGCCAGGCTGCTCGAAGCGCTGGAGCGCGCGCTCCGATGACGGGCAAGGTCGTCGTTTGCGGTGTCGGCCTGATCGGTGGTTCGTTCGCGCTGGCAATCAAGGCTGCTTTCGCGGGGCATCGCGAGAGAAAGTCAGCCGTGGCGGCACGCCGCAGCTCTCCCGTTACACCCCGCATCGTCGGCATGGGACGCACGCGCGCGGCGCTGGAGGAAGCGTTGCGCCTGGGGGTGATCGACGAAATCGGCACCGACTGGGCGAGTGCGCTGAAGGGCGCCGACCTGGTGCTCCTCGGCATGCCCGTGGGCCAGATGGAGCCAGTGATGAAAGCTCTGGTGCCTCACTTGGAACCACAAACACTGGTCACCGATGGCGGCAGTACCAAGTCTGATGTCGTCGCTGCGGCGCGCGCAGCCTTCGGCGACAAGATCGCGCAGTTCGTGCCGGGCCACCCGATTGCCGGCGCCGAGAAGAGCGGTGTCACCGCGGCGAAGGCCGATCTCTATGTCGACAAGCGCGTCGTGCTGACGCCGCTGCCGGAGAACGCGCCGGAATCGGTCAAGGCGGTACGCAAGGTATGGGAGATTTGCGGCGCGCGGGTTTCCGAATTGCCGGCCGACGAGCACGACCGTGTCTTCGCGGCGGTCAGCCACCTGCCGCATCTGCTCGCTTTCGCACTGGTGCATGATCTCGCCACGCGTGACAACTCCGATCATCTGTTCGGCTTCGCCGCCGGCGGATTCCGCGACTTCACGCGCATCGCGAGCAGCCACCCCGAGATGTGGCGCGACATCTGTCTTGCCAATCGGCGCGCGCTGATCGGGGAAGTCGATGCCTTCATGACCGAACTGCTGAAGACGCGCGTGCTGCTCGCCGCCAGCGACGCAGCCGGGCTGGAAGCGATGTTCGCCACCGCACGCGCCCGTCGCGACGCGTGGCTCGATTCACTGCACGTGGTCGGCGAGTGAGCGGCTTTCTGGATTTGCCGGCGCTTTCGCGCGCGGCCGGGACCATCCGTCTGCCTGGCTCCAAGAGCATTTCCAACCGCATGCTGCTGCTGGCGGCGCTAGCGGAAGGGACGACCGAGATCCACGATCTGCTCGATTCCGACGACACGCGCGTGATGCTGACCGCGCTGGCCGCTCTTGGCGTGGGTCTCGACAAGCGCGGTGCCGACGTTTGGCGCGTGCGTGGCGTCGGCGGACCGTTTCCGGTCAAGCAGGGCGATCTGTTCCTCGGCAATGCTGGCACTGCATTCCGGCCGCTGACCGCCGCGCTGGCGCTTTCCGGTGGCCACTACAAATTGTCCGGCGTGCCGCGCATGCACGAGCGGCCGATCGGAGATCTGGTCGACGGCCTGCGCCAGATCGGCGCCGACGTGCGCTATCTGGGCCACGAAGGTTTCCCACCGCTCGAAGTACGGCCGGCTGAAATTCGTCTTGATGAGCCGATCCGGGTGCGCGGTGACGTCTCGTCGCAGTTCCTGACCGCGCTGCTGATGGCGCTGCCGCTGACCGGGAAACCAGCGGTCATCGAGATGGCTACGGAGTTGATCTCCAAACCCTACATCGAGATCACGCTGAACCTGATGGCGCGTTTCGGCGTCAAGGTCGAGCGCGAGGGCTGGGCGCGCTTCACGATTGCCGGCGGGCAGCGCTACCGTAGTCCGGGTACTGTGCATGTCGAGGGCGACGCTTCGGGCGCTTCCTATTTTCTGGCCGCCGGCGCCATCGGGGGCGGGCCGGTTCGCGTCGAAGGCGTGGGCAGAAATAGCATCCAGGGCGACGTGAAGTTTGCCGATGCCTTGGCCGCGATGGGCGCGCGCATCGAGATGGGCGACAACTGGATCGAAGCCCGTGCGCCGGCAAGCGGAAAACTCAAGGCTTTCGATCTCGACCTCAATCACATTCCGGATGCGGCCATGACGCTGGCCGTGGCGGCGCTGTTCACCGACGGTCCCTGCAAGTTGCGCAATATCGCCTCCTGGCGCGTCAAGGAAACCGACCGCATCGCTGCCATGGCGACCGAACTGCGCAAACTCGGTGCGATGGCGGAGGAGGGCAGCGACTGGCTTGGCGTATCGCCACGGCTGACTTTTGTCGCGAATGCGGCCATCGATACCTACGACGATCACCGCATGGCGATGTGCTTCTCGCTCGCGGCACTGGGCGGCGTGCCGGTGCGCATCAACGATCCGGATTGCGTCGCCAAGACCTTTCCCGACTACTTCGACCGCTTCGGCCGTGTTGCCGCGCCGGTCATTGCCATCGACGGTCCCTCGGCTTCCGGCAAGGGCACGGTCGCGCAACGGGTGGCGAAGACGCTCGGCTTTCACTTTCTCGATAGCGGTGCGCTTTATCGTCTGACCGCGCTGGCTGCCATGCGCGCCGGTGTCGCACTTGACGATGAAGCCGCGGTGGCGGCGGTGGCGGCTGCGCTGGCGGCCGAATTCGAGGGCGAACGCATCCTGCTTGATGGCGACGAAGTCACCGAAGCCATTCGGGCCGAGGAAGTGGGTGTCGGCGCCTCGAAAGTCGCGGCGATGCCTGCGGTCCGCGCCGCCCTGCTGGAGCGCCAGCGCGGCTACCGGCAACTGCCCGGGCTGGTCGCCGACGGTCGCGATATGGGCTCGGTGGTGTTCCCGGAAGCGCCGGTGAAAGTGTTCCTGACGGCGTCGGCAGAAGCGAGGGCCGAACGTCGATATAAACAGTTGATCGAAAAGGGAATGCCTGCTAACATGCGCACCCTTTTGCAGGATCTGCAGGAGCGGGACATCCGCGACGCCGCACGAAGCGTCGCGCCCCTCAGGCAGTGCGTCGATGCCGAGTTGGTGGATACCACGAACATGGGCATCGATGAAGCGGTAGCCGCTGTGCTGGACCAGGTCCGCCGGAAGCTGCCGAAGTAGTACCAAGGTGTCGCGGGATACTAGATTCCGCGGCGTTCTTCAACCAACCCGCCGGCTATTTCGTGCTGGCCGATCAATACCGAAAGCAATTATGTCTGCTGCCACTGCTACCGCTGAAAACCCCAACGAATCCTTTGCCGCGCTGTTCGCTGAAAGCCTGGAGCGCCAGGAAATGCGCGCCGGCGAAGTCATCACCGCCGAAGTCGTCCGCGTCGACCAGAATTTCGTGGTCGTCAACGCAGGACTGAAATCCGAATCATTCATTTCCGCCGAGGAATTCAAGGACGATCGTGGTGAACTCGAAGTCGCCCCCGGCGATTTCGTCCTGGTCGCCATCGAAATGCTCGAAGACGGCTACGGCGAAACCCGCCTGAGCCGCGACAAGGCCAAGCGCATCGCCGCCTGGAACGACCTCGACAAGGCGCTTAACGACCAGGTCCTGGTCAAGGGTGTCATCACCGGCAAGGTCAAGGGCGGGCTTACCGTCATGACCAACGGCATTCGTGCCTTCCTGCCGGGTTCACTGGTCGACACCCGCCCGGTCAAGGACACGACGCCTTACGAGGGCAAGGAATTCGAGTTCAAGGTCATCAAGCTCGACCGCAAGCGCAATAACGTCGTGCTGTCGCGTCGCGCCGTGCTGGAAGCCAGCATGGGCGAAGATCGCCAGAAGCTGCTGGAAAACCTCCAGGAAGGCACGATCATCAAGGGAATCGTCAAGAACATCACCGATTACGGCGCGTTCGTCGACCTCGGTGGCATCGATGGCCTGCTGCACATTACCGACCTGGCCTGGCGCCGCGTGCGCCATCCCAGCGAAGTACTCAATGTCGGCGATGAAGTCGAAGCCAAGGTGCTCAAGTTCGACCAGGAAAAGAACCGCGTGTCGCTGGGCATGAAGCAGCTTGGCGAGGACCCGTGGGTGGGTATCGCCCGTCGCTATCCGTCCGGTACCCGCCTGTTCGGCAAGGTCACCAACCTGACCGACTACGGCGCGTTCGTCGAGATCGAGCAGGGTATCGAGGGCCTGGTGCACGTTTCCGAAATGGACTGGACCAACAAGAACATCCATCCCTCCAAGGTTGTCCAGCTCGGCGATGAAGTCGAAGTCATGATTCTCGAAATCGACGAGGAGCGCCGCCGCATCTCGCTGGGCATGAAGCAGTGCATGTCCAATCCGTGGGACGATTTCGCCGTGAACAACAAGAAGGGCGACAAGGTGACGGGCGCCATCAAGTCGATCACCGACTTCGGCATCTTCATTGGCCTGCCTGGCGGCATCGACGGGCTGGTGCATCTGTCCGATCTGTCATGGTCGGCGTCCGGCGAGGAAGCGAAGCAGAACTACAAGAAGGGCGACGAAGTCGAAGCCATGGTGCTGTCGATCGACGTCGAGAAGGAACGCATCTCGCTCGGCATCAAGCAGATGGATGGCGATCCCTTCACCAGCTTTGTTGCCACCCATGACAAGAACAGTATCGTCAAGGGCAAGGTCAAGAGCGTCGATCAGCGCGGTGCGGTGATTGATCTTGGCGGCGATGTCGAGGGCTACCTGCGCGCCTCCGAATTCTCGCGCGACCGGGTAGAGGATTTGCGTACGATGCTGAAGGAAGGCGACGAGGTCGAAACCCTGATCATCAACGTCGATCGCAAGTCGCGTTCGCTCAGCCTGTCGATCAAGGCCAAGGATCAGGTCGAGCAGAGCGAAGCGATTCAGAAGCTTGCGGCGAACAGCAATGCCAGCAGCGGCACCACCAACCTGGGTGCCTTGCTCAAGGCGAAGCTGGACGAGCGCTGAACAACCCGACCCGGCGAGAACCGTCATGACCAAATCCGAGCTGATCGCACAATTGGCGGAACGGTTTCCGCAGCTCGTGGCCAAGGACGCAGACTTTGCGGTCAAGGTCATTCTCGACGCGATGACTGCAGCGCTTGCTCGCGGTGATCGCATCGAGATTCGGGGCTTTGGCAGTTTTGCGCTGAATTTCCGGCCGCCACGCGTGGGCCGCAACCCGAAGTCGGGTGATAAGGTACACGTGCCGGCCAAGTATGTGCCGCATTTCAAGGCCGGCAAGGAGCTGCGTGAGCGCGTGGATGGCCGGGACGGCTAGGCAGTCGGCTGTCGTTGTCAGACCGTTGTGAACATGCGGCATCCGCAATTCGTGGGTGCCGCGTTTTTTTTTGCTGAGGCGAAATGAAAGTCCTAGTTTGGCTGGTGCGCGGGATCCTGTTCGTCGTGCTTCTTGGACTGGCGGTCAAGAACAGCGAACTGGTCGATTTGCGTTTTTATCTCGACAGTACCTGGCAGGCACCTTTGTCGGTGGTGATCCTGGCTGCCTTCGCTACCGGGGTGGTTGTCGGTTTGACGTCCACCGTTGCCACGCGGTTGCGCCACGGGCGAGAGCTGCGGCGTCTGCGCAAGCGCGAAGAATCGGAGTACGGGACGAACAAGTCGTGATTTCCTTCGAGCTCTGGTGGCTGCTATTTCTGCCGGCCTCGTTCATTCTGGGATGGATTGCCGCGCGCATCGACATCCGGCAGTTGCAACGGGAGTCGCGAGCGTTGCCGCGCTCGTACTTCAAAGGGCTCAACTTCCTGCTCAACGAGCAGCCGGACAAGGCCATCGAGGCATTTCTCGAAGCGGCCAAACTCGATCCGGAAACCATCGACTTGCATTTTGCGTTGGGCAGCCTGTTTCGCCGTCGCGGAGAGACGGACCGGGCCATCCGGGTGCATCAGAATCTCGTAGAACGCGAGGGATTGGGAGACCATCAGCGCCTGCAGGCGCTTGCGGAACTCGGGCATGACTACCTGAAGGCCGGACTGCTCGATCGCGCCGAGGACATATTTCTCAAGCTGCGCCACACAGAACGTGATGAGGAGGCGTTGAACGCCCTGCTGGAGATATTTCAGCAGGAGAAGGAATGGCTGAAGGCGATCGAAATTGCCGAGGCCATGCCGGACCACACCGACCACATCTGGCAGAAGGAAATTGCCGAGTTCCGATGCGAATTGGCGTCGACGGCGATTCTTCATGGTCGATATGACGACGCGCGTCACCATCTCGACGCGGCCCTGGTGGCCAACCGGCGATGCGTACGCGCCACCATCCTGCTAGGTGATCTGGGTTTGGCGGAGCAACGCGTGGACGATGCCATTGAGGCCTGGATGCGCGTCGAGCAACAGAATCCAGTCTTTCTGTCGCTGGTGGCGGACAAGCTGATGGCCGCACTTCAACAGCGTGGGCTCGCCACGCGTTGCAGCCAGCTGCTACGCGGCTACCTCGAGAGGCATTCGTCGCTCGACCTCTTGGATGCGGCTTTCCAGGCCGAACTGGAAAGTGGCGGCGCCGAATCGGCGTACAAACTGGTGCGCGACGAGCTGAAGCGGAATCCGACTTTGCTCGGCCTCGACAAGCTGCTCGAGGCGCAAGTGCTGATAGCGCCGCCGGAGCGGCGCGCCGATCTCGAACTGCTCAAGAATCTGATCCACAGCCATACTCGCCGCGTTGCGCGTTATCGTTGCGATAACTGCGGATTCAAGGCGCGCCAGTTTCATTGGCGCTGCCCTGCCTGCGGCGGCTGGGAGACGTATCCGCCACGCCGTACCGAAGAATTCGACTTAGCTCCTTGAGGAATCCATCGTGAAAATCACCGTCGTCGGCACCGGCTATGTCGGTCTCGTTTCCGGTACCTGTCTGGCCGAAGTCGGCAATGACGTTCTTTGTCTCGACGTCGACCCCGACAAGATTCGCATACTCAACGAAGGCGGCATTCCCATCTTTGAACCGGGACTGGAAGCGATGGTTGCCCGCAACAAGGCGTCTGGGCGGCTGCGCTTTACGACATCCGTGGAAGACGCGGTTGCATTCGGTACGATCCAGTTCATCGCCGTCGGCACGCCACCCGATGAGGACGGCTCGGCGGATCTGCAGTATGTACTGGCGGCTGCGCGCAATATCGGTCGCCACATGACCGGCTACAAGGTGGTGGTGGACAAGTCGACGGTTCCCGTCGGCACCGCCGACAAGGTGCGCGCCGCCATCGCAGACGAACTCAAGCAGCGCAGCGCCGATATCCCCTACAGCGTCGTCTCGAACCCGGAATTTCTCAAGGAGGGGGCCGCAGTCGATGACTTCATGAAGCCGGATCGTATCGTTGTCGGTGTCGCCGATCAACGAGCCGCCGACATGATGCGTCAGCTTTACGCGCCCTTCCAGCGCAACCACGAGCGCCTGATCGTCATGGACGTCCGTTCCGCCGAATTGACCAAGTATGCGGCGAACGCAATGCTCGCGACGCGGATCAGTTTCATGAACGAACTGGCCAACCTGGCGGAGAAGCTGGGTGCGGACATCGAACTGGTGCGTCAGGGGATCGGTTCCGACCCGCGCATCGGCTTCCATTTTCTGTATCCGGGCTGCGGCTACGGTGGCTCGTGCTTTCCGAAGGATGTTCAGGCACTGGAGAGGACCGCGCGCGAGGCCGGCCAGAGCCTGAAGGTGCTGCAGGCGGTCGAGGATGCCAACGAAGCACAGAAGAAGGTGTTGACGGACAAGATCATCAAGCGCTTCGGCGACAAGCTCGACGGCAAGGTGTTTGCCGTGTGGGGATTGGCGTTCAAGCCGAATACCGATGATATGCGCGAGGCGCCCAGCCGTGTGCTGATCGCCGATCTGCTGGCGCGTGGGGCTACTGTTCGCGCTTACGACCCGGTCTCCATGCACGAGGCACAGCGCATCTTTGGTGACGAACCGCGCATCGTTTACGCGGGCTCGCCGATGTCTGCGCTGGACGGCGCCGACGCGCTGGCGATTGTCACCGAGTGGAAGGAATTCCGTAGCCCCGACTTCGAGGCGCTCAACACCAAGCTCAAGGAAAAGGTTGTCTTCGACGGACGCAATCTCTACGACCCTGCGCATCCGCGCGAGGCGGGTCTGGAATATCACGCCATCGGCAGGCAGTAATGCACATCCCCGATACCTCCAAATCCCGCATCCTTGTGGTCGGCGACGTCATGCTGGACCGCTACTGGTTTGGCGACGTCAGCCGGATATCGCCCGAGGCGCCGGTACCGGTGGTCAAGGTCGAGCGTGTCGAAGAACGTCCAGGCGGTGCCGCCAACGTTGCCCGCAACTGTGCCGCGCTAGGCGCTCAAGTCGCGCTGCTGTCAGTAGTAGGGACGGACGAAGCGGGACAGACGCTGGCACGGCTGCTGGCCGCGTCGGAAATCGACGCCAGCCTGCATGAGGATGGCCAACTCAATACGACGGTCAAGCTGCGCGTGGTCGGGCGCCAACAGCAGTTGCTTCGCATCGACTTCGAGAACGCGCCCACGCACGAGGTGCTTGACGCCAAGCTGGCCGAATTCGAACAGCGTCTAGCCGATTGCGACGTGGTGATCCTTTCCGATTACGGCAAGGGTGGCTTGACTCACATCGGCGAAATGATCAAGGCGGCACGTCGCGCCGGCAAGCCGGTGCTGGCAGACCCGAAGGGCGACGATTACACGCGTTACGCCGGAGTGAGCGTCATTACCCCCAATCGCGCCGAATTGCGCGAAGTGGTTGGACGCTGGGCCAACGATGCGGATCTGCTGCGGCGTGCTCAGGCGTTGCGCGCCGAACTCGACATCGGCGCCTTGCTGCTCACGCGATCCGAGGAGGGGATGAGCCTGTTTACCATCGACGGGGTGGTCAACGAGGCAGCGCGGGCGCAGGAGGTCTATGATGTCAGCGGCGCTGGCGATACCGTGATCGCCACGCAAGCGGTGATGATGGCCAGTGGCGTCGGGCTGGCCGACTCGATGCGTCTGGCCAATCGTGCCGCGGGGGTCGTGGTTGCAAAGCTGGGTACCGCGGTTTGTACTCTGGATGAACTGAAAGCGAGCTGATTCAAATGTATTACATCGTCACCGGCGCAGCCGGATTTATCGGCGCCAATATCGTCAAGGCGCTGAACGATCGCGGCATCAGGAACGTGATTGCCGTCGACCATCTGAAAAACGCGGACAAGTTCCGGAATCTGGTCGATTGCGAGATTGCCGACTACCTCGACAAGGAAGAGTTCATCGAGCTGCTTGAGGCCGGGCAGTTCGATGGGGCGGTCGAGGTGATCTTCCACGAAGGCGCCTGCTCCGACACCATGGAAACCGATGGCCGCTACATGATGGCCAACAACTATCGCTATTCCACAAGCATTCTTGAATTCTGCCTCGATCAGGACGTCCCCTATCTGTATGCGTCAAGTGCCTCGGTGTACGGCGGCGGTCGGGTTTTCAAGGAGTCGCGTGAGCACGAAGGGCCGCTCAATGTGTACGGCTACTCGAAGTTCCTGTTCGACCAACTGGTTCGGCGACGCCTGTCAGCGGCCAATTCGCAAATTGTCGGCTTCCGTTATTTCAATGTTTACGGGCCGCGCGAGCAGCACAAGGGGCGCATGGCCTCGGTCGCTTTTCATCACTTCAACCAGTACCGGGAGCACGGCAAGGTCAAGCTTTTCGAAGGTTGCGACGGATACGGTAACGGCGAGCAAAATCGTGACTTCGTCTTCGTCGAGGACGTCGTCAAGGTCAACATGTTTTTTATGGATCATCCGGAAAAGTCGGGCATTTTCAATCTCGGGACCGGCCGTGCCCAGCCGTTCAACGACGTCGCGACTTCGACCGTCAACGCCTGTCGCGCGCTGGAGGGTAAATCAGCGCTGTCGCTGGCGGAGATGCTCAGTCAGGGAATCGTGGAGTACGTCGATTTTCCGGACGCGCTCCGAGGCAAATATCAGAGCTTTACCCAGGCGGATATCGGCAAGTTGCGTGCTGCAGGTTACCGGGACGACTTCGCGACGGTGGAGCAGGGCGTTGACAAGTACGTCCGGCACCTGGCCGGCCAGATCTGATCAGATCAGAATGTAGCGATTTGCCGCTGGCGTCTTGCCAATGGCGTCCAGCACTTCCTGTAACGAAATTTCGGTCAGGCAGACCAGCCAATGGCGGCGGTCGGTGCTCGACAACAGTGGTAGCGTCAGGTTGCCGTCCAGCATGACGGCAGCTTGGCCGGCTTCCGTATTGATGCGCAACTGGGCTTCTGGGGCCTGCAGCCACTCGATCAGTGCATTCAGACCGTCTTCGGCAGACAGGTCGTTGCCGTTCGGATCCAGATGGGAAGCGAATATTTCCTGCTGCCGTTGCGACGGTCCGGCGCTCGGTAATGCTGCTACAACGGCCGAACGACCGTCGCCGAGTTGGGGCTGGTTGCCCGCATGCAGGGCACGCCACTCCCGTATTCGTTCCCTGAGCCTGCTGGAAAAGGCATTGATCAGTCCGGTGAAGGCGGCTTCGCACAGGCATTCGCGGCTGTCGTGATCGCTGGCGGCGAGGCTGCGGAAGGTATGGTCGGTCAGCCCGGCCGACGAGCTGCCCGGCCGCAGGCGCGTACCCATGATCGCGAATACCCGGCTGTGCTCGTTTTCGACGAACCAGTTGATTGAATTGCGCACGGCGATACTGCGTCCCAGCCCGGCCGTGATGTCGTCGGCCGTCGGGAAAACAGCGGAGAGCGCCGCTTTCCTGGGGTGTGCCTCGGCCGATACGCCGATCGGACCGGGAATGGTGTTGATAGCCCGCTCGTAGTAGGCAATGGCGTGACGGATGGCGGGAAGCAAGCGATCCCTGCTTCCCGGCAAGGCGAGGATCTTCTCATCGACGGTCTTCGCAACGGTGGCGATCGCATGGCTTAGAACCAGTTGCGATTCGGGGGTCGATTGGGCGGCGGCGGCCGCTGTGCTGGTCTGTCCCACGAACGAATCTCCTAGATGACGACTCAATAGGCGTACGTTTCGTACAGTATAGCGGAAGCCATGCTTTGTAACGCGGGATTGCCGGCCTGCGGTACCATTGACGTTCAATGTTTGCAGGATCGGAATGACATGAGCTTTCGCAGTCTGGAGGATTTCGTCGGCAACACGCCCCTGGTGCGACTGAAGCGCATTCCCGGCGATAACGTTGCGCGCCGCAACAACATTGTTTTGGCCAAGCTGGAAGGCAACAACCCGGCCGGGTCCGTGAAGGATCGTCCGGCGCTGTCGATGATCCTGCGTGCCGAAGCCAGAGGCACCATCAAGCCCGGAGACACGCTGATCGAGGCGACTTCGGGCAACACCGGCATTGCCCTAGCCATGGCCGCGGCCGTTCGCGGCTACCGGATGGTGTTGGTCATGCCCGAAAACCAGAGCATCGAGCGATGTCAGACCATGCGCGCGTTTGGCGCCGAACTGATCCTGACGCCCAAGGCGGCGAGCATGGAAGGCGCGCGCGACGCTGCGGAGAAACTGGTTGCGGAAGGGCGCGGCGTCATGCTCGACCAGTTCGCCAATGCGGACAATCCGCAGGCGCACTACGAGGGCACCGGCCCCGAAATATGGCTCGACACCAACGGTGCGGTTACCCATTTCGTTTCCAGCATGGGCACCACCGGTACGATCATGGGTTGTTCGCGTTTCCTCAAGGAACGGAATCCGGCGATCCAGATCGTCGGCTGCCAGCCGTCGGAAGGCTCGCAGATACCGGGCATCCGCAAGTGGCCGACCGAGTACCTGCCGAAGATTTGCGATTTCTCGCGTGTCGACCGGCTCGAATACGTCAGTCAGGCCGATGCCGAGGAGATGACGCGGCGTCTGGCGCGCGAAGAAGGCATCTTCGCCGGTATCTCCTCCGGCGGCGCTTTGCAGGTTGCCTTGCGCATCGCCGCCGAGACGGAAAACGCCGTCATCGTGACTATCGTCTGTGACCGTGGCGACCGCTATCTTTCGACGGGCGTTTTTCCGGCTTAGCCTTTGCCTGTCGCTGCTGCTGACGGTGCCGGCGCGCGCCGGCATCTCGCTGGCGATCGACGACATCCGTCATCCGGCCTTCGCCGCCGACGGCATCAGCATCGTGATTGACACCGGTCGCCGGGGCGATGCAGACATTCGCCTCGACCGCCTGCAGGTCGCCGGACTCGAATACCGCAAACTGTCGCTGCATTGCCGGAACTTCGTGCTCGACCTGCGCCGCATCGAATGCCCGTACGGTGAAATCCGGCGCACCGACCAACGCGGCCAGGACCGGCCGCCTCTGCCGCTCTCCTTCTCCTATCGCTACGCCGACGGCGACCTGGCATTGACCATCGTCGGTGCAGATGCTACGTCCTGGTCGCCAGTGATCAAACGCCTGCGTGCCTGGAAGCCGGAAGGCAAGATCGATCTGGTGCTGACCGCCGATCGCCGTCAGGCGCAACTCGGCATCGCCGCCCGCAAGCTCCGTTTCGGCAACAAAACTGGCGACATCGCGGGCGAGGGCATCGACATTTCGCTGGCGGCCGAGGCCAAAGTCGTGCAAGGCCAATGGCACTGGACGGCGCGCCTCGTGTGGCCCGATGGCGAACTCTACGTGGCGCCCTGGTATCGCCGCGCCGGCCTTGCGCTGGAAGCGTCGGGTGTACTGACGCCAGCGGCGCTTGACGTCACGATGGCGCATTTTTCGGCGGAGGGTGTCGGTGGTCTTGATGCCAGCTTCCGCTGGAATCGAGGGAAGGGCGCGCTCGATTCCTTCGGCTTTGTCACCGAGCCGCTTGAACTGTCGACCGCCTTCAGCGAATGGCTGCAACCCTGGCTAGACCAATCCGCGGTGCCCAAGGTGTACGCCAGCGGCAAGGCCCGCTTCGCCGGGTCGTGGTCCGGCGGGGCATGGCAGTCCTTCTACGCCGGGCTGGAAAACGCCCGGCTGGTCGACGGTACCGACTACATCGAGTTCGCCGGCATGAATGCGCAGATTCCCTGGCAGCGTGGCGAGGCCAGCGAAGCCGAATTTTCGGTGAAGTCCGCCCGACTCGGCGAACTGCCGCTAGGGAGCTTCAGCATCCCGTTGCACCTGCGCGACAACGAGGCACGCCTCGATCAACTGTCGATCCCCTTGCTCGACGGCCGGCTCTACGTCGACGAACTGCTTGCCACGCGGCTCGACACAGGCTGGCAGGGACGCTTCTCCGGCGGCATCGAGAACGTTTCGATGCCCAAACTGACCCACGCGTTGAAACTGCCCGTCATGGCCGGCACCTTTACCGCGCACATCCCCGCTGCCGTGTATCAGGACCGTGTGCTCAGCCTGGGTGGCGCGCTGGCCATCCAGGTGTTCGACGGCGGTATCCTCGTCGACCATCTGAAAATGATCGACCCGCTGTCGGAAGGCCAGCGCTTCACCGCCGACGTACTCGCCCGCAACCTCGATCTCGGCGCGCTGACGCAGGCTTTCTCGTTCGGCAGCATTCTCGGCCGGCTCGACATCGACATCGCCGGGCTCGAACTCGCCGGCTGGCGCCCTGTGCGTTTCGATGCCAGGACGACGAGTAGCCCCGGCGACTACCGCCGCGCCATCAGCCGCGGCGCACTGCGCGACATCTCGGCGCTCGGCGGCGCCGCCGGCGCGGCGGCCGTCAGCCTCAGCCCCGCCAACTTGTTCAATACCTTCGAGTATGAAAAGATCGGCTTCGGCTGTTCGTTGCGTGGCGGCGTCTGCCACTTCGATGGGATCGAGTCCGCCGGCGACGGCTACGTCGTCGTCAAGGGCCGCGGCCTGCCGACCGTCCAGGTCATCGGCTACAATCGACGCATCGACTGGGACCTTCTGGTATCGCGCGTTCGCGCCGTCATCGCGGGCAAAACAAAGGCGGTAATTGAATGAACAGACTACTTCAGTACGCCACATTGTCATTCGCTGTCGGGCTCGTCGCCGGCTGCGTGACCATCAACATCTACTTTCCCGCCTCGGCGGCGGAAAAGGCGGCCGACAGCATCATCGACGAAGTGTGGCAACTTGCACCACCGGCCACGCCGCCGCAAGCCCCCAAGGAGAAGACCCCATGATCCGCCTCCTCGCGTTCCTGTTCGGCTGCGTGCTCGGTACCGCCGCCTTCGCGCAGGGCAACCTCGAAATCAATACGCCGGCCATCGACAACTACAAGTCCAGTATGGGCCAGCGCCATGCGCAACTCACGCCGTGGTATCAATCCGGCGCCGTCGGGCTGGCCAAGGACGGCACCGTCTTCCTGCGTGATCCCGGCGCCGTGCCGCTGGCGCAGCGGCAGGCCGTGAGCCGGCTGGTGGCGGCCGAAAACGCTGATCGCGCGGGCCTTTACCGCGAGATCGCCCGCGCCAACGGCAACCCGGGCTGGGAGCCCGATATCCGCGCCACCTTCGCGCAACGCTGGGCTAACCGCGCCCCCGCCGGCTGGTGGGTGCAAAGCGCGACCGGCATCTGGCAGCAGAAGAAGTGACGCCCGTTCTCGCCTTCGACATCGAGACCATCCCCGACATCGACGGTCTCCGCAAACTGCACGACCTTCCCGCATCGCTTTCCGACGCCGAAGTCGGCGAGTACGCCTTCCAGGCGCAGCGGGTGAAGAACGGCAGCGACTTCCTGCCGCATCATCTGCAACGCGTCGCCGTCATCTCCTGTGCGCTCCGTGGCGACGAAGGCTTCAAGGTCTGGTCGCTCGCCGAACCCAAGCTGAACGAAGGCGAAATCATCCAGCGCTTCTTCGCCGGCGTCGAAAAGTACACACCGCAGATCGTCTCCTGGAACGGCGGCGGCTTCGATCTGCCCGTACTGCACTACCGCGGCCTCATCCACGGCGTCGAGGCGCCGCGCTACTGGGACATGGGCGAGGGCGACTACCGCGACAGCCGTGACTTCAAGCGGAACAACTACATCAGCCGCTACCATACGCGCCACCTCGACCTCATGGACCTGCTGGCCATGTACCAGCCGCGCGCCAGCGCGCCGCTCGACCAACTCGCCAAACTGATGGGTTACCCCGGCAAACTCGGCATGGACGGCTCCGCCGTCTGGGGCGCATATCTCGACGGCAAGATCGACGCCATCCGCGACTACTGTGAAACCGACGTCGTCAATACCTACCTCGTTTTTCTCCGCTTCCAGCAGATGCGCGGCGCCATGACCGGCGAAGAACGCAAGGCGGAGGAAGCGCTGATCCGCGAGCAACTCGCCGCCATCGACGCACCGCACTGGCGCGAATTCCTCGCCGTTTGGCAATAGCCTGGTATCCGATTCCGTATAATTATTTCGTATTCCTATCCGCGGACAACAACAATGTCGCGTACGGGTAGGCGCGAGACAGCGCGGCCGCGCCAGTGATCGATGGAAAGATGAGTAGAGCGAATATGGCTTCAAGCGTATGTGTGGTGGTGGTCAATTACAACACGGCGCAGTTGTTGCCAAGAATGTTCGCTTCGCTCGATCTGGCGGCTTCTCATCCAGGTGCGAGTTGCATTGTGATCGACAATGCCTCGAACGACGCCTCGGTCGAGGTGATGAGATCGAGCTTCCCCCAGCACCGATTGCTCGTCAATGAGGCGAACGTTGGGTTCGGGCGTGCCAACAATCAAGCGCTGCCGTATGTAGATCAAGAATATGTACTGTTGTTGAACACCGACGCCTTTGTCAGCCCTGATACCCTGTCCAGGACCATCGAGTACATGGATGCCAACCCGGCGGTGGGTATCCTCGGCGTTCGTCTTACCGGGGAGGATGGAGAATTGCAACCATCCTGCCGCTTCTTTCCGACCCCGCTGAATGTCTTCCTGTTGCGTACGGGACTCAATCGACTATTACCCTGGGTTCGACTGGTCGACGACATGGATTGGAACCACGCCAGCGTGCGTGAATGCGACTGGGTACCGGGATGCTATTTTCTGATTCGGCGAACGCTGGTGGACGACATCGGCCTGTTCGACCAGCGGTATTTCCTCTACTACGAAGAAGTCGATCTTTGCAGGCGCGCGAAGCAGGCCGGGTGGAAGGTGGTCTATTACCCGCACACGAGCGTAATACATATCGGCGGTGAAAGCGCCAAGTCCGATGGCAAACTGACGACTAGCGGACGTCAACTATCGGCATTGCAGATTGAAAGCGAACTGCTTTATTTCAGGAGGCATCATGGCCGTTTGGGCCTGGCGCTGCACATGGTGCTGGTGACCCTGGGCGACATGATTCTCGCGGCAAAGGCACTGCTGAAGCGGCGCGGAACAGCCGCCGTTGCCGAATGCTGGAAACACTTTCGAATCACTTGGCGCCTGCTTGCAAAAACGCGCCTTGCAACACGGCCCACGCGGTGACTGTCATGTTTGAAAACGTGCGAAGCGATTTGCGGGCGTACCGGGGCGATTGGGGGGCCCAGGGGTTTTGGGCGATGCTGGTCTACCGCTACGGTCGATGGCGCTATACCGTGCGTCCGGCATTGCTGCGAAAGTTCTTCTCGATGATCTACAGGATTCTCTTCAAGCTGGTGCAGATCGTGACCGGAATCGAGTTGCCCTGCGAGGTCGAGATCGGCCGGAATTTCGTCATCGACCACTTCGGTGGCATCGTCGTGAGCGGCTATACCCGCATTGGCGACAATTGCCGCATCCGCAATGGCGTCGTGATCGGTTTGAAGAACACGGACGACCCGTGTGCGCCGATCATCGGCAACGACGTCGACATCGGCGCGGGCGCGAAACTGCTGGGCGCCATCCGCGTTGGAAACAACGTCGTGATCGGCGCCAATGCCGTGGTCCTCGGGGATGTTCCGGACAACTCGATCGCCGTCGGTGTCCCCGCCGTCGTGAAACCACGCAAAACGGCGCCATGAAAAGCGAAGCGATCGGCGTAGTCGTCATCGGCCGCAACGAGGGAGTGCGGCTTGAGCGCTGCCTGAAATCGGTGCTTGGACGTGTAGCCGGCGTTGTTTACGTCGACTCCGGGTCGACGGACAACTCGGTATCGATGGCGCGGGGCATGAACATCGAGGTCGTCGAGCTGGACATGTCGGTCCCCTTCACCGCGGCGCGGGCGCGCAACGAGGGATTCGAGCGCCTGCTTACGAAGCTGCCGGAAATTCGTTACGTTCAATTCGTCGATGGCGATTGCGAGGTCGTGCCCGGCTGGATCGAGAAGGCCGAAGCCTTCCTCAACTCCCGTCCGGATGTCGCGGCGGTGTGCGGAAGACGGCGTGAACGCTTCCCGGAGAACTCGGCCTACAACCTGCTGTGCGACATCGAATGGGACACGCCGACAGGCGAGGCAAAATCGTGTGGCGGCGACGCACTGATGAGGGCCGACGCGCTATCCGCCGCCGGTGGTTACAGGCCCGACCTGATCGCCGGCGAAGAACCCGAGCTCTGTGTGCGCCTGCGGGCTGCCGGTTGGAAGGTTTGGCGGCTTGGCGAGGAAATGACCCTCCATGACGCCGCCATGACGCGCTTTGGACAGTGGTGGAAGCGTACCCAGCGAAGCGGACACGCCTACGCGGAAGGCGCCTATCTGCACGGTGCGCCGCCCGAACGCCACGGGGTGGCCGACTCGCGTCGCATCTGGCTCTGGGGCTTGTTCATTCCGCTGGCGATCCTCCTGGCCGTGATTGTCGCGGGTTGGCCGGGCTTGCTGTTGGCGGCGATCTATCCGCTGCAAGTCGTGCGCCTTGCCATCAAGGGAGACCGTTCCACCCGCGAAAACTGGCTGTACGCCTTCTTTCTCGTGCTCGGCAAGTTTCCCGAACTCCAGGGGCAACTGAAGTTCCACCTCAACAGGCTGAGCGCCGGCAAGACGACGCTGATCGAATACAAATAGCGATTGGCGTTCATATTCCGTTTCACTGCCCCGCGCGGAAGTGCGATGGCAGTGCCGTGCTCAAAGTCAGCCGTGGCGGGACGCCGAGGAAAAGTCAGCCGTGGCGGGACGCCACCTCAAGCCTCGCGGCGCGCTAGACTGCGCTCCTTTCCTTTGGGGTGACGACGATGTCGGGCCGTGCGGCGGGGGTGTTCTGGATCGTGTTGTCGGCGGCCGGGTTCGGCGTGATGGCGATCTTCGCCAAGCTCGCGTATCGCGACGGGGTGCCGTTGTCGACGATGCTGTTCCTGCGCTTTGCGATCGCCGGCGTGCTGCTGGCGCTGTTGGGGCAATGGCGCGGGATGCGCTGGCCGCACGGGCGCGATCTGCTGTTGCTGGCGGCGATGGGGGCGGTGGGCTACGTCGGTCAGGCGTATTGCTATTTCACGGCGCTGCAATTCGCCAGCGCGGGTCTGGTTGCGCTGCTGCTGTACCTTTATCCGGCGATCGTGACGGTGCTGTCGGCGGTGTTGTTCCGCCGGCGGATCGGGCGCGGGCGCGTGGTGGCGGTGGCGGTCGCGCTGCTCGGGATGGCGCTGGCGGTGGGTGGCGATCTGCACAGTCAGCCAACGGGTGTCGTGCTCGGCGTCGGGGCGGCGCTTATCTATTCCGGCTACATCCTGGTCGGCGAGCGGGTGATGCCGCGCGTGGGGTCGATGCCGGCGGCGACGGTGGTGATGCTCGCGGCGGCGACGGTGTATGGCATCGCGGCGATGCGCTCGGGCGTGGTGCTGCCGCAGTCGGCGACGGGCTGGTTCGCGGTGCTGGCGATCGCGGTGCTGTCTACGCTGGTGGCGATCGTCGGCTTCTTCAAGGGATTGGAGAAGCTGGGTGCGGCGGATGCATCGACGCTGTCGACGCTGGAGCCGGTGGTGACGATCGTGGTGGCGGCGGCGGTGCTCGGCGAGTCGGTGACGACGCAGCAACTGCTGGGCGGTGCGATGATTCTCGCCGTGGTGGTCTACCTGTCTCGGCGGGCGCCTATGGCGTCGCCAGACTTGCCCCATGGGCGCGCGCCGCCAGCCAGTTGAGGCCGAGCGCGGGCAGCGCGGCGTGCAGGCGCTCCGGGCGCGCCGTGGCCTGCAGGTGCAGGCGGGCGTTGCCTTCCGGACGAACGTAGAGGCGCGCTACCTGGCGGGCGATGGCTTCGGCAACGTCCACGAGCTGCGCCCGCCCGGCCACCAGCCGCAGCAGCGCCGGCATCAGGAAGGCGTAGTGCGTGCAGCCAAGGACGATGTGGTCGGCGCCGGCGTCGAGCAGCGGCTGCACCTTGTCGCGGATGTCGGCGTCGAGTTCTTCGCCGTCGAGGTTCAGGGTTTCGATCCGTGTCGCCCAGCCGGGGCAGGGCTGGATGCGCACGTCGACATTGCCGGCATGCTCGCGGATCAGCCGCCGCAGGCGTTCGCTGCGCGCGGTCGCTTCGGTGGCGAGGACGGCGATGCGCCCGGAACGGCTGCCTTGCGCGGCGGGCTTGACGCCGGGTTCGACGCCGACGACGGGGATGCCCGGGTGCTGCTGCCGCAGTTCCGTGACGGCGTGGGCGGTGGCGGTGTTGCAGGCGACGACGAGCAGGTCGCAGCCCTGGGCGACGAGGTGGCGGCCGATGGCGAGGACGCGACCGCGAATGAAATCGTCCGGCTTGTCGCCGTAGGGAACATGCGCCGTGTCGGCGAGGTAGACGAGGTCGGCGCGCGGCAGCACACGGGCGATGGCGGCCAGGACGGAGAGGCCGCCGAGGCCGGAGTCGAAAATGCCTATCACTGTTTCGCCCAGCCGATCTCGGTGGCGGTGGCGTCGCCGATTACCGTGTAGCCAAGCGATTCTGGAATCTCGGCGCGGGTTTCGCTGACCGGGATGCGCCCGCCCATGATCTCGGCGAACGTCTGCGGATAGAGCGGATTGCGATCGGGCTCGGCGTAGCCGTCGGGGTAGCGGGGCAGGTTGGTGCCGAATTCGTACTTGTCGGTGGCGCCGACGGTGTGCAGCAGTTCGTGGGCGATGATGACCATGTTGGAGCCGGTCTGGTCGCGGCTGGCGAAGGCGTTGATGACGCCGATCAGGCCCCGCTCGACGCCGACGGAATGCGGCAGCTGGCTGTGGGTGGCGGGGTCGAAGAAGAGCACGAACAGGCGGACCTGCGGCGTCATGCCGGGCACGTCGTCGTGGCGCCACGCCCACCAGCGCATTTGCAGGCTCCAGCGCACGTTGTCGAAGCGGCCGCCGTTGCGCGGCGGCTGCGGCGGCAGCGAAGCGACCGGCGGGGCGAGCCTGACGGTCAGCGGACGCGTGTTCTCGAGTCCGTGACGGGCGGCCTCCTCGGCGAAGAAACGCTCGATGGCGGCGTAGGCGTTCGGCGGCAAGCCCTGCACGTAGGCCGCCGCCGCGGCGCCGCCGTCGCCGTTGATCGGGTAGATGGCGACGCGCAGCGCATCTTTCCACTCGGTCGCGCGCGAACGGGCGAGCCAGGCTTCCTGGGCGACGGTGGCCAGGATCAACAGCAGGACGACGATGCGCAGGACGCGGAACACTGCGTCAGGCGGTGGCGAGCGGAATCTTGCCGATCTTGATGCGCCATTCCCGCGGGCCGGTTTCGTGCACCGACTCGCCCGACGAATCGACGGCGACGGTGACCGGCATGTCCTGCACGTCGAATTCGTAGATCGCTTCCATGCCGAGGTCGGCGAAGCCGACGACCTTGGCCGACTTGATCGCCTTCGAGACGAGGTAGGCGGCGCCGCCGACGGCCATCAGGTAGGCCGACTTGTTGTCCTTGATGGCCTCGATGGCGACCGGTCCGCGCTCGGACTTGCCGACCATGGCGATGAGGCCGGTCTGCTCCAGCATCATGCGGGTGAACTTGTCCATGCGCGTGGCGGTGGTCGGGCCGGCCGGGCCGACGGCTTCGTCGCGCACGGGGTCGACGGGGCCGACGTAGTAGATGACGCGGTTGGCGAAGTCGACCGGCAGCTTCTCGCCCCTGGCCATCAGGTCGGCGATGCGCTTGTGGGCGGCGTCGCGGCCCGTCAGCATCCTGCCGTTCAACAGCAGCTTCTGGCCGGGCTTCCAGGCGGCGACCTGTTCCTTCGTCAGCGTGTTCAGGTCGACGCGCGTGGCGGTGGCGGCATCGGCCTGCCAGGTCACCTTCGGCCAGTCTTCCAGTTTCGGCGGTTCCAGTGTCGCCGGGCCGGCGCCGTCGAGATGGAAATGCACGTGGCGCGTCGCCGCGCAGTTGGGAATCATCGCCACCGGCAGGTTGGCGGCGTGCGTCGGGTAGTCGAGCACCTTGACGTCGACTACTGTGGTCAGGCCGCCCAGGCCCTGCGCGCCGATGCCGAGCGCGTTGATCTTTTCGTACAGTTCCAGGCGCAGTTCCTCGGCGCGACTTGTTGCGCCGCGCGCTTTCAGATCCTGGATGTCGACCGGCGCCATGAGGGATTCCTTGGCCATCAGCATGGCCTTTTCCGGCGTGCCGCCGATGCCGATGCCGATGATGCCCGGCGGGCACCAGCCGGCGCCCATGGTCGGCACCGTCTTCAGCACCCATTCGACCAGGTCGTCGGAAGGATTGAGCATGGCGAACTTGGCCTTGGCTTCCGAGCCGCCGCCCTTGGCGGCGCAGATGATTTCGACCCTGTCGCCGGGCACGACTTCGTAGTGCACCACCGCCGGCGTGTTGTCCTTCGTGTTGGTGCGCTTTCCGGCCGGATCGGCCAGCACCGAAGCGCGCAGCTTGTTGTCCGGCAGGGCGTAGGCGCGGCGCACGCCTTCGTCGATCATCTCCTGCACGCTCATGGTCGCGTCCCAGCGCACGTTCATGCCCACCTTGATGAAGACCAGCGCGATGCCCGTATCCTGGCAGATCGGCCGGTGGCCTTCCGCGCTCATGCGCGAGTTGGTCAGAATCTGCGCGATGGCGTCCTTCGCCGCCGGGTTCTCTTCCCGTTCGTACGCTTCGCCGAGGGCGGCGATGTAGTCCAGCGGATGGTAGTAGCTGATGTACTGGAAGGCATCGGCGATCGACGCGATCAGGTCTTCCTGCTTGATGGCGGTCATGGCTTTCCCTCGATCGTGGCGGTCAGTGGGGCGCGTGCTTGCTCATCAGCAGCGTGCCGGTCATGACCTTGTCGGTCCAGGCGATCGCCATCGCCGACACCAGGAAGGCCAGGTGGATGCCGACCTGGGCGATGATGACCCGGTCTTCCAGTTGCCCCGCGTTGATGAAGGTTTTCAGCAGGTGGATCGACGATATACCGATCAGCGCGGTGGCCAGCTTGACCTTGAGCACCCCGGCGTTGACGTGCGAAAGCCATTCCGGCTGGTCCGGGTTTCCTTCCAGGTCGAGTTTGGAGACGAAAGTCTCGTAGCCGCCGATAATGACCATGACCAGCAGGTTGGCGATCATGACCACGTCGATCAGGCCCAGCACGATCAGCATGACCTCGACCTCGCCGACGTGTCCGGCGCGGGTGATGAGCAGCAGCAGCTCGTGCATGAACTGGTAGACGTAGACCCCCTGCGCGGCGATCAGGCCAAGGTACAACGGGGCTTGCAGCCAGCGGCTCCAGAAGATGAAACCTTCCATGGCTTTGACCGGTTTGCTCATCGATTTCTCCGGAATTGCGGGAGCCGGGAGTTTAGCATTGCCCCCGTCCGCGCCGGGGTGGTGGGGGCGCGAGAAGGGGTGGATATATCGTTCGCCATATTGGCAAGTCGTCCGCCCGCCGATATCTTTCCGCTCACCCCAGACCTGCGCCAACGCAGGCAGCGATTCCCCGAGAGAGAAAAGGCTTCCACGACGGCCTGACTACGGTCATGCGACGTCGCGACTGGA